>NZ_JBVJJY010000002.1:573148-628487 GCF_055585785.1 Kitasatospora sp. NPDC053308 | reverse complement strand
CGGTGGGCGCCGCAGCGGCCCGGGGAGATGAACGGGCCCTCGAAGTGGATGCCGGCCAGCACGCCGTCCTCGACGAGTTCGGACAGGACGGCGGCCTGGCGGGTGAGGTCGTCGATCTCGCCGGTGACGGTGGAGGCGACGGTGGTGGTGGTGCCGTGTTCGAGGTGGGTGCGGGCGGCCAGCAGGGCCTCCTCGGCGATGCCGGAGGCGTAGGAGGCGCCGCCGCCGCCGTGGACGTGCAGGTCCACGAAGCCGGGGACGACGGTGTGGCCGGTGAGGTCGAGGTCGCCGGGCTCGGCCGCCCCGCTCGCGACGGCCGCGATGCGGTCGCCCTCGACCACGATCCGGCCGGTCTCCAGCACCCCGCCGGGCACCACCAACCGGGCCCCGGCCAGGACGACACGGGAGAAGGACATGCCACCACCTGCTCACAGTTGATCGGTACATGACTCTCGAATCAGTTTCGCGCAGGCTTGATTCTCGGCCAGGTCGGGCCTCCGGGGAATCCCCAGGCTGGTGATGACCATCGTCGAGCCGTCGACGGCTACACTGCGGTCATGCTCAAAGCTGATCGCGCCGCCCGGATCCTGGCGCACGTCACCGAGTCGGGCAGCGCCGATGTGCACGAGCTCGTCGAACTGCTGCAGGTGTCCTCGGCCACCGTCCGGCGCGACCTGCAGGAACTCAACGACCAAGGGCTGCTGCTCCGCACCCGCGGCGGCGCCGTCACCGGAGCCGTCAACCTCGAACTGCCGCTGCGGCACAAGCACGGGAAGCGGCAGGCCGAGAAGCGGCGGATCGCCCTCGCCGCCGACCGGTTGGTGCCGGACGGCGCCGTGGTGGGCCTCACCGGCGGCACGACGACCAGTGAGTTGGCACGGCTGCTGGCCGAGCGCAGCGGGATCACCATCGTGACCAACGCCGTCAACATCGCGGCCGACCTGATCGTCCGCCCGGACGTCCGGCTGGTCGTGATCGGCGGCATCGCCCGGACCACGAGCTACGAACTGGTCGGCCCGGCGGCGGAGCGGATGCTCTCGCAGTACCACCTGGACATCGCCTTCATCGGCGTGGACGGCCTGACCGCGAGCGAGGGCTGCACCACGCACGACGAGATGGAGGCCAGCACCGACAAGGCCTTCCTCCGCAGCACCGCGCGCGCCGTGGTGCTCGCGGACAGCACCAAGGTCGGCCGGGTCACCTTCGCCCGGATCTGTCCGCTCACGGACATCCACGACCTGGTCACCGACAGCGAGTTGACGGAGGCTCAGGAACAGGACATCGCCGCCGCCGGAGTGAACGTCCTGCGGGCCTGACCCGGCCGGAGCCGGGCAGGGCCGGGCAGGGCTGCGGCTGGGTCGAGAACTGCGCGGAGCCCCGCCCTACTTGACCGACCCGGCGGTGAGCCCGGAGACCACGTGCCGTTCGATCAGCGCGAAGAGGACCACGACCGGCACGATCGCCACCAGCGAGGCCGCGAAGACGTGGTTCCACTGGACGTTGTAGGCGCCGATCATGTTGTTGATGCCGACGGTCAACGGCTGACGGTCGGGGGAGTCCGTCAGGGTCAGGCCCATGATGAACTCGTTCCAGGCGGCGATGAAGGTGAAGATCACCGCGGTGACCACGCCCGGCAGGGCGAGCGGCAGGGTGACGCGGAACAGCGCGCCGATCCGGCCGGTGCCGTCGATCTGCGCGGCCTCCTCCAACTCGACCGGGATGGAGCCGATGTAGGCGCTGAGGATCCAGATCGCGAAGGCCAGGTTGAACGCGGCGTTGGCGAGCACCAGGACGAGGACCGTGTCCAGCAGGTCGAGTGTGGAGAACTCGCGGTAGAGGCCGACCTGGAGGGCGGTGGGCTGGAACATCTGGGTGACGAGCACCAGCAGCAGGAAGGCCTTGCGGCCGCGGAAGCGCACCCGCGCGGTGTGGTACGCGGCGGGCAGCGCGACCAGCAGGACCAGCAGGGTGGAGCCGGCCGCGACGAGCAGGGTGACCTGGAGGTTCTGCCCGAGGGTGGTGTCGGTCCACACCGTGGTGAAGGAGGACCAGTCGAAGCGCGTCGGCAGGTAGGAGGAGTCGCGCAGCTGGTCCGCCGGGCGTCCGGCGGTGATCAGCATCTCCAGGTACGGGAGCAGGAAGAGCGCGGCGAGCCCCCAGGCGGTGGCGGTGACCAGGACGGTCCGTCCGCGCGGCCGACGGGGCATCGGCGTCCGGTGCTGGGCGGTCATCTGTTCTCCTCCTCGTTCCAGCGGCTGACCTTGAGGAAGAGCAGCACCATGACGATGACGACGGCGAAGTTGACGACGGACATGGCGGCGGACTCGGCGACGTCGTAGCCGCGCAGCATGTACATGAACACGGTGGTGGTGGCGGTGTCGGCGTTGGGGCCGCCCTGGGTCATGCCCCAGATCACCGGGAAGGAGTTGAAGACGTTGATCAGGTTGACCACCAGGGCCACCAGGAACGCCGGGCGCAGCAGCGGCAGGGTGACCTTGCGGTAGGTCTGCCAGGGGGACGCGCCGTCGACCCGGGCGGCCTCGTAGACCTCGGCGGGGACGGTCTGCAGGCCGGCGAGCAGGGTGTAGGTGGTGAACGGCAGTGAGACGAACACCGCGACGAGGACCAGCCAGGGCCTGGCGTGGCCGGCGTCGCCGAGCCAGGCCCGGGCGTGGTCGATCAGGCCGAGGTCGAGCAGCAGCCGGTTGAGCACGCCGGCGACCTGGTCGAGCATCCAGCGGAAGCCGATCGCCGTCATCAGCACGGACGCGGCCCAGGGTGCGATCAGTGCCCAGCGGGTGATCCTGCGTCCCGGGAAGTTCTGGTGGAACAGCTGGGCCAGCGCCAGCGAGACCAGCATGGTCAGCCCGACCACGGCGAGCGTCCAGACGACGGTCCAGCCGAGCACCGCGGGCAGCCTGGGGTCGCTGAACAGCTTGTGGTACTTGACCAGTCCGGCCGGACCGTGGTCGGTGCCGGTGGTGTCGATCCGGCGCAGCGAGGTGCCGACCATCTCGATCACCGGCCACACCACCACGCCCAGGATCAGCAGGACGGCGGGCGCGATCCAGGGCAGCGGGCCGAGCCGTTGCCACCGGGGGCGGGCCCGGGTCACTCGGCGGCCTGCCGGGCGGCCTGCTGCAGGGCGTCGAGGGCCTTCCCCGGGTCGCTGACGGCGGTGCCGATCTGGGTCTTGACCTGGGCGGAGACGGCCGGCCAGGTCGGGTCGCTGAGCGGGTAGAAGGTCGCGCTGGGCAGCGCCGCCAGGAACGGTGCCAGGGCCTTCTCGTCCGGGTCGGCCTGGAGTGCGGTGAGCGCGGACTGGGTGACCGGGAGCAGGCTGTACTCCTTGTCGAAGGCCACCGTGTTCTCCTTGCGGTACGCGAAGTCCAGGAAGGCCTTGATCTGCTCCTTGTGACCGCCCTTCTTGAACGCCATCATCCAGTCGGCGACGCCGAGGGTGGCCTTGGTGGCACCGTCCTTGCTGGGCATCGCGGTCCAGGTGACGTCCATGCTCTTGACGTCGTTCAGCTGGGTGGGGATGCCGTTGAGCATGCCGACCTTGCCGGAGGCGAAGTCCTTGGCCAGCTCGGTGCGGTTGACGGCGGCCGGGCTCTGCTCGGTGAGCCCGGCGTCCACCCAGCTCTTCAGCTGGGTGAAGGTCTCGACGTTGGCCTGCGAGTTGATGGCGTACGCGCCCTTGGCGTCCTGGTAGCCGCCGTGGTTCTCCAGCATCCAGATGAAGGACTCGCCCTGGGCCTCCTCCTTGCCCAGCGGGACGCCGAGCGGGATCTCCACCCCGGCGTTCTTCAGCGCAGTGGCGGCGGCCGTGACGTCCGCCCAGGTCCTGGGCGGAGCGGCCGGATCCAGGCCGGCCTTCCTGAACAGGACGTTGTTGATCAGGAACATCCGGGCGCTGGAGATGAACGGGATGCCGTACGGGGTGCCGTCCTGCTCGCCGGCGTGAGCGATGGCGGGGATGAGGTCGCTCAGGGTGGCGTCGGAGAGGACGTCCCGGGCCGGGTAGAGCTGGCCGTTCTTGGCGAAGTCGGCGTAGCCGCCGGTCTGCAGGATGTCCGGCTGCCGGCCGTTCTGCACCATGGTCTTGACCTGGGTGTCGATGTCGTTCCAGTTGATGACCTGGAGGTCGACCTTGATCGTCGGGTTCTGCTGCTCGAAGGCGGAGATCACCCCCTGCCAGTACGCCTGGCTCGGGTTCTGCCCGTTCGAGCCGTAGTCCGCGGCGACGAACCTGATCGTCGTGACGCCGTCGGCGGAGGTCCCGCCGGAGTTCGAGCCCTTGCCGCACCCCGACAGCGCGAGCGTTCCGGCCAGGGTGGCCGCCAACAGGGCGAGAAGACGCCGCTTCATCTCTGATACCGCCTTTGCTGCGAGGGCCGGCCGCGACGGCCCGGGTGGGGGCGTGCGTGTTTGCACGGAGGTGCGTCACTCTGCGGGAATCTGCTCAATACTGAGCAACTTTGCCCCCAGAGTGTGCATCCTCGCTGTCACGGCGGGCCAGCCGCGTTATCGAAGCGTTGCAGTGGGCTGCCGGGACCACGTGGATGATTGACGACCCCTCAGCCTTCGTCAGTGAGCCTTCGGTCCGCCTTGACCCGTCTTCAGTCCGCCCTCGGTCGGCCCTCAGCCGCCTTCAGTCGCCTTCAGTCGCCGTCGGCGGCAGTGCTCGGGCGACCGCCCCCTCTTGCTCAGGCATGATTCGTTGGGCTATCAATAGCTCAGTTTCGTGCACCCGTTTTTCTCAGTATGGGCCACTCCACCCCTGCGCCGCCTGCCACCGTCAGCCCCGTCGAGGAGAACCCGATGAGCCCGATGAGCCATGTCGAGCAGGAGATCGCCAGCCAGCCGGAGTGCTGGCGCAAGGCACTGGAGCTGGAGCCCGCCGGGCTGCCCGAGCACGGCGAGCGGGTCGCCGTGCTCGGCTGCGGCACCTCGCTGTACATCGCACAGGCCTACGCGGCGCTGCGCGAGGGGGCCGGCGCCGGCGAGACCGACGCCTTCCCGGCCTCCGAGTTCCCGGCCGCCCGGGACTACGACCGGGTCGTCGCCATCAGCCGCTCCGGCACCACGACCGAGGTGCTGGCCGCGCTCCTGCGGGCCGCCGACACCCCGACGACGGCCCTCACCGGCGACCTCGCCACCCCGATCGGCACGGCCGCCGACACCGTCGTCGATCTGGAGTTCGCCGACGAGCGCTCGGTGGTGCAGACCCGCTTCGCCACCACCGCCCTGGCACTGCTGCGCCGCCACCTCGGCCTCGCCCCCGCCGACCTGGTCGTGCAGGCCGAACGCGCCCTGCTCGCCCCGCTGCCCGAACGGGCCGACACGGCGCGCCAGTTCACCTTCCTCGGGACCGGCTGGACGGTCGGCCTCGCCCACGAGGCAGCGCTCAAACTCCGTGAAGCCTCCGGGTCGTGGACGGAGTCGTACCCGGCCATGGAGTACCGGCACGGACCGATCAGCGTCACCGGCTCCGACAGCGTCGTGTGGTTCTTCGGCGAGCCGCCGACCGGCCTGGTGGAGCAGGTCCGGCCGACCGGAGCCGTGCTGTCGGTGAGCACCCTGGACCCGCTGGCCGACCTGGTCCGCGCCCAGCGCCTCGCCGTCGCCCTGGCCACCGCCCGCGGCCTGGACCCGGACCGACCGCGCCACCTCACCCGCTCCATCGTGCTGCCCCGGCCGTGAGCACCGGAAGCCTGCCGTGATCCTCACCGTCACCCTCGACGCCGCTCTCGACCCCACCCCCACCTGGACCGGCGGGACCCGCACCGCGGCAACCGGGTCCCGCCAGTGGCCCGACGCGTCGGCGGCAGGGGCGTGACCGTCTCCCGGGTGCTGCACGCCCTCGGCCGTGACACCGTCGTCACCGCACTGGTCGGCGGCGTCACCGGCCCGAGCCACCACCCGCCGGGCCGGCGGGCCCTGGCCTGAGCGCACACCAACGACCCTGCCGGTCAAGGGTTTTCGGCCCACTGCGACCCCACTGCGACCCCCACGGCGATACATGCGCGACCGCGTCGCGGCCCCTGCCCGGCCGCCGTCCGCCCTCGCCGGGACACGCCGCCTGCCCGAACTTGTCTGACCAAGTTCGGCCTTCATTCTCCCGCCGTACAGCGCCGCCCGATAGCTATGACCCGCCCATGGCGCACCGCCATGGCACCCACCCTCACCACACCACGAGGTACCCCCATGCGACTGCGCTGGAGCACCGTCGGCGGGCTGCTCGCCACCCTCCCCCTGGTCGGCGCGCTGACCGTCGCCGCCCCCACCGCCGCCCAGGCGGCGGGCGGCAGCGCCAACCTGATCGTCAACGGCGACGCGGAGGCCGGCGGCTACTGCACCACCGACTGGAGCGCCGCCTCGACCGTCCCCGGCTGGACCGTCCAGGCCGGCGGCATCGACACCATGTGCCACGCGGTGAACTCCTTCGGCCTGCCGAACGACGGCCGCACGCCCGGCAAGGCCTTCTTCGGGCCGGGCAACTTCGGCGACGGCTCGATGGCCCAGACCGTCGACGTCTCCTCGGCCGCCACCGCCATCGACGGCGGCGGGGTGCACTACAACCTCTCCGGCTGGCTGGGCGGTTGGGCCGCCTACAGCGGCTACGTCGCCGTCAGCCTGCACTTCCAGGACGCCGGCGGCCGTCCGCTCGGCGCGACCGCGAAGCTGCCGACCGTCTCCGCCACCGACCGCGGCCTGGGCACCCAGTTCCTCGCCCGCAGCGCCACCGGTGCCGTCCCGGCCGGCACCCGGTCCATCCAGGTCGAGGTCCAGTTCCTCTCCACCGCACACGAGACCGGCTACCTGGACAACCTCTCGCTCACCCTCGACACCCCGGTCGCCGCGCCCGCGCCGCTCACCCCGCCCGCCTCGGCCGTGCCCGGCTACGACCACGTCTTCGTCGTCATGATGGAGAACACCGACTACTCCCAGATCATGAACGACCCGGCGGACACCCCGTTCATCCACAGCCTGATGAGCCAGGGCGCCACCCTCACCGACTCCCACGGCGTCTACCACCCCAGCGACGAGAACTACCTCGCCATCGCGGGCGGCGACACCTACGCCAAGGGCGCCACCTACTTCCCCGACATCAACTCCCCGCAGCGCAACCTCGGCGACACCATCGAGGCGGCCGGCAAGAGCTGGAAGGCCTACGAGCAGGGCATGGGCACCCCCTGCAACACCAAGAACAACAACGACAGCTACTACGAGCCCGACGACGCACCGTTCATGAACTACACCGACATCAGCGGCAACCCGGCCCGCTGCGCGGCGCACCTCTTCGACACCACCCAGCTCACCACCGACCTCCAGTCGGCCGCCACCACCCCGAACTTCTCCTGGATCGCCGCCGACGACTACTACGACGGCGAGGCCTCCGGCAACGGCAACGCCACCAGCCTCAAGGTGCAGGACGGCTGGCTGAAGCAGACCCTCACTCCCGTGCTCTCCTCCCCCGCGTGGACCCAGCAGCGCTCGCTGCTCCTGCTCACCTGGGACGAGAGCAACAGCGAGAGCTACAACCACCTCGCCACCGTCGTCGTCGGCTCGCAGGGCACCGTGCCGGCCGGCACCAGCAGCCCGCTGCACTACGACCACTACAGCGTCGGCCGCACCATCGACGCCGCCCTCGGCCTGCCCGGGCTGACCGGCAACGACACCTACGCGACACCCCTCAACGCCGCCTTCGCCCCGTCCACCGCGACCGGACCGACCCTGACCGGCGACCTGAACGCGGTGGCCGACGGCGGCAACCTCACCCTGCGCTACGCCCTGCCGAACACCGCCCAGGTCAGCGCCAAGAACTGGGTCGGCGTCTACCCGGCAGGGGTCACCCCCGGCTCCCGCTCCGCGCTGACCTGGGCCTACACCCCCAACCAGAGCGGCACCGTCACCCTCTCCACCGGCAAGCTCAACGGCCCGGGCGGCTACGACGCGTACTACCTCGCCAACGACGGCTACTCGGTCCTCGCCGGGCCCTTCCGGCTGACCGTCGGCTGAGGCCGAGGACATCCATGAGCGGTTCCCCGGCAGGTCGTCCGCCCCATCGGCCGACCGACCTCCGCCCGGGGCACGGGACCCGCCGGTCCCGCCGGGGAACCGCTCCCGACCACCCGCCGCCCCTTCGGGCGTGCCATCACCACCCCCGCGAACACCCACCGCCGACCCCTGGCCGGGCCCCGCTCGTCCGGCACCCCGGTCCTCAACCACGACGGCGACGGAGCGACCGAGTGACCGGCCCCGCCCTCTGCCGCATCACCCTCCGCCGTCGCCCACCGGACGTTCACGATCGGCAGGCGGCAGCGTAGTACCCGCGCAGCCCGGGGCCACGGAGCTCGGAGCGCGGATCAAGCTGCGGACCTCCGGGGCGGTCACCTCACCTGGCGTTCGTGCCCTGAGCAGTTCGGTCTCAGCGCTGGTGGGACCGCTTCCCCTACAGCGGCCGCGGCGGTCAAGCGGCTTCCTCCTCCGCGCTTCGATATCCGACGGACGGTACGTGCCGTCACGGGTCCTCCCGGGTGGTCATGCCCAGGTTCCTGGCCGGGGCAGCGGGCGCGCAGGTCCCCGGGCCGGCGCAGGTTCGTTGGCCGGGCTCGGATCAGGGCTTTCGGTGCTTTCCGGCGCGGGTCTTCCGGGGCGGAGGGGGAACAGGGCGGATCACGCCGTCCCCTTCGATGCCGTGGAGGATGCGCTGCGCCGCGGCGTAGTCGTCGGCGATGGTCTCCGGAATCCACTGGTAGCCGTCCCAGCGGGAGACCAGGCGGGGAAGGTGCGGATGCAGATGCGCCGCTGCGTCCTCGTGGCCGATGATGACGGCCTTGAGCCGGCCGACCGGCCGAAGGCGCTGTTCCCTGCGCCGCGCCCACTGTTCCAGTGGCTCTTCGTCGTGCACTGGTCCTCCTCGCTGAGGACGGTCAGCCTACCGGCGACGGCCGGGTGATGGTCTGCCGCTGCGGGGCGACGATCACCCCGGGCTGCGCCGAGGCCAGTTCCAAGGCGCTGTCAGTATGTCCAGTAGGTCCGGTGGGTCCCGTGGCCGCCGAGCCGGTCGAGCCCGGCGACCACGTCGTCACGCGGGCACACGGGGACGGCCGGGCGTGGCGGCCAGGCCGTCCCGCTGTGCCGGTGCCGGGCGGAGCCACGGTGGCCGTGTCGGTCGCGCGGAGGTCAGCTCCTGGCTTCGGGCTTGGTCAGGCGCAGCGCGGTGTCCTCCAGGCCGACGCTGTGGGAGCCCTTGACCAGCACCACGTCGCCGGGCGCGAGGTAGGTCAGCAGCAGGTCGAGGGCGGCGTCGCGGTCCGGCACCAGGGTGCTGGTGACGCCGCCCTCGGCGGCCGCGGCATGGACCAGCTCGGCTTCCCGGCCGCCGACGGCGATGAGGTCGGTGATGCCCTGGCGGGCGACGAGCCGGCCGAGGTCGGTGTGGTGGGCCGTCGACTCGTCGCCCAGTTCGCGCATCTCGCCCAGCACCGCGACCGTGCGGCGTCCGCCGCCCGCCATGGCGACGAGTGCCGCCAGGGCCGCGGCCATCGACTCGGGGTTCGCGTTGAAGGCGTCGTTGATGACGGTGACGCCGTCCGCCCGCTCGGTCACGTCCATGCGGCCGGGCGTCAGCGCGCGGGCGGCGGTCAGTGCCTCGGCGGCCTGCGCCACGGTCGCCCCCAGCCCGAGCGCCACCGCGGCGGCGGCCGTCGCGTTGGCGACGTGGTGGGCGCCGTGCAGTGCGAGCTTGACCGGAGCCGATGCGCCCCGGTGGGTCAGGGTGAACGACGGACGGCCCGCCGCGTCGAGTGCGACGCCGGTGGCCCGCACGTCGCCGGATTCCACGCCGAAGGTCAGGACGGGCGCGCTGGTGCGCGGGGCCATCGACATGACGTACGGGTCGTCGGCGTTCAGCACGGCCAGGCCGTCGGCCGGCAGCGCCTCGACCAGTTCGCCCTTGGCCTCGGCGATGGACTGCTTGCCGCCGCCGAACTCGCCGACGTGCGCGGTGCCGACGTTGAGCACGAGACCGATCCGCGGCGGCACCAGGCTCGTCAGGTACCGGATGTGGCCCTTGCCGCGGGCGCCCATCTCCAACACCAGCAGCCGGGTGGTCTCGTCCGCCCGGAAGACCGTCAGCGGCAGGCCGATCTCGCCGTTGAAGGACAGCGGGGTGGCCACGGTGGTGTCCATGGTGCCGAGCACCTGGGCCAGCAGGTCCTTGGTGCTGGTCTTGCCGGCCGAGCCGGTGAGCCCGATGACCGTCGGCGCGTTCAGCCGGGCGAGCACCGCCCGGGCCAGGGCGCCCATGGCGTCCTGCACGTCGGCCACCACGACGGCCGGCACCCCGACCGGACGGGCGGCCAGCACGGCGGTGGCGCCGGCCGCGACGGCGGCTTCGGCGAACCGGTGGCCGTCGGTGTGCTCGCCGGGCAGGGCGATGAACAGCGACCCCGGCTCCACCAGCCGCGAGTCGATGACCCCCGGCCGCTCGACCACGGCCGCCGGATCGGGCACGTCGTGCAGGTCTCCCCCGACAGCCGCGGCGATCTCGTGCAGGGTCATGGGGACCACGGTGGCTCCGATCCGTCCGATGCGGCCGCCCGCCTCTCGGGCGGCCTGCCCTGACGCTAGCCACTTCCACCGGGCCCTGCCGGTCGGCCCACGCCCTCCGCGCCAGACCGCGCCGAAGGCCACCCGGCCGGCGGCGGCTCGACCGCGGCTCGACCAAGGCCGCCTCGTGGTCGCCTCCGTCCACGGAGGAGATCCGTCACCCCGACCGGTGCTCCGGGTGAGCACGTCGTTGTCGAGGTGCCTGTCGTGGGCGTCGGTGCACAGGCCGGGACCGATGGCGACGTGCCGGGCGGCCGCGGGCCACCACGGTCATCGGGTGTCACGGGCGGGGACCGGCGTAGCCGCGCGGAATCGGCGGGCCGCGGGGCGCGGCGTCGCCCGTCCGGTGCGACCGTCCTGGAGGCGACACCATGACCCAGAAGATCAGGGCCATCATGACCCCCGGCCCGGTGACCGTTCCCCGGCTGGCCTCGGTGCGGGACACCGCCCGCTGGATGCGCGACGCCGCCGTCGGGGACGTCCTGGTGGCGGGCGAGGACGACCGGGTGTACGGGCTGGTGACCGACCGCGACCTGGTGGTCCGGGTGCTGGCCGACGGCAGGGACCCGGACAGCACCCGCGTCGGTGACATCTGCAGCACCGAGCTGGTCAGCGTCGCCCCGGACGACGACATCGGGGACGCCGTCGACCTGATGCGTCGGCACGCCCTGCGCCGCCTGCCCGTCCTCGACGACGGCCGCGCGGTGGGTGTGGTCTCGCTCGGCGACCTCGCGATGGAACGGGACCCGGGCTCCGCCCTCGCCGACATCAGCGCCGCCGCGCCCGACTCCTGACTGACCCGGCCCGTCCGACGGCGCGGCGCGCCGTCGGCCCGAAGCCGTGCCCGCCCGCCACGACCGCCCCCGCCCCCACCCCGTCCGGCGGTGCCCACGGAAGGCCTGGCTCACCGGGCCGCTCACCATCTCCCCGCGCTGGGGCGGGCGCGGTGGCGGCTGCGCCGACCGGACCGGGCGGGGAGTCGAGCGACGCCGCCGGGCGCGCGAGGCGCCGAGCGGCCCGGGGAGTCGGGGCCCCGTCCTGGTCCGCCATCTGCTCCCGTTCGGCACCGCATGGTGCCTGGCCCTGGGCGGAGCCGTGCGGGCCTGGTGACGGGTAGCGCGGAGGAGGGGCCCCGCCGGCCGCCGCCCCCCCCTGCCGGGGGCGGGGGCTCGACGACGGTTCCTAGAACGCCGAATTGGCGAACCAGTGGTCCAGCAGTTCCCGGTCCCCGGCCGTGCTGATCCCGGTGGCGGTGCGGTCGATCCGGCCGTAGAGGAGGAGCAGCAGGTCGGCGGCCGTGGCGGTGACGGTGGCGTCGGCGGGCGCGTCGCCGGGCTCCAGGCCGAAGCCGTCGGGGCGCAGCCGCACCAGCCAGCTGTCGTCCGCGCCGCCGCCACCGTCGGTGCGGGTGAAGCGGATCGTGCGCTGCTCGCCGCGCAGTTCGGCCGTCCGCGGCGCGAAGGCGGCCGCGTACGGGAGGTTGGTGAGGAACTCGGCGACGCCGTCCGCCGCGAGCGCCGGGTCGATCGCGGCCGCGTGGCCCAGTGCGAGTTCGGCGTCGACGCGGTGGACGAGGGTCTCGAAGAGCATCCGGCGCACCCAGAACCGGGCGTGCTGGTCGGCGCCCCAGGCCCACATCGGGTCGTCGAGGTCGCCGTCCGCGAAGGTCGCGGCGGCCTCGGCGGCGGCCTCGGAGAGCCAGGCCGGGTAGTCCTCGGCCCGCTCGGGGAGCTTGAGGTCGACCTCCCGGCTGGTGGGCCGCTCCTGGATCCGCTGGCGCAGCAGGACGGTGAACCAGCGCTGGACGCTGCCCGCGTGGCGGACGAGGTCGGCGAGGGTCCAGCCGGGGCAGGTGGGGACCGGGGTGGCCGGGTCGGCGGACCGGACGGCGGCGACGAACCGGTCCGTTTCGGCGGACACCGCGGCGACGTGCTCGTTCGGGGTCATGGGCGCGTGCTCCAGAAGGGGTTCGGGAGGAGTTCAGGAGGAGTTCAGGAGGATCGGGACGGGACCGGACGGCGCCGAACGGCGCCGAACGGGTCCGGACGGAACGGACCCGGACGGCACCGTACGGCACCGGTGGGGAGGAACCAGAGGGATCCGAGGGCACCCAAGGAGATCCGAGGGGATCCGCGGCGTCGGATCAGTCGAGCGGCTTGTCGACCACGGCCTTGGTGTGGCTGAAGGTGTCGATCGAGTACTCGCCGTGGTAGCGGCCCATGCCGCTCTCGCCGACGCCGCCGAAGGGCAGCTCGGGCATGGCCAGGTGGGAGACCGGCAGGCCGAAGCTGAGCGCGCCGGAGGAGGTCTCCTCGGTCAGGCGCCGCTTGGTGTCCGCGGACTCGGTGAAGGCGTACAGGGCGAGCGGCTTGTCGCGCTCGTTGATGAACGCGATCGCCGCGTCGAGGTCGGGGACGGTGAGGACGGGCAGGATCGGGCCGAAGATCTCGCTCTGCATCACGGGCGCGCTCGCGGGGACGTCGGCGAGGACGGTCGGGGCGAGGTAGCGCGCCCCGCGGTCGTGGTCGCCGCCGATGACGGTGCGGCCGCTGTCGAGCAGCGCGGTGAGCCGGTCGAAGTGCCGCTCGTTGACGATCCGCCCGTAGTCGCCGCTCTCGGCCGGCTTCTCGCCGAACAACTCCCGTACGGCTTCCGCCAGTTCCGACTCCAGGGCGGCGACGGTGCCGCCGATGGCGAGGACGTAGTCGGGGGCGACGCAGGTCTGGCCGGCGTTGAGGAACTTGCCGCGGGCGATCCGCCGGGCGGTGACGGCGAGGTCGGCGCCGGGATCGACCACGACGGGGCTCTTGCCGCCGAGTTCCAGGGTGACCGGCGTCAGGTGCTTGGCGGCGGCGGTCATGACGATCCGCCCCACCGCGCCGTTGCCGGTGTAGAAGATGTGGTCGAAGCGCTGCTCCAGCAGTTCAGTGGTCTCCGGGACGGCGCCCTCGACGACCGCGACGGTATCCTCGCCCAGGTACCGCGGCAGCAGGTCGGCGATGGCGGCGGAGGTCGCGGGGGCGAGCTCGCTGGGCTTGACGAGGGCGGTGTTCCCGGCGGCCAGCGCACCGACCAGCGGGGCCAGGGCGAGCTGGAGCGGGTAGTTCCAGGGAGCGATGATCAGCACCACGCCCAGCGGGTCGCGGACCACCCGGGCCGCGGCGGGCCGGAAGAACTCCGGCACGGCGGCCGGCCTCGGCTCCAGCCACTGCGCGAGGTGCTCGACGGTGTGGTCGAGTTCGTTGATCGTGAAGCCGATCTCGGTGCGGTCCGCCTCGGCGGCGCTCTTTCCGAGGTCGGCGTGCAGGGCCTGCTGGAACAGCTCGGCCTGCTCGGTGAGCAGGGTGCGCAGGGCGGCCAGCTTGTCCAGGCGCCAGGCGAGCGGCCTGGTCCGGCCGGAGTCGAATGCGGCCCGCAGCCGGGCGACCACTGTGGGGATGCTGTCGTGCATGGGGAGCTCGCGGTCTCTGAGGCGTGGTTTCCGTTTGCCCACATGGACGTTTCACCATGTGAAGCAATGATCCGACGCTAAGGGTGAAAGGTTGAGTTTGTCAATCATCACCCCGGCGGCCGAGCACCCGCCCGGCCCCGCGGCGGGGTGCGCCACCGGGCCGGGACGGGGTGCCGCGCGGCGGGGGTTACCGGCAGGCGTCGTTCACGGGAGCGGCGTAACGGTCGTTGTCGGCCAAGGGCTTGCGGCCGAGGGCCCGGTCGATGGTGTGCAGGATCCCGTAGTGGTCGACCCGGCCGCTGCTCTGGAAGCCGGTCTTCACGGTGTCCTGCGAGCCGATCAGGATGGTCGGGATGTGGTTGGGGTAGCCCGGACCGAAGGCCTTCACGGCGGCCCTATCGAAGGTGAGGACCAGCAGCGAGCGCTTGGCGTGCCGGTCCGGGGCCCGGTGACCAGGGATGAGGGGTCAGGGGTCGGGCGTCAGGGGCCAGGGGCCAGGGGTCAGGGGCCAGGGGCCAGGGGTCAGGGGCATTGCTTCCAGGCGAGGTGGTAGACGGTGTTGATGTTGCCGTCCGTCGAGTCCATGGTCATGAAGCTGGTGGTGCGATTCGGGTCCGAGGTGCCGGCCGTGACCCGCAGTTCGGTGTTGATGTTGAAGTTGCGCTCCTCGCCGCAGGGGGCCCAGACCAGCGCGGCGACGTCGACGGTGTCGGTCGCCTGCCAGCTGTCGTCCTGAGGGCCGTTGAAGCGGTGGGAGGAGTAGGCGGTCTGGGCCTGGCCCTGGAAGTAGTAGTTGGCCCGCTCGGTGCCGGTCGCGCCCTTCTCCAGGTGGGCGAAGCCGCGGTAGTCGGCGGAGGCGATCGCGTAGGTGAAGCCCTGGGGGACGTGCACCCGCAGGTCGAGCTGGCAGTTCTTCCGGAAGTCGGTCGGCTTGGACCCGACCCCGACCTGCGCGAGGTAGTCGCTGTAGGTGACCGTGAAGGCGGTGTTGTCCGGGGAGACCGCCACGGCGGCCGTCCCGGCCGGACACCCGGAGCCGTTGACCGTCGCGACGTCGATGACGATCCGGTCCGGCGGGGTCGGCAGCGAGTCGACACCGAAGGCCGACGGGCCGGACAGCGAGGCGCCGACGGCGGTCGCGGCGGCCAGCACACGGAGCAGCATGGGATTCCCCTTCGGTCGTGCACGGAATCGGGGCGCGGCGCGGGTGCGGGTGCGGTACCCGTCGGCCCTCGCTTGGCATGGATATGTCAGCACATCCGAGGAGCGACGCCTAGGGGCGGGGCGCCGGAAGGCGCACCGATCCGGCCCCAGTCGGCCCACGGGTGAACTCAAGCCCCAAAAAGGCGAGTTCGCGCGCCGACGACGGGCGGGGGTTGGACCTTCGGGGGCGCCGGGGCGCCCCCGAAGGCCGGCCGGTCCGCTGCATCGGAGCCGGCCGCGGTCCCTGGGTGCTTCTGTGCGATCGGGACGACCCCACCAATCTGCGACCCGCGGCGGGCCCGCCACCCCTGTGCGATGCCGCGGCACCGGACAGCGGCCGTGCGGGTGCCGGGTCGACCGCCGGTCGCACACCGGGTGACCTCGCCCTCCGCCCTGACCAGCGGCCCGCATTGTTTCAGGCAAGCCGGACAGGACTGCAAGAAAGGCGTTCACGCCGGCCAGGAGGCGGAAAACCCGGACAGCGCCGGGAGGCCGGGGCGTTCGGATCGATCCCGCGGCCGTGACCAGGCAGAACGCCCGTCCATCACCTGCGGTTCTTTCACTCCTTGGTGGCGGTCCCTCAGATCTGGCACCGGCCCGGCTTCGCGTGCTGAACACTGGCTCCGTGCCGACCCGGGAGCTGCAATCTCCCGCTCGGCCGGAGGCCCGGGTGGCCGGAATTCTGTGCGCTGAACGACAAAGAGGAAAATTCATATGACCATGCCGCGCAGGCGGCGTGATCAGGCGAGCGCCGGTGCGGTGATCCCCGCGTCGGTCGTGGTCCTGGTCCTGGCCGTGCTGGCTTCGATCGTCATCCTGGCGTTGGCCGGTTTGTCCACGGAGATGATCATCACCATCTCCGGCCTGGCCGTGGGAGCCGCCTCCGAGCTGGTCAGACGGCTGCTCAAGGCCGTCAACGCCGGGCGTCGGCGCGAGTGAGCGTCCCGGATGGTCGGACGGCCCAAGAAGGCGGTGCAGCCGGGCGCACCGGGCGCGGAGCTCGCCCACTACCTGCGGGAGCTCCGCGAGCACAGCGGCAGGACGTACACCCAGATGCGGGAGGCCGGGGGCCCGTCGGAGTCGACCCTCTCCCGCACCGACACGGGGCGGCTCCAGAAGTGGTGGGCGGTCGAGGCCTACGTCCGGGCCTGCGGAGCCGGTGCCGCCAAGCGGCGCAGGGCCCGCGAGCTGTGGGAGAAGTCGGTGGCCCGCCCCGCGGAGGAACCGGGCCGCGACGGAACCGTCGACCGATGGCGGGATCCCCGTGACCTGAGCGCACCGCACCACCTCGGCGAGGCCATGCGGGCCGCCCGCGCCGCGTGCGGCAATCCCACCTTCCGCGAGCTCGCGCAGCGGGCCGAGGAGGCCGGCGTGCCGCTCTTCCGCAGCACGATGAACGACGCGATGCGCCCCGGCAAGGTGCCGGGACTTCGGGTGTTCTGCGACTTCATGCGGGTGATCGCCAGGTACCCGAACGCACCGGCGACGGCCCGTGAGAACGCCCTCTGGGCGCAGGCCTGGCAGCGCGTCCAGGCCAGGGCCGAACGTGCCGCACGCCTCGAACGGCCCGAGCGGTCTGAGCGGTCTGAGCGGACCGAACGGGTCGACCGCACCGAGCGGATCGAGCGCACCGAGCGGATCGAGCGAGCCGAACCCGTCGACCGGGCCGACCGCGCCGAGCGGGCCCACCGCCCCGAGCAGGCCGACCCCGCCGCCCAACCGGCCGCGCACCCGCCGAGGCCGCCGTTCCGGCCCGTGCCGTCCCCGGGCGCGGCCGCCGCCCCGGGCCTGCCCGAGCACGGCGGCGCCGTCCGCAGACGCCGCAAGCAACGCGTGGTGAAGGCCCCCTGGACGCCGCCCGGCCCGCTCCGGGTGCTGATGGAGACGCTGCACGCCTCCTACCAGGCAGCCGGCGCCCCCTCGTTGACCGAGATCGTCACCGCCATCAGCTGGGACGACTCGCTCAGCGCGCTCCCCCAACGGGACACCGTCCACCGGGTGCTGCGCTCCGGCCGGCTGCCCACCGATCCCGACCACCCGGTGGCGGTGGCGGTCGCCCTCGCCTACCTGGCCGGTTCCGACACCCGGGCGGCCGCGACGCGGGTGCGCGCGCTGTGGGCGCAGGCCGCGGCGGAGCCGCCGTTCGGCCACGCCATCGGCGACCTGACCGACCCGCTGGCCCTCGGCGTCCACCCGACGTTCGACGTCCCGGACGAGCCCGGCGCCCTGCCGGAGATCGCCCCGTACATCGAACGCGGGCACGACCGCTTCCTCACCGCCGCCGTGCGGAGCGCGGTCGACGGCACCAGCGGGATCGTCGTCGCCCGCGGCGACGCGGAGACCGGCAAGACCCGCAGCTGCTGGGAGGCCGTCCGGACCCTGCCCGAGGGCTGGCGCCTGTGGTACCCCGCGGATCCCTCGGACGCCCGGGGCGTGCTCCACGCGCTGGCGTCCGCGGGCCCCGCCACCGCGGTCTGGCTGGACCGGATCGACCGCTACCTCGACCCCGCGCAGGAGGAGCTCGCCCAGGAGTTCCAGGACGCGATCCGGTCGGTCCTGTCCGACCGCCGGCGGGCCCCGGTCCTGGTGATCGGCACCGTCGCGAGCACGGCCGACGTACTCCAGCGCCCGGACCGCGGGGTGCGCGACGCCCTCGCCTCCGCCCGCAGGATGCTCGACCAGGCCTCCTTCGAGGTCCCGGCCACCTTCACCGCCGACGAGCGCCGCGCCCTGCAGGAACTCGCCGGCCACGACCTGCGGTTGGCCATGGCCCAGGCCGAAGCCCGGGGCGCGGTCGCGCAGTACCTGACGAACAACCGGGCCGCCCCGGTCCCCCGGAAGACCAGCACCTTCCGCACCGCCGTCGCCGAGGCCGACACCGACACCCTCGTGGTCGGCGCCGCGGTCCTCGAAGCCAGCGGCCGGACCACCGAGGCCGCCACCTGGTACCAGGCCGCGGCCGAGGCCGGCGACACCCAGGCGTTCCAACCCGCCGCGACCCTGCTGAGCGAGAACGGCTCCCTGTCGGAGGCGATCTCCTGGCTCCGCGAACAGGCCGGGACGGACGACGCCAACGCCGCCCTGGAGGCCGGCCACTGGCTGCGGCAGAAGGGCAGGGACGAGGAGGCCATCACCCTCTACCAGCGGGCCGCCCGGAGCGAGGGACAGGGGCAGGGACAGGGGCAGGCCATCCGGTCCGCGGCCTCCCTCCTGCGCCGCAACGGCCGCACCGAGGAGGCCCTCGCCTGGCTGCGCGAACGCGCCGAGCAGGGCGACACCAGCGCCCTGATGGAGCAGGCCAGCCTGCTCTGGAACACCGGCGACCGGGACGCCGCCCTGCGCTGCTACCGGAAGGCCGCGGAGGCGGGCGAGACCACCGCGCTGCTGGAGGCGGGCGAGTACCTGCACACCGCCGACGAGACGGCACAGGCGATGCGCTGGTACCGGCTCGCGGTCGAGGCGGGCAACGACGGCGGTCTGCGTCCGCTGGCCAACCTCCTCCGCGCGGAGGGGCACGACGAGGAGGCCCTGCACTACTACCAGCTGGCCGCGGACCGGCTGAACGACATGGTCGCCATGCGCCACGCCGCGTCCCTGTACCAGCTCACCCGCCGCCCGGAAATGGCCGTGATCTGGTACAAGAAGGCGGCCGCCCTCGGCGACGAGTCGGCCTTCATGCAGATCGCCGCGATCCACCAGCGCGCCCGGGACACCGACACCGCCCTCGCCTGGTACACCAAGGCGGCCGACTGCCGCCAGCGCGACGCCCACCGCGAAGCCGTCTGGATGCTCTGGGACGCCGGCCGCCTGGACGACGCCTTCGCCTGGCTGGACCGGCGCGTCCTCGCCGGGGACCGCAGGGCGGTCCGGGAGACGGCCGACCTGCTGCACGAGACCGGCCGGCTCACGGAGGCCCTCGACTGGTACCGGCGCGCCGCGGGCGAGGGCAGCGTCTACGCCGCCAACCGCGCCACGCACCTGCGGGAACAGCTCGACCGGCGCGAGCGCCAGGGGCGGTGAGGCCCGACCCGGCCCTCGCGCTCCCGTCCCGGCCACCTCGCCCTCCCCCGGCCGGACTCCTTCGTCGGCTGCGGCAAGCCCCCACGGCCACCGGCCCGCCCCTGACACCCCGGCCGGTCGCGGGGGTGTCGGCGGCGGGGGTTAGGGTCCTTGTCCATGGACGACGACACCGCCCGCTGGTACCGCCTCGCCGAGCTCCTCCCGGCCCCCGCCGCCCAGGACGTCAAGGACTGCTGGGACATCGGGGAGCAGGAGAGCGGGCTCGGGATGCTGGTCGAGGGCCTGCTCGCCCGCCAGATCCCGGTCGCCGCGGCGGACCGGGCGCGGATCGCCGTGCTCGCCGAGCAGTGGGGCGTCCGCGAACAGCTCACCCCGGGCCTCGTGCGCTGCCTGGGCGACGGCGGTCCCGCCCCGCTGCAGCTGCTCGACGACGGCGACGAGGTCGAGGTGGTGACGGACTGGCCGGAGCCCGAGCTGGCGAAGCTGGTGCTGGTGCCGTGGATCGGTTGCACCCGCTGCGGCCGGATCCTGCTGCGCGCCCACACCTGGGAGCCCTGGGACGACCTCTCCTTCCGCGCCGAGCACTACGTGATCAGCACGCCGGAGCGCGCCTCGGCGCAGCGGATCTTCGCCTTCGACTCCGTCGCCGAGGCCTTCGCCGAGCTGCTGCACGGCTGCCCGGAGGCCTGACCGGGCCGACCGGGCCGACCGGGCCGACCGGGCCGACCGCGGGCCCGACTTCCCGTCAACTCCGCCCGTACATGCGCCGTTTGAGTGAAAGTTCGTCCACCGAGCGCGGGAACGGCGGCGGGCCGCCGTACCCTCGGTGGCGATCCGTCCGCAGCCGCAGGAAGCTGCCGGAACTCCCCGATCCGGAAAGGCCGTCGACGACATGACCCACGCAACGGGCGGGAACGACGCGACGACCGGCGGGCCGTCCCGCCGCGGGCTCCTCAAGCTCGGCCTCGGGGTCGCCCTCGGGGCGGGAGCCATCGGCGCCCGCACTCCGGCCGCGGTCGCCAACGGGCCGTACGACCCGACCAGTCCGACGATCGCGGTCAAGCTGAAGAACCTCAGCGGGCCGGTCGAGACCGGTCCGCTCGGTGCGCCGTGGACCGACCTCGGCATCCCCGTCCGGTGCCCCGACGGCAGCATGCTCTTCGTCTGCGGCGACACCTTCGACGGCGACCGGGTCGGCACCGGCCAGTGGAACGCCCCGGTCGGCCTGCGCTCCGGCAGCGCGGACCTCCACAACCTGCGCATCGACGGCATCGTCCGCGGTGACCACGGCATCAGCCTCGTCGAGGAGCCGCACACCCCGGTCGGCGAGGGCTTCACGACGGCGATCCCGTCCGACGCCTTCGTCGTCGACGGCGTGATGTACCTGCACCTGATGCGCGGCGTCATCTACGACACCCACCACACCGACTTCTGGCGCTCCACGGACAACGGGCAGTCCTGGGAATACCTGTGCCAGTGGCCCGGCGACCTGCACGGCGGGCAGTTCCAGCAGAAGACCTACGCCGTCGCCGACGACGGGTACTGCTACGTCCTGTCCACCGTCTTCAACCGCGAGGTGGAATCGGGCATGCTGCTCCACCGGGTCCGGAAGGAGAGCCTCGGCGACCCGGCCGCCTACGAGCCGTGGGGCTACGCCGACGGCGGCTGGCGCTGGAACGCCCCCGCCCCGACCACCGTCTTCGGCACCCGCAAGTGGGGCGAGCTCTGCTTCCGCGCCATGGACGGCAAGTACGTCCTCACGTGGCTGAACATGGACCCGCTGTCGATCCGGGCGATGGTCTTCCCGCTCCCGACCTCCGATCTGACCAGGACGTTGGAGCAGGCCATGATCCTCCCCGGCGCCCCCGGCCAGGAGGTCGGCAACCTGGTGGCCAGCCCGTACGGCGGCTTCGTCGTGCCCGGCTCGACCTTCGGTGACTTCCACATCGTCGTCAGCCAGTGGTACGACCCGACGAACTACCGGATCATGCAGTACCGGATCGGGCTGCTCTCCTGAGTCCGCGTTCGGGTGTCCGGGCGTCCCGGACGCCCGAACACCCGCGCCGCCCGGTCAGCGCCGCCGGCCCGGTCGGCCCGCTCAGCCCGCCGGAGTGAGGGTCAGTTTCGGACGCGGCTTGAGGCTCGTCAGGCACAGCAGGTACTTGTCGCTCCCCCGCTTGTACGTGAAGTAGCTGTCGGCGTCGGGGTACTTGCGGCACTCCGCCTCACCGTCGGTCGTGTCGTCGGCCCGGCCGACGACACGGGCGTCCGCCTGCGGGTCGGAGCAGCGGACCACCGTGACGCTCGGGTGGTCGTCGTCGAAGCCGGACAGGGCGAGCGGGCTGCTGTTGTGGATGCAGTCGCCCGCCTTGGCGAACTCGGGGTCGTCCTTCAGCATGACGAAGAGCAGTGTGACGAGGACCGCCGGGATCACCAGGCCGACGATCGTGGGCCGCAGGTAGACCGGCTTGCCGGTGTCCATCGGCGTGCCGGGGGCACCGGGGACCGGCTCGGACAGCTTGTTGATCTTCAACCGCTGCGGGACGTTGACCAGCATGACGATCGGGTTGATGATCATCGACGGGATGCCCCACCAGCCCTGCCAGAGGCTGTCGGAGGTCATCTCCCGGTGGGTGGCGATGCCGCAGCTGCGGCAGAACGGGCCCCGGCGCTTGAGGTAGCGCAACACGACGACGAAGCCCTGGTGCCCGCGAATGGTGGCGTTCACCGCCGGGACGGAGCCGCAGACGGCGCAGGTGAGCTGCCCCTCCCCGTACCCGGGCGCCCCCTGGAGCGGGGCGGTGGACGCGGTCTCCGCGGGCGCGGTGGTGCCGGGCAGCTCGGCAGAGTGAGTGGAAATGGTGAATCCCCCGTGGTGATCAAGAAAGTGTGCCGGGGAAATCTACCGCCCTTCGAACACCGGGAACGGACCAACGGCCCCCCGAGGACCGGAAGGTCACCGAACCGTGATCACAAACCGGTCGTCCGGGGCGAATTCCCGGCAGACCGCGGCCGCGGTCCAGAGGCGCCCGCCAGGCCCCGGTCGACGTCCCCGGCAGGCGGTACCGCGACGCACCCGACCGGGGAGCCCGAACGCACCGGCGCCGCTCCGGCCGCCGACGGGCGGCACAGTCGGTCCCCCCGTCGTCGCCCGGCCGTCGCGCGTCCGGTCGGCGCGCCGCCGCTGGGTCCTCCTCCTCGGCCCGCGAGGCGCTGAGGGGCCCGCGACCACCTCGATGGCCTCCCCCTCCCGGAAGCACTCCTCCCGTCTCCGGGCCGTCGACGCGGAGTTCCCCTCGGCCGCGTGGGGAATGAATGATGGTCATCCATTCCCTCACTCACTCGGGACGACCATGAACACGCTCGTGCGTCGCGCACTGGCAGCGGGGGCAGCCCTGCTGGCGTGCGTCGCCATGACGACGGGGACCGGCGCCGCCGCTCCCTCCGGCGCCGCTCCGTCCGCGCCCGCCCCCGTCGCGCTCACCGGGCCCCAGCTGGCGGCCTCCTGGACCGGTCCGCTCAGCACCCGGGGGCGGTACGTCGTCGACGCCACCGGCGACCGGTTCAAACTGCGGTCCGGCAACTGGGCCGGGGCGCAGGGCACGTGGGAGGGCAGCGGCTCCACCACCGACCCGGCGAACAACCAGGCCGGCCAGGTCTCGTACAACCTGCCGCTCGGTCTGGACCGCGCCCCGATCCCCGACATCCTGGCCGGTTTCCACCGCCTCGGCGTCAACAGCATCCGGTTGCCCTTCGCCAACGCGATGATCCACGACACCGCCCCCGTCCCGGACGTCGCCGTCGCCGCCAACCCGCAGTTGCGGGGCCGGACCCCGCTGCAGGTGTACGACGCCGTGGTGTCCGCGCTGACCGACGACGGCTTCGCGGTCATCCTGAACAACCACACCACCAGCTACCGGTTCTGCTGCGGCCTGGACGGCAACGAGCGCTGGAACAGCGGTCAGTCCACCCAGCAGTGGGAGGACGACTGGGTCTTCCTGGTGAGCCGCTACAAGGCGAACAAGCGGGTGGTCGGCGCCGACCTGCGCAACGAGGTCCGCCGCGACACCTGGGACGACCCCAACTGGGGCATGGGCGACGGCCACGACGAGTACGCCGCCTTCGAGGAGGCCGGCAACCGCATCCTCCAGGCCGACCCCGACCTGCTGATCATCATGGAGGGCATCAACTGGTACGGCATCCCGGCCGCGCCGTTCAGCCACGGCCGCCCCATGCTCACGCCGGTCCGCACCCTCTCGCACACCCTGCTCGACTCCGGCAAGCTGGTCTACTCGGCGCACTTCTACGCCTACACCGGCCCGGCCAACACCGGTGCGGCCGGCGGGCCCGGTGCCACCAGCGACCCGCGCTACCAGGACTTCACCCCCGACCAGTTGGCGCAGGTGGTCGACGACGAGGCCCTGTTCGTCACCCGGTCCGGGCAGCACTTCACCGCCCCGGTGTGGATCAGCGAGTTCGGCGCCGGCGGCCGCGGCGACACCGACGCCAAGGCACACGCGTGGTTCGACGCCTTCACCGCGATCCTGGCCGCGAACGACACCGACTTCGCCGTGTGGCCCCTGGTCGGCTGGCAGAACGCCGGTGTCCCGAAAGACAGTTGGGCGCTGCTCTCGTACGACTCGGCCGGCCGGTCACTGAGCCTGGAGGATCCGGGTGACTGGCGCGCTCCGTACTGGAACCGGTTGGTCACCGCCCCCTCCCGCACCGGGGCCGTCGCCCCGGTGGACCACTGGAACCTGCTCGACCTCGACCACGCCGACCAGAACGCCTCCCGGCGCATGCTCGCCCTGCCGGACTGGAGCAGCGGCAACCGGAAGGGCAACTGCCCGGACGGCCAGCGCCTGACCGGCCTCGGCCGCGGCAGCAGCCGGGGCCTGTGCACGGACTCCGGCGAGCCCGCGACCGGCGGCGCCGGCTGGACGACCGTCACCGACGAGCGCTACGTCACCGGCGGCGACTGGGCCTCCGGCTACAACAAACTCCAGTGCCCGGACGGCCAGTTCGCGGTCGGCTACAGCGTGCACGGCAACGCGATGTCCGCCCTGCTCTGCGCACCGGCGGCCGCGGCGCTGCCGACCGGCGGTCGCGGCGTGTGGTTCGACCACGGCGACAACCGGCCCGCCGGCGGCGGCTCGACGGGCAGCGACTGGGCGCCCGGCTCCTACAAGGGCCAGTGCGCCGACGACGAGTACCTGGCGGGCGTCGCCTACACCTGGAAGTGGCTGCACTACGGCGTCCCGGACGCCCTGCTCTGCCGCCCGATGCGCTGACGTAGCATCACACCCTCCTCGCCACACGGCTGTTCGTCCGACGCTGGACGGATGTCCCCGAAACGGTCCTCCCACTGGACGATTGTCAGGTCTGGGCCGCCGGCCGGGCGGGCATACCAACGGTATTCGGCGACGGGCCCGGCGGCGACTCCCCCACGAGTCCCACCGGGCCCCAGCCGGCCACCGGGCCTGACCGCGACTCCCCCCACGGAGCAGCGGCCGGGCCCGTATCCTTTGTTCAACCAGCGACACGCAGAGTACATGTCATCTCTACCCAGCGCTACCTGGGCGGGCGGATCGCCTCGCCGCAGCCTGATTCCAGCCACCGCTCTACCACCCGCATCCGGCCACCCCCACCCGGAATCTCCGCCGCGCCCCCGCCCTCGGGAACCGAGGGCGGGAATGGCGGACTCCGGGATTCACCCCCCTCCCTCCGGAGGTCAGAGGGCGGGCACCACCCCGACCGGGCCCCCGCGCTCGATCGCCGTACGGAGCGGTAGGTTCACCGCATTCCCGGCAACCTGAATATTCCATTCCGGGGTCTGTCCGAAATTCACCCCGGGCCCTAAGCTGCGCCCGTGTCGCTCTTCCGAAGAATCCGCTCCTCCGGCCCCAGCCTGCGCCCCGAGCTCGACGACGTCGACCTCGGCCGCGTCCGGCGACAGCTCAAGTCGCCGGGCCTGCCTGGTCAGAATTCCATCCAGGTCGACCAGGTCGAACGGCTGCTGCGGGAGACCGGCGCGGACTGGGACCGACGCGGGCACCGTTTCGCCGTCCTCGCCGAGGCGGCCGCGCCTTCGTCGCTCGCGCGCAGCTGGCGTCTGCGGCGCCCGCAGAATCCGGACGCGCAGATATTCGAGGCGTGGGTCGAACTGTTCCGCGGCCGGCACGCGGGGCGGATGGAAGACCCCCGTTCGGCGGCCGACCACTGCTACCGCGCGGCCGAGCTCGCGCCCGAGGATCCGACGCCCTGGGTCGTGCTGCTCGGAATCCTGCGCCTGATCCGCGCCGAATCGCGCGACGCCCTCGCCGTCTGGAACGAGATCACCGCACGCGACCCGTGGAACCGCGAGGCCCACCTGCAGATGCTGCGCTACCTCTCGCCCGAGGAGTGCGGCTCCCGCAGCGCCCAGCTCAACTTCGTGGACACCGTCCGCTCCTCGACTCCCCCGACCGCTCCGGCGGCCGTGGTGGAGCTCACCGCCCTGGTGGACGAGCACGCCCGTACCACCGCGGGCGGCGGCGTCGAGGCGCTGCTGGTCCGCCGCCAGTGGACGCACGCCCGCGCGGTCACCGCGCTCGACACCGCCCTGCGCGAGTGGTCCCGGCCCGGCGGACTGGAACACGCGGCGGCCCCGGCCGACCTCAACCTGCTGGCCTTCGCCCTGATCCAGGCCGGCCGCCCGGGCGAGACCGCCGAGGTGTTCCGCCGGATCGACGGCACCGTCACCGCCTGGCCGTGGAACCTCCTCGGCGACCCGCTGCAGCAGTTCACCTACTGGCACTCCCGCGTCCCGGCCTGACCCCGGACGACGAGCCCCACCGCGACGGGATCGTCAGAAACGACCGAGGTCCGGGAGCGAGTGTTCCCGCAGGGCCGTGGTGAGGGCCGCGAGGTGGTGGTCGACCGGGCCCAGGGTCAGCAGCCCACTCCCCGCGCCCGCCAGTTCACCGGCCGCGGGCAGCAGCCGTTCGCGCGCGCGGACCATCGATGCGCGGTCGGAGAGCTCGACGGCGAGCACGGCCTCCAGGCAGCAGCACGCCTCGTACAGCAGGTCGGCGGGCGGTTCCGGAAGCGCCCGCAGGGCGTCCCGTGCCCCGGCGCGGTCCCCGGCCGCCAGGAGGGCGAAGGGGGCGGCCCAGGGCCGGTACGGACCCCAGTCCTGCTCCAGGTCCACCGGAGGCCGTCGGCTTCCCCCGGCGATGCGCAGCGCGAGCAGGGCGAGCGGCAGCAGGCCGGTCTCCAGGCCCGGCATGCCCGCTCCGACGAGGCCCGCGGCCGCCGCACGGTAGGCCGCCTCGGCTTCGGCGGTGCGCCCCTGGACCGCCGAGCGCAGGGCCCGGTACCAGTCGGTGAACACCCCGACCAGGGGCAGTTCGTGACGGTCCGACAGTTCGTCGGCGGCGGCAGCGTGCCGGTCGGCGGCCGCGAAGTCGGCCGGCGCGCAGCTGGACTGGAGCCGGATCAGGTGTCCGAGCACCTCGTGGACGGTCAGGCCGTGCCGGGCCGCCAGATCCACCAACTCGGTTCCGATCGCGGCGCGTTCGGCCGCCATTCCGGCCCGGGTGCAGGACTGCATGAAGCGCCCGTTCAGCGCGAAGGCGAGCAGCGCCGGATCGCCCAGCCGGCGGGCGATCCCCTCCGCCTCGCGCGCCGCGCGCGGGGCCCGCGGTGCGCGGGTGCCGCGCGACTCCAGAGCGATCACCGCGAGCAGGCGGCAGCGGGCGGCTTCGTCGCCGGCGGGCAGTGCGGCCAGGGTGCGCTCGGCGGCGGCGACCACCCGGGCCGCCTGGTCGGGATCGTCGCTGCGGGTCCAGATCGCGGGGACGTCGAACGCGCCGATCACCCGGGCGGTGAGCTCCGGATCCCCGTACTCCTCGGCACCGGCGATGACCGCCAGCCGCTGGTCGCGGGCCGCGTGCAGGCCGTCGCCGCCGGTCACGGCGAGGCTGCGGATCAGGCCCACCGTGGTCTCCAGGCGCGCCCGCGCGCCGAGCGCCACCGTCCGGTCGTACGCCGTCGCCGCCTGGTGCCACAGCCGGGCCGCGGGTGCGTCGGCGGGCGGGTCGAGTTCCGGGGCCTGGGCGAGGATGTCCGCCTCCAGTCGGCGCAGCGCCCGGCCGGGGTCGAGGCCGAGGCCGTCCGCGAGGGCCGCCCGGGCCTCGCGCAGTGCGGCCAGGGCCTCGCCCTGGCGGCCCGTCCGGTACTGGGCGAGGGCCAGCAGCCGCCAGGCCTCCTCGCGCCAGGGGTGGTCGGCGAGGTGGGCGCGCAGGTCCGGGACGGCCTGCTCGGCGCGGCCGAGCGCGAGCAGTGCCGCGGCCCGCTGCTCGACCGCCCGCAGGCGCAGTTCGGTGAGCCGGGTCCGTTCGGCGCGGGCCCAGTCCGCCTCGGTGTGGTCGGCGTAGGCGGGGCCGCGCCACAGTGCGAGGGCCCGGTCGAGGAGGGGCAGCACCCGTTCGGCGGGCAGGCCCACCGCCTCCGTGACGGCCGTCTCGAACCGCCAGGCGTCCACGGCCCGCGGCTCCGGGCGCAGG
This sequence comes from Kitasatospora sp. NPDC053308, assembly GCF_055585785.1. Lineage (NCBI taxonomy): Bacteria > Bacillati > Actinomycetota > Actinomycetes > Kitasatosporales > Streptomycetaceae > Kitasatospora > Kitasatospora sp. NPDC053308. The sequence goes on along the minus strand of NZ_JBVJJY010000002.1, from coordinate 600,647 downwards.
ACGTAGCCGGGCCCCTCGGTGGCCAGCAGGCGGGCGGGGGCGCGGGGCGGCCGCTCGGGTTCGAGCACGCGGCGCAGGTCGGCCACGAAGGTGCGCAGCGCGCCGACGGCGGCGGGCGGCGGATCGCTCCACAGGTCGTCGACGAAACGGGCGACGGGGACGACGCGGCGGCGGGCGACGATCAGCCGGGCCAGCACGGAGCGGTGCCGGGGGCCCTTCAGGGCGAGGGCGGTGCCGTCCCGCTCGGCGGTCAGCGGGCCGAGCACGCCGAAGGTGACCTGCGCCATCGTGCCCCTGCCTCCGGTCGACGTGTTCCGCGACGTGTTCCGCGACGTGTTCAGCGTTCGCGCTGGTCAGGCTATCGCGCTGATCGATTGCTGATCCGCGCCGGGCAGGCTCGTGGTGTCGTTCCCCGAGCGAGAGGCTCCGCCATGCACCCCACCGTTCCCGGCCCTGCCGCCGCCGTTCCCGGCCCTACCACGGCAGCTCCCGGCCCTGCCGGCGCAGCGCCCGACCCTGCCGTCGCCGTGCCCGGCGCCTCCGTCACCATTCCGGGCTTCGAGCAGCGACGCGTGCCCGTCGCCGACGGGGTCGTCCTGCACACGGCGGTCGGCGGCCAGGGCAGCCCGGTCGTCCTGCTGCACGGCTTCCCGCAGACCCACCTGATGTGGCGGCACGTCGCCGCCGACCTCGCCGCCGACCACACCGTGATCTGCCCCGACCTGCGCGGCTACGGCGCCAGCGACAAGCCCGCCGAGACCGCCGACGGCCTCGCCTACGCCAAGCGCACCATGGCCGCCGACATCGTCGCCCTGGCCGCCGCGCTCGGCCACGACCGCTTCGCGCTGGCCGGGCACGACCGGGGCGCGCTGGTCGCCTTCCGCGCGGCCCTGGACCACCCCGGGCGGGTCACCCACCTGGCCTCGCTGGACGTGCTGCCGACCCTCGACACCTGGGAGGTGATGCGGGGCGCCTCGGCCGCCGTCGGCTTCCACCTCTACCTGATGGCCCAGCCGCCGGGGCTCCCGGAGCGGATGATCGGGGCGGTCGCCGACGACTTCTTCGGGTACTTCCTCGACCTCTGGTCCGCCGACCCCGCCGCGATCCCCGCCGACGTGCGAGCCCACTACCTGGCCGCCTGCCGCGCGGCCGTTCCGTCCATCGTGGCCGACTTCCGCGCCACGGCCGGCATCGACGTCACCCACGACACCGCCGACCTCACCCGCGGCAACCGGCTGCGGATGCCCGTCACCGTCCTCCAGCAGGACTGGGGCGCCGCCCTCGGCTTCGACGCCGCCGCCCGCTGGCGCGCCTGGGCCCCGGACCTGGTCCACCGCACCGTGCGGTGCGGCCACTTCATGGCCGAGGAGGAGCCGGGCCTCGTCGCCGACGCCCTCCGCGCGCTGCTGGCCCGCCGGACGGACGGCGGCGAAGCGGGACGGTAGACACGCAGCCGGTGGCCGGGTAGGCGCAGCCGGTCCGCGTCGCCGCCGCCCCTCCCGGGAGGAGGCCACCCGGGAGGCAGCCACCCCGGGGAGGGGCCGGCCCGCTCAGCCTGTGACCCGGACTCACAGGATCACCGCCTGTCTGGTTGCCCGCCGCGCCGGTCCGCAGGATGGCCGCATCGGACGTCCCGTCAGCCGTCGCGGCCGCCTGCGCCTGCCGTCCGAGGGCCCGGCCGCGTCCCCGTACGTGAAGGTGGTACTTCGCCGTGAGCAGCATCTCCGATCCGCCCCGGCCCTCCGACCGGGCCGAGGACGTTCCCGAACTGCCCGCGCCGGCCGGGGGTTTCGACCGGTGGCGGTACGCCGGGGTGTTCCTCCTGCTGTTCCTGTTCGGCACCGAGACCTTCCTGGTCTCGCCGCTGCTGCCGACCATCGCGGACTCGGTCCACACCAGTGAGGCGGCCGCCGCGTCCAGCGTCACGGCCTACGTGCTGGTGTACGCCGTCGCGGCGCCGTTCCTCGGGTTGCTGAGCGATCGGCTGGGCCGCCGCCGCACCCTGCTGGCGGGCACGTTGCTGTTCGTGGTGTCGAACGCGGCGGCGGCGCTGTCCACCGGGCTGACGCTGCTGGTGGTCTCCCGGGCGGTGGCCGGGCTGGCGGCGGCCGCCGCCGGGCCGGCGATCTGGGCGCACATCGCGGAGACCGCTCCGGAGGCGGTGCGCGGGCGGGCGCTCGGACTCGGCATGGCGCTGTTCTCGCTCGGCCAGGTGATCGGGGTGCCGCTGGGCGGCTTCCTGGCCGGGCTGGCGGGGTGGCGTTCGGCGTTCTGGGCGCTGGCGATCGGGACGGCCGCGGCCGTGCCGCTGCTGCTGCGTCAGGTCGGGCGGAGTACGGCGCCGGCTCCGGCGGCGCGGGTGGGGGCCGTCCGGGCGATCCTGGCGGGCTGGGCCGATCCGACGCTGCGCCGGGCGCTGCTGGTCAACACCGTCTTCCACACGGCCAATCTGGGCGCCTACACCTTCCTCGGCGCACTGCTGGTGCAGCGCTTCGACCTGTCCGTGCAGGCACTCGGACTGGTCGGCGTGCTGGTCGGTGCGGGCAGCATGACCGGCTCGCTGCTGGGCGGGCGGCTCGGTGACCGGGCCAGGACGGCGGGGCGCTCGGACCTTCCGCTGCTGCCGCTGTGGGGCCTGCTGCTGGCGGTGGGCGTCGCGGTGGCGGCCACCGGGCCGGGCCTGGTGCTCGCGCTGGCCGGGGTGACGCTCTGGTTCGTCGCCTCGGGCGGCTTCGTGACGGACCAGCAGACCCTGGCGGGCACCATCGCGCCGGAGCTGCGGGCGACCTCCAGCGCGTGGCTGACCTCGACCATGTACGCGGGCACCGGGGTCGGCGCCTGGGCGGTGGGCGCCTTCGGCGACGTCGCGGACGGCACGCTGCTGATCGGCGCCGGGCTGGCGCTGGTGGCGGCGCTGGGCGGCCTGGCGGTGAGCGTGGGACTGCGCAGGGCCGGCGCGACGACGCCCGCGACCGACGCCTGAGGGCCGCTCGGCCGACACCTGGCCCAACCGACGACCCGCCCGGCCGACACCTGGCCCGGCCGACGCCCCGCTCAACCGACCCTCCGCTCCCCCTCCACGCCGCCGACCGCGCGCAGCGGGTTCTCGACCAGTTCGGACATCCGCGCCCGGTCGGCGGCGTCGGTCGGCGTGAACAGCAGGACGGTCGCCGAGGGATCGTCCACCGGGTGGAAGGAGGACAGGGTCAGCCGGACGGGGCCGAGGCCGGCCGGCTCCACGGTGACGGTACGGACGGTCAGCTCCGCCACCGAGTGGCAGCCCCACCAGTGGCGGAGCTCCGGCGCGTCCTCGTCCAGGCGGCGGTAGACCTCGCCGGTGCGCGGCTCGGCCAGGGCGGGGCCGGCCTGGGCGCGGAAGTGCTGGAAGACGTTCATCGCGAGCGGCTCCCAGTCCCGCAGCACCGCGCGCACCCGCCGGTCGGCGGCCATCACCCACATCAGGTTGCGGCGGTCCGCGGGCACGAACTCGGGCGAGCCCCAGAGCGCCGCCCACGCCGCGTTCCAGCCGCGCAGGTCGAAGTGGCGGTCCAGCAGGACGGCCGGGCTGACGGGCCAGGAGTCGAGGACGGGCTGGATGGCTCGGACGACGCGGTCCTCGCCGTCCGAGCCGCCGACCGGTGCCGGCTCGTGGAAGCCGGCCAGGCGCAGGGCGTGCCGCAGGCCGGCGTCGTCCAGCTTGAGCACCCGGGCGATCGCCTCCAGCACCTGCCGGGAGGCGGCGACCCTCCCCTGCTCGACCCAGGTGTACCAGGCCAGTCCGACGCCGGAGAGCGAGGCGACCTCCTCCCGGCGCAGGCCGGGGGTACGGCGGCGGGTGGTGGCGGTGAGGCCCACGTCGGCGGGCTTGAGGAGTTCGCGGTGGGCGCGCAGGAAGGCGCCGAGTTCCCGTCCGGCGGGGGGAGTTGACACGGTGGCTCCTCGGCCGTGGTCGGTGCTGCGGTTTCTGGGACAGGCCCCAGCGTAGGCGTGGCCCGCCGCTCGTCCCAGGGATGAGCGGCGGGCTACACACACTGTTAACGGGAGGCCGCCCCTGAGGGGAGAAGAACCCTATCGGGCGACCAGCGTCCAGAGCCGGACCGGCATGTGGCTGACGTGCCCGCGCTCCCGCTGCCGCTGCCAGGCGCTCTCGCCGACGGCGTGGAAGAACGCGGCCCGCTGCTCCTCCGGCACCAGGCGGCTGTAGTAGTCGCCGAAGGTGGCGGCGTGGAAGTGCTCGTACTGCGCGGCGCTGTCCACGGTGACGACGGCGTCGCGCTCCCGGTGACCGGCCACCGCCAGGTGCGGCCCGAGGAGCGCCGTGAGGTCCTCGACGGTCCTGGTGCGGGTCGCGATCGGCAGCACCCCGCCGCGCGCGAACAGGGCCGGCACCTCCTCCTGCGGGGTGCCGAGGGCCACCAGGGCGTCGCGGACCAGCTCGTCCTCTCCGCCGAGGCCGTGCGCGTCCCGGGCGGGGTGGTAGGTGGTGAGCAGGAAGCGGCCGCCGGGGGCGAGGTGGGCGGCGGCCCAGGCGAAGATCCGCTCCTCGTCCGGGTACAGCCAGTGCAGCACCGAGGTCTGGGTGATCACCTCGGCGCGGTACGGCAGCGGCTCGGGCGCGGTGAGGTCCGCCGGGTGCAGGGCGACCCGCTCCCCGTACGGCCGCAGCCGGGCGGCGGCCTCGGCGATCCGGTGCTCGGAGCGCTCCAGGCCGACCGCTCGGCGCAGGCCGGGGAAGCGTTCCAGTGCCTCCTGCAGCAGTTGGCCGATGCCGCTGCCCAGGTCGATCAGGGTCTCGGGGGCGCCGGTGACCTGGTCGAGCACCCAGTCCCGGTCCTGGACCTGGCGCAGCCGGCTGGCGTCGGCGTACCCGGCGAGGGTGCGGGCCTGGATCTCGACGGCGGACGTGCTCACTGCTGCTCCTCCTCGACGGCGGACGTGCTCATTCCTGCTCCTCCTCGACGGCGGCGGGCCGGTCGTCGACCAGGTGCAGCAGGCGTGCGCGGGCCTCGCTCTGGTCGTACCGCTTGAAGATGTTGATCCGGTTGCGGGTCAGGTCGCCGCGGTGGACGTACTCGTAGAGGTCCTGGCGCTGGCCGAAGCCGTCGCCGGTGAGCTCCCAGGCGATGCGGAACAGCCGGGACTTGCGTTCGGCGTCGATGCCGCGTCCGCGCATGTAGCGGTCCAGGTGCGGGCGCAGCCGGGGGTTGTCGAGGTCGGCGGCGGTGGGCTGGATCAGCAGTCCCGAGGCTCCGATCCGGCGGACGATCTCCACGGCGCTGCCGGCCACCTCGGCCGACCAGACCCGGGAGGCGGCGGTGTCGCCGGGCGCGAACAGGCCGCCGTCGGTGAGCCCGCCGCGGGCCTCGGCGGCGTCCAGGAAGTACTCGGTGAGCTCGGCGAAGCCGGCCAGGCGGCCGAGGTCCTCCTGGATGTTGCGGAAGCCGTCCACCCCGATCGACTCCGCCACGAGGGTGGCGGTGGCGAGCAGGGTGCGCAGCCGCTCGCGGTAGCGGATGTGGCCGACGTAGGCGCTCCAGGCGTTGATCCGGCCGAGGCCGAGCCGGGCGAGGCCGGCGTCGCGCAGCAGGAAGACGCGCTCCCAGGGCACCAGGACGTCGTCGAAGAAGAGCATCGCGTCCTGCTCGTCGTACCGCGCGCCGAGCGGGTGGGCGTGGCCCCAGGGAGCGCTGCCGAGCGGTTCGCGGGCGAGCGTGACCAGGCCGGGGGTGTTGAGCGGCAGGGCGAACCAGGTCACGAACTGCTCGCCGCGGCCCTCGGTGAAGGAGGCCGAGAGGTAGACCAGCACCTCGTGGGCGAGCGGCGCGAGGGTGGTGAGCTGTTTGGCGCCGCGCACCACGATGCCCCGGTCGTTCTCCTCGACGACCCGCAGGGCGAGGTCCGGGTCGTCGAGCGGGTTCGCGGAGCGGTCGATCTGCGGGTCGCCGAGGGCGTGCGAGAGGACCAGGTCGTTGGTCGCGCAGTGGCGGTACCAGGCTTCGGCGTTGGCGCCGAAGCGCGGGTCGGCCTCGGCCAGGCGGTGCCGGAAGTCGTACACGCCGACGGCGATGGAGGCCATGAAGGCGGGCGAGCGGCCCTGCTGCCCGAGGGCCTCGGCGTGCCAGAACTCCGCGCTGCGGCGCTGGAGCCGGAGGTCGTCCAGGGTGCGCGGGGGCTGGTAGGCGCGGGCCAGTCGCAGTCCGCTGTCCGGGTCCTTCCAGGTGAGCAGGTCGCGGTGCTCGGGGTGGTGCTGGAGGTCGAGCAGCCGGGCCAGTTCGTCGACGGCCGGCCGGAAGGCGGGGTGCTCGGCGGGGTCGGTGATCCGTCGGCCGTCGAGGTAGAGCTCGCGGCCGTCGTCGAGTTCGGCCCGGTAGCGGTCGCCGGTGAGCAGGCCTCGGGCGGTGGCGGGCGCGCCGCGACCGGTGGCGGTGTCCAGCAGTGTCATGCGCCAACTCCGGTGGTGGTGAGGGGGTTCGGGGCCAGTACGCGGTACCGGCCGTCGTGGTAGAGGAGGGGTGCGCCGTCGCCGCGGGCCGCGGCGGCGACCCGGCCGACCAGCAGGGTGTGGTCGCCGCCCGGCAGGGCGGCGTGCAGCCGGCAGTCGAACCAGGCCAGGGCGGACTCGACGAGCGGCGCCCCGGTGGCGGCCGTCCCCATCGGTACGGCCGTGAAGGCGCCGAGCGCCCGCCCGGCGCCGGGGGCGGCGAACCGCCGCGCGACGCTTTCCTGACGGTCCGTCAGGACCGACAGGCCGAACCGTCCGGCGGCCCTGACGGCGGTCACCAGGGGGCTGTGCCGGCCGACCGCGACGGTGACCAGCAGCGGGTCGAGGGAGAGGGTGCTGAAGGAGGAGACCGTCTTGGCGAAGACCTCCTCGCCCGCCCGGGTGGTGACCACGGCGACCCCGCTGGTCCAGCCCCGGGAGGCGGCCCGGAAGTCCTCTTCGGTGGCCTGCCCGGCGAGACCTTCCGCCACCCGCACGTCCCGTGCGGCCGGTGCGGCCCCGCTCATCGCAGCCCCACCCGGTAGGCGCGCAGCCACTCGTCGACCTGGACCAGGTGGTCGAGGCCGCCGACCGGGTTCGGCGCGGTGCGCGGACTGGGCAGCGGACGGCCCTCGGCGAGCAGCCGGCGGACCGTCCCGCGGTCGACCAGCTCGAACACCGGCGCGTTCGGGTCGGCCAGCAGCTCCCGCGCGCGGGCGGTGAGCACCTCGGTGTAGCGGACGGCGGGGGTGGAGGGGTAGCCGCTCTTGGGCCGGTCGGTGACCTGCGGTGGCAGCAGGTCCCGTACGGCGTCGCGGAGCAGGCCCTTGGACCGGCCGTCCGGCGCCTTGAGCGCCCAGGGGACGTTCCACAGGTACTCCACCAGGCGGTGGTCGCAGAACGGCACCCGGACCTCCAGGCCGACCGACATCGACACCCGGTCCACCCGGTCCAGCAGCGGGGGCAGCCAGCGGGTGAGCGCGAGGTGGAAGACCTCGCGGACGCGCGCGTCGCCGGCCGACTCGCCGCGCAGGCGCGGCACTTCGCCGAGCGAGCGCCGATAGGCGGCCGCGGTGTACTCCTCGGGGCGCACCTGGGCCCGGACGTCCGGGCGCAGCAGGTCCGCCGGGGTGGCCCTGCCGTGCAGCCAGGGGAAGGTCGGGGCGGCGAGCGCGTCGGCGTCGTGGAAGTACGGGTAGCCGCCGAAGATCTCGTCCGCGGCCTCGCCGGAGAGGGCGACGGTGGAGCGCCGTCGCACCTCGCGGAAGAGCAGGTGCAGCGAGGCGTCCATCTCGCCCCAGCCGGGGCGGTCGCGGGCTCGCAGGACGGCGTCGCGGGCGTCCAGCAGGTCGTCGTCGGGGACCAGCACGGTGGTGTGCAGGGTGCCGATGTGCTCGGCGGCGGCCTCCACGTAGGGGGCGTCGCGCGTGGTCCGCCAGGCGTCGGGGGTGCGGTCGGCGCTGCCGGGGAAGTCGACCGAGAAGCTGGTGATCTTGCCGTGCCCGGCCCGTTCGCGGGCGGCGGCCGCCAGCGCGGTGACGGCGCTGGAGTCGACGCCGCCCGAGAGCAGGGTGCACAGCGGCACGTCGCTGATCAGCTGCCGCTCGACGGCGTCGGCGAGCAGCTCGCGCACGGTGCGCCGGGTGGTCGCGGCGTCGTCCCGGTGCTCGGCGGACTCCAGCCGCCAGTACCGGACTTCACGCGTGACGGAGCGCCTCACCACCACCAGGTGGCCCGGCCGGACCTCGTGCAGACCGCGGAAGATCCCGTGGCCGGCGCTCGGCGCGGCGGGCAGCGCGAACAGCTCGGCGATGCCCTCGGCGTCCAGTTCGGCGCGGAACAGCGGGTTGGCGAGGACGGCCTTCGGCTCGGAGCCGAACAGCACGCCGCTGCGGTGGGCGTGCCAGTGGAGCGGCTTGATGCCGAGGTGGTCGCGGACCAGCAGCAGCTCCTCCCGCCGGGCGTCCCACAGGGCGTAGGCGAAGATGCCGTTGAACCTGGTCGGCGCCTCCCGGCCCCACTGGAGGTGGGCGCGCAGGACGACCTCGGTGTCCGAGCGGGTCCGGAAGGCGTGCCCGAGCGCCTCCAGTTCGGTGCGCAGCTCGCGGTGGTTGTACAGCTCGCCGTTGTAGCTGAGCACGGCCGCCGGGTCCGGGCCGGGCCGGTCGGCGAGCGGCTGGGCGCCGCCGTCCGGGTCGATCACGGACAGCCGGCGGTGGCCGAGGGCGGCGTGCCGGGACAGCCAGAGGCCGTCGGCGTCCGGGCCGCGGCACGCCAGGGTGGCGGTCATCTCCCGGACGGCCCGGGCCTGCTGGAGCAGGTCGGCGTCCCAGTCGATCCAGCCGGTGATTCCGCACATCTCAGGACTCCCCGGGTTCGTCGGTGGCGGCGGGCAGGACGGGCGAGGCGGTGCCGGCCGGCGAAGCGACACCGGTCGGCGAATCGGCACCGGCCGGTGCGGGCGAAGCTCCACCGGCCGGCGAGGCGGGCGCGGTGGTCCCGCTCCCCGCCGTGCACTCCCAGCGGCAGCCGTGGCCGGTCGGGCCGTGGGTCAGCCGGTGCGCGGGCCGGTAGCCCTTGGCGCGGATGTTGGCGGACAGCGCCTCGGTGCAGTAGGTGCAGGGCGAGGCGAGGGTCAGCCGGACGCCCGAGCGCCGGGCCTTCTCGCGGTAGTCCCAGATCGCGCAGTGCGTGATGGTGAGCGCCGCGTGCTCCGGGCCGGGCGGCGCGTCGTCGTCGAACTCGTAGTCGGAGCCGTACAGTTCGGCCTGCCGGGCGATCCGGTGGATGGGATCGGCGGCGCCCCGGCCGTGGTCGGGCTCGACCTCGCGGTGCACCTCGGCGTTGGACCGGGCCCAGTGGCCGAGGACCTCCTCGCCGTAGCGCAGGACGAGGAAGCGCTCCATCAGCGCCTGGTCGCGGAAGAACACCCGCTGCCACTCGACGGCCGGGGCGTCCGGTGCCGGCAGGTCGGCGAACAGCTCCGACTGCAGGACGAACCAGTCGGTGAGGTGCAGTTCGTCCCCGCGGGACACCAGGTACCGGGTCAGCCCGGCCTCGGCCTCGTGCAGCCGCTGGCGCCAGAGCGCGGACCGCTCGGCGTCCCCCATCGCGCGGTACGGGGACCGCGGCTGCTCCGCGCCGGGGCGCGGGCTCGTGGCGGCGGCCAGCACCGCAGTACGCGGGCCGACGTCCCGACCCACCGCAGCGGCGGGGCCGGGGCCGGTCGGAGCGCCGCCCCCTTCGGACACACCCCCCATCGGGCCATCTCCCTTCGGCTGAACGGCCTTTCGGGCCGTCGCGTCGTCGTGTCGTCGTCGTTCCCGCCACGCTACGAAGCGGTCCACCGGCGCCGGTAGCCCCGAACGGCGCCGGTCAGGGCGCCGTTCGTCGCCGGGCGGATGCTCCGAAGGTCGCCCCCCCTCCCGGGGCCCCCCGGACACCCGACAGCCGGACACCCCGACGGCCGGACACGACCGGGGCGGCCCACGACCGGGGGCGGACACCACCAAGCCCGGGCACCACCGAGTCCGGGCACCACCGAGTCCGGACACGCCGGAGGGCAGGCCCCGCGAACGAGCGGGACCCGCCCTCCGGCGGTCGGTGGTGCGAGAGGAAGACGGCGACGGGCCTACCCGGCGAGCCCGTGCCGGTGCGCGTAGAGCGCGGCGCGCAGTCGGTCCGGCTGCCCGATCTTGCGCATCGCCTGGGTCAGGTGCTTCTTCACCGTCGCCTCGGCCAGGGCGAGTTCGCGCCCGATCTCGGCGTTGCTCAGCCCTTGCCCGAGCTTGACCAGCACCTCCCGCTCGCGCTCGGTCAGCCCGGCCTGCTGGGGCTGCGGTTCGCCGAGGTGGCGGGCGGGCGCCGCCGCGTGGATCCGGGCCGGCGGCGGGGCCGGCAGGAACACCGACCCTCCGGCCGCCGCGAGTTGGACCGCGCCGATGATCCGGTCCCCGGCCAGGTCGAGCGGGAAGCACCCGCTGGCCCCGGCCAGCAGCATCCGGCTCGCCTCGGCGGTCGACTCGGCCCGGCGCAGCAGCAGGACCCGGGCGTCGGGTGCCCCGTCCGACCCGCGCAGCGCCACCACCGTGGCGAGGTCCTCCTCCAGGCTCGCGCCGCGCCCGAGCAGCACGACGTCGGGGACGGTCCGGTGCACGGCCGCGACGGCGCGCAGCGGGTCGCCGGTGGAGCCGACCACGGTCAGTCCGGGCGCGGTGGCCAGGACGCTGCGCAGTCCGGCGCTGGTCACCGAGTTCCGCTCGACCAGGAACACCCGGGCGAGCGCGCTGCGCTCGCGCTCCCGGTCCACGCACATCGGGTGGCCGCACCCGCATGCCGCGACGGTGGGGCTCGCGTCGGGCGCGGCCGGTTCGGCCAGCAGCTGGTGACCGGCGATCAGGTCGAGCGGGTTGTCGATCTCGGCCTGCAGCCGGGCCGGGCCGGCGGCCGGGGTGTCCCCCGGGCCGGGGCCACCGCAGCCGGAGCGGCGCGCGGTGTGGCGGCGGCCGCGCGGGCCCGCCGGGGCGGCGAAGGCGCTCACCGCTGCCATCGCGCACCTCCGGCGGCGGAGGCGGGGCGTCTGTCGTTGGGCATGGCTTTCGGTCCCCCTAGCTGGTGGCTGGTCGTCCCGGTGGTCGCGGCCCGCGCCGGCCACCGGGCCCCCCGCCGACGCGCAGCGGCGTCGGGTGCGAACGGGCAGCTCGCGAACGGGTGGGTCGCAGGCGGGAGTCGGCCGCGTACGGGTGCGGATCCGGGTGGTGGGGTGGGGGCGCCGACCGCGGCGGGTGTGGACCGGGGCGGTCAGCGCGCTGCGCGCGGTCGACACAGCTCGTCGAAGCACCTGCGGTGCCACGAGCCGCCGATCCCGACCAGGGTGAAGTCGGTCCGCCGAATAGCCATGCCGGAAACCCTAGGTCCGGTTCCTTGTGCAGGTCAAGGACGGGACCGGGCTTCGGCGGCCCGGGCAGCGGCACTCCGGCGGCCAGGGATGCTGTGAGTGGGAGTAACAGCATCAGGAGCTGACTGGCTGTCCGGGACGGACGTCCGCAACGCTCCTCCCAACGACGCCGGCCGTCCCGCCGCCGCCCTGACTCCTGCGGGGGCGGCCCCTTCAGCCGTGCCCCACCTGCCGTCGATGCCTGCCGGTCTGACGGTCCGTCCTCTCACGCACCCTCCTGAAGGAGCAGCAGCGCCATGCCCGCCCCGCCCCACCGGCCCGACGCCGGCCCGTCCGGTGCCCCGCCCCGGAGGACCGACGGGTGACCGGGTTCCTGCTGCGCCGGCTCCTGCTGGCCGTCCCCACGCTGCTGGGCGTCACCGTCGTCGTCTTCGCGACCGTCGCGCTCGTCCCCGGGGACCCGGTCACCGCCTTCCTCGGTCCGGGCGCACCGCCCGAGGCCCGTCGGGAGCTCGCCGAACGGCTCGGCCTGGACCAGCCCCTGCCCGTCCGCTACGCCGACTGGCTCGGCCACGCGCTCACCGGCGACCTCGGCACCTCCGTCTCCGGACAGCGTCCGGTCGCCGACCTGCTGCTCCCCGCGCTCGGCCAGACCCTCGCCCTCACCGCGGCCGCCTTCGCCCTGGTGCTGGCCGGCGGGGTGGCGCTGGGCGCCCTGGGGGCGCTGCGCCCGCGCGGCCCCGGCGGCCGGATCTCCGGCGCGCTGTCCACGCTCGCGGTGTCCGCCCCGCAGTACTCGGTGGCCCTGCTGCTGATCGCCGTCTTCGCGGTCGGCCTGCGCTGGCTCCCGGCCGGCGGCACGCACGACCCGTTCGGCTCCGGCGGCCCGGTCGACCTGCTCCGCCACCTGGTCCTCCCGGCGGTCGCCGCCGCGCTGGTACCGCTCGGGCTCACCGCGCGGGTGTTCCGGGCGGCGCTGGGCACCGTGCTGGCCGGTGAGCTGGCCGACTCGCTGCGCGCCCGCGGCCTGCGCCCGGCCGCCGTGCTGCGGCACTGCGCGCACAACGCCTCGCCCGCGCTGCTGACCATCGGCGGCCTGCAACTCGCCTACCTGCTGGAGGGGGTGGTCTTCGTGGAGACCCTGTTCGCCTGGCCCGGCATCGGCCGGCTGCTGTACGACGCGCTCACCGCCCGCGACCTGCCGCTGGTGCAGGGCGGGGTGCTGGTGGTGGCGGTCGCGTTCGTCGGCGTCAACCTCCTGGTCGACGCGGCGCACGCGGCGATCGACCCGAGGGTGAGGCTCTGACATGGCCGCCCACCCGCCCGCCGGACCCGCCGGACCGCGCCCCGGCCTCCCCGCCGTCCCGCGCACCGCCCCGCTCCCCGCTCCGCCCGCCGAACCGCGCCCCGGCCGCCCCGCCCGACGGACCCCCGGCCTGCCCCTCGGCCGCCCCGTCCGACGGACCCTCGGCCTGCTCGTCCCCGCCGCCCTCGCCGTGCTGCTCGTCCTGCTCGCCCTCGCCGCGCCGCTGGTCGCCCCGTACGACCCGGCCGCCGGCACGCTCACCGACCGGCTGCTCGACCCCGGCAGCCCCGGCCACCCGCTCGGCACCGACGGGCAGGGCCGCGACCTGCTGAGCCGGCTGATCTGGGCCGGGCGCGCCTCGCTCACCGGAGGCCTCGTCCCGGTCGGCGTCGCCACCGTCGCCGGGGCGCTGCTCGGCGTCGCGGCCGGACTCGGCGGCCGGTTCACCGAACAGGCCCTGCTGCGCACCCTGGACGTCCTCTACGCCTTCCCCGGCGTGCTGCTGGCGATCGCGATCGCCTCCCTGCTCACCCCCGGCCTGGGCGCGACCGTGCTCGCGCTGTCCGTCGTGCTCACGCCCGCGGTCGCCCGGGTCGCGTCCACCGAGACCCGGCGGATCCGCTCCGCCGAGTACCTGGAGGCCGCGCGGGTCAGCGGCGCCGGCTGGGGCGCCCTGGTGCTCCGCCAGGTCGCCCCCGTGGTGGCGCCGGTGGTACTGGTGTACGCCTCCTCGCTGGTCGGGCTCGCCGTCGTGTACGCCGCCGGGCTGTCCTTCCTCGGGCTCGGCGTCGCCCCGCCCACCGCCGAGTGGGGCGCGATGCTGGACGAGCTCCGGCCCGCGCTGCTCACCCACCCCTGGGTGGCGGTGCTGCCGGGGCTGGTCATCCTGGCCGTCTCGGTCGTGTTCAACACCCTCGGCGAGGCGCTGCGCACCCGCATCGGGGACACCGCAGCCCACCTGCCGCGGTCCACCGCGGCCGCACGACGGTCGTTGCCGGCCGCGCCGACGCCCACGGCGGCCGCGCCGCGCACAGCCGCGGAGCAGGTGGGCCGATGAGCGCGCTGCTGGAGATCGACGGCCTGTCCGTCGAGTACCCCGGAGGCGTCCGGGCCGTCGACGGCGTCTCCCTCACCTTGCGGCCCGGCGGCGCCCTGGTGCTGCTCGGCGAGTCCGGCAGCGGCAAGACCACCGTCGCCCGGACGGTGCTCGGCCTGCCCGGCCGCGGAGCCGCCGTCACCGGAGGCATCCGGTTGGCCGGGACGGACCTGCTGGCGCTGGACGAGCGGGCGCTCTCGGACGTCCGCGGACGGCGCATCGGCTACGTGCCGCAGGACCCGAGCGCCTCGCTGGACCCCCTGCGCCGGATCGGCCCGCAGCTCGCGGAGGTGCTGCGCCGGCACCGGGTCGCCGGCGGCCGCCGGGCGGCCCGCGCCGCCGTGCCGGGTCTGCTCGCCACCGCCGGCGTCCCGGATCCGGAGCGGGTCGCCCGGGCGTACCCGCACGAACTCTCCGGCGGCCTGCGCCAGCGCGCCGCGATCGCCCTCGCGATCTGCTGCGGCCCGGAACTGCTGATCGCCGACGAGCCGACCACCGCGCTGGACGCCCTGGTCCGCGGCCGGATCCTGGACCTGTTCACCGCCCTGCGCGCCGACTGCGGCATCGCGCTGCTGCTGGTCACCCACGACCTCGCGGTGGCCCGCAGGATCGGCGGCACGGTGGCCGTGATGCGGGCCGGCCGGGTCGTCGAACGGGGACCGGCCGACCGGGTGCTGGGCGATCCCGACCACGCCTTCACCGCCGCCCTGGTGGCCGCCGAACCGGGAGCCCGCCGATGACCGCGCCGCCGAACCCGCCACTGGACCCGCCTCTGGACCGGCCGACGAGCCCCCGGCAGGACACCCCGACGCCGCTGCTCACCCTGGACGCCGTCGGCAAGCGCTACGGCGACCGCACCGCCCTGGACGGCGTCAGCCTCACCCTCGCCCCCGGCGAGACCGTCGGCCTGGTCGGCGAGTCCGGCTCCGGCAAGTCCACCCTGGCCCGCCTCGCCCTCGGCCTGCTCGCCCCCGACGCCGGCAGCGTCCGCTTCGCCGGCCGGGACCCGTACCGGCTGCGCGGGCGGGCCGACCGCGCCCTGCGGGGCCGGCTGCAGTTCGTCCCGCAGCACCCGCGCGGCTCGCTCAACCCGAGCCTGCGGGCCGGCGAGGCGGTCGCCTTCGCCCTCCGCCTGCACGGCACCCCGCGCGCCGAGCGCCCCGAGGCCGTGGCCCGGCTGTTCGCGCAGGTCGGCCTGGAGCCCGCGCTGGCCGCCCGCTACCCGCGCGAGCTGTCCGGCGGGCAGCTGCAACGGGTGGCCGTCGCCCGGGCCCTGGCCCCCGGGCCCGAGCTGCTGGTCTGCGACGAACCGACCTCCGCCCTGGACCGCGGCGTGCAGGCCCGGCTGCTCGACCTGCTCACCGAGCTGCGCGAACGCACCGGCCTGGCCTACCTGTTCATCTCCCACGACCTCGCCGTGGTCCGCCGGCTCGCCCAGCGGGTGCTGGTGCTGCGGCACGGCCGGGTGGTCGAGGAGGGCCCGGCCGACCGCCTCTGGGACTCCCCCGAGCACCCGTACACCCGCGCCCTGCTGGAGGCCGCCACCGGCACCCTCCCGGCCCCGGGCCGACGCCCCACCGAACTCCCGCACCACCGAACCGACGAGGAATCACCATGACCCGCACCGTCCGTACCCGCTCCAGAGCCGTCGCCCTGCCGGCCGCCGTCGCCCTGCTCACCGCGGCCACCGGCTGCGCCGGATCCGACGGCGGCACCAGCGCGGCGGGCGGCGGCGCGGGCCGCGGCGGGACCTTGGTCATCGGCGCCACCGGCAAGCTGCCCAACACCGACACCGTGATCGGCGGTGCGGGCTTCGAGGGCAAGCGGCTGGTCTCCTTCCAGCTCTACGAGGGCCTCACCCGTTACGAGTTGCTTCAGGGCACCGACAAGCCGCCGGCCGTCACCGGCGCCCTCGCCACCGACTGGCAGGTCGCGGCCGACCGCAAGACCTGGACCTTCACCCTGCGCAAGGGCGTGAAGTTCCAGGACGGCACCCCCTTCGACGCCGACGCCGTGGTCTTCAACCTGGCGCGCTACCTCGACAAGGGCAGCCCCGAGTACACCGACGCCCTCGGCGCCGCCGCCGCGGAGTACGCGGGCGACATCGCCTCCTACCGCAAGACCGACGCGGACCACGTCGAACTGGTCACCAAGGAGCCCAACGGCCACTTCCCGGAGGACCTCGCCCACGTCCTGATCGCCAGCCCCACCGCCGTCCGAAAGTCCGGTACCGCGAACTTCGCCCAACACCCGGTCGGCACCGGCCCGTTCGCCTTCGTCTCGCAGACCGAGGGCCAGCAGATCGAGCTCGCGGCCAACAAGGACTACTGGCGCGGCGCCCCCAAGCTCGACCGGCTCGTGATCAAGGCCCTGCCGGACGCCGCCGCCCGTACCGCGGCCCTGCGCTCCGGCGGCGCCAACTGGATCGAGTATCCCAACCCGGACGACATCGACAGCCTCAAGGCCGACGGCGTCACCGTCGCCACCAACAGCTACGACCACCTCTGGTACTGGATCCTGGACACCTCCAAGGCCCCTTGGGACAACCCTCTGGTGCGCCGGGCCGCCAACTACGCGATCGACCGCAAGGCCATCGCCGACACCCTGCTGCACGGCACCGCCGACCCCGCCTACCAGGCCGCGCCGCGCGCCACCGCCGCCTACGACCCGGCGGGTGACGCCTATTCCCACGACCCGGCCAAGGCCCGGCAGTTGCTCGCCGAGGCCGGCCTCCCGAACGGCTTCTCGACCTCCGTCACGGTGCCCACCGGCGGCAGCGGCAACCTGCTGCCGGTGCCGATCGCCGAGGCCCTCCAGCGCGACCTCGCCGCCGTCGGCATCAAGGTCGAGCTGCGCACCACCGACTGGACCACCCTGATCGGCGCCGAGGCCAAGGGTCAGGTCGCGCTCGGCTCCGACGCCGTCGCCCAGTCCACCACGCTGTTCCAGTCCGAGGCGCTGCTGCCGCTGTTCATCGGCTCCAAGAGTCCGTTCTGGACCGGCCACTACGCGAACCCGCAGGTCGACGAGCTGATCACGGCCTCGGCCGCCGAGCCCGACCAGGGCGCCCGCCAGGCCGGGTACCGCAAGGCCCTCGCCCTCGTCACCCAGGACGCGCCCTGGCTGTTCGTCGTCAACGACCGCAATCCGCGGGCCCTTTCGCCCAAGGTCCACGGGCTCGTCCAGCCGCAGTCCTGGTTCCTCGACCTGACCACCGTCTGGGTCGGCTGACCGGCCCCCGGCACGACCGACACGACAGAACGGACACCCGCCCGATGACCACCCCGCACCCGCCGCACCACCGCCCCGAGACCGAGCCGCCCAAGTGGGGCATCACCCTGCCGCTGCCCGGCCTGACCATCGACCGGCACCGCTTCCTGGTCGAGCGGCTGCCCGACCTCGGCTACACCGACGTCTGGAGCGCCGAGGGCGGCGGCACCGACGCCTTCACCCCGCTGGCCGCCACCGCGGCCTGGTCCCCGTCGCTGCGGATCGCCACCGGGATCGTGCCGGTGCACACCCGCGGCCCCGCGGTGCTCGCCCAGACCGCCGCGACCCTCGCCCAACTCGCTCCCGGGCGCGTGCTGCTGGGCATCGGCGCCTCCGTCCCCGCGCACGTCACCGACATCAACGGCATCCCCTTCGACGAGCCGTTCAAGCGGACCAGGGACGTCCTGCGCTTCGTCACCCGCGCCCTGCGCGGCGAGTACGTCACCGGCGGCTTCGACACCTTCGACATCACCGGCTACCGGCTGCCGCACCCGCCGGCCGACCCGGTCAAGGTGATCCTGGGCGCGCTGCGGCCCAACATGCTCCGGCTCGGCTTCACCGAGGGGGACGGCGCCATCACCAACCTGCTGTTCCCGCACGACGTGCCCAAGATCCTGGAGACCGTGGGCCCGCAGCCGCCCGGTAAGGAGCTGGTGGTCAAGGTCTTCGTCTGCCCGACCGAGGACACCGACTACGCCCACCGCGCCACCCGGCCCTTCCTGGCCTGGATCCTCAACCGCGAGCCGTACCGGAAGTTCCACGAGTGGCTGGGCCACGGCGAGTTGCTCGCCGAGACGCACCGCCGCTGGGCCGAGGGCGATCCCGAGGGCGCCCAGAAGGCCCTGCCGGACGAGGTGGTGGACGGACTGTTCGTCAGCGGCTCCCCCGAGGAGTGCCGCGAGCGCATCCTCGCCTACCACCGCCCCGGCGTCACCACCATCCAGCTGTACGTGTCGCTGCCGCCCGAGGTGTTCGTCAGCCGGGCCAGGCTGCTCGACACCCTGGCCCGCCTCGGCCCGGCCGCCCGCTGACCCGCCAGGACCCGCCAGGACCCACCTGACCAGCGCGTCCGACCCGACCGCCAGCCGCCCGACCGACACCCCGAGGAGTTCCCGTGCCCCTGGAGATCCGCGGCGGGGTCCGCGCCGCCCCCGTCCCCGGCGACACCCCGCAGGAGCGGCAGGCCCTGCGCTGGGCCCCCGACGGCCGCGACCGCACCGCCGACCCCGCGCACGTCGCGCGCACCGCCCGCGAGAACGAGGAGGACGGGCTGGACAGCGCCCTGGTGGTGCAGTCCAGCTCCTGGCCCGACCCCTGGCTGATCGCCTCCTGGGCGCTGGCCGCCACCAACCGGCTGCGCGTCGCCGTGGCCCACCGGATCGGCACCACCGCCCCGACCGTGGCCGCCCGCACCCTGGCCACCCTGGACCGCCTCTCCGGCGGACGGGCCGCGGCGCACATGATCATCGGCTCCAGCGACCGCGACACCGCCCGCGACGGCGACCTCCTCGACAAGGCCGAGCGCTACCGCCGGGCCGAGGAGTACCTCGACCTGTTCACCCACTACCTGACGGCCGATCAGGACATCGACCACAAGGGGGAGTTCTACACCGTCACCGACGCCCGCCCGGGCCTGCACCCGAGACCGGGCGGCGAACTGATCTCCTTCGGCGGCTCCTCGCCCCAGGGCCTCGACCTCGCGGCCCGCTACGCCGAGGTGTACGCCGTCAGCCCGCTGCCGCTGCCCGACACCCGGCGGCGGATCGCCCAGGCCCGCGCCGCGGCCGCCGCCCACGGCCGGACCCTGCGGATCTGGCGCCACCTCACCGTCGTCCTCGCCGACACCGACGAGGAGGCCCGCGACCGGGTCCGCCGGCTGCGCCGCGACGCCCTGCGCCTCACCTCCGCGGGCGCGACCGGCCGCTGGCGCGAGGCGGTCCAGCTCGACCGCGACCGCGAGCGCGGCCAGTCCGACCCGGCCCACGGTGACGAGCAGGTCGCCGCCTACATCCGCCGCTCCCTGACCGCCGCCTACACCGGCTCCCCCGCCACCGTCGCCGCCCGCATCGGACTCCTCCGCTCCGCGGGCGTGGACATCGTCCAGCTCGACCTCCCCGTCGAGACCGACCACGACCGCGACCTGCGCCGCACCCTCGTCCGCCACCTCCGCACCGGCCACGGCACCCCCGCCGACCGCCGCCCCTGGTGACCCACCGGGGGCCGCCCTCCACCCTCACCCGAACACCGCGACCCGCGGCACCACCGTCCCCGGCGACGCCTTGACCACCGTCAGCCGGTAGTACTGCGTGAGCGTGTGGTGGCTGTGCAGCACGAGCTTCGCCGACGTCAGGCTGCTGTACAGCGTCCCGGTCTGGCTCGCCAGCGGCACGGTCCTCCAGTGGCCGCCGGTGAGCGCCTCCAGCTTGACGTCCCCCGGCGCGAGGAACGGCCCGGCGTCCGGCGACTCGATCAGGATCTGCGGGGCGATGGTCTGGTCCGCCCCCGTCCCGTTGCGGTAGGTGACGACGATCCGGTGCGCCGCGTGGTCGGCGGGCAGCGGGCGGCCGGGCAGCTCGACGAAGGAGGTCGGCGCGGTGGCGGCCGCCGCCTCCGGGGCGGAGGCCACGGCGGCGACCGCCGGCGCCGGCACGGTGAGCGCGGTGGCCGGCAGAGCGGCGAGGGCGGCGAGGGCGAGGGCCCGGCCGAGGAGCTTCCAGGTCGGCATGGCGGCCTCCTTCGATCGTTCTCGGCTCCCCGGCGGCGTCCGCCGGCGGCCGGAGCGTACCCGTCCACCCTGCACTCCCGCGGCCCGGCCCGCATCCGCGCCGCACCCCGGCGGCCGAGGTGGCACCCCCTGGGCGTCGGCGGGACCCTGGAGGGAGCAGTCGGCCGCCGGCGGACGCCGCCGGGGAGCGAGGAGGTCGGACCCGTGAGGTTCATCCAGATCATCGAGTACCGGACGAGTCGCATCGACGAGTTCAACGCCCTGCTCGAACGCTGGGTCGAGAAGAACGCGGGGCACAGTCTGGTGTCGCGGGCCCTGCAGACCCGCGACCGGGACAGCGAGAACGTCTATCTGAACATCGTCGAGTTCCCCTCCTACGAGGAGGCGATGCAGAACTCCGAACGCCCGGAGACCGCGGAGTTCGCCTCCCAGGTGGCCGGACTGTGCGACGGCCAGCCGACCTTCCGCAACCTGGACGTGCTGGACGAACGGACCTTCCAGGACTGAGTCGGGCTCCCGCCGGACTCACTGCCGCGGGACGCCCCCGACGAAGTCCTTGAGGGCGTCCATCCGGGTCCGCCGCCCAGGCGGGTAGCGGTGCAGCGCCCGCTCGGCGCGGCGCGAGCCGGGCCGGTAGCGCCAGCGGGCCCACGGGGAGTCGGGCCTGGCCAGCCGCAGGCAGGCGATCAGCGCGACCAGGGGCACCAGCAGCCCGATCACGCCGGTCGCCGTCTTGCCCTTGAGGATGGCCCCCACCGCGAACACCAGGTTGACCAGCAGCAGCACGGCGAAGGTCAGGTGGGCGGTGGGGCCGTGGCCGGCGTCGGAGAACGGGTTGAACCCGGCGACCAGCAGCAGGCCGACGGCCACGGCCAGGAAGGTCGCGTCCACGGACTTGCGGCCCTCGCGCGTCCAGTAGACGTCCTCCAGGTGCAGCCACAGCGCGTACTCGTCGAGGGTGAGCGCGGCCCCGGCGCCGAACAGCGCGGCGAGGATCTGCACCCCGGGGGTGTCCGGGCGGTAGGAGAACTCCATCGCGCCCGCCACCAGCATCGCGAGGATGCCGTACACCTGGTGGTGGACGTGGGTGCCGCCGACCTCGACGTTGCGGAAGGGCCCGCGCCCGGCCCGGATCAGCCGGGTGATCGTCCGGGTGCCGACGAAGGTGAGGACGAACGCGCCGACCATCCACAGGCCGATGCCGTGGTTGGGCAGGGTGACGACGACCTCGACGTCCTCGGCGGCGGAGCGCACGGTCGCGGCGCCCCGTCAGTGGTCGCGCGGCGCGCACGCGCCGCGCCGTCCGGACCGCGGCCTGCTGCTGTTCGGCACCACGCACCTCCGTACCGGCCCCTCCGCCCAGCGTATCCGGCCCCAGGAGAAGGGGCCCGCACGGCCGCGGGCCCCTTCGCGATCTCCCGGCCCGCGGGACCGGGCCTGCCGGGTGGAGCACCGGCCGAGCCGGGCTCAGCAGATCCGGGGCAGCTGCTCCCCCATCGGCAGGTCCACCACCCGGGTGCCGCCGAAGCCGGTCCGGGCCACGACCATGCCGGGGTGGTCCTCGACGCACTCGCCGATCACCACGGCCTCCGCCCCGAGCGGGTGGGCCCGCATCGCGGCGAGCACCGCGTCCGCCTCCCGGCGCGGCACGAAGGCCACCAGCTTGCCCTCGTTGGCGACGTACATCGGGTCGAGCCCCAGCAGGGCGCAGGCGTTGGCCACCGCGTCCGGGACGGGCACGTCCCGCTCGCTCAGCGTCACGCCGACCCCGGCCGCCGCCGCGATCTCGTTGAGCGCCGCCGCCAGCCCGCCCCGGGTGGGGTCGCGCAGCACGTGCAGCTCGGGGGTGACGGCCAGCATGGCCTCGACCAGGCCGCCGAGCGCGGCGCAGTCGCTGCGCACCTCGACCCCGAACTCCAGGCCCTCCCGGACGCTCATGATGGCGACGCCGTGCAGCCCGATCGGGCCGCTGACGATCACCACGTCGCCGGGGCGGGCCCGCTGCGGCCGGATGTCCACCCCGGCGGGCACCAGCCCGATGCCGGCGGTGTTCAGGTAGACGCCGTCGCCGCGCCCGGCCTCCACCACCTTGGTATCCCCGGTGACCACCTCGACCCCGGCGGTCCGGGCGGCGGCGCCGAGCGCCTTGGCCACCCGGTCGACCACGGCCATCTCCACGCCCTCCTCCAGGATGAACCCGCAGGACAGGTAGGCCGGCCGGGCCCCGCTCATCGCGAGGTCGTTGACGGTCCCGTTGACAGCGAGGTCGCCGATGCTGCCGCCGGGGAAGAACAGCGGCCGCACCACGTAGGAGTCGGTGGAGAAGGCGAGCCGGGCGCCGCCGAGTTCCAGGACGGCGGAGTCGCCGAGCCCGGCGAGCGCCGGTCCGCCGAAGGCCGGCGCGAAGAGGTTCTCCACGAGTTCGGCGGACATCGCTCCGCCGCCGCCGTGCCCCATCACCACCCGGGGGTGGTCGCGCAGCGGCAGGGGGCAGCTCCAGCCGGAGAAGTCCGGCGCGGGCGGGGCGTCGGGCGCCCCGGTCGTGAGGATCCCGGTGTCAGCCAACGGGGCTCACCTCCGCGGCGGTGACCGGCACGCTCAGTCGCCGGTAGAGGTAGTACGCCGCGCAGGCGCCCTCGCTGGAGACCATGGTCGCGCCGAGCGGGGTGCGCGGGGTGCAGACGGTGCCGAAGGCCTCGCACTGGTGGGGCTTCAGCAGTCCCTGCAGCACCTCTCCGCTGCGGCAGGCGGCGGGTTCGCGGGTGGTGATCCCGGCGACGTCGAAGCGGTGCTCGGCGTCGTGGTCCCGGTAGCGCGGCGAGAGTCGCCAGCCGCTCTGTGGGATGACGCCGATGCCCCGCCAGGCGCGGTCGGCGACCTCGAAGACGTCCTCCAGCATGGCCCGCGCCGCCGGGTTGCCCTCCGGCCGCACGGCCCGCGGGTAGGCGTTGTCCACGGTGTGCTCGCCGCGCTCCAACTGCCGTACGGTGCGCCGGATCCCCTCCAGGATGTCCAGCGGCTCGAAGCCGGTGACCACGATCGGCACCCGGTGGCGCTCGGCGAGTTCCGGGTACTCGTCGGTCCCCATCACGCTGCAGACGTGTCCGGCGGCGAGGAAGCCCTGGACCCGGCAGTCCGGCGAGGCCATGATCGCGTCGATCGCCGGAGGGACGCGGACGTGCGAGACCAGCATGCTGAAGTTCCGCAGGCCCTCCTTCCGGGCCAGGTGGACGGCCATCGCGTTGGGCGGCGCGGTGGTCTCGAAGCCGATGCCGAAGAACACCACCTCCCGGTCGGGGTTCTCCCGGGCGGTCCTCACCGCGTCGAGCGGCGAGTAGACCACCCGGACGTCGCCGCCCTCGCCGCGCACGCGGAACAGGTCGCGGTCGGTGCCGGGCACCCGCAGCATGTCCCCGAAGGAGCAGAAGATCACTCCGGGCCGGGCGGCGATGGCCAGCGCGCGGTCGATCACCTCCAGCGGGGTGACGCACACCGGGCACCCCGGTCCGTGGATCAACTCGACCTCATCCGGCAGGAGTTGGTCGATGGCGTGCCGGATGATGCTGTGCGTCTGGCCGCCGCAGACCTCCATCAGCGCCCACGGCCGGGTGACCGTCGCCCTGATGTCGGCCAGCAGGCCCTCCGCCAGCTCCGGGTTCCGGAACTCCTCCAGGTACTTCACCGTCCGGCCTCCTCAGCCCCGTGCTCCACCACCGCGTCCGCGCCGAGCGCTCCGGCCGCCCGGGCGGCCTCCCACGGGTCGCCGAACTCCTCCTGCAGCAGCCCGAGTTCCTCGAACAGCGCGAGGGTGCGCCGGGCCGACTCCTCGTCCAGCCGCTGCAGCGCGAAGCCGACGTGCACGATCGCGTAGTCGCCCACCGCCAGATCGGGCAGGTACTCCAGGCAGACGTCCTTGACCACTCCGCCGAAGTCCATCACCGCCATCCGGGTCCCGTCCCGCTCCTCGATCTCCGTCACCCTGCCGGGCACCGCCAGGCACATCCGATGTCACTCCTCCCGGGCGGCCGCCGAGCGGGCGGCCACCATCAGCTGGCCGAGCGCCAGCCCTCCGTCGTTGGGCGGCACCCGGCGGTGCCGCAGCACGGTGAAGCCGTCCTCCCCGAGGCCGCGCGCGCAGGCCGAGGAGAGCAGCGCGTTGGCGAAGACGCCGCCGCTGAGCGCCACCGTGGTCGTGCCGTGGCGCTCCCGGACGACCGCGCACACCCGCCGGACCAGCTCGGCCACCGCGGCGTGGAAGCGCGCGGCGACCAGCCCGGCGGGCGCACCCGCCGCCACGTCGGCCATCGCCGCGGCCAGCACCGGCCCGGGTGCGGCGATCCAGCCGTCCGCCGCCGCCGACAGCCCGAACCGGTACCCGTCCGCCGGGCCGAACTCGGCGGCCGCCGCCTCCAGTTCGATCGCCGCCTGGGCCTCGTACCCGGCCCGCTGGCAGATCCCGGCGAGCGAGGACACCGCGTCGAAGAGCCGGCCCATGCTGGAGGTCGGCACGCAGTTCAGCCCGAGCTCCAACTGCTTTTCGAGTAGCCGGAGTTCCTCGTCCGGGCAGGCCTCGACCGGAGGCAGTCCGGCGGTCCAGGGCAGTCCGGCGGCGCGCAGGTGCGCCAGCGCCGTCCGGTACGGCCGCTCGACGGCCGCGTCCCCGCCGGGCAACGGCACGTACCCGAGGTGGGCGAGGCGCCGGAACCCGTCGTAGTCGGCCAGCAGCACCTCACCGCCCCAGACCGCGCCGTCCTCGCCGTAGCCGGTCCCGTCGAAGGCCAGGCCGAGCACCGGCCGACTGCCGTCCAGGCCGTGCTCGGCCATCACGGCGGCGAGGTGCGCGTGGTGGTGCTGCACCCGGCGCACCGGCCGGCCGGCGGCGGTCCGCTCGGCGTGCCGGACCGAGCGGTAGCCCGGGTGCCGGTCGGCCACCAGCAGCTCAGGACGCACCCCGCTGACCATCCCGAGCTGGTCGACCGCGCGGTCGAAGGCGCGCAGCGTGGCCAGGTCGTCCATGTCCCCGATGTGGCCGGACAGCCAGGCGTAGCCGTCCCGGGCCAGCGCGAAGGCGTTCTTCAGGTCGCCCCCGACGGCCAGCACCGGGCGCACCGGCACGGGCAGCGGAAGCGGCAGCGGCGCGTACCCGCGCGAGCGGCGCAGCGGCAGCTGTTCGCCGTCCACCACCCGCACGACCGAGTCCTCGCACGGCACGTGGATCGGCCGGTCGTGGGTGAGCCAGCCGTCGACCAGCGGGGCGAGCCGTTCCCGCGCCTCCCGGTCGTCGGTGACGATCGGTTCGCCGGAGAGGTTGGCGCTGGTCATCACCAGCAGGTCCGGCCCCGGCGCGGCGAGCAGCAGGTGGTGCAGCGGGGTGTACGGAAGCATCACGCCGAGGTCGGGGCTGCGCGGCGCCACCGCGTCGAGCCCGGCGGCCGGCGCGCCGGTGCGGCGCAGCAGGACGATCGGCCGTACCGGCCCGGTGAGCAGTTCCCGTTCCACCGGGCCGAGCGGCAGCAGGCCCTCCACCGTGGCGAGGTCGCGGGCCATCAGCGCGAAGGGCTTGTCCCCGCGCCGCTTGCGCCGGCGCAGCAGGGCGACGGCCCCGGCGTTCCGCGCGTCGCAGGCCAGGTGGTAGCCGCCGATGCCCTTGACGGCGAGGACGGCACCGGCGGCGAGCAGTCGGCGCGCGCCGGTGAGCGCCGCGTCCCCGGCGCGGTCGGCGCGGCCGGGCACGGTCAGCGCGAGCCGGGGCCCGCAGGCGTGGCAGGCGACGGGCTGCGCGTGGAAGCGGCGGTCGGCCGGGTCGGCGTACTCCCGGGCGCAGTCCGGGCACATCGCGAAGCCGGCCATGGTGGTGTTGGCACGGTCGTACGGCAGGCCGGTGACGATGGTGTGCCGGGGGCCGCAGTTGGTGCAGCTGATGAAGGGGTGCCGGTGACGCCGGTCGGCCGGGTCGGTGAGTTCGGCGAGGCAGTCGGCGCAGACGGCGACGTCGGGCGGGATCAGGGTGGCCCGGGGCCCGTCGGTCCGGGAGGGGGTGATGGCGAAGCCGGTGGCCCCGGTGGCGGCGAGCGGCGCGTGTTCCACGGAGGCGACGTGCGCCAGCGGCGGCGCGTCGCTGGCGACGCGGCGGCAGAACGCCTCCACCGCCGCGCGGCTGCCCTCCACTTCGGCCAGGACGCCCTCGCCGGTGTTGGTGACGCTGCCGGCCAGGCCCAGTTCGCCGGCCAGGGTGAAGACGAAGGGCCGGAAGCCGACCCCCTGGACGAGCCCGCGTACGGCGACCCGCCGCCGCGCGCGGTCGAGCGCCGGATGACCGGCCGTCACGGGGCCTCCCCGACCGCCACGTGCCCGTGCCCGTGCCCACCCGCGTGCCCGTGCCCGTCCGGATGCCCGTGCCCGTGCCCACCCGCGTGCCCGTGCCCGTGCGGCACCGCGGTCATCACCGGCCGGTGCGGCTCCGCGCCGTCCAGCACGGCCGTGGCCCGGTCCAGCAGCGCGCCCATGCCGACCCCGGTACGGGCCGAGGTGTGCACCACCTCCACCCCGGGGTTGACCCGCCGGACGTTCGCCGTGAACGCCGCCTCGTCGAAATCGGCGGCCCCGGCGAGGTCCGTCTTGGTCACCAGCACCAGGTTGGCCAGCCCGAACGCGGTCGGGTACTTGAGCGGCTTGTCCTCGCCCTCGGTCACCGAGGCCAGCACCACACGCAGCGACTCCCCCAGGTCGTACGAGGCCGGGCAGACCAGGTTGCCGACGTTCTCCACGAACAGCAGCCGGCAGTCCTGCGGCAGCCAGCCGTCCAGGTGACCGGCGAGCATCCGCGCCTCCAGGTGGCAGAGCCCGTCGGTGAGCACCTGCTTGACCGGCGCGCCCGAACGGGCCAGCCGCAGCGCGTCGTTCTCGGTGGCGAGGTCGGCGGTGAGCGCGGCGACCGGTACCCCGCGCCGCCGGGCCAGCCCCAGCTCGGCCTCCAGCAGGGCGGTCTTGCCGCTGCCCGGGCTGGAGAGCAGGTTCACCGCGACCGTCCCGCGGGCGGCCAGCGCGGCCCGCAGCTCACGGGCGCTGTCGTCGTTGCGGGCGAGGACCGCCTGCCGGAGGTCGACCGTGCGGCACATCGGCATCAGCCTTTCTGTTCGACCGGGACGCCGGGGCGCTCGGCCCACTCGACGTCGAGGATCCGGAGCTCGCGCCCGGACAGCAGCTCGACTCCGCTGCCGCCGGCGCAGCTCGGGCAGCCGAGGTCCGGCGGCATCCCGACGGCCCACTCGGTGGCACAGGGCGCGCAGCGGGCCCGTGCCGGGACGGGCTCGGTGTGCAGCACCGCGCCCTCCACCAGCGTTCCGGCGCAGGCGAGTTCGAAGCAGAAGTCGAGGGCCTGCGGCACCACGCCCGCCAACTCGCCCACCTGCAGCCGGACCCGCACCACCCCGGGGGCCCCGTGGTCGCGCGCGGCCGCGTCCACCTGCTCGACGACGGCTGCGGCGATCGACATCTCGTGCATCGGTCCCTCTCGACGGCGGTCGGCAGCGAGCCCCACGACCGGACGGCCCCCGGTGTCCGGGGCGCGGCGCCCTGACGAGGTGCGCGCCACTCCAGCGCGCCCCATTACAAGGCGCGGGGGGGGGGGGAGGGGGGGGGGGGGGACCTTCCGCGCACGATTCCGCTCACGTTGCCCGGAGGGCGGTGTGCGACCTCCAGAAGCATCCAGCCCGTGCTCTCGT
>NZ_JBVJJY010000002.1:265440-573138 GCF_055585785.1 Kitasatospora sp. NPDC053308 | reverse complement strand
GGTGTCCCTGGGTGTCGGGGGGGGGGCGCCTGGGTGGGGTGCGCACCACTCCAGCCCCCCCCATTAACGGGCGGGGGGGAAATAATTTCTCGAACCCTCCCCGCCGCCGCGCCCGGCGCTGCACCGTTCGCAGCAATGCGCGGCTCACATCCGCGAGATCTCCAGGTACCGCTTGATGTCGGGCAGGCTCTGCCAGACCAGCGCGCCGATCCCGGCCAGCAGGACGGCGCAGAACAGTTTCCTCATGGTGTCGTCTCCCTCTCCGGCTGCGTGGCCTCGTCCACGACCCGCAGGACCACTTGGACCGCCTCCTCGACGGCGGCGGCGACGGGCGCGCTCAGC
The DNA here is from genome assembly GCF_055585785.1 of Kitasatospora sp. NPDC053308. NCBI lineage: Bacteria > Bacillati > Actinomycetota > Actinomycetes > Kitasatosporales > Streptomycetaceae > Kitasatospora > Kitasatospora sp. NPDC053308. Next base: position 572,796 of record NZ_JBVJJY010000002.1, on the reverse strand, counting down.
CCGATGCCCTCCTCCAGCGACGCCGGCTCGCAGCCGACCACCAGGACCCGCCCGGGCGGCTCGCCGCCGGTGCCGGCGGCGAGCGTGGCGAGCAGCCCGAGCACCGCGTCCGGGCCCATCCGGTGCCCGTCCAGCAGCGGTGCCTCCAGCGGCTCCGCGTCCGCCTCGATCAGGTAGACCGTGCCGGGCACCCCGCCGCGGCAGGTGGCGTCGACCAGGACGGCGGTCCGGTGGCCGTCCAGCAGCCGGTACGCCAGGTCCACGCCGCGCACCCCGGTGTCGACCAGCTCGACGCCCTCCGGCAGCGGGTGCGCGGCCAGCCGCCGGACGGTCTCCACGCCGAACCCGTCGTCGCCGAGGAAGACGTTGCCCACCCCGGCGACCAGCACCGTGCCGCCGCTCACGAGTCCTCCATCGGGGTGACCTCGTCGGGCTGGAAGTAGCGGAACCGCCCCTGGGCCCGCCACAGGTCGGCGCCCGGGTCGTCCTCGACCGTGACGGCCAGGTGTACCGAGCCGTCGACATCGTGCAGCACGGCCTCCACCACGCCGGTGCGCCCGTCCAGGAAGAGGTCCTGGGCGTCGGTGCGCCGCCGCCCGGGCCGCAGCAGCACCCGGCTGCCGGCGCCGACCGACCGGCCGTCGACCAGCACCCGGTCCCGCTCGGGGTCGACGCCCGGGTCGTTGCCCGGGTCCCACCAGGGCTGCTCCGCCTCGGCGCCGGCACCGGTGAGGTCGCGCAGCCCGCGGATGGCGCCGTGCAGGCGTTCCAGCACCTCGGGCGGCATGGACTCGGCGAGGTCGATCACGGCCGCGGCCCGCTCGTCGGTGCCGCGGGCCTCCCGTTTCTCCTCGTCGGTGAGGGCTGCCGTCCGCAGTGCCAGGATCTCGTCGATCTCGGTGGCGTCGTACAGGGTGCCGAGGCTCTCCGGGGCCACCTTCGGGTGGTCCTCCAGGATGATCGGCGAGGACAGCATCACCCCGAGCTCGCCCTCCGGTCCGGCCAGCACCGGCCAGGTGTGCCGGCTGCGGCAGCGCTCGACGGCCGGCCGCGCCCACTCGGGTGGGTCGGTGGCGGACACGAACCGGCCGTGCTCCAGGCCGAGCAGCAGGTGGGCGGAGACCAGGGAGCGCGGCAGCGCCTCCTCCCGGGTCGCCCGGCGGGGCGGCACCCAGGTGGAGACGTTCTCGACCACCGCCGTCAACCGCTGCGCCCGGTACGGTCCCGGCAGCTCCTCGACCGTCACCCGCAGCAGGCCGTCGACCTGTTCGCGGCGCCGCACCAGCCGGCCGACGGCGGTGCCGTTCTCGCGCAGCAGCTCGGTCTCGCCGACGCCCGGCAGCCGGAACGCCCGCTGCTCCTCGGCGCCACCCGACTCCCCGATCGGCAGCAGGAGGACGATCCGCTCCTCGACGGCCTCGTCCCACTCCACGAGCACCCGGTCGGCCAGCTCCAGCCGCTCCACCGGCTCGAACCCGCCGGTCTCGGTGGCCCGTTCGACGGTGCGCCGCTGCACCCGCAGGAAGCGCAGCTCGACCGCCAGCCGGTCGTCGCCGCGCGCCTCCATCACGCACTCGGTGCGCTGGTGGGAGTGCTCGCCGCCCTGCGCGGTGTACTCGGGCGGCACCAGGACGCCGAACTGCCAGCGCAGCCGGTTCTTGGCCGCCGAGGCCCGGTAGGGGTAGAGGACGTAGCCCTCCAGCAGCACCGCGTCGGCGATCTGCCGGGCGGCCGCGAAGCCGCGCTCGATCCCGGCGGGCAGGTCGGGGGTGTCGGAGGATCCGCTCACCGTGCCACCTCCTCGATCGCGGCCGCCGCGAGCAGTTCGCACACGGTCGCCTCCCAGGAGGGCAGGGCCCGCCGGGAGCGGTAGGCCAGCAGCGCGTCCATCACGTCGTCGGGCAGCCGCAGCCAGCCGCAGCCGGGGAAGTGCCGGTCGACCGCCTCGCGCCAGACCCGGACGGGCATCCGCACCCGGGCCTCCTTGTCCCAGGGCACCGGGGTGACCTGGAACCCGCCGGGGCCGGCGAACGCCGTGCCGGAGAAGAGCAGCAGCAGCGGCACCTCCCCGCCGTCCAGCGCCCGGAAGTAGCGGGCGGAGGCCACCTCCAGGTCGTAGCTGCACGGCACCGCGAGGTCCGCCTCGGTCTGTCCGGTGAAGCCGGGCACCAGCAGCGGGACGGTGGCGAGCTGGATCGGGTTGAGGGTGGTCGCCCAGCGCTCCCGCTCGCCGAACAGGTCGGCCAGCCGCTCGCCCTCCGGCTCGCCGTACGAGCGGCGGCCGGGTTCGATCCGCAGCTGGCACTGGAGCGCCAGGGCGTGCACCCGGGTCTCGGCGGGCGCGGTGATCCGCAGCCGGAACACCAGGGTCGGTACGGCCGCATACGGGTCGGACCGCACGCCGGCGCAGCTGAAGCCGAGCGCCGTCACGCCGTCACCGCCGCGGGCAGCGGGCGGGCCCGGTCGGCCAACCGCGCGAAGAACACGTCGAGTTCGGCCCGCGCCTCGGCTCCGCCGTCGAAGCCGTGCCAGCACCGCCGCAGTCGGCCGACCAGCTCGTAGCAGACGTCGATCGGCACCAGGAAGCACTCCACCCGGTGGTCGACGCGGCGCAGCAGCAGCGCCTCGACGTCCGGTTCCAGGGCGGCGGCCAGCCTGCTGCCGCCGAGGGCGCGCTCCCACGCCTCCTCGTCCACCTCGCTCTCGGTGGCGCCGGCCGGGCCGGGGTAGAAGGCGAGCAGCTGGTCCAGGGCGGCGTTGCGGAACAGGAAGGCGGTGCCGACGGGGATGCCCAGCACCGACCAGGCCCGCTCGTCCGGGCCGCTCTCCGGGTCGGTGAGGTAGCGGTCCGGCACGGTGCGGAACCGGCCGCCGGCCGCGCCCGGCTGCTGGAACAGCAGGCCGCAGGCGGTGCAGGTGCAGGCCAGCGCGCGTTCCTCGACGTCGACCAGGTGGCGGTGGCCGGGCGGCAGGTCCCGGCCGCAGAAGCCGCACTGCTCGGGCCGGGGCCGCGCCGGCTCGCGCAGCCGGCGCAGCAGGGCGGTCCCGTCGCGGGAGATCCGGCGGGTGTTCATCGCACCTCCGCGGTCTGCGGCGGGCGGACGCCGATCTGCAGCAGCTGGGGGGCGCGCTCCAGCTCCACGGCCGTCACCTCGGGCACGTGGCAGGCCAGCACGGCCTCCACGTCGCCCTCCGCGCAGCCGCACCCGGAGGCGGTGCGGCGCAGCCGCAGGACGCCGGTGCCCGGGTCGAAGCCGAGCACCTCGATCCGCTCGGGCAGCGTCGCGAGCGCCCGGTCGATCCGGGCGGCGACGTCCTCGGGGTGCAGGTCGTGCAGCAGCAGGAGCCCGGCCACCGCCGGGTCGTCCAACATCCCTTCGAGGGCCGGCGGGGGCAGCGCCGGGACGATCCTGGCGAGCCCCTGGCCGTAGAACTCCATCAGGTCGCGGACGAGTTGTTCGCCCGCCCGCTCCGCTCCGCTGCCGGCCAGGGCGTCCAGGGCCTCCTGGATCCGCAGCCCGGTCTGCTCGGCCGTCATGCGGTGAGCCCGCTGAGGCCGGTGGGCACGTGCATGGTCTGCACGGTGCGCCCGCCGACGTACATGTGCACGCCGCAGGGCAGGCAGGGGTCGAAGCTGCGCACGGCGCGCATGATGTCGATGCCCTTGAAGTCCTCCGGGGAGTTCTCCTCGAAGATCGGGGTGTTCTGCACCGCGTCCTCGTACGGGCCGGGCGTGCCGTAGCTGTCCCGGACGCTGGCGTTCCAGGGGGTGGGCGGGTACGGGTGGTAGTTGGCGATCTTGCCGTCGCGGATCACCATGTGGTGCGAGAGCACGCCGCGCACGGCCTCGGTGAAGCCGCAGCCGATCGACTCGTCCGGCACCTCGAAGCGCTCCCAGGTCTGGCTGCGCCCGGCCCGGACCTCGTCCAGCGCCTTCTCGGCGAAGTGCAGGGCGGCCGCGGCCGCGTACGCCTGGAAGTAGGTGCGGGCCCGGTTGCGTTCGAGGGCGTTGCTCCACTGCGGGATCTTCCACTCGAAGGTGACCTCGGGCTTGGTCATCGAGCGGGGCAGGTTGATCTGCACGCTGTGCCCGGTGGCCTTGACGTAGCCGATGTCGACCAGGCCGGACAGCGCGGTGGACCACAGCCGGGCGATCGGGCCGCCGCCGGTGTCCAGGGCGAGGTGCTCCTTGCCGTCGAACCAGCGCGGGGACATCACCCAGCTGTACTTGTCGTCGAAGTTCCGCTTCTGCGGCTGCGGGATGGTGTGCTGGTTCCACGGGTGCCGGGGGTCCACGGGGTTGCCCAGCGGGTCGTGGGTGACGAACAGTTCCTTGCCCTGCCAGTCCTCGTAGTAGGAGCTGCCGAGCAGGATCCGGATGCCGAGGTTGATCTCGGTGAGGTCGTTGGTGACCAGCTTGCCGTCCACCACCACGCCCGGGGTGACGAACATCCTGCGGCCCCAGTCCGTCATGTTGCGGTACGTGAAGTCGCAGTGGTCCGGGTCGTTGAGGCTGCCCCAGCAGCCGAGCAGGACGCGGCGCCGGCCGACCTCCTCGTAGCCGGGCAGCGCCTGGTAGAAGAAGTCGAAGAGGTCGTCGTGCAGCGGCACGACCTTCTTCATGAACTCGACGTAGCGCATCAGCCGGGTCAGGTAGTCGGTGAACAGCTGCACCGTGGCGACGGTGCCGACGCCGCCCGGGTAGAGCGTGGAGGGGTGCACGTGGCGGCCCTCCATCAGGCAGAACATCTCCCGGGTGTACCGGCTGACCTGCAGCGCCTCGCGGTAGAACTCGCCCTCGATCGGGTTGAGCGAGCGCATGATGTCGGCGATCGTCCGGTACCCGTGGTCGGCGGCGTGCGGCGCCTCGGTGCGCTCGGCCTGCTCCAGCACGCCGGGGTTGGTCTCGCGGACCATCTTCTCGCAGTAGTCGACCCCGACCAGGTTCTCCTGGAAGATGTTGTGGTCGAACATGTACTCGGCGGCCTCGCCGAGGTTGATGATCCACTCGCCGAGGTGCGGGGGCTTCACCCCGTAGGCCATGTTCTGGGTGTAGACCGAACAGGTGGCGTGGTTGTCGCCGCAGATCCCGCAGATCCGGCTGGTGATGAAGTGCGCGTCGCGCGGGTCCTTGCCGCGCATGAAGACGCTGTAGCCACGGAAGACCGAGGAGGTGCTGTAGCACTCCGCGACGCGCTTCTGCTTGAAGTCGATCTTGGTGTGGATGCCCAGGCTGCCCACGATCCGGGTGATCGGATCCCAGGACATCTCCGTCAGGCCGCTGCCGTCGCCGGCCGCTCTGGTGGTCGGTGTTGCCATCGTGTCTGTCGTGTCCTTCTCTGAGCGGGGGCGGGGCGGGGCGGAGGAGGCGGCGCGGGGCCGCACACCGCGGGGGTGTGCGGCCCGTGGCGTCACCCGGGCGGGCGGTAGCCCGTGGTCAGGTGGCGGCCGGTGTGGCGCCACTTCGGTTCCTTGTCGACGGTCTTCAGCGTGATCTCGCGCAGTCGGCGGATCACCGAGCCGTAGGCGTTGCTGACGCCGCTGGAGACCCGCGAGCCGGGCGGCGGGTCCATGAAGGGCATGAACTTGTCCGGGAAGCCCGGCATGGTGCAGGCGATGCAGATGCCGCCCACGTTCGGACAGCCGCCGACGCCGTTGATCCAGCCGCGCTTGGTGACGTTGCACTTGACGACCGGGCCCCAGCAGCCGAGCCGCACCAGGCACTCGGGGGTGCCGTACTCGGTGGCGAACTGGCCCTGCTCGTAGTACCCGCCGCGGTCGCAGCCCTCGTGCACGGTGGCGCCGAACAGCCAGGACGGCCGCAGCTTGTCGTCCAGCGGGATCATCGGCGCGGAGCCGGCCAGCTGGTACAGCAGGTAGGTGAGCGTCTCGGCGAAGTTGTCGGGCTGGATCGGGCAGCCCGGCACGCAGACGATCGGCAGGCCGGCCTTGGACTTCCAGTTCCAGCCCAGGTAGTCCGGTACGCCCATCGCCCCCGTCGGGTTGCCGGCCATCGCGTGGATGCCGCCGTACGTGGCGCAGGTGCCGATCGCGACGACGGCGGTCGCCTTCGGGGCGAGCCGGTCCAGCCACTCACTGGTGGTGATGGGCTGTCCGGTGGCCGGGTCGTCGCCGAAGCCGCACCAGTAGCCCTCCTTCTTGATCTTCTCGTTGGGGATGGACCCCTCGACGACCAGCACGAACGGCTCGATCTCGCCGCGGTCGGCCTTGAAGAACCACTCGACGAAGTTGTCCGCGCCCTGGACCGGGCCGCACTCGAAGTCGATCAGCGGCCAGTGCACGGCGACCTTGGGCAGGCCGGGCAGCGCGCCGGTGACGATCTCCTCGATGCTGGGCTGCATCGCGGCGGTCAGCGAGACGGAGTCCCCGTCGCAGCTGAGGCCGGCGTTGATCCAGAGAATGTGCACCACGTCGGTGTCGGTTGTTGCAGCACCCATGAGGATGCCTCCTCGGGGATGGGAGCCGGACGAAATGGCTCGAACCCAGTCATAGCAACAGTCCGCTCCGGCCGCCGGTCCGGCGGTCCGGGCGGGGTAGCCCGACGGCGCAAGCCGACCGGGCCGTTCGGGTCACCCCGCGGCGGGCAGCCCTTCGGACGCGGGGCGCTTGTGGACGAACGCGGCCCGCAGCGCGTGGTACGGCGATTCGGGGGTGAAGAACTGCCGGTGCATCACCGCCAGCTCCTCCTCCCGGTAGGCGGCCAGCGGCTTGACCAGCTCGTCCGCCTCGCGCGCCGCCTTCTTCGCCGCGATCCGCCGCTGGGCGGCGGGCGAGGCGGCGAGCAGTCCCGCCAGCCGGGCCGTGTCCGGCCCGAACTCCTGCGGGCCGCAGTCGAGGACGCGGTCGACCAGGCCGATCCGCTCGGCCGTGGCGGCAGACACCGGCAGCGCCTGCCGGGTGAGCCGTTCGGCCTCCGCCGCCCCGACCCGGCGCGGCAGGGTGTACGTCCAGTACTCCGATCCGTACAGCCCCATCAGCCGGTAGTGCGGGTTGAGGACGGAGCCCCGGCGGCACCACACCTCGTCGGCGGCCAGCGCCAGCATGGCGCCGCCGGCCGCCGCGTTCCCGCCGAGGGCGGCGACCACCAGGCGGTCGGTGGTGGTGAGCACCTCGGCGACCAGGTCGTCCATCGCGGTGATGTTGGCCCAGGACTCCGCGGCCGGGTCCGGCGCGGCCTCGATGACGTTGAGGTGGATGCCGTTGGAGAAGAAGTCCCGGCCTCCGCCGAGCACCAGCACCGTGGTCGGCCTGCGCTGCGCGAAGCGGTACGCCTCCAGCAGGCGGCGGCAGTGCTCGGTGGACATGGCGCCGCCGGGGAACGCGAAGCGCAGGAAGCCGACCGGGCCCTCCTCGCGGTACGCGATGTCCGTCCAGCCGTCGGCGGCGGTGGCCGTCAGCGGTGCCGCGACCTCCGGGAGCACGGGCAGCAGCTCGCCGAGCGCCGTCACCGCGGGAAGCTTGAAGGTCGCGGGCCCGCCGGGCCGGCGGCGGCGCCGGAGCTCCGGGATCCACACCGCGCCGTCCGCGGTGGCCCGGCAGACCGCCCCGGCCCGGGTGGCGATCAGCTCGCCCGGGCGTCCGCGCAGCAGCGGCTCGGGGTGCCCGCCGTGCAGGTACCACTCGGTGCCGCCCAGGGCGTCGAGCACGCCGGGCTGGGAGTCCGCGGCCCGCAGCTTGCGCAGCACCTCCTCGGTGGGGTCGGCCGCCCAGTCGATCCGGCGCTCCTCCTGGCGCAGGAAGGGGCGCACCCGCACCGGCTCGCGCCATTGCGCGCCGTGCTGCGGCCGCGGCGCGTACGAGCCGGAGGCGAAGCGCTCGACGGCGAGCAGCGCGGCCCGGACGGCGGCGTCGGAGACCTCGTTGCGGTAGAGGTCGCTCTTGCCGAGCGGGGGCAGTCGGCAGGGCTCCCAGGCCCAGACCGGCCCGGCGTCCAGCTCCGCCTCGGCCTGCAGCACCGTCACGCCCCAGTCGGTCACGCCCTCCTGGACCGCCCGGTCCAGGGAGGAGGGGCCCCGGTCGCCGGGCGGGCCCGGGTGGACCACCAGGCAGGTGAGCGCCGACCAGACGTCCGCCGGGATCGCGGTGCGCAGCATGGGCGCCAGCAGCAGGTCCGGGCAGAGCCGGCGGATCGACGCCCGCAGTTCCCCGTCGTCCCCGGCCAGGCGGACGTCCACGGTGTGCCGCCGGTCCCGCAGTTCGGCGTGCAGACGCTGGCTGAGGCTGTTGAAGGCGCTGGCGAGGAGCAGGATCCGCATGTCTGCCTCCGGGGTGCGGACGGCCGGGAACCCGGCGATCATCACCTCCGGTCCGGCAGCCGCCCGGGCGGTGCCTCGTGCCGCGCCGCCCGTTCACCCGGGCGGCGGTCAGCACGTCCGCTCCCCTGGTCGTTCCTTCGAGGACCGGGCCTGCCGGAGGGAGCCGACCGGGCGTCAGTGAGCTCTGTGGCCGGAACCGCGTGACGGATGTCACCGGGAGCGGCCCGAGCCGGTGGGCGTCCCACGGGGCCCGTAGCATGGCGGCTTTCGGAGCCGCGGAGCCGCGGAGCCGCAGAGCTGCGGTACTTCGGTGCGAGGAGAGGAACGGGACGTGCGCGGGGGCGAGCTGGTGGGCGGTCTGGGACGGCTGGTCGGAGCGGCGGCGGGAGCGGCGGCGGAGGCGGCCTCGGGTCTGGGGGAGGCCGGGCGGCAGGCCGTGCGGCGGGGCAGTCGGGGAGCGTCGGCGGGCGGGCGGTGGGCGCTCACCGCCCTCGCCTCGGTCGAGCCGCCGCCGGTGCCCGCGACCGAGCCGTGGAAGCTGTCGTTGGGCACACTGATCGGCCGCCACCCCCGCACGCCCGCCGTGGTGCACAAGCTGCTCGGGCTGCTGGACGGCCTCGGCGCCGTCCACCTGGGGCCCTCGCAGGTCGGCTTCGACGGCGAGGAGGTCGACTGGGACAAGGTCGTCGAGATCCGCACCCGCAGCGCCTTCGAGGTGCTGACCACCACCGCCCTGGAGCACGAGGTGGACCGGATCCGCGAGTTCCTCCCGCCGGTGCCCGGTCGGAAGTGGGTCGTCACCAAGGCCGGCGAGGCGCTGGCCACCGTCGTCCTCGCGGCCCTCGAACGCGGCTCCGACGACCGGCGCCTGGACGAGCTGACCGTCCCCGCCCGGATCGTCCACCGCGGCCTGCTCGGGCGGCAGAAGACCCTGGACGCGGGCGCGTTCGCCGCGGCGGTGCTCGTCGTCACCCCCCGGGCGGGCGAGAGCCTGATCGCCACCGCCCGCAGCCGCGGCTTCCCGGTCCTGCCCGCCGAGCCGCTCGACGAGGCCACCGACGCCGCACGGGTGGCGGCCCTGCGGGAGCGCACCGACTCCGTCGCCCGGCTGCTGGACCGGATCGAGCGGAGCGGCCCCGGGCCGGAGGTCGGCGAGGCGGGCGAGGCGGCGTCGCTCCCGCCGTTGCCGCCGTTGTCGCTCGACAAGGGCGGGAACGGCGGCAACGGCGGTGCGCAGCAAGCCGGTTGAGCCGTGGCAGCGGTCAGTGGCCGCCGCGCGGCTCCTCGCAGCCGGTGCCGTCCGGGTAGCCCGCGAAGGCCTCCACCGTGGTCGCCTGACCGGACGTCGAGCCGGAGAGGCACAGTCCGGTGGCGGCGTCGATGAGGAAGTCGCCGCCGGACCGGACCTGCACCTTGTCGGCCGGGTAGCCGAGGCCGACGAGCACCGTGCGGATCCCGTCCGGGTCGACGCGTTGCCCGGCGCGGACGGGATCGAGAGCGGCCTTGATCCGCTCGGCGGCGGCCAGACCGTCGCAACGGCGCCGCCCGTGCAGCGGGAGGGGCACCTTGAAGCCGTGGTTCTCGGCGTAGTGGTCGGTGACCGGGCCGGTCGGGGCCGGGGTGCTCGTGGTCGGGGCCGGCGTCCTGGTCGGGGTCTCGCCGGGACACGGGTAGTCGGCCGACCCGGTCGGGGGCGGCGTCGGGGCCGCCGGGGTCACGCCCGCCGCCGGCCTGCCCGCACCGCTCGGTGCGTCCACGTGCTGGGTGCCGCACCCCGCCGCCAGTGCGGCCAGGGCCGCCACCGCCGGAATCCCGAGGCGCCCCCACCTGGTCCTGATCATCGTCATCCCGTGATCATGCCCCGGCGGCGGGCCCGGCGTCACCCCCGGGCCATCGCGGCGTCGTCCCGGCCGGTCAGGGCCCGAACCGATAATCCGAGCAGGCCGGAGCGCCGCTCGGCTAGCCTCGTCGCCCATGACCTGGTTGCCTGCCGATTTCGTCCACCCCGTCCACGTCCCGCTCCCCGGCGGGGGCTACCACCTGCGCCCGATCGCCGGCGCCGACACCGAACTCGACTACCCCGCCGTGATGGGCTCCCGGGAGCGCCTCTGGTCCGTCTACGGCGAGGCCTGGGGCTGGCCCTCCGCGACCATGACCTACCAGCAGGACCTCGACGACCTGCTCCGGCACGAGCGGGAGATCGCCGCCCACGAGTCGTTCAACTACGCCCTGTTCGACGAGGCGGAGACGGCCCTGCTCGGCTGCGTCTACATCGACCCGCCGCAGAAGGCCGGCTCCGACGCCGAGATCTCCTGGTGGGTGGTGGACGAGCAGGTCGGCGGCGAGCTGGAGCGGGAGCTGGACGCGCTCGTGCCGCAGTGGATCGCCGACGCGTGGCCGTTCCGGGAGCCCTGCCTGATCGGCCACGAGGTCTCCTGGGCGGACTGGCTCGCCCGGCCCGCGGCCGCCGGCGCCTGAACAGCCGTCCGATCCGCCGCCCGGATGCTGCGCCACCGGTCCGCGGACCCGGACCGGGCGGCCCGCGTCGGGGCCGTCAGGGCGCCGCGGGTGGGGCCGGCGCGGGCAGTTCCACGGTGACGCGCAGACCGCCCGCCGGGCGCGGGGCCAGGGTGAGGGTGCCGTCGTGGGCGCGGGTGATGGACGCGGCGATCGCCAGGCCGAGACCGACGCCGGGGTGCGCGGTGCGGGCGGCGGAGCCGGGGCCGGTGCCGGTGTGGCGGCGTTCGCTGCCGCGCTGGAAGGGCTCGGTGAGGGTCGCCACCAGCTCCGGCGCGAGCCGCTCGCCGGTGTTCTCGACGGTGAGCAGCGCGGCCCCGGGGCGCCGGACGGTGGTGACCCACACCGTGCCGCCGTCGGACAGGTTGTGGACGATCGCGTTGTGCAGGAGGTTGGTGGTCAGCTGCAGCAGGAGGGCGGGCGAGCCGGTGGTCGGGGCCGGGTCCCCCTCGGTCCGGACGGTGACGCCGTGCCGCTCCGCGAGGGGCAGCAGCGTTTCGGTGGCCTCCTCGGCGACCAGGGACAGGTCGACCGCCTCGGGGGTGAAGGAGCGCTGGTCGGCCCTGCTGAGCAGGAGCAGTGCCTCGGTGAGGTCGATCGCCCGGGTGTTGACGGCGTGGAGGCGGTCGAGGACCTCGCCGGTGTCGTGGTGCGGGTCGCTGCGGGCCACGTCGATCAGCGCCTTGGAGACGGCCAGCGGGGTGCGCAGCTCGTGCGAGGCGTTGGCCGCGAACCTCCGTTGTTCGGCGACGTGGGATTCGAGTCGCGCCAGCATCGTGTCGAAGGCGTCGGCGAGTTCGCGGAACTCGTCCTGGGGGCCGGACAGCCGGATCCGGTGGGAGAGCGATCCGGTCGAGGCGAGGCGGGTGGCGTCGGTGATCCGGGTCAGCGGGGCGAGCACCCGGCCGGCCAGCAGCCACCCGCCGACGAGGCCGAACAGCAGCAGGAACGCCAGCACCGCGGCCGCCCGCGGGGCGAAGACGCGAAGCAGGTTGGTCCGGACGGGAAAGACCCCGTGGGCGGGGGTGTCGGTGGCGCCGGAGACGAGGAACGCCTTGTCGGGGACGTAGCGCAGCAGGAAGACCCACACCGCGGCGAGCAGCAGGACCGCGGCGACCATCAGGAATCCCGCGTAGCTGAGGGTGAGTCTGAGCCGGACGCTCATCCCCCGTCGCCTAGCCACGCCCGGCCCCGTCCCCGTCCCGCCCTGGCTCCGGCGGCACGGCCGACCGCGCGTCGATGCGGTAGCCGACCCCCGGCACGGTGGTGATGATCCACGGTTCGCCGAGGCGTTTGCGCAGCGCCGACACGGTGATCCGCACGGCGTTGGTGAACGGGTCGGCGTTCTCGTCCCACGCGCGTTCCAGGAGCTCCTCGGCGCTGACCACACCGCCCTCGGCCGCGGCCAGGACCTCCAACACGGCGAACTGCTTCCTGGTCAGCGCGATGAAGCGGCCGTCCCGGTGGACCTCACGGCGGAACGGGTCCACCCGCAGCCCCGCGATCTCCCGGACGGGCGGCCTGCTGTGGGCGCGTCTGCGGTCCAGCGCGCGCAGTCTGAGCGCGAGTTCCCGCAGGTCGAACGGCTTGGTGAGGTAGTCGTCGGCGCCGAGGCCGAACCCGGAGGCCTTGTCGTCGAGGCGGTCGGCCGCGGTGAGCATGAGGATCGGCAGGCCGCTGCCGGAGGCGACGATGTGCCGGGCGATCTCGTCGCCGGAGGGCCCCGGGATGTCGCGGTCGAGGACGGCGATGTCGTACGCGTTGGTGCCCAGCAGCTCCAGGGCGGTGTGCCCGTCGCCCGCGATATCGGCCGCGATGGCCTCCAGGCGCAGGCCGTCGCGGATGGCCTCCGCCAGGAAGGGCTCGTCCTCGACGACGCGTTGGTGCCCAGCAGCTCCAGGGCGGTGTGCCCGTCGCCCGCGATATCGGCCGCGATGGCCTCCAGGCGCAGGCCGTCGCGGATGGCCTCCGCCAGGAAGGGCTCGTCCTCGACGATCAACACGCGCATGACCCCGATGCTACGAGCCGGGACCTATCGTCCGCGTATCGGAATCCGCATACGCCCCGGCAACACGGCGGCGCGTTGGGTGGCGGCATGGACCACACCACCGCGTCGCCGCCGACGGCGAACCGCCGGGAGCCCGACTCCGCCACCGTTCCCCCGGACAACGGCCCCGGCGAGGGCTGCCCCGGCCGCCTCGGCCGCTCCGGCCGCCTCCTGCGCGGCCTCTCCCGCCCGGGGCCGTGGAAGCGCGGCCCGCTCCTGACCGCCGCGGCCGTGCTCCTCGGCCTGGTCATGCTCCTGCACGCGCAGGTCCCGAACCGGCTCTGGCACCTGGGCAGCCTGGTGGAGAGCGCCCTGCCGTGGTTCGCGCTGCCCGTCCCGCTGCTGCTGGCCGGCGCGCTGTGGCGCCGCTCCGCCGCCGCGGTGGTCGCGCTGCTGCTGCCGGTGGCGGTGTGGCTGAACCTCTTCGGCGGGCTCCTCGTCGACAAGTCCCACCCCGGCGGCGACCTCACCCTGGCCGAGCAGAACGTCGACGCCGACAACCCCGACCCGGCCCGCACCGCCCGTGCCCTCGCCGCCTCCCACCCGGACCTGCTGGCCCTGGTGGAACTGACCCCGCAGTCCCGGGGCGCCTACGAGACCGAGCTGGCGACGGCGTACCCGTACCACGAGGTGCGGGGCACCGTCGGGCTCTGGAGCACCCTGCCGCTGACCGACACCCAGCCGATCGACATCATGAACTACGGCCCCCTGGCGAGCACCAGGCCGCCCGGGAGCAACGCCGGCGACAACCGGGCGCTGCGCACCACGGTGACGACGCCCCGGGGGCCGCTGTCGGTGTACGTCGCCCACCTCGGGTCCGTCCGGGTGTTCCCCGCGGCGGGCTTCTGGACGGCCTCGCGGGACATCGGCGCGCAGGCGCTCGGCCGGGCGCTCGCCGCCGACCGCGGCGAGCGGATCGTCCTGCTGGGCGACCTGAACGGCACCACGGACGACCGCGGGCTCGCCGCCCTCACCTCCCGGCTGCGCTCGGCCCAGGAGGCCGCCGGGGCCGGCTTCGGCTTCAGCTACCCGGCCGCGTTCCCGGTGGTGCGGATCGACCAGGTCCTGGTGCGCGGCCTGACGCCGGTCGGCTCCCGGGTCCTCCCCGACACCGGCAGCGACCACCTGCCGGTCGCGGCGGCCCTCGACTGGTGACGGCGCCCGGCCCCGGGGGCCGCAGCGCTCAGGGCGAGGGCGCGCCGACCGCCGTCCTGGCAGACCGATGTGCTGTGAGAGCTGACGCACTGACGTTCCGTCAGTCGACGAACCGCCCAGGAGGCGTCCCGCGCAGCACGGTTCGTCCGGTGATCCGCTGTCCTTCGCCCGCGCTTCCCCCTAGCCTTTGAAGGCTCGCAGAAGGGGGAGACGGTGGAGCGACTCGGATCCGCGGATCCGCAACGGGTGGGCCCGTACGCCCTGTTGGGCAGGCTGGGGGCCGGCGGGATGGGAGCGGTCTACCTGGGCCGCTCGGCCGGCGGGCGGACCGTCGCGGTCAAGGTGGTGCGTCCCGAGCTCGCCGGGGACCGGAGCTTCCGCGAGCGCTTCCGGCTGGAGGTCGACGCGGCCCGCCGGGTGTCGGGGGCGTTCACCGCCCCCGTCGTGGACGCCGACACCGACGCGGCCGTCGCCTGGATGGCCACCTCCTTCGTGGTCGGCGTGCCGCTCCAGCAGGCGGTGCGGCGGCACGGTCCGCTGCCCGAGGGGACGGTGCTCACCCTGGCCGCCGGGCTCGCCGAGGCGCTGCGCGACGTCCACCGCGCCGGGGTGATCCACCGCGACCTCAAGCCGGCCAACGTCCTGGTCGCGCTCGACGGTCCGCACGTCATCGACTTCGGCATCTCCCGGGCCGCCGACGGCACGGCGCTGACCACCACCGGGGCGGTGCTCGGTTCGGCCCCGTACATGTCCCCCGAGCAGGCGCTCGGCGAGCCGCTCACCCCGGCGAGCGACGTGTTCTCGCTCGGCTCGACGGTCGCCTACGCGGCGCTGGGCCGCCATCTGTACGGCGAGGGCGCCGCCGCGGCCGTGCTGTTCCGGGTGGTGAGCACCGAACCCGATCTCGGCGACCTGCCGCACGGCCTGCGGCACCTGGTGACGGCCTGTCTGGCGAGGAACCCCGCCCACCGGCCGACGCCCGGTCAACTCGTCGAGCTCGTCGAGCGGATCGGCCGGCCGCGGACCACGGACGGCTGGCTCCCGTCGGCCGTCGCCTCCGACGTGCTCGCGGTGCGCGGTCTCCTGACCGCGCTGCCCGAGCCGCCGGCGGCCGAGCCCCCGCCCGCGGGGCCCCCGCCCGTCGGCCCGCCACCCGCCGAGCCCCCGCACGTCGGGCCCCCGCCCGCCGAACCGACCACCGGCCCGCAGCGGTTCGGCCGCCGCAAGGTGCTGCTGGGCGTGGCCGGCGGCGTCCTCGCGGCGGCCGGCACCGGCACCGCCGTCACCCTCCTGCAGGACCGGGGCACCGGTACGACGGCGGGCGGCGCGGGGCTCGACCGCCCGGACGGCGACGACGTCCCCGAGGGCCTGCTCTCCTGGAAGGTGACCCTCCCCGAGCCCTGCCTGCAGACCTTCGCCCTGCCGGGGCAGGTCATCGGGGTGACCGGCAAGAAGGTCCTGGGGATCGACGGACAGGGCAAGACCGCCTGGACCTTCGAGGGCAGCACCAAGAACCTGACGTTCTCCCTCACCGCCTTCCCCGGCAACCTCGCCGCCACCGACGGCAACCGGCTGTACGTGGGCGCGCAGACCTGGACGGGCACGAATTCGACCAGCGCGCTGGCCGCCGTCGACCCCAAGGACGGCACGCCCGACTGGACGCTCACCGCGGACCGGGACGGGACCAGCCTGCTGCGGCTCGCCGGGATCCGGGGCGGACGGGCGTTCGCGATCGGCCTGGGCAACGGCAAGGGCGGCACGCTGAGCGGCCACGTCTGGGCGGTGGACCTCGCCTCCCGCGGCACCGCCTGGTTCCAGGGCCTCGACTGGATGCCGGTGTTCGCCGCGTGCCCCAGGGAGGGCGAGCACCTCCTCGTCGCGGGCATGAAGCAGCTCGCGGGGCTCGACGGCCAGGGCCGCGTGGTGTGGTCCCAGGACGGGACCCGGACGCTCGTCGGGACGGCGGGGCCGCTCGTCCTCACCGCCGAGCAGGACACCCTGTCGGCGGTGGACCCGGCGACCGGCAAGGCGGTCTGGACGGTCAAGGGCGTCGCCACGTACGGGACCGACTCGGCGCTCCCCGAGGACGGCCGCGTCGTCCGCTGCGTCCTCAAGGACGACGGCGGCGGCCTCTCCCTGGCCTCCCTGGACGCCCACACCGGCGGGACGCTCCAGCGGACCCCGCTGCCACGCGAGCGCGGGGAGCCGTTCGCCGTCCTGCGGGTCGCCGACGGCAACGTCTACCGGATGGGCGCGGACGCCGTGATCTGGGCCCTGGACCCGAAGACCGGGAAGCCGCGCTGGAAGTTCACCGGCCTGCGGGGCACCAACCTGGCCGGCCTCACCTGGTCGGCGGGCGGCGGCCGGGTCTGCGTCGCCGAGTCCGCCGCCAGCAGGATCGCCGTGCTCGCCGCGAACGGAGCCTGACCATGCGCCAACTCGAACCCTCCGACCCCCGTCGGATCGGCCCGTACGCCCTGCTCGGCCGCCTCGGCGCGGGCGGCATGGGCGTGGTGTACCTGGGCCGCTCGGCCGGCGGACGGACCGTCGCGGTCAAACTGGTGCGCCCCGACGTCGCCGAGGACCCGAACTTCCGGGCCCGCTTCCGGCACGAGGTGCGGGCGGCCCGGGCCGTCTCCTCGGCGTTCACCGCCCCGGTGGTGGACGCCGACCCGGACGGCCCGCTCCCCTGGCTGGCCACCGTCTTCGTGCCGAGCGTCGGGCTGCACGAGGCGGTCCGGCTGGTCGGGGCCTTCCCCGAGCACATCCTGCGGGTCCTGGCGGCCGGGATCGCCGAGGAACTGGTCGCCATCCACGCCGCCGGACTGACCCACCGCGACCTCAAGCCCAGCAACGTGCTGCTGGCGCTGGACGGCCCGCACATCATCGACTTCGGCATCGCCCGGGCCGCCGACGGCACCGTGCTGACCGCCAAGGGCGAACGCTTCGGCACGCCGTCCTTCATGTCCCCGGAGCACGCGCTCGACCGGCCGACCGGCCCGCCCAGCGACGTGTTCTCACTCGGCGCGACGCTGGTCCACGCGGCCTCCGGCGGCCACGGGCCGTTCGACGCGGGGCATCCGCTGGCCACCCTGCGCAGAGTGGCGCAGGAGGAGCCCGACCTGTCGGCGGTGCCCGCGGGCCTGCGCCTGCTGATCGCGGCGTGCCTGGCGAAGGAGCCGGCGGACCGGCCGACACCGCAGCAGATCATCGCTGCCGTGGCCGTGGGGGCCCGGCCGCCGGCCGCCGGCACCTGGCTGCACCCGGTGCTGATCACCGCGATCGAACAGGCGGCCGCCGTCCTCGCCCCCTCGGCGACCGCGTCCGTTCGGCGGCCACCGGCCCCGCCCGGCCAGCCGCCGTCCGATCCGCCGACCGGGCCCACCCAGCCCCTGCCCGCCCCGGCCCCCACCCTGCCGCTGCCCGCCCCGCCGGTGGAGGGCGCGACCCTGCGGCTCGCCCCCTCCCCGCCCGCGGACGACACGACCCTGCGCCTCGCCCCCGCCGGGCCGACGCCGACGAACCCGACAGCGGACCGCCCCAGCCGCCGCACGCTGCTGCTCGGCCTGGCCGGCGGCGCGGCGGCCCTGGCCGGCGGCGCCACGGCGGTCGTCCTCGGGCTGCGCGGCGACGACCCGAAGGGGCCGCAGGCCGCGCCGGCGAGCACCACGGGGGCACCGTCCCCGACCGCCTCGGCCCGTTCGCTCGCCACCGACACCGTCGCCACCCCGCTGTGGACCGCCCCGGTCACCGAGGCGCTGGTCCAGATCACCGGCTCCGGCAAGACCGTGATCGCCGTCGGCACGAACACGCTCTGGGCCTTCGACTTCTCCGGCCGTCCGCTCTGGGGGCCGGTGCCCAACCGCACCGGCGTGTACAGCTCGACGTTCCTCGGCGGCAACCCCGTGGCCGTCAGCGAGACCCTGGTGTTCTCGGCGGCGGTCGCCGACCAGTACGGACTCACCCGCGGCGTCCGCGTGCTCGACCTGGCCACCGGGAAGGAGGTCTGGGCCGTCAGCCAAACCAGCCAGGTGTTCCAGTACCTCTGGGTGCCCGGCATCCTGAACGGCGTCGTGTACGTCGTCGGCGGGTCCGTCTCCGTGCCGACCGACGTGCCGGCCCCGGCCTCGGGCACCCAGGCCGCCAGCGTCTGGGCCGTCGACCCGTCGACGCAGAAGGTCACCTGGGTGAGGACCTTCGAGGGGTCGGGGTGGTACCAGGGGAAGCTGCTGGTCCCCTCCTCCGGGAAGACCCTGCTGTGGGCCCGGGCCAACCCGGACCAGAGCGCGGCGAGCATCTCCGGCCTCGACACCACGGCCGGTGGCAGGACGCTCTGGGAGCTGCCCGCCCCCGGGGTGTCCGCCGGGGCGGGGATGACCTCGTCCTTCACCACCGCCCCCTGGTACGACGGCCCGCACTCCTCGGCCGGCGGCCGCTTCCTCTACCGGTCCGACCGGCTCTACGCCGTGGAGCCGGACAGCGGACAAGTCGCCTGGCGCTCCCCCGAGGACGGACTGGCCTACCAGACGACCGTGGCCTCCCCGGACGGCACCACCGTGTACGCCGCCGGGTCCTCCTTCGAGAACCTGAAGGCCGAGGCGGTGGTCCGCGCCCTCGACGCCGCCACCGGGGAACCCCGCTGGACGGGCCGCCTGCCCCTGGAGAGCGTCGCGGCGGCGGTGGCCCTCCACTGCGCCGACGGAAACGTCTACCTCTGGCTCAAGACCAAGGTGTATGCCCTGGACGCGGCCACCGGGGCGCCCAGGTGGACCTACCAGTTCGGCGGCAAGGCAGACGGCTCCGGACCGATCGCCTTCTGGGCGGGCGGCGGCATGCTCTTCGGCAACACCGATCAGGGCCTGGTCGCGATCGCCGCCGACGGCAAGGCCGCCCGGGCCTGACCCGGCCGCCCCTCGCGTCGACCACGCCGTCGAGCACGCCGTCGGGCGGATCCGGGGAAGTTGTGGAGGTTTCGCGGACGCGGACTGCACGCGGAGGCACCGGGTAGGCGGCGAACGAGGACGCCGGCCCGTACGGGGCAGGCGCGCCAGGACCTCTGGAGGGTCGCTCGATGCAGATGCCCGTACGCCCGATGCCCGTCACGTTCCCCCACAGCCCGCTGCCCGACGTCCCGATCGTCGCCGAGCTGCGGTTCGACCCGGAGCTGCCGTACGCGGCCTGCCTGGCGTTCCCGCTGACCCCGTGCGATTGCGTGTCCGGGGAGCCCCAGGTGTGCTGGTACTTCAGTCGCGAGCTGCTGAACGAGGGCCGGCACGCCCCCGCCGGCAACGGTGACGTCCAGGTGAGCCCCGGGCAGGACGGCGAAGTCCTGATCACCCTGCGGGGGCCCAGCGGCCAGGCCGTGCTCAGTGCCCCGGAGGACGAGGTCACCGCCTTCCTCGCGGACTCCTTCACGCTGGTGCCCGCCGGATCGGAGTCCGAGCACCTCGACGTCGACGCCGCGCTCACCCGGCTGCTCGCGGACGGCTGAGCGCGCGCCGCCGAACCGCCCGCTCCGCCAACGGGGTGATCTGCCGTCGCCGGCCCCGGCAACCGCGCTGCGCGACCGCCCGGCCCGGACCGGCGCGCACTAGGTTGCCTGCGTGGACGAAACCAAGGCTTCGGACGGGCGCGCGCCGTCCACCGGCGAACGCCTCGCGATCGGGCTGGACAAGCGGCTGCCGGTCATGGAGGCCGGCCGGGAGCTGCTCCGCAAGGTCTTCCCGGACCACTGGTCGTTCCTGCTGGGCGAACTCGCCCTGTACGCCTTCGTGGTGCTGCTGCTGACCGGCGTCTACCTGACCTTCTTCTTCGACCCGAGCATGCGCGAGGTCGTCTACGACGGCGCCTACCTGCCGTTGCGCGGGGTGCGGGTCTCCGAGGCGTACGCGTCGACGCTGCACCTCAGCTTCGAGGTGCGCGGCGGGCTGCTGATCCGTCAGATCCACCACTGGTCGGCGCTGTTGTTCGCCTCGGCGATCGGCCTGCACCTGCTGCGGGTGTTCTTCACCGGGGCCTTCCGCCGACCGCGCGAGCTCAACTGGGTGATCGGGGTGACGCTGTTCAACCTCGCGCTGCTCGAAGGGTTCTCCGGCTACTCGCTGCCGGACGACACCCTCTCGGGCACCGGCCTGCGGATCGCCGAGGGCGTCCTGCTCTCGGTGCCGCTGGTCGGCAGCTACCTGACCTTCTTCGCCTTCGGCGGCCAGTTCCCCGGCGAGGCGATCATCCCGCGCCTGTTCACCGTGCACGTCCTGCTGGTGCCCGGCCTGCTGCTGGCCCTGGTCGGGGCACACCTGACCCTGGTGGTGGTGCTGAAGCACACCCACTGGGCCGCGCCCGGCCGCACCAATCGGAACGTCGTCGGGATGCCCTTCTTCCCGCAGTTCCTCACCCGTACGGTGGGCCTGACCTTCGCGGTGGCCGGGGTGATGGCGGTGTCGGCCTTCCTCGCCGAGGTCAACCCGATCTGGCGCTACTCCTCCTACCGGCCTGACGTGGCCGCGGTCGGCGCCCAGCCGGACTGGTACATCGGGTTCATCGAGGGCGCCCTGCGGCTGATGCCCGCCGCCGAGACCGGCCTGCTGGGGCACACGGTGTCCTGGAACGTCTTCCTGCCGGCCCTGGTGGTGCCCGGGCTGCTGTTCGCGGTGCTCTACGCCTACCCCTTCGCCGAGCGGTGGCTCGACCCGGAGCCGGGCGAGCACCACCTGTGCGACCGCCCGCGCAACAAGCCCACCCGCACCGGGCTGGGCGTGGCCGGGATCACCGCTTACGCGGTGCTGCTGATCGCCGGCGGCAACGACGTGATCGCGTACGTCTTCGGCGTCTCCGTCAACGCGCTCACCGTCGTCCTGCGGATCGCCCTGATCGTGCTGCCGCCGCTGGCGTTCCTGCTCACCCGCCGGCTCTGCCTCGCGCTGCAGGCCAGGGACCGCGACCGGCTGCTGAAGGGCGACGAGACCGGGCGGATCGACCAGTCCCCCGACGGCGGTTTCACCGGGCACCGCCGCCCGGTGCCGGCGGACGAGCGGTACGTGCTGCTGGCCCGGTCCGCGCCGGACCCGCTCCCGGCCCCGGACGGCGCGCCGCGGCACCAGCGGGTGCAGGCCGCGGCCAGCTCCTGGTTCTACCGCGACCGGGTCGAACTGCCCGCCACCGAAGGGGAGTCGGCGCGCATCACGGGCGTCCTGACGGCCCCCGCCCACCCGGCGGCCCCGCCGGAGCCGATCGCGCCCGCCCGCCCCGGCCCGGTGCGCCGCCTCCTCGGCGGGCTCATCCGCCGTCGTCGTCGCGGTACTGGAAGATGAAGCCGCAGACCGCGTAGACCAGCACCAGGGCGCCCGTGACGACCAGCCACCGGGCGAAGACCAGGCCGAGGGCGAACACCGCCACGCCGACGGCCGTCAGCACCGGGTAGCCGCTGCGGGGCGGGAAGAACCCCACCGGGCCCCCGCCCTCGACGATCTCGGCGCCCTTGCGGTCCTCCGGCCGTCCGCCGCCCCGCCGCTGGTGCTGGAGGAACCAGAACAGCGCGATCAGCCCGGACATCAGGAACGCCACCGTCAGGATGGCCTTGCCGGCCGGCTCCTGCGCCCAGAAGCCGTAGATCAGTCCGGTCACCGCGAAGAACCCCGTCATGACGGCGAACAGCCGGGCCTCCGTCTTCATCGCCCGCTCCCCTGCTCGCCGCTCCGGCCGGCGGTGTGTTCGGAGGCCGCGTCCGAGCCCTGTTCCGGCGGCACCTCCGGATGGTGCAGGTCGAAGGCCGGGGACTCGGAGCGGATCCGGGGCAGGGCGTGGAAGTTGTGGTGCGGCGGCGGGCAGGAGGTGGCCCACTCCAGCGACCGGCCCCAGCCCCACGGGTCGTCCTCGGTCACCCGGGTGCCGTGCCGGGTGGTGGTCCAGACGTTGTAGAAGAAGGGCAGGTTGGAGACCCCGAGCAGGAAGGACCCGATCGAGGCGCACACGTTGAGCGCCGTGAACCCGTCCACCGGCAGATAGGTCGCGTAGCGGCGCGGCATGCCCTGGGCGCCCAGCCAGTGCATCACCAGGAAGGTGGTCTGGAACCCGACGAACAGGATCCAGAAGTGCACCTTCCCGAGCCGCTCGTCGAGCATCTTGCCGGTCAGCTTGGGCCACCAGAAGTAGAAGCCGCCGAAGGTGGCGAACACGACGGTGCCGAACAGCACGTAGTGCAGGTGGGCCACCACGAAGTAGCTGTCGGTGACGTGGAAGTCGATCGGCGGCGCGGCCAGCAGCACCCCGCTCAGCCCGCCGAAGAGGAAGGTCACCATGAAGCCGATCGACCACAGCATCGGCGTCTCGAGGGACAACGAGCCGTTCCACATCGTCCCGACCCAGTTGAAGAACTTCACCCCGGTGGGGACGGCGATCAGGAACGACATCATCGAGAAGAAGGGCAGCAGCACCTGGCCGGTGACGAACATGTGGTGCGCCCACACCGTCATGGACAGGGCGGTGATGGAGATCGTCGCGCCGATCATGCCGTAGTAGCCGAACACCGGTTTGCGGCTGAACACCGGGATGATCTCGGTGACGATGCCGAAGAACGGGATCGCGACGATGTAGACCTCGGGGTGGCCGAAGAACCAGAAGAGGTGCTGCCAGAGGATGGCCCCGCCGTTGGCCGCGTCGAAGGCGTGCGCGCCGAACTTCCGGTCGGCTTCCAGGCAGAGCAGCGCGGCCGTCAGCACCGGGAAGGCCAACAGCACCATGATCGAGGTGAACAGCACGTTCCAGGTGAAGATCGGCATCCGGAACAGCGTCATGCCCGGCGCCCGCAGGCAGGTGATGGTGGTGATGAAGTTGACCGAGCCCAGGATCGTGCCGAGGCCGGCCACCACCAGGCCGAAGGCCCACAGGTCGCCGCCCTGCCCCGGTGAGAACGCCGGCCCGTTCAGCGGCGCGTAGGCGAACCAGCCGAAGGCGGGCGCTCCCTGGGAGGTGAGGAAGCCGCCCAGCACCATGAGACCCCCGAGCAGGAACGCCCAGTAGGTGAAGGCGTTCAGGCGGGGGAAGGCGACGTCCGGCGCGCCGATCTGCAGCGGCATGATCGCGTTGGCGAACCCGGCGAAGGTGGGGGTGGCGAACAGCAGCAGCATGATCGTGCCGTGCATGGTGAACATCTGGTTGTACTGCTGGTTCGACAGGAACCCCGTGTCGGGCCCGAGCAGTTGACCGCGCATCAGCAGCGCCAGCACCCCGCCGACCAGGAAGAAGCCGAACGCGGTCGCCAGGTAGAGGTTCCCGATCACCTTGTGGTCGGTGGTGAACAGCCAGCGCAGCAGGGTGCTGCCCTGGCGCACCCGGGCCCGGGTACGACGCGACGCGGTGGACGTGGCGCTCATGGAACCTCCGCAGCGGAGCCGATGACGCCCCCGGGTGGCACCGCCGACACCCCCGGCCGCGGCGAGGGGCCCGCCCCGGCGCGCCATGGCCGACCCTAGGCCCTGGCCGGCGGATCTCGTCGGATCGGCGCGCGGCTCCCCCGCCCTTCGGCTGGGGGAGCCGCGCGCCCGGCACGATCCGCCGGCCAGGGCCTGGCTGCGGGTGTACCGCCGGGGCGCCACGCGGTGCGGCGCCCCGGCCGGGCCGGCGGCCGTGCGTCGGGGCTCAGCGCTCCCGCAGGTCCGGGACGACCTCGCGCAGCTTCTCGACCTCGATCGCGCCGGCCCGCAGCAGCAGCGGCACGTCCCCGGTGATGTCCACGATCGAGGAGCCCACGGCCGCCTCGGTCCGGCCGCCGTCGAGGTAGACCGCCACCGAGTCGCCCAGCATGCCCTGGGCGGCGTCGCAGTCCTGCGGGGAGTCGTGGCCGGTCAGGTTGGCGCTGGAGACCGCCAACGGACCGGTGGCGTTGAGCAGTTCGATGGCGACCGGGTGCGCGGGCATCCGCACCGCGACCGTCCCGTTGGTCTCGCCGAGGTCCAGCTCGACCGACGGCAGGTGCCGGGCGACCACCGTCAGCCCGCCCGGCCAGAAGGCGGCCACCAGGGCCCGCGCACGATCCGTCACCTCGACCAGGCCGTCGAGACCCTCCGGGGATCCGACCAGAACGGGCGAGGGCATGTTCCGCCCGCGGCCCTTGGCCGCCAGCAACCGGGCCACCGCCTCCGGCACGAAGGCGTCCGCGCCCACGCCGTACACGGTGTCCGTGGGCAGCACGACGAGTTCGCCACGGCGCACCGCGGCCACGGCCTCGCGCAGCCCGGCTGCGCGCTCCGACGGGTCCGAGCAGTCAAAACGACGAGTCATCAGGGGTCTCCACCAGCGGGCCGCCGGCCCGCACCGATCATCCGGCCCGGCCACCTCACCGGCCGGGCACGACCCGGTCAGACTACCGGGCGCGCCCCCGCTCCCCCGGCGGGCCCTCCCCCGCCCGGGTGGAACCCGCCGCCGCCGGGCCGCGCCGGGGCGGCCACCCCGGGGCCGGGCGGCCCGCCCGCACATAGGTTGCGGGCATGACCAGTGACGAGACGATCCCGGCCGTGGGAGTGCGCCCGCTGGACGAGGTGTTCGCCGCGATCGACACGGCCAACCGGCGCCCCCGGCCGTGGACCGGCTTCGAACACGGCGTCCTGGGCGCCTACCGCTGGGCCGCCGGAGCCCAGGTCGCGGCGCCGGTCACCGCGACCGCCGCGGTCGGCGCCGCCGAACCGTGCCGGGCGCAGCTGCTGGCGGAGTGCCAGGCCGCCGCCGTCCGGCTGCGCCGGGCCCTGACCCAGGGGACGGAGCACGCCTACGTGCTCGGCGCCCACCAGGCGCTGGCCTGGCTCTGCGGGCTGCACGAGGAATGCCCCTGAAGGGGGCCGACGGGCGCGGTTCCGGCGGGCACCCCGCCGACCCTATCCTTGAGCCGTGGAAACCGGCCCGGCCAGGGCGCGGCAGTGGACCTTCCTGACGAACCACGCCCGCGTCCTCGTCCAGATCGCGCGCGACCCCGGCATCCGGGTCCGTGACATCGCCGCCCAGTGCCTGCTCACCGAGCGCGCCGTGCAGCGGATCATCGTGGACCTCGAGGAGGAGGGCTACCTCACGCACGAGCGGCGCGGCCGTACCAACCACTACAGCGTGATGGACGGCAAGCAGCTGCGGCACCCGGCCGATGCCGGGCCGACCATCGCCGAGCTGCTCGCCGCCCTGCTGCGCTGAGGGCCGGCCGGCCGCGGGTGGGGTCGCGCGGGACGGATCCGGTCACAGCGGAACGGATCCGGTCACATCAGACGGATCAGACGGATCAGTAGTAGTGGCGGCGTCCGCCGACGGCGTGGCCGAGGGCGCCCGCGACCCACAGGATCAGACCGATGACCAGCAGCACGATGCCGATGGTCCACAGGATCGAGATGCCCGTGACGAAGCCGATGATGAGCAGGATGACACCGAGGACGATCACGGCAGCCTCCCAGGAGTGACGAAAGGGGCGGGCGTCGAGCGGGGCGGCCTCGGAGCCGCCCTTCTCCGCCCGTTCAGCCTCGCGTCTACCGCGACGGCGGCCGGGCAAACCGAGCGAGCGCCGCCGGTTCGGGGAACCGTCACCGTCGGTGTCGGCCGCCCGGCCGGCGGGTCGGCGGGGCCGCGGGCGGACCGGGCAGGAAGAGCCGGGCCAGCTCGCGGCCCAGGCTCACGCCGACGGCGAGGGCCATCGCCATCGCGGCGGCGCGCCCGATGCCGCTCAGCCCGGCCTCGGGCCGGCCCCGGACGAAGGCGAGCATCCCGAAGTACAGCACCGACCCGGGCAGCAGCGGCCCCAGCGCCGCCGTGACGTGCGGCAGCACCGGGCCGCCCCGGTAGCGCGCCATGAACTGGCCGGAGAGCCCCACCAGCCCGGCGGCGAGTCCGGTGGCCAGGATCGGCTCGACACCGGCGTTGGCCAGCACCCCGTACGTCGTCCAGCCGGCCGCGCTGTTCAGCAGGACCGCGGGCAGCGTGGCCGGCTCGGTGTTCAGCAGGACCGCGAAGGTCAGCGTCAGCAGCACCGCCGCCACGAGCTGGAGCGGCGGGTTCACCGCCACCGGCGGGACGTCCTGGGCGGCCAGGTCCGCGCCGTTGTTGACGCCCACGTACAGCACCGTCATCACCCCGATCACCACGCCCGCCATCAGGTAGAGCGCTTCCAACAGCCGCGCCGCGGCGGTGAGGTAGAAGCCCGCCAGGCCGTCCTGGGCCGCCGCCACCATCGGCCAGCCCGGCAGCAGCGCGAACAGCCCTCCGGTGATCACGACCGAGCCGCGCAGGTGCAAGCCGTTGAACGAGAGCAGGATGCCGATCACCGCGGCCGGCGTCGCGGCCACCGCGAAGCGGTAGAAGGGCGGCAGGTCGTGCCGCGCCACCAGGGCGGACAGCCGCTCGCCCGCCAGGGCCGCGACGCCGGCGCTGGCGAACACCAGCCAGGCCCGAGCATCGGTCCGGCCGCCCACCAGCAGGGTCGCGAGCCCGGCCAGCAGCCCGCAGCACAGCAGGACCAGCCAGCCCGGGTAGCGGCGGCCGCCGCGGTGCACGGCCGTCAGCCGCGCATGGGCGTCGTGGACCGTGACGCCCCCGGCCGCGATCGCGGTGACCAGCCGGAACACGGCGGCCAGCCGGGCGTAGTCCCCGGCGGGGCGGCGCACCCAGCACTCGGACGTCAGCGGCGGCTCGGGCGGGCCCGGCTGGTAGGAGATCGCCACCCGGGTGAAGGTGACCTGGGGGTCGCACGGGTGGACCCGGTAGGCCCGGGCGACGGCGAGCATGGCCGCCTCGACGTCCTCGGCCGCCTCGCCACTGGCCAGCAGCAGCTCCCCCACCAGCAGGGCGAGGTCCAGGACCGGGCCCGGCTCGGCGGCGCCGGCCGGATCCGCACCGGGCGCCTCCGGCGCGGGGCGGCGATCGGCCGTCGGGGTGCGCAGCAGGGGCAGCATCCGGTCGGGCCAGGGTCCGGCGGGATCGGGGTGCCCGGGGCCCGCGGGGACGGGCCCGGCATCGCCCGCGGGCGGGGGCAGCTGCGGCGGCACCCGGCCGGACCGCACCGGAGGCCCTTCCGAACCGGCACGCGTGCCGAGCGGATCCTGTTCCGACATCGTGACTCCCTGGACCACCCCCCTTCGGGCACAAGCTGCGACTGATCCACTACCCGACGTGACGAAGCGGCGAACACGCCGACCCCGGACACGCGCTCCCCGGGGAGCGCGGCGGGGCGTACACGCCCCATCGCGGCCGGGGCCCCGCCAGGTCGGGCGGCCTCGGTGCGGCACCTCCCGGCCGGAGACCGGGCAGCGTCGGCCCGCAGGCGGGGGTGCGAAGACCGGCCCTATGCTCTCGACCATGGCCAAGAGCGACGAGGAGCAGGTCGCGGACCTGATCCGGAACTGGGCCGCCGCGGTCCACACGGGCGACCTCGACGGGGTGCTCGCCGACCACGCGGCGGACATCGTGATGTTCGACGTGCCGCCGCCCTACGAGGGCGTGCGCGGTCTCGACGCCTACCGGGAGACCTGGCCGCCGTTCTTCGAGTGGCAGGCGCAGGGCGCCGCGTTCGAGATCGAGTCACTGGAGGTGACCGCCGGGGCGGACGTCGCCTTCGCGCACGCCCTGCTGCGCTGCGGCACCCCGCAGGACTTCGCGCAGCGCCCGGCCCAGCGGCTGCGGCTGACCGTCGGGCTGCGCAAGGAGGACGGACGCTGGCTGGTCGCGCACGAGCACCACTCCTTCCCCGACCCGGGCGAGGCGCCGTCCTGACCCCGCGGCGGCACCGGAGGTTTCGCCGGGCCCGGTCGGGTTAGCCGTTCCGGCGGAGGGTCCACCGAGGAACCGAGGCTGCCATGACCGCGTTCGGCTACTTCCTGTCCTGCGAGGAGTTCACGCCCGCCCAGCTGGTCGAACAGGCCAGGCTGGCGGAGCGGGCCGGCTTCACCCGGCTCGCGATCTCCGACCACTACCACCCGTGGAACGACGCCCAGGGCAACAGCCCGTTCGTCTGGGGCGTCATCGGCGCGCTGTCGCAGGTCACCCGGTTGCCGGTGACCACGCTCGTCACCTGCCCGACCGTGCGGCTGCACCCGGCGGTGACGGCGCAGGCCGCGGCCACGGCGGACGTGCAGCTGGCGGGCGGACTGCGCCTCGGGGTGGGCACCGGAGAGGCGCTCAACGAGCACGTGCTCGGCGACCGCTGGCCGCCGTTCGCGGTGCGGGCGGAGATGCTGGAGGAGGCCGTCGCGGTGATGCGCGAGCTGTTCACCGGTGAGGTGGTCTCCCACCGCGGCACGCACTACACGGTCGAGAACGCCCGGCTGTACACGCCGCCGAAGGAGGGCCGGCTGCCCGTGTACGTCTCGGCGTTCGGCCCCAAGGCGGCCGAACTGGCGGCGCGACTCGGGGACGGGCTGGTCACCATGACCCCGGACACCGAGATCATCGGCCGCTACCGGGCGGCCGGCGGCACCGGGCCGGTGCTGGGCGGGGTGAAGGTCTGCTGGTCGGAGGACGAGGAGCGGGCGGTCAAGACCGTCCACCGGCTCTGGCCGTCCGAGCTGCTGCCCGGCGAGCTCGCCCAGGTGCTGCCCACCCCGGAGCACTTCGAGCAGGCCACCGAGCTGGTCACCGAGGACCTGGTGGCCCGGTCGGTCACCTGCGGTGACGACCCGCAGGCGCACGCCGACCGGCTGCGCTCGTACGTCGGGGCCGGCTTCGACGAGGTGTACGTCGGTCAGATCGGCCAGGAGCAGGAAGGGTTCTTCGACTTCTACCGCGAGCAGATCCTGCCGCAGGTCGCGGCCTGACCCTGGGGAGCGCGCCGTGACGGCCCACCCGCCCTGGAGCCTGCGCGAGTACGCCCTCCTCGCCGACGGCGAACGCGGCGCGCTGGTGGGGCCCTTCGGCGAGGTCGCCTGGCTGTGCGCGCCCCGCTGGGACTCGGACCCGCTGTTCGCCGGCCTGGTCGGCGGCAGTGGTGTGTACGCGGTGACGCCGGCCGGCCGGTTCGTGCCCGGCGGCCACTACGAGGACGGCGGGCTGATCCGCCGCAGCCGGTGGGTCACCGAGGAGGGGGTGCTGGTGTGCCGGGAGGCGCTGGCTCTGCCCGCCGATCCGCACCGGCTGGTGCTGCTGCGCCGGCTGACCGCCGAGTTCGCGCCGGTGCGGTTCCGGGTGGTCCTGGAGCCGGGCCAGGGCTTCGCCTCGCGCCGCTGCCGGGCGCCGCGCCGGATCCCGGAGGGCTGGTCGCTGCGCGCGGGGCCGCTGCGGCTGCGCTGGACGGGCCTCGGCGCGGCCCGCCCGGCGCCGGGCGGCGGGCTCGTCGCCGAGCTGGTGCTCCGCCCGGGCGAGCGGCTGGACCTCGTGCTGGAGGCCTGCGACCAGCGCCTGGACGGACCGGTACCGGAGCCGGAGCGCTGCTGGCGGGCCACCGAGCGGGCCTGGCGGGAGGCCGTGCCCGCGCTCGGGCACACCCTGGACGACCGCGACGCCAGGTTCTCCTACGCCGTGCTGCGCGGCCTCACCTCGCCCGCCACCGGTGGCATGGTGGCCGCGGCGACCACCAGCCTGCCGGAGCGGGCCGAGACCGGCCGCAACTACGACTACCGCTACGTCTGGATCCGCGACCAGTGCCTGGCCGGCCAGGCGGTGGCGGCCTGCGGGCCGTACGGACTGCTCGACGACGCGGTGCGGTTCACCACGGCGAGGCTCGACGAGCACGGCCCCGGCCTCTCCCCCGCGTACACGGTGACGGGCGGGCGGGTGCCCGACCAGCGGACGGTCGACCTGCCCGGCTACCCGGGCGGCCACGACCGGGTCGGCAACCAGATCACCCGGCAGTTCCAGCTGGACGTCTTCGGCGAGGCCCTGCTGCTGTACGCGGCGGCCGCCCGGCACGGCCGGCTGGATCCGGACGCCCGTACGGCGGTCCGCACGGCAGCCACCGCCATCGCCCGCCGGTGGCGCGAACCGGACGCCGGCGTGTGGGAGTTGGGAGACCGCGCCTGGACCCACAGCCGGCTGATCTGCGCCGCCGGGCTGCGCGCGATCGCCCGCCCGGAGGCGGCCGGTCCGGCGGGCGTCCCGGGCGGCCTCGCGGCGGACTGGACCGCCCTGGCCGACCGGCTGCTGGCCCACACCGGCCGCCACGCCGTGCATCCCTCGGGCCGCTGGCAGCGCTCCCCCGGGGACCCGGCGCCCGACCTCGCCCTGCTGCTCCCGCCGCTGCGCGGCACTCCGGCGCCGGACGACCCACGGACGGTCGCCACGCTGAACGCCTGCCGCCGCGAACTCACCGACGGGCACTACGCCTACCGGTTCCGGCACGACGAGCGGCCGCTGGCCGAGGCCGAGGGCGCGTTCGTGCTGTGCGGCTTCCTGCTGGCGATGGCCGAGCACCAGCAGGGCGACGCGGTGGAGGCGGCGCGCTGGTTCGAGACGACCCGCGGCCTGTGCGGCTCGGCGGGACTGTTCTCGGAGGAGTACGACATCGCGCAGCGCCAGCAGCGGGGCAACCTGCCCCAGGCCTTCGTGCACGCCATGCTGCTGGAGGCCGCGGCCCGGTTGGCTCGGCCGCCGGGCGCCTGAGCCACGGCCGGGCTGGGCGGGCTGGGCTCATGAACTCGTCTCATGGGGCCCGGCACATGAACGCGGCTCATGAGACCCGGCTCTGGGCCCGGCGCGTCGGACCCTCTCATGAGTTCGGCTCATGGGTCTTGGCCGATGGGACCCGACCTCATGCGGCCCCGTCATGAACCCGGCTCAGGAGACCCGCTTATGAGCTCCGCGGATGGGGCCTGGCTCATGAACTCGGCTCATCAGCCCAGCTCAGGAACTCCGCTCAGAAACTCCGCTCATGGACTCCGCTCATAGGCTCCCTCAGGCGACGCGGTACCCCTCGGCCCGGTCGGCCGCCAGGCGCAGGCCGTGGCCGGGTGCGCCGTCGGCGCCGGGGGTGACGGTGCCGCCGGACGGGTCGAGCGTCCCGTCGAAGAGCAGCCGCTCGATCCGGACGTGGTCGTGGAACCACTCCAGGTGGCGGCAGTTGGGGACGGCAGCCGCCGCGTGGGCGTGCAGGTGGGGGGCGCAGTGCGCGGAGACGTCGAGGCCGTGCGCCTCGGCGAGGGCGGCGGTGCGCAGCCAGCCGGTGAGGCCGCCGCAGCGGGTGGCGTCGGCCTGGAGGCAGTCGACGACGCGGACCATCCGGGCGAAGTAGGCGAGGTCGTAGCCGTACTCCCCCGCCGTGACGTCGGGCGCGACGGCGTCGCGGACGGCGCGCAGGCCGGTGAGGTCGTCGGAGGAGACCGGCTCCTCGAACCAGGTGACGCCCTGGTCGGCGAGCGCGGCGCCGATCCGGACGGCCTGCTTGCGCCGGTAGCCGCCGTTGGCATCGGTGTACAGCTCCACGTCGTCGCCGACGGTGGTCCGGGCGGCGCGGACCCGTTCGAGGTCGCGCCGTTCGCGGGTGCCCCAGGACTCACCGATCTTGATCTTGACCCGGGGGATGCCCAGTTCCTCGGTCCAGCCGAGCAGTTGCCGTCGCTGCCGGTCCGCCGAGTAGGTGGTGAAGCCGCCGCTGCCGTACACCGCGACCGGGCGGGCGGCGCCGCCGAGCAGCCGGGCGAGGGGCAGGCCGAGCAGGTGTCCGCGCAGGTCCCACAGGGCGAAGTCGACGGCCGAGACGGCGCCCGCGACCAGGCCCGGGCGGCCGGTGTTGCGCACCGCCCGGTTCATCGCCCCGTACGCGCCGCTGGTGTCGTGGGCGTCCCGCCCGGTGACCAGCGGGGCGAGCTCCTCGATGATCACGGCGGCGGTGGCGGGCGCGCCGTACGTCCAGCCGAGGCCGCGGTGCGGACCGCTGACGGCCTCGGCCAGGACCAGCGTGGTGTGGTCCCAGGCGAGGGTGCCGTCCGCCTCCGGGGCGTCGGTCGGCACGGTGAAGACGCGGACGCCGATCCGCTCGACCTCGCTCATGACGGCGCCCGCAGTCCCGAGCGCTCGCCCGCCGCCAGCAGGCCGGCGGCGCGGTCGACCAGCGCCATGATGGTCAGCGCCGGGTTGGCGCTGCCCTGGGTGGGGAGCACGCTGCCGTCGGTGATCAGCAGGTTGGGCACGGCGAAGGTGCGCAGCCGGTGGTCGACGACGCCGCTCTGGGGGTCGGCGCCCATCCGGCAGCCGCCCACCAGATGGGCGTAGCGGTCGATGGTGATGACCTCGCTCGCCCCGGCGGCGCGCAGCAGGGACTCCATGACCTCCCGGGCGGCGCGGATCAGCATCCGGTCGTTCTCGCACTGGGAGAAGGAGAACTGGGCGACGGGCAGGCCGCGCCGGTCGGTCTCCGCGGCCAGGGTGACCCGGTTGTCGGCCTGGGGCAGCAGTTCCGCCATGGCGCCGAGGGTCGCCCAGTGCACGTAGTCGCCGAGGTAGCGGCGCAGGTCGGGGCCCCAGTGGCCCTGGGCGATGACGTGTTCGGCCCAGGTGATGGGCAGCGGCGAGATGTTCTGGATGGTGAAGCCGCGTTTGTAGGGCTTGGCGGGGTCGGTCTCGTAGTACTGCTCGGTGGAGACCTCCGGCGGCGGCGCCTTGTAGGCGCGGATCTCCTCCTCGAAGCGGCCGGAGGTCTGCGGCGCGCCCTGCACCATGACGTAGCGGCCGACCAGGTCGTGGTCGTTGCACAGGCCCTCGGGGAAGCGGCGGCTGGTGGAGTTGAGGAGCAGCCGCGGGGTCTCGATGGCGTACCCGGCGATCGCGACGGTCCGGGCGCGCTGGAGGTGTTCGCGGCCGTGGTGGAAGTAGCGCACGCCGCGGGCGTAGCCCTCGTGGTCGAGTTCGACGCCGGAGGCCATGCAGTCGGCGCGGATCTCGGCGCCGTGCGCGAGCGCGTCGGGTACGTGGGTGATCAGCGGGGAGGCCTTGGCGTTGACCTTGCAGCCCTGGAGGCAGAACCCCCGGTAGATGCAGTGCGGGCGGCGGCCGAAGCGGCCGTTGGTGATGGCGACCGGGCCGACCCGGGCCTGGATGCCGAGGGCGGCGGCGCCGCGCAGGAAGATCTCGCCGTTGCCGCCGACGGGGTGCGGCGGGTGCGGGTAGGGGTGCGGTTCGCCCCAGGGCCAGTACTGGCCGGCGACGGGCAGTTCGTACTCCAGGCGGCGGTAGGAGTCGCGCAGGTCGGCGTAGTCGATCGGCCAGTCGGCGCCGACGCCGTCCAGGCTGTGGGTGCGGAAGTCGGAGGGGTGGAAGCGGGGTGTGTAGCCGGCGAAGTGGACCATCGAACCGCCCACGCCCCGGCCGGAGTTGTTGGAGCCGAGCGGCACCGGGTCGGTGCCGGAGATGAGGCGCGGCTCGGTCCAGTAAAGGTGGTGGGAGCCGGCTTCGTCGCTGACCCAGTCGGTGAGCGGGTCCCAGAACGGACCGGCCTCCAGGACGACCACGCTCCAGCCGCGGCGGGCCATCCGCTGGGCGAGGGTGGCGCCGCCGGCGCCGCAGCCGACGATCAGCAGGTCGACCTCGTCGGTGTCCCGGTGGCGGCGCATGTCGCGCCGCAGGGTGTGGTCGAAGCCGTGGCCGTCGCGCGGCAGCAGCCAGGCGGAGGCGTTGCGGCGGCGGACCTCGCGTTCGGCGGCGGCGTTGGCCCGCACCGTCCCGGCGGCGGCGCGCAGCCGGGAGTGGCGGCCCGGGTCGGTGGCGGGGGGCACCGGGCGCGGGGGTTCGTCGTCCGGCGGGCGGGGCGGCCGGGAGTGGGCGTCGGGGACCTCCCAGGGCTCGCGCAGGCCGACGCCGAGGCGCAGGTAGCCGCGCGGGTGGGCGGGGCCGCCGAAGCCGATCTCGTTCCAGGCGGTGGGGGTGGAGTAGTAGGCGGTGCAGGCGTAGCGGGTCCACAGGCTCCACACGTGGCGGGCGGGCAGGCCGTGCCAGCGCGCGCCCTGCATCTCCTGGACGCGGCCGAGCAAGGCCTGCTGCTGCACCTCGGTGAGCGCGGAGAAGGGGCCCTCGGCGTCCTCGTCCAGGGCGTGCAGGCTCTGCCGCCACGCCTCGTCGTCCGGCGGCATGTCGGCGTAGTGCCAGCCGTCGGTCTGCTGTTCGGCGAGCCGGGCGTCGATCATGGCGAGCAGCGGCACGTCCGGGTGGTCGAGCAACTGGTCCAGCAGGGCGCGGGCGGTGGCCTCCTCGGCGGGGGTGAAGAAGCGCAGCGGTGGCTGCGGGCCGCCCGTCCGGGCGACCACCACGGCGGCCGTCTCCTTGTCCCAGTGGGGGAGTTGGTCGAGCACGTCGTACCCGGGGAAGCGCGGCTCCGGGCGCTCGCGGGGCTCAGGCATCCCTGGACTCCCGTCGCAGGACGGCCGCGACCAGCCCCATGCCGCCGACCAGGCTCATCAGCAGCGGGGCGAACAGCGGCGGCCCCATCTCGACGTTGTAGCGGGCCATCGCCCAGCCGCCGGGCTTCTCGGCGATGCCGCGGACGTGCAGGTAGGTGCCCTGCAGCCCGTTGGCGGTGATCGCCGCGGAGGCGACCGGCAGCAGGGTGTGCGCGGCGCGCGGGCTGAGCGCTCCGCCGACCCCGGCGACGGCGCCGACCGGGCCGAGCCAGACCGGCCACCACATCACGCGGTTGCCGAAGCCGGCCCGGTCGTGCTCCAGGTAGATCTCGGCGGCGGTGATCACCGAGCCGGCGGCGGTGGCCAGGGCGAGCGCGCGCTGGAAGCGTCCGGTGCGCACGTTGCGCAGCGCGAGGCCGGCGCCGCGCCGAACCGGGTCAACGATGCCCATGCCGGCCTCCGAAGGAGGGCAGGAACTCCTGCAGCTTGGCCTTGAACCCCTGGCGGACCATCGCGGCCCGGTCGGCGTCCCCGCGCAGCACCGACTCGGCGGCGGCCTGGATCTGGTCCCAGGTGGCGTGCGGCGGGATCGGCGGGACGGCCGGGTCGGTGCAGAGCTCCAGCAGGTACGGCCGGTCGGCGGCCAGGGCGTGCTGCCAGCCGTCGGTCACCGCGCCGGGCTCGTCGACGCGCCGGGCGCCCAGGCCCAGCGAGCGGGCGAAGCCCGCGTAGTCGACGTCCGGCAGCTGCTGGGAGGGCAGGAAGCTCGGCGCGCCCTCCATCGCCCGCATCTCCCAGGTCACCTGGTTGAGGTCGCGGTTGTTGAGCACCGCCACCACGAGCCGCGGGTCCTCCCACTGCCGCCAGTACTTGGCGATGGTGATCAGCTCGGCGAGCCCGTTCATCTGCATCGCGCCGTCGCCGACCAGGGCGATCGCGGGCCGCCCGGGGTGGGCGAACTTGGCCCCGATCGCGTACGGGACGCCGGGCCCCATGGTGGCCAGGGTGCCGGACAGCGAGCCGCGCATGTCGCCGCGGAAGCGCAGGTGGCGGGCGTACCAGTTGGCGGCGGAGCCGGAGTCGGCGGTGACCACGGCGTCGTCGGGCAGCAGCTGGTCCAGGGCGTGGATCGCGTACTCGGGGTTGATCGGGTCCGCCTCGACGCCGGCGCGCCGCTCCATGACCTCGCGCCAGCGCTCGGCGTTGTCGCACACGGTGCGCTGCCAGCCGCGGTCCTCCTTGCGAACCAGCAGCGGCAGCAACGCGTCCAGGGTGCGGGCGGCGTCGCCGACCAGGTTGACCTCGTACGGGTAGCGCAGGCCGACCATGAACGGGTCGAGGTCGATCTGCACGCCCCTGGCCTGCCCGAACTCGGGGAGGAACTGGGTGTACGGGAAGCTGGAGCCGATGGTCAGCAGGGTGTCGCAGTCCCGCATCAGCTCGTACGAGGCGCGGGTGCCGAGCAGGCCGATCGCGCCGGTGACGTAGGGCAGGGTGTCCGGCAGCGCGTCCTTGCCCAGCAGCGCCTTGGCGACGCCCGCGCCGAGCAGCTCGGCCACCTGCTGGACCTGGCGGCGGGCCCCGCGGGCCCCCTGGCCGACCAGCATGGCGACCTTCCGGCCGGAGTTGAGCACGTCGGCCGCCCGGTGCAGCTCCGCCTCCTCGGGCAGCACCGTCCAGCGGGCGCTGTCCAGGCTGGAGGGCACCATCTTGAAGGCGTGCTCCGGCGGGCTGTAGTCCAGTTCCTGGACGTCAGCGGGCACGATGACGGCGGTGACGGTGCGGCGGGCGGCGGCGGTGCGCATCGCCCGGTCCAGGACGTTGGGCAGCTGCTCGGGGACGGTCACCATCTGGCAGTACTCGGCGGCGACGTCCTTGAACAGGCTGAGCAGGTCGACCTCCTGCTGGTAGGAGCCGCCCATCGCGCTGCGGTTGGTCTGCCCGACGATCGCGACGACCGGGACGTGGTCGAGCTTGGCGTCGTACAGGCCGTTCAGGAGGTGGATCGCGCCGGGCCCGGAGGTGGCCGCGCACACACCGGTGCGGCCGGAGAACTTCGCGTAGCCGACGGCCTCGAACGCGGCCATCTCCTCGTGCCGGGCCTGGACGAACACGGGGTGGTTGTCGGCCCGGCCCCAGGCCGTGAGCAGTCCGTTGATGCCGTCGCCCGGGTAGCCGAAGACGTACTCGACGCCCCAGGCACGCAGCCGTTCCAGGATGTGGTCGGAAACCTTCGGGGTCACGGTGCTCCTCCTTCGTGCTTCACGCCTACGGCCCCCCGCAACGCGGCTAACCGCTGCGCGGCGCGGGAAACCGGGCCACCGGCGGGAACCTCCGACCCGCCCGGGATTCGCCGCACGCCCCCCGGGTACACGCGGCGGGACAGCGACCCCGACCAGGGAGGTGCCCGATGACCGTCCCGACACCCCCGGACCCCGACACCCAGCCGATCCCCCACCCGAACCCCGCGCCGGGGCCCGGCGGCCCCGATCCGGCGCCGCCGCCGATCCCGCCGTTCCCGCCGCCCGAGCCGTTCCCGGCCGACCCCGAACCGGCTCCGCAGCCGCAGCCGCACCCCGGGCAGGGCTGACGGGGCCGTCGGGCGCGGCGGTTCCCGGCGCCGGTGTTTCGGCGGCCCGGTTCGGCGGAGCCGGTGGTTCGGCGGGCCGGTGTTTCGGCGGCGTCCGCTGGGCTAGACGCCCCGGTATGACGATCCGTAAGCGTTCCCGCCCCCGCACCGTGGTGATCACCGGCGCGACCGCCGGGGTCGGCCGGGCCTGTG
Organism: Kitasatospora sp. NPDC053308; assembly: GCF_055585785.1. NCBI lineage: Bacteria > Bacillati > Actinomycetota > Actinomycetes > Kitasatosporales > Streptomycetaceae > Kitasatospora > Kitasatospora sp. NPDC053308. Next base: position 535,734 of record NZ_JBVJJY010000002.1, on the reverse strand, counting down.
TCCGCGCCTTCGCCGCCCGGGGCGACCGCCTCGTGCTGGTCGCCCGCGGCCTGGCCGGCCTGCGCGCCGCCTCGGCGGAGGCGCAGGCCGCCGGCGCCCAGGTGCGCACCGTCCTGGCCGACGTGGCCGACCCCGAGGCCTGCGAGGGCGTCGCCGAGCGCGCCGAGGCCGAGTTCGGGCCGATCGACGTCTGGGTCAACGACGCCTTCGTCTCGGTCTTCGCGCCCTTCACCGAGATCAGCCCGGAGGAGTTCCAGCGGGTCACCGAGGTCACCTATCTGGGCTACGTCAACGCCACCCGGGCCGCGCTGCGGCGGATGCTGCCGCGCGACCACGGCACGATCGTGCAGGTCGGTTCGGCGATCGCCTACCGGGGCATCCCGCTGCAGACCGCGTACAGCGGCGCGAAGCACGCGATCCAGGGCTGGCACGAGGCCTTGCGCTGCGAACTGCTCGCCAGCGGCTCCGGGGTGCGGGTGACCATGGTGCAGCTCCCGGCCGTCAACACCCCGCAGTTCGACTGGGTGCTCAACCGGTTGCGCGGCCGCGCCCGGCCCGTCCCGCCCGTCCACCAGCCCGAACTGGCCGCCCGCGCGGTCCGGTTCGCGGCCGACCACCCCGGTCGGCGGGAGTACTGGGTGGGTGCCAGCACGGCCGCCACCCTGATCGCCAACGCCGTGGCGCCCGGACTGCTCGACCGCTACCTCGCCCGCACCGGCATCGACGCCCAGCGGGACGACCGGACGGACCGGGCGGACCGGGCGGACCGGGCGGACGATGGCTTCAACCTCTGGACGCCCCGGGACGCCGACGAGGACCACGGCGCGCACGGCCGCTTCGACGCCGAATCCCGTGAGCGCAGCGTCCAGTTGTGGGCCTCCCAGCACCACGGGCTGCTCGCGGCCGTCGGCGGCGCGGCACTGCTCGGCGCGGCGGCGGGGGCGCTCGCCCGGGGGCGGTGAGGCCTGCGCCTCACCGGCGGTCCGTGACCGGCGGCCCCCGGGCCGGCGGGCCCCGGACGGACGGGCAGCCGACGGGAGGGCCGCACGCGCGACGGCGAGGTCCCCGCGGTAGGCGACCGCGCACCCGGACCGGCAGGCCGTCAGTCCAGCAGGCCCTCCAGCTCGGCCTCGAAGAGCAGGGCGGGATCGAAGCCCATGCCGGTGAAGTGGCCGGCGAGTTCCAGCGACAGGACTCCGTGCAGGCGGGTCCAGAAGATCAGGAAGCGGTGCAGCGCCCCCGCGGGGGCGGGGTGGTCGGCGGCCCACTCCCGGTGGGTCTCCAGGTGCGCGGCGAACGGCGTCCGCGGGGCGCCGCCTTCCGTCCGCGGGGCACCGTCTTCCAGTGGCACGCAGGCGTCGACGAGCGTGCGCATCATCTCGCCGGCGATCGCGGTGGTGTCCTCCGGCGCGTGGTAGCCGGGGACGGGCGTGCCGTAGAGCAGGAAGTAGCGGTGCGGGTCCGCGAGGGCCCAGCCGCGCAGCGCGCGGGCGAGCCCGGCGAGGTCCGCGCCGTCGCCGGCGGCCGCGGCGAGGGTGTCGGCGAGGCTCCGGTAGGCGTCCCGGACGAGTTCGGTGATCAGCTCGTCGCGCCCGGCGTAGTAGCGGTAGAGGGCGGGGCCGCTCAGGCCCATCTGCTTGGCGATCGCGTTGAGCGAGAGCGCGGAGGCGCCCGCGGTGGCGATCTGCTCCCAGGCGTGCCGTTTGATCTCCTCGCGCAGCTGGGCCCGGTAGCGCTCGCGCGGGGTGTCCGCGCCGGTCTTCGCCATGGTCCGCCCGCTCTCCGCAGCACGCTGCCTAGATGCTCACGCGTCAGTGAGAAGGTATCACGGCAGCTCCTGCCCACCCCTCGCCGCCGAGTGGGGAGGCCCGCGCGACATGACCTTCGCCCCCCGCGCATGGAACCCGGCCATCCGGGCAGGCGCCGTTCGGGGCGAGCTCCGCCCCGGGCGGACCGCGCTGCACGCGCGTTCCGCCCCGTCGACGAGACGAGAGGAGTGCCTGCCATGGGCACCGGTGACAAGATGCGCAACATGGCGGAGAAGGCCCGCGGCAAGGCCAAGGAAGCCACCGGCAGGGCCACCGGGAACCCCTCGACCGAGATCAGGGGCAAGGGCGAGCAGGTGAAGAGCGACCTGAAGCAGGCCGGCGAGAAGATCAAGGACGCGGGCAAGCACTGACCCGGCGCCCGGGGGCGTCCCGAACGCCCCCGGGCCCCGCACCGCCGCCACCACCGCTTCGACCGTCCGGCCGAGGAGGCCGATCCCATGACCGACCAGCACGAACGCGTACCCGAGGATCCCCCGGTCCGCGTCGAGACCCCCGAGTCGCGGATGACCGGCGAGGGCTCGCCGCCGCCCGAGCACGAGGAGGAGAAGGGGCCGCAGGACGGGCCCGAGTACGAGACCACCGAGCCCGCGCCGGAGGAGCCGCCGGACTGAGCCGAGCCTCGCGCACCGCACCGACCATCAGGTGAATCCGTTGATCCGAGGCATCAGTTGAACGCACCGATTCGCTTATCCCACGACTGCGCCCCGCGCTCCGGCGAACGGGTGGACCGGCACGGCGATCCCGCGCGCGGCGGCGTTGCGCGCGGGACGCGCTCACCCGCCGGGCGGTACACCTGGGGGCCGCTCGCCGCGCCCGCGGCGCTGCCCAGCCGGCCGGGACGGGGGTGACGAGGTGCGCACGGCGGCCGAACTGCTGCTCTGGTGGGGCCTGTTGCTGCTGCTGAACACCGTGCTGATCAGCTCGGTGACGCCGCTGGAAGTGGCGGTGGGCGGCGGCACCGCGTTCCTCGGGGCGCTCGGCGCGATCGCCGTGCGGCGCGCCTCCGCCGCCACCCCGGGTGGTCCCGCCCGGCTCGCCGCCGCACTCTGGGCCTTCCCCCGGACGCTGCTCGCCGACACCGGCCGGCTGGCCCTCGCGGTCGCCTCCCGCCGGCACCGGCAGGCCGGCTTCCGGACCGTCCGGCTCGCCCCCGGCACCGGGCCCGCCTGGGCGGCCGCCCTGCTCTCCGCGACCCCCGGCGCCTACGCCGTCGAGGGCTCCGACGGCAGCCTGACCGTCCACGCCCTCGGCCGCCGGGCCTCCGCCCTGGAACGCGCGCTGACCGGCGGCCGGGCCGCGGGGACGGACGGCGAACCCGGGCGCACGGGCGGCGCCGAGTGAACGCCTGGCTGCTCGCGGCGGCCCTGCTGTCCACCGGCGGGCTCGCTCCCTGCCTGCTGCTCGGACTGCGCGGCGCGGCGCACCGGCGGCTGGCCGGGCTGAACCTCGCCGCCACCGTCACCGCCGCCGTCCTGCTGCTGCTCGCCCAGGGGTTCAGCCGCAGCTCGTACACCGACCTGGCGCTGGACCTGGCCGTGCTCGCCCCCGCCGGGACGCTGGTGTTCACCCGCTTCCTGGCCGGCGAGGAGCGCTGATGGACCGCCACGTCCTCGCCCTGGTCCTGCTCTGGGCCGGCACCGCCGCCCTGCTGCTCGCCGCCCTGGCGCTGGCGGTGCTCCCCGGCCCGTACCTGCGGCTGCACGCGCTCTCCCCCGCCGCCGGGCTCGGCGTGCCGCTGGTCGCGCTCGCCCTCGCGGTGGACACCGGCCCGGGGCGGGCGGCGGTGAAGCTGCTGGTGATCGGGCTGCTGTCGGCCGTCGGCGGCACCGTCACCACGATGGCCGTCGCCCGGGCCACCCGCCGCACCGAGTCGGAGGCACCGCGGTGACCGACGCCCTGATCGTGATCGCCCTGCTGCTGACCGGGCTCACCGCCACCGCGGCCGCGCTCACCCGCGACCCGGTGCGGCAGGCGGCCGTCCTCGCCCTGCTCGGGCTCTGCCTCGCCGTGCTCTTCACCGTGCTGCAGGCGCCCGACGTCGCGCTCTCCCAACTCGGCGTCGGCAGCGCGATCACCCCGCTGCTGATCCTCCTGACCGTCCGCCGGGTGCGCCGCGACGAGCACTCCGACGACCGTACGGACGGCTCCGAGTGAGCCGCACCGTCCGGCTGCGCCTCTTCCTGGTCGCGGCCGCCGTCCTCGCCGCCGGGCTGATCACCGCCGCCGGTGAGCTGCCCGGCTTCGGCGGCGCCCGCCACCCGTACGGCGAACGCGCGGTGGCCGCCGGGCTGGAGCACAGGACGGCCAACATCGTCTCCTCCGTCAACTTCGACCAGCGCGCCTTCGACACCCTCGGCGAGGAGTCGATCCTGTTCGGCGCGGTGCTCGGCGCGGGCATGCTGCTGCGCCTGGCCCGGGACGAGCACAAGCGCCGCGCCACCGCCGAGCCGGTGCTGCCCACCACCCGGCTGTTCGGCGCCACGCTGCTGCCCGTCACCGTGCTGACCGGCGGATACCTCATCGCGCACGGCGCGTTGAGCCCCGGCGGCGGCTTCCAGGGCGGGGTGGCCCTCGCCACGGCGTTGCACCTGGCGTACGTCGCCGCCGACTACCGGGTGCTCAAGCGGATCCGCCCGCTCGCCGCCCTGGACGTCGCGGACGCGCTGGCCGCCGGGGCGTTCGCCGCGCTCGGCCTGGTCGGCCTCGCCGCCGGGGCCGGCTACCTCGCCAACACCCTGCCGCTCGGCACCTTCAACCAGCTCTCCTCCAGCGGGCTGGTGGCCGTGGTCAACGCGGCGGTCGGGGTCGAGGTCGCCTCCGGGGTGGTGGTGCTGCTGGCGCACTTCCTGGACCAGGCCGTCGAGGTCGTCCCCCGCGGCGAGCGCCGATGAGCGAACTGCCCTACCTGGTCGCCGGCTGGATCCTGCTCGTCGGCCTGTACGGCCTGGTGACCAGCCGCAACCTGGTGCAGGCGGTGGGCTGCCTGGCCGTCGCGCAGTCCTCGACGTACGTGCTGCTGCTCGCGATCGGCTACCGGCGCGGCGCCACCGCGCCCGTCTTCTCCGACCTGCCGACCGACGCCCCGGTGGTGGACCCCGTGGTCCAGGCGCTGACGCTCACCGACATCGTGGTCGGTGCCACCGTCACCGCGCTGCTCCTCGCCCTGGTGATCCAACTGCGCAAGCGCCACGGCACGGTGGACCCGGAGGAACTGACCGGGCTGCGCGGGTGAGTCCGTCGGAAACCGCCGATCTGCTGCCCCTGGCCGTCGCGATCCCGCTGCTGGGCGCCGCATCGCTGGCCGTCGCCGGGCGGTGGCTGCCGCGCTCCGGCCGCGACGCGCTCGCCACCGCCGTGGCCGCCGCCGACCTCGGCTGCCTGGCGCTGCTCTGGGCCCGGACCGGACCGGACGGCCGGGCCGTGTCCTGGCTCGGCGGCTGGCTCCCGCGCGACGGGCACGGCGTGGGCATCGTGCTGGTCGCCGACCGCCTCGGCACCGGCCTCGCCCTGCTCGCCGCGGTACTGGTGCTCGCGGTGCTCGGCTACGCCTGGCGGTACTTCGACGAACCCTCCGGCGAGCACGGCGGGATGTTCCCCGCGCTGGTGCTGCTCTTCGAGGCCGGGATGTGCGGATTCGCGCTCACCGGCGACCTGTTCGACGCCTTCGTCTTCTTCGAACTGATGGGCGCCGTCGCCTACGCGCTGACCGGCTACCGGATCGAGGACCCGCGCCCGCTGCACGGCGCGCTCGCCTTCGGCCTCGTCAACTCCACCGCCGCCTACCTGTCGCTGCTCGGCATCGGCCTGCTCTACGCCCGCACCGGCGAGCTCGGCCTCGCCCAGATCGGCGCCGAACTCGACCGGCTCGCCGTCCCCGGGCACGGCCCGGACGCCCTGCTGCTGCTCGCCTTCGTCCTGGTGCTGGCCGGCCCGCTGGTGAAGGCCGCCGCGACGCCCTTCCACTTCTGGCTGCCGGACGCGCACGCGGTCGCGCCGAGCCCGGTGTGCATGCTGCTGTCCGGCGTGATGGTCGAGCTCGGCGTGTACGGCGCGGCCCGGATCCACCGGGTGGTCTTCGCCGGCCCGGGTGGTCTGCCCGACTCCGCCGTCCGCACCACCCTGCTGGCCGCCGGGGTGCTGACGGCGCTGGTCGGAGCGGTGATGTGCTGGCAACAGCGGCACCTGAAGCGGATGCTGGCGTTCTCCACGGTCGGGCACGTCGGACTGTTCCTGATCGGCGCGGCCCTGCTCACCCCGGCCGGACTGGCCGGGGCGGCGGTGTACGTGGCCGGCCACGCGGGCGCCAAGGCGGCGCTGTTCGGGCTCACCGGCGTCCTGCTCGACCGGTACGGCTCGGTGGACGAGCACGGACTGCACGGCCGGGCCCGTGAACTCCGGCTGCCCGGGCTGCTGTTCGTCCTCGGCGCGCTGGCCCTCGCCGGGCTCCCGCCGTTCGGCACCGGGCTGGGCAAGGCCGTCACCGAGGAGGCGGCCGGGCACCGACAGGCCTGGCTGCCCGCGGTGTTCGTACTGGTGTCGGCGCTGACCGGTGGCGCGGTGCTCCGGGCGGGCCTGCGGGTCTTCGGCGGGCTCGGCGCACCGCCGAAGGAGCACCCCGAGGTGGCCGACACCACCGGGGAGGGCGAGGAACCCGAGGTCCGCGCGCCGGTGCGGCGCCCGCCGTCGCCGATGGTGCTGGTGCCCGGGCTGCTGCTGGCGGGCTGCCTGGCCGTCGGCGTGCTCCCCGGCGTCGGCCGGGCCCTCGCGGCGGGCGCGGCGGCCTTCACCGACCGCGCCGGCTACCTCACCGACGCGCTCGGGCAGTCGGCCGTACCCGCGGCGGCGGGGACGGGGGCGGCGGCCGGGGCGGCCACGACGGCGGGGGTGGGGGCGCCGGCGGCGCCGGCGGCCGTCGCGCCCGAGGCCTGGTGGACCGCCTCCGGCCTCGGACTCGGGCTGCTCTCCGCCCTGGTGGCCGTCGCCTTCGCCACCGCGGCCCTCCGCCGGGACCCACGGCGGGCCACCGGCGGGCTCCACCGGGCGCTCGTCCTGCCGCTGCGTCGCCTGCACTCCGGGCTGCTCGGGGACTACGTGGCGTGGCTGGCCGTCGGGCTGGCGGCGCTGTTCGTCGCACTCGCGGTCCAACTGTGAGCGCGAGCAGGGCAGTTCACCCAGGACCGGCACGCGGTGACCCGCCGGGTCCGGGGGCCCGGCGGGTCGCGGTGCGCGGGTCTCGGTGCGCGGGTCACGCTGCGTGGATCTCACTGTGCGGATCTCGCTGCGCGGGTCACGCTGGGCGGGTCACGGAGCGCGGGCCCCGTGCGCGGATCCGTGTGCGCGGATCCGGTCAGGCCGGGATGCCGCAGTACTGCTGCTGCTTGCCGATCGCGCGGTAGACGCAGTCGGCCGTCTCCACCAGGCGCAGCACCGCCTCGCGGTTGCGGCTGGTCTCGCGTCCGATCACCTCGTCGGGCGGGTAGAAGCCGCCGCCGCTGCCACTCGGGCCGGGGTACATCTCGAAGGTGTAGGCGAAGACCCGCTGCGAGCCCCACAGCCAGTCGTCGATCGCGCCGTCGGTGATGTACACCTCGCTGGACTGCTCGGGCGTGTAGCCGTTGGTGGCGGCCATCGAGCGGCCGAGGGCGGCGAAGGTGTCGTACTCGTCCGCGGTCATGCCGGGGACGGTCTCGGCGGTGGTCCAGCCGAACGGCCAGAGCACCAGCTGGCTGTAGGTGTGGAAGTCGATGGCCGCGGTGATCTGCTGCTTGCCGCCGACGATCCGGCTGCGGACGAAGTCGGCGACCACCTTGGTCTCCTTGGCCGACTCCGGGGCGCTGCCGCGGTAGGTCTCGTTGGAGGTGGAGCCGGAGGAGCCACCGCAGCAGCCCCACTTGTAGTTCCAGTTGCGGTTGAGGTCGGTCCCGACGCCGGTGCTGCCGGGGTTCGGCTGGCGGTCCTTGCGCCAGCTGCGGTAGCGGCCGGTGGCGATGTCGTACTCGCCGCCGTCCGGGTTGAGGTCGGGGATCACCCAGATCTCCCGGGTGTTCACGGCGTTGGCGATCCGGCTGTCGGTGGCGTACTTGTCGCCGAACTCGTGCAGCAGGTAGAGCGCCATCTCGACGGTGAGGTGCTCGCGGGCGTGCTGGTGGGCGGTGAACAGCACCTCGGGCTCGTTCTCGTCGGTGCCGACGTTGTCGCTGATCTTCACGGCGACGATCGGGCGGCCCTCGTAGGAGGTGCCGATGACGCGCTTGCTCATGATGTCCGGGTGTGCGGCGACCACGGCGTCGATGTCGGCGGTCGCCTCGGCGTAGTTGTGGTACCCCGAGTCGGCCTGCGGGAAGTCGTACACCGGCCCGGCCGGGCTCCCGGCGCCGGGCGCGCCGCCGGACTCGGAACCGTAGCGGGGGCCGGGCAGCGCGACGGGCGACCAGCCGAGTGCCCGCAGCCGGGCGGCCTCGGCAGGGGTGGCGGTGACCACCACCGCGTCCGGCAGGACGGCGTCGACGGAGGCGCCGGTGGCGGCGACGGCGGTGCGTTCGGCGACGGTGCGGGGGCCGTCGAGCCGGTACTGCCGGGCGCTGTCGGCGGAGTCGGCGGCATCGGCGGAGAAGTCGGCCCAGTCGGTGAGGTCGATCGCGCCGGACACGACCGCCGGGTGGTGGTCGGGCGAGGCGGCCCGGGCGGTGATCGGGGTGGCGAGGGCGAGGGCCAGCAGGACGGCGGTGGCCGCGGCGGGCTTCCCTCGGCGGGGCAGTCGCATGACTGTCCTCCTGTGGGGGTCCGTGGGGGCGGAACGGTGGAGGAGGTGCGGCGCGCGCCAGCATGATGGTCCGTCAGTGTCATCAGTTCGTCAAGACGTTGAAAAGGCCGACCTTCCGGGCGGGGCCGATCCGGCGGCTCAGGACCCGGCCCGGCTCCACCGAGCCGCTCCGCACGCGGACTCCGACCGCGCCCCCCTGACCACGCCCGACCGGGGCTCGCCCACGCCAGGCCGGAGGCACAGCGGGCGGCCGAGCGCCTCAGCGGGTCGGGTGGTCGGGGTCCAGGGCGGCGATCCAGCGGTCGAGGGTCTCGCGGGCGTCCGCGCCGATCGCCTCGCCGAGCCATGCCTGGCTACGGCGCCAGGCCGGTTCGGCCTCGGCGAGCGCCCGGTGTCCGGCCTCGGTGACAGCGACCCGGGTGGTCCGCCCGGTCGAGGAGGTCGCGGCCACCTCCACGAAGCCGCGCTGCACCAGGAGGTCGCCACGCGCCGATGCCGGCCGCGCCCACCCGGGGCGCGGCCGGCATCGGCGCGTCCCGGTCGGTACGGCCTTGTTAGAGGGTCTCACGCTTGTTGTTGACTCTCACGCCGGTATGCGTTAGAACTTATAACGAACACAACAGGTTCTAGGAAAGGAGGCCGCCGTGACCAGCGAGCGCCTTGTCGAGGTCGTCCTGCCCGGTGTCGTCGACCCGGAGGGTCTGCAGATCCGCTACGCGCCCGTGCCGCAGCCCGGCCCGGGACAGCTCGTGATCGCCATGGAGGCCACCGGCGTCTCCTTCGCCGAGCAGCAGATGCGCCGCGGCCGGTACTACGCCCAGCCGCCGTTCCCCTTCGTGCCGGGCTACGACCTGGTGGGCCGGGTCCTGTCGACCGGGCCGGGCGTCGACCCGGCCCTGACCGGGCGGCGGGTGGCCGCCCTGGTGAAGGTCGGCGGCTGGGCCAGCCACGTGGTCGTCGACGCCGCGGACGCGGTCGACGTCCCCGAGGGCCTCGGCGCGGCGCAGGCCGAGACCGTCGTCGTCAACGGCATCACCGCCTGGCAGATGCTGCACCGCAAGGCGCGGGTGCGCGCCGGGCAGACCGTCCTGGTGCACGGCGCGAGCGGCGGAGTGGGCTCCGTCCTGGCCCAGCTCGCCCGGGCCGCCGGGGTGCGGGTGATCGGCACGGCCTCCGCCCGGCACCACGAAGCGCTGCGGGAGCTGGGCGTCACTCCCGTCGACTACCGGGCGGGAGACGTGCCCGCGCTGGTCCGGGAGCTGGCGCCCGGCGGGGTGGACGCGGTCTTCGACCACGTCGGCGGCCGCAGCGTCGTCGACTCCTGGCACCTGCTCGCGCCCGGCGGCACCCTCGTCGCCTACGGCAGTGCCTCCACCCGCGACGACAGCGGCTCCAAGCAGTGGCCGGTCCTCAAGATCCTCGCCCGCACCTCGCTGTGGAACACCCTGCCCAACGGCAAGCACGCGTACTTCTACAACATCTGGGCCGGCCGCGCGCTCGCCAAGGACCGCTTCCGGGCGCAGCTGCGGAGCGACCTCACCGAGGTGCTCGCCGCCGTCCACCGCGGCGAGGTCACCGCCCGCATCGCCGCCGAACTGCCGCTCACCAGCGCCGCCGAGGCCCTGCGCCTGGCGGAGTCCGGCACCGTCACCGGCAAGATCGTCCTGACGGCCTGAGCACCGCCGCAGGGCCGCCCGCCCCGGGCGGCGAGGACCGCGCGAAGGCCCCCACCGCCGCCGGTGGGGACCTTCCTACGCGGGTCCGGCGACCGGCGCGGCGGCCGGGGTGGTGCCGGCCGACCCGATCGAGAGCGCGCCGAGCGTGGTCCCGGCGGCCGGGCGCACGGAGGTCCGCCGGGAGAGGATCTTGGGCGCACCCCTTTCGAGGGGGGGTGACGCTTCGCCCCGGAGGCGGATGCCGATGCCGCGCCCCGGGCCCTGCCACCCGTACGGGCGGCCCTGCCGCGCCGCCAGGTTGTGGACGGATCGTCACTGGCCGGTAGCGAGGGGCGCTTCGGCCGGATCCGGGTGGGTGGCGCCGTGCGTTCCGGCTCCCGCGGACGGGCCGTCCTCGGGAGCTCCGTCCTCGGGAGCACCGTCCTCGGCGGGCCCGTCCCCGGGAGCGTCACCCCCGGGATCCCCGCCCTCGGACAGGGCCCCGGACCGGACCCGGTGGACGTAGCGCTCGATCAGGTGGCGCAGCACGGCGACGGTGGCGGCGACGTCCGCCTCCGGGACGCCCTGCAGCGCGTCGGCGAGCCCGGTGATGTTGGCCCGTTTCAGGCGGTCGAGCGTCGCCCGCCCCTCGGCGGTCAGTTCGATCTGGCGGGCCCGCCGGTCGGCGACGTCCGGGGTGCGCTCCACCAGGCGCTGGCCCTGCAGCCGGTCGATCTGCCGGGTGACGTGGGAGGGCTTCACCATCAGCCGGGCGGCCAGGTCGCCGACCCGACTGGCGCCCTCGGCCTCGGCGAGCGCACGCAGCAGGTAGACGTCCGAGCGCCCCGCCGTGATGCCCGCCCGGGCGGCCCGGCGTTCGTGCTCCTGGGAGCGGGTCAACAGGTAGGCCAGCGAGGCCAGGACGGCCTCCAGGTCGGCGGTGGCGGTCCGATGGTCGGGGGCGTCCGGCATGGAGGAACTGTAGCGATCCGGTACGTGGCGTGGTGGCGGCGCGGACGCGTGACCGGTTTTCGGACAGTTTCCACCGCCACCCGGTGAGCCCTTTCGCCACCACGGACCGCCAGTTAGCGTGACGGTGAGTTAGTTGCTTAGGGCATGTAAATGGTCCGGAACTGCTCCGCGGCGCCGCGGGCCCACCCGTCCGACGCCGCCGGCACCCGATGCTCCGAGAAGGGAGCCCATGATGGCCACCGCCGCTCAGACCCCCCGGTTCGCCCACCCCGCCGCCCGCGGGGGCTGCCCGTTCGACCCGCCGCCCGCCTACCGTCAGGCCCAGCAGGAGGAGCCGGTCAGCCGCGTCTCGCTCTGGGACGGCACGCCCAGCTGGCTGATCACCCGCCACCAGGACGTCAAGGCGGTGCTCGGCGACCCCCGCTTCAGCTCGGACGCCACCCGCCCCGGCTTCCCGTTCATCAGCGCCGGCGCCCGGCAGCTGAGCAGCGGCCGGCGCACCTTCATCCGGATGGACGGTCAGGAGCACACCCGGCTGCGCCGGATGCTCACCGGCGAGTTCATGATCAAGAAGGTCGAGGCGCTGCGCCCGGAGATCCAGCGGATCGCCGACGACCTGCTGGACCGGATGACCGCCGGGCGCGACAGCGCCGACCTGGTCCGCGAGTTCGCCCTGCCGCTGCCCTCCCTGGTCATCTGCCTGCTGCTCGGAGTCCCCTACCAGGACCACGACTTCTTCCAGCAGTGCAGCCGGATCCTGCTGCGCAACGACTCCTCGCCCGAAGAGGTGGAGGCCGCCCAGCGGAGACTGGCCGACTACCTGGTCGGACTCACCGACGCCAAGCGGGCCGAGCCCGACGACGGCATCCTGAGCCGGCTGGCGCAGCGCGGCGAGCTGGACTCCGAGGAGATCGGCGCGATGGGGCGCCTGCTGCTGGTGGCCGGGCACGAGACCACGGCGAACATGACCGCGCTCTCCGTCCTGGCCCTGCTGCGGAACCCCGACCAGCTCGCCCACCTGCGGGCCCACCCGGAGGCCGTCCCCGGCGCGGTCGAGGAACTGCTGCGCTACCTGACCATCGTGCACTCCGGGCTGACCAGGGTCGCCACCGAGGACGTCACCGTCGGCGGGGTGCGGATCGCGGCCGGCGAGGGCGTCATCTGCATGATCAACGCCGCCAACCGGGACGAGCACGCGTTCCCGGACGGCGACGACCTCGATCTCGCCCGCGACGCCCGGCTGCACCTCGCCTTCGGCTTCGGCGTCCACCAGTGCCTGGGACAACCGCTCGCCCGGCTGGAACTGCAGATCGCGCTGGACACCGTCCTGCGGCGGCTGCCCGACCTGCGCCTGGCCGTCCCGTTCGAGGACGTCCGCTTCCGTGACGAGATGCTCGTCTACGGCGTCCACGAACTGCCCGTCGCCTGGTAGCCGGCGCGCGGGCGGGCGCCGCGCCCACCCCTCCCGGTTCGCCCGAGGCCGGGCGAACCGGGAGGGCCGCAACACCCGCAGCTCCGACCCCGTTCGGTCCCGTTCAAGCCCGTTCAAGCCCGTTCAGTCCCGTTCAACCCCGTTCAGCCCCGGCAGGCCGTGCCTGCCGCGTCCCGAGAGGAACCCCATGCTCGTCCGGATCGACCAGGAGAAGTGCTGCGGCGCCGGTCACTGCGTGCTCTCCGCACCCGAGGTCTTCGACCAGCGCGACGAGGACGGCATCGTCGTCCTGCTCGACGCCCGCCCCCCGGCGCAGTCCCACCAGGCCGTCCGGGACGCCGCCGCGGTCTGCCCGGCCGCCGCGATCCAGCTGGACGAGGCGTGAGCGCACCGCGCTCGGTGGCCGTCGTCGGGGCCGGCGCGGCGGGGCTGCACACCGCCGAGGCGCTGCGCCGCGCCGGGTACGACGGCCGCCTCACCCTGATCGGCGCCGAGGAGGAGCCGCCGTACGACCGCCCGCCGCTGTCCAAGCAGCTGCTCTCCGGGCAGTGGGAGCCCGCGCGGCTGGCGCTGCGCGAGCCGCAGGCGCTGGCCGAGCTCGGTCTCGACCTGCGCCTGGGGGTACGCGCCGAGCACCTCGACCGGCGCGAGCGGGCGGTAGGGCTGTCCGACGGCCGGCGGGTCCGGGCCGAGGCCGTCGTCCTGGCCACGGGCGTGCGGCCGCGCAGGCTGCCGGGCGGCGAGCCGGGCACACCCGGTGCCCACGTGCTGCGCACGCTCGCCGACGCGCTCGCGCTGCGCGCCGAACTGCGCCCGGGCACCCGGTTGCTGGTGGTCGGCGGCGGACTGCTCGGTGCGGAGGCGGCGGCCACCGCCGTCGGACTCGGCGCCGAGGTGACCTGGCTGGTGTCCACCGGCACGCCCCTGGCCGCGGTGCTGGGCACCGAGCCGGCCGCGCTGCTGACCGGTCTGCACCGCGAGCACGGGGTGCGGATCCGCCGGGGCACGGCCGGCGCGGTCGTGCGTCGCGGCGACCGGGCCGCCGGGGTGCGCCTGGTCGACGGCGGTGAACTGGAGGCCGACGCCGTGCTGATGGCCGTCGGCTCCGTACCGGACACCGAGTGGCTGGACGGCAGCGGTCTACGGCTGGACGACGGCGTGGTCTGCGACGCCCACTGCGCCGCGGGCCCCGGCGTGTGGGCGGCCGGCGACGCCGCCTCCTGGCCCGACCCCCGCACCGGCCGCCGGCGCCGCCTCGAACAGCGCACCAACGCCACCGAGCAGGCCCTGTGCGTCGCCCGGAACCTGCTGGCGGGCGAGGGCGGCGCGCGGCAGGCGTACGAGCCGGTCCCGTACCTGTGGACCGACCAGTACGGGCTGCGGGTCCAGGCCTTCGGCACGCCGGGCGGCGCCGACCGCTTCGAGGTCGTCGACGGCAGCCTCGCCGAGCGCCGCTTCGCCGGGGCCTGCGTACGGGACGGCCAGGTGGTCGGCGCGGTGGGCATCGCCTCCGCCCGAGCGCTGCGGCACCTGCGCGCACAGGTCGCGGAGTCCGGCCCCTGGCAGGGCGCACCCGGGCAGGGCGGTCCCGGACAGAGCGCACCCGGACAGGGCGCACCCGGGCGTGTCGCGGGGCAGGGCATCGCGGTCCGAGAGGCCGTTTGACCTCGCCGCTGCCGTGATGGGGCCGGATGCGCCTGGCCACGGGCCGGGGCCGCACACCGGGCCGCGGTGAGGGCGTCGAAGGTGTGGATCGTGGCGGGCGGGCACACGCTGACCATGGGACTCTTGCGACGAACACGCGACGGACAAGCGAATGACGCGACGACGCGGGGCCCGCAGCAGGCCGCGGACCACGGACCGGACGAACCGACGGACGTACCGGCTCGCGGCTGGTGGCACGTGCTCAGGCGCACGGGCCGGGAGTTCCTCGACGACGAGCTGCCGGACCGTGCCGCCGCGCTCACGTACTACGGAGTGCTGGCGGTGTTCCCGGCCTTGCTGGTGCTGGTGTCGGTGCTCGGCCTGATCGGCACGTCCGCGACCAACGGGGTGCTGGACAACCTGCAGCAGCTCGCGCCCGGATCGGCGCGCGACATTCTTCGCAGCGCCGTCACGCAGGTGCAGGCCGGCCGGGGAACGGGTGGGCTGCTGGCCGTGGTGGGCCTGGCGGGTGCCCTGTGGTCGGCGTCCGGGTACATCGCGGCGTTCATCCGGGCGGGCAACGCGGTCTACGACATCCGGGAGGGGCGGCCGGCCTGGAAGACCACTCCGCTACGGATCGGACTGACCCTGCTGATGATGGTGCTGCTGATGGCCAGTGCCGTGATCGTGGTGTTCACGGGCCCGCTGGCGAAGCGGGCCGGGGACGTTCTGGGACTCGGGGACACCGCGGTGACGGTCTGGTCGATCGCGAAGTGGCCGGTGCTGGTGGCGCTGGTGTCGTTCATGATCGCGCTGCTGTACTGGGCGGCGCCGAACGTCCGCGGCCGGGGTTTCCGGTGGATCTCGCCGGGCAGCGTGCTGGCGGTGCTGCTGTGGCTGGCCCTGTCCGGTGGTTTCGCCGCGTACGTGGCGAACTTCGGCTCCTACAACAAGACCTACGGCACTCTCGCCGGGGTGATCGTGTTCCTGGTGTGGCTGTGGCTGTCCAACCTGGCGATCCTGCTGGGGCTCGAGTTCGACGCCGAGCTGGCGCGGGAGCGGGCCATCGAGGGTGGCATGTCCCCGGCGGAGGAGCCGTACGTGCCGCCTCGGGACACCCGGAAGTGGCCGGACGAGGAACACGGCGGCGGCCGGGCCTGAGCCAGCGCGGCTGAGCCGTCACGGCGGAGCCCGTCACGGCTCAGCCCGTCACGGCGTCACGCCCCCGAAGGGCACGGCAGGGCCCGGACAGGACCGCTCTCGCGTCCGCTCGCCGAACGGGCCGGTCGCGCGTTCGGCCCGGAGCCGCCGGACCCGCTCGCGGGAGCGCGCCGCGGGCATGGAACCGCAGAGCGCGGGAAGGCGGTCGCCACGGAGCGCGCCGCACGGGCGGCGCCGTGACGCGAGGAGAGAGATGAGCGCCAGCAGGATCTGGGAGTTCCGTTCCGAATCCGGCCACGTCTCGGGCGCCGACCTGGTCGGCTTCCACGTCGAGGCCACCGACGGCCCGATCGGCAAGGTCGACAAGCACTCCGAGGAGGTCGGCGCCTCCCACCTCGTGGTCGACACCGGCCCGTGGATCTTCGGCACCCGGGTCCTGCTGCCGGCGGGCACCGTGGCCAGGGTCGACCCGCACGAGAAGAAGGTGTACGTCGACCGCACGAAGGACGAGATCAAGAACGGCCCCGCGTTCGACCCCACCCACGGCAGCGGCGCCGACTACCAGGCGGGCTACGACGCCTACTACGGCCCCTTCTACGTCGGCCCCTTCCTCTGACCGGCCCCCGGACGCGCCGCGCGGGGACCGCGCGGACCGACGGGCACGCGCCGGGCGCCGTCACCCTTCGCCGGGCGGTTCCTCCGGGAACCGTCCGGCGTCGGCGCGTGGACGGCGGCCGGACGCGGCCGACACCCGGCGTGGACGCCGGCTCCCGGACGCGGAGGCCGACTCCCGGGCGCGGCTCGCCGCGGCCGCCGGGCAGGGCCGATCGGCGCCGGAACGCGTCATGGGCCGGCCCGCCGTTCCTCACGGCGGGCCGGCCCATGACGGGCCCGAGGTCAGGACTTGCCGCGGCCGGTCACGAGGTCGCGGGCGCGGTCGACGAGGCCCGTACCGGCGGCGAGCAGCTTGTTGTCGGGCGCGTCCGGGTGGGGACGGGTGGGCGCGAGCTTCTTCGCTCGCCGGACCTGGTCGCCCAGTTCGTTCAGCCGCTCCGCCGAGCAGGCCTTGGCCAGGGCCGGGAAGAGGTTCTGTTCCTCGTCACGGATGTGTGCCGACACCTCCGAGACGATCCGGTCGACCAGCACGCCGAAGCGGGCGTCACCGCAGTCCACGCCCTCGAGTTCCTTGAGGAGCTTCTCGACGGTCTCGTGGTCCGCGATCTCCTTGTCCGCGAGTTCCGCGCCGCCGGGCACGTGTTCCCGCACCGCGGGGTACAGGTACTGCTCCTCGGCCACCGAGTGGCGCACCAGCTCGATGGTGAACTGGTCCGCGACCTCGCGGCGCCGCTCGTCGCCCGCGGGCAGCGCCTGGACCCGGGCGAACAGCTCCTCCACCTCCCGGTGGTCCGTCATCAGTTCGTCGATCACGTTGCCGCCGTGTCCCATGTGCCGTTCTCCTGTCCGTGGAAGGGTCTCGCCGCACTGCCGCCCCAGGTGGGCCGCCGGCGTTGATCCCCCTCATAACCCGCATTTCGGACTGTATGCGGGCCCGTCGGCACGGCTGCCCCGATGCGTTACCGAACGGACGGCCGGGCGGACGGCTGGGCGGACGGCCTTCCCTGGGCAGCGGGAGGGCGTTGCCGTCCACCCGGAGTGTCCCGACACCGTTTCGGGGCACGGCGCCGGTAGCTTCGGGCCCGCCGGAGGCCGGCGGAGTCCAGGAGGGAGGGGGTGCGGGGTGAGCGGGGTGCGGTGGGTCAAGGCGCGGGGGGCCGAGCTGTGGCGGCGCGGGCGGGCGTTGCAGGTGCTGGAGCGGTCGATGGCGTTCGGGGCGCTGTTCCTGGTGACGTTGATGCCGTTGCTCGTGGTGATCGCGGCGGCGTCGGCCAGCCGCGGCAGCGGGCTCGCGCAGTGGATCACCGACGGGATGGGCCTGCGGGCCGCGGGCGAACGGGCCGTCCGGGACTTGTTCAGCAGCCGGGGCCGGACCCTGAGCACGACCACCGTGGGCGGTGTGGTGGCGGTGGCGGTGTTCGGAGTGTCGTTGATGGCCTCCGTGCAGGGTGTGTTCGAGCGGGTCTGGGACCTCCCCCGGGGTCCGTGGCACAGTGCCGCCCGACAGGCCGTCGGCCTCGCGGGCCTGCTGGGTTACATCCTCGCGGCGGAGTGGAGCGGCCAGCTGGGGCGGTCCACGGTGCTGCAGCCGGGACTGCGGATCGCGGTCACCCTGGGCGGAGGCGTCCTGCTGTTCTGGTGGCTGCAGCACCTGTTGCTCGCTTCCCGCGTCGAGGGCAGGCTGCTGCTGCCGGGCGCGGTCGCCACGGTGGTGGCTCTCGTCGGGCTCTGGTTCTTCTCCTACCTCGTGCTGGCGCCGTTGCTGGTGGCCAACGCGGTGTCCTACGGCACGGTGGGCACCGTCCTGGTGGTGCAGTCCTGGCTGGTCGGGGTCGGCTACACCATCTACGGCGGGGCGCTGTTCGGCCGGGTCCTGATCAGACCGTCCGCGCCCGCAGATGCCGAGTAGCAGTCCTGTCCGACTCGTTCAGGAAGGGCTGGATCCCGGCGGTGACCGGTGCAGCGTCGTCGACCTGCCGGAGCCACCGGCATTCCTCGCTACGAGGCTTCGACACTCGGGGGGGGTTCGCCCGGCGACGAACTCCCCCGCTACACCGGCGGCCTGACCGAGACGACATCTGCAGCCCCGCACGGTCGCCGCTGACCGCTGGCGGCAGGAGGCCGGACCCGCCGTCCTCCGGGGAGTTTCGTCGCCACCGGCATCCGATCCCGGATCCGGGGCAGTCGGGGGACAAGCCGACTGATGAGGAGTGAGACAGCATGGGTATCGGTGGCTGCATCGGGTTGTTCGCCGTCGGCGCCATCATGGTCTTCGCGACGGACTGGCATCTGAAGGGCATCAACGTCCACATGGTCGGCTGGATCCTCATGGCCGCCGGCCTGCTGGGAATGATCACGTACGTCAACGTGTTCCGGCGCCGGCGCGTGGGCCGCAGGGTGGACGCCGACGAGGTGGTCGAAGAGCGCCGCTACTACGAGTAGGCCGCCGTAGCCGGACCGACGGCGAGGAGTGGGAGTCGCAGGCCGACTCCCGGCACCACGTCGTGGCGTCCTTCGTGGGTGCCGGGGACGGTATCGCGCGCACTCGGCCCGCTCGTCGGTCTCGACCTCGACGACGGCCTCGGGATTCACCGGCAGGAAGGTGGGCAGCCGCGCTGGCGAGAGAGCGGACGACACCGCGACCCCGCGTGGGGCAGCGTCCAGGCCGACGCGCGGCGCGGCGCGTCCGGTGACCCCTACGACGCGAGGAGAACGCCATGACCACGGCTCGCGAGATCATGACCGAGGGCGCCGAGTGCATCGGCGAGCTGGAATCCGTCCTGGAGGCCGCGAAGAAGATGACCGGGCTGGGAGTCGGCGCCCTGCCGATCTGTGGCACCGACGACCGGCTGAAGGGAGTCCTGACCGACCGTGACATCGTCGTCAAGGTCCTCGGGGCCGGCCAGGATCCCGCCCGGGTGAAGGCCGGCGAACTCGCGCAGGGCGAGGCCGTCACCATCGGCGCCGACGACGACGCCCACGAGATCCTGCGCACCATGGGCTCCCACCAGGTGCGCCGGCTGCCCGTCATCGACGGCCACCGCCTGGTCGGCATCGTCGCCCTGGCCGACGTCGCCCGCGCCCTCCCCGATGCCAAGGTCGGGGACCTTCTCGAGGCCATCTCCAGCGACTGACGCTGCTTCACGAGGCCCTGGACCCGTTCCGTCGCTGCGGCGTCCAGGCCTCCAGGCGCCCAGGCCTCCAGGCCTCCAGGAGGCGGGCGCTTGTGTGCCCCGGTGGCGGCAACGGTGCCGCTCATGGTGCAGGGCGCGATGGTCGCCTCGGAGCTGCTGCGGATCGCCTTGACCTCGCCGGAGCCCGCGGTCCTTGCGACCACGGCGGTGATCGGCCACCGAGGGTGCCGATCACCGCCGCCATCACGACGCCGCCTTCCCCGCCGACCGGGTCGGCGATCGTGGTGGAGCGGGTGAGCCACGTCCCTGCCCTGGAGGTTTCTGCCGATGGTGGCGACGGACCGCAGACCACCGTCTTCGCGGAGGCGGCGGTCAGTGGCCGGTGGTCTGGTCGGTGACCATCGCCACGAGGCCGGTACGGCCCTCGGCATGCAGCCGGCGCAGCTGACGTGTGGCGCCGTTGCCCTCCTTCAGGAGGTGTTCCAGGACGGGGGTGATGTGGCGCTGGTCCCCCGTGTGGTCGATCACCGGGCCGATGTGGTCGAGAAGGGCGGCGGTGGCTTCGGCGGCAGGGAGCAGACGGCCGGAGAGGGGTTCGAACACGGTGCTCGTGGTGCCGTGGCGCGCGCTGTGCCACACCGCGGCCGTGAGGAGTTCGCCATGGACCGGCGCGGGCTCGTGCCCGGCTCGGGCGTCGGTGAGGGACCGGGTGGCCAGGGCCCGCGCGATGCCTGCGAGCATCACCGCTTCGTCGGGCCGCAGCTGGACGTCCATGGCGCGGACCTCGACCGTGGGGAAGCGCTCGGAGAGGCGGATGTGCCAGTAGACCTGTCCGATGTCACGGATCAGCCCGCTCTCGACCAGGGCGGTGGTGCGCAGACCGTAGTCCTGCGCACCGTCGAACCGTGGCGGCGGTCCGCTGACGGGCCAGCGGCCGAAGACGATCGTGCGCCAGCTGGCGAACCCGCTGTCGGTGTTCTGCCACAGCGGCGAATTGGCCGCCAGCGCGACCAACAGGGGCAGCCAGCCCCGCAGCCCGTTCATCACCGTGACACCGGCCGCACGGTCGGGAATCCCGAGGTGGACGTGCATCCCGCAGATCAGCTGCTCGTCGGTGAGCCGTCGGGCATCGGCGTGCATGGCACGGTAACGGGCGGTATCGGTCACCGGCACGGGGAGGCGCTCGGCGAACGGGGCAGCCCCGCACGCCGCCAGCCGGCAGCCCTCCTCCCGGGCGGCCTCCCCCAGGGCCAACCGCATCCGCAGCAGGTGCCCGCCGGCTTCCTCCAGACCCCGGCAGACGGGGGTGGCGACTTCGAGCTGCGCCTGGAGGAGTTCGTGCTGGACCTCGCCGCGCTGAAGCGCGGGTTGGAGGCGCGCGGCGCGCCGTACCTGGGCGGCGCGCGCCCTCGGGAGGCCGGTGGCGGGGTCCAGGAGGAGGTATTCCTCCTCTATGCCGAGAGTCAGCATGCCGAGCAGGTACCCGCGCGCGGGAGGCCCATGCGGCCGCCGTCCTGTCCGGTGGGCCGCCGTTGCGCGCAGCACTGGGGCGGGGTGGGGGGCGAAGCGCCGGTCGGCTGCCAGAGGACGTCCTGCTCACGCCTCCCAGGGATACTCCGGCGGCCAGCGGTAGCCGAGCTTCTCGGCGGCCGTCTGCGAACCGCCCCAGACCTGCGCCGTGGCACGCGGGTCCTCGGCGGTCAGGCGGGCTTCGAGTCGCTCCGCCTGACCGGCCGGGTCGTCCGCGGAGATCGGCAGTCTGATCCCGAACTGGAGCCAGTCGTCCTCGCACTCGTCACGGACGCGGGGATGGCGCAGTACGACGTCGATCCAGCCGGGTTCCTTCCAGCTGTCCCAGATCGCTTCGAGCTCGCAGTCCCATGCGGCCAGCCCGCTGCCGTCTCCCGTCAGCTTCGCTTCGAGGAGGTCGGCGACCACGGCGCCGGTCCACTGCCACCTGCGGTCCGCCTCGGCCCGGGCGACCTCGGCGTCGTACTGGGCGGCGGAGAACCGGTAGTCGGCCAGACGGAAATCGCTGTCCATCGGATTGCGCCAGCCGGTCCAGCGCACGTGCTCCCTCTCGCGCCTGATCGTCACGTGGGCGGCGCCGCAGCACGTGTCCACGCATCCGGTCTCGGCGATGCGGACCTCGCGAGGGGTGGCGGTGGCCCGCAGCAGCCCGGCCGAACCCAGCAGGTGCCTCGGTCTGACGCTCCGGTAGCGGGTGTCGGCGAACACGTCCCGTCCGCCGATGATCGGGCGGACCTCCAGCCCGATCCCGGCGGTCGGCGGGCAGATGATGCGCAGTTCCAGCACGTCCACGGCGTCGGTCACCGGCCGATGATGGTCGACCGGGCCCGCCGCTGTCACCAGGATTGACGCCGAGGCTCCCCCGGCCCCTCAGGCTCCTCCGGCCCCTCAGGCTCCTCGGGTTCGTCCAGCAGCAGTTCCAGCAGGGGCAGCGCCGCCTCCAGCTCGCGGCACTGGCGGGCGCTGAGCCGGGTGCTGCGGCGGGCCAGGAGGGCGGAGCGTTCCCGGCGGATCCGGCCCAGCGCCTCCTCGCCCTGCGGTGCCAGGGTGAGGAGTTGGGAGCGGCCGTCCAGGGGGTCCGGTGACCGGGCGATCAGTCCGCCGGCGGTCAGCGGCGCCAGCGTGCGGACCAGGGAGGGCACCGTCACCCCCTCGCGCGCCGCCAACTCCCCCAGTCGCAGCGGTCCGTGCTGCTCCACCCGGGCCAGCGCGGAGAGCTGGGCGGCGGTCAGGTCCTGGTGGCCGGAGGCGCGGGTCAGCTGCCGGTTGAGCCGGCCGATCACCAGGCGCAGCCTGACCACCCCCTCGGCGGACAGCCCGGCGCCGTCGTCGCCACCGCGGGTGCCTGCCGCGCCGGTCATGGCGCGTCCGCCTTCGCCGACGCCCGGTGCGGCCCGGTGGCGGGCGACCGGGGGCGTTCGCGGACCAGCGAGGCGGCCGCCGCGACCAGGGACATGGCGATCGCCAGCCAGAACACCACGACCAGGCCCTGGTGGAAGGGCCCGGAGATCAGCTGCGGGAAGAACTCCCGGCCGGTCAGCGTCTGCGCGTTGGCCGGCGGCACCTGCCCGAGCACGTGCGGTCCGAGCAGCTCCCGGACCGGGTTGTAGCCGAGGAAGGCGGCGAACAGGGTGCCGACCGGCGGCAGCGCGGCGATGGCCCGGGCGTCCCCGGCCGGGACGCCCTGCGCGGTGAGACCGGCCGTGAGGGTGTGCGGCAGCGAGCCGGCCAGGCCCGCCACCATCAGCGAGAAGAAGACGCCGATCGAGAGCACCATCCCGGCGTTCTGGAAGGTGGCCCGCATGCCGGAGGCCGCGCCGCGCGCCTCCGCGGGCACGCTCGACATGATCAGCGAGGTGTTGGGCGCGGCGAACAGGCCGCCGCCCAGGCCGTTCAGGAACACCAGGACGGCGAACCACGGGTAGCCGAAGTCGGTGGGCAGCAGGAGGAGTCCGGCGAAGGAGAGCGCCATCACCACCAGCCCGCCGGAGGCGAACAGCCAGGCCCCGGCGCGGTCCGAGAGGTAGCCGGACAGCGGTCCGGCGGCGAGGAAGCCGATGGTCAGCGGAACGAGGTAGACGCCCGCCCACAGCGGGGTGTCGGCGTAGTCGTAGCCGTGCAGCGGCAGCCAGATGCCCTGGAGCCAGATGATCAGCATGAACTGGAGCCCGCCGCGGGCGATCGAGCCCAGCAGGGTGGCGGCGTTGCCGCCGGTGAAGACCCGGTCGCGGAAGAGCTTCAGCGGGAACATCGGCTCGGCGACCCTGGACTCGACCAGGCAGAAGACCGCCAGCAGCGCCGCCCCGCCGATCATCCCGGCCAGCACCCAGGGGTTGGTCCAGCCCATGGTGCGGCCGCCGTAGGGCTGGATGCCGTAGGTGATAGCGGCGAGCAGGGCGGTCAGGCCGACCGCGAACGTGACGTTGCCCCACCAGTCGATCCGGGCGGGCCGCCGGACACCCGTGTCGCGCAGGGAGCGGTACGCCCAGACGGTCCCGAGGACGCCGATCGGCACGTTGACCCAGAAGATCGACCGCCAGTTCCACTCGGCCAGCAGGCCGCCCAGCACCAGGCCGATGAAGGAGCCGGCGATGCCCGCGACGATGTTCACCCCCAGCGCGGTGCCCCGGCGGTTGGCCGGGAACGCGTCCGTGATGATCGCGGCGGAGTTCGCCATCAGCATCGACCCGCCGACCGCCTGCACCACCCGCCACCCGATCAGCCAGAGCGCGCCGGCCCCGCCGTTCAGCGGGTCGAGCGCGAGCGCCACCGAGGTGAGGGTGAAGATCAGGAATCCGGCGTTGTAGATCCGCACCCGGCCGTGGATGTCGCCCAGCCGGCCGAGGGTCACCACCAGGACGGCGGTGACGAGCATGTACCCCATCAGCATCCAGAGCAGGTAGCTGACGTTGCCGGGCTGCAGCGGGTCCAGCCCGATGCCGTTGAAGATCGCGGGCAGCGAGATCAGCACGATCGACGCGTTGATGGTGGCGACCAGCGTGCCCAGGGTGGTGTTCGACAGCGCCACCCACTTGTACCGGGGGTGGTCGGCTGCCACACCGCCGCGGACGGGACGGGCGCGTCCGGTCCGGCTGCCGCTGTCGGAGAGTCGAGTCGCCACCGCTGCCTCCTGGTGCGGGGCCCGTGCCGGGCCCCCGGGGATCGAACAGGGGGATCGCGAAATCGATAGCTTGCGCCAGCCAACGATAGGCCGATTGGGGGCGGGACGGTAGGGCCCCGGGGTGCGCCCGGAGGGCAGGGGGACGCGCACGGCGGCGCCCGGCCGGAACTCGGCGCTTGACAGTTAGGCAAGCCTTACCTAAATTCGTCGTCCATGTTCCGCAAGCGCACCGCCGCCCCCGCCGCCACCCGCCCGGCCACCCCCCGGATCGGCCTGCTGCCGATCGACCCGCAGGCCGACCTCGGCCGCCGCGCCTGGGTGACCTGCCCGAGCTGCGACGACGGCCGGGACTGCGCCGCCTGCGCCGAGGACCGCACCTGCGCCGACCACTGGCGCTACCTGCTGGCCCACACCGGCAGCCTGCTCCACCTCCAGTGCCCCGCCTGCACCCACGTGTGGGACCACGAGTCGGGCTTCGGTGCCACCCGCCACACCCGCCACCGCCCGGCCTGACGCCCGCGCCCGGGTGCCCGACGCCCGGGTGCCCGAGTGCCCGCGGTACGCCGGGGAGCGCCCGGTTCAGTCGTGCCGGGAGCCAAGGCGCGTCGGGGCGACGGGGTGGGGACACGGCGGTTCGGGCCGTTCAGTCGCCCGTGGCGTACGGCGAGCGGCTGAGCGTCGGGCTGGGCCTGGTGGAGTCGTACACCTGCTGCACCTCCCGCAACGTCGCCTCGGACGGTTGCCGCAGGCAGGCCGTCACCTCGACCACCGCGCGCGGGCTGCCCGTGACGATGGTGCGCACGCCGAACTGCCGGCGGGTACCGCCGAAGCCCTGGCACTCCTTGTCGGGCCCGGTCTCGACGAGCCTGGTCTGGTCCCAGCCGGACTTGTCGACCAGCGCCGGGTCCACCAGGCGGAAGGTGAGCACCGCGCCGCCGTCGGCCAGTCGCAGCGGGACGGAACACCCGAGGGGGCCCTCCACGCAGGTCGGCGCCCGGTCGAACGGCTGGGTGCCGAGGTAGCCGAAGCGCCCGGCGGAGTCCAGGGCCGGGGTGGCCACCGCGTGCCAGTCCGCCGGCGCGTCGACGAGCATCACCGGGAACAGCGGGAAGAAGACCGTGCCCGCCGGGGTACCGGGGGAGCCTGCCACCCCTTCGGCCCCCCCTCCCGACGGCACGGACGGCACCGACGGCACCGGCGCGGCCGAAGGCAGCGGATCGGCCGAAGGCACCGGATCGGCCGAGGGCGACGGAGCGGCGGACGGCGGCGAAGAGGCCGACGGCGACACCGCGGGGCTCTGCGCCGCCGCGAAGAGCGACCCGGCCGGTGGCTCCGCTCCCCGCCCGGGTGCGAGCGCGGGCGCGGCGGCCAGGACGGCGGCGGCGAGTCCGACTCCCAACCCGGCCGCGAGCCCGGCCACCCGCCGTCGGCGCTTGGCCCGGTCGACGCGGGCGAGGACGCGTTCCATCCGGTCGTCCGGCGAGGCCAGGACCGGAACGGCGTCCCGGAGCAGGATCCGCAGCTCCTCCTCGTCGTGCCCCCCGCCGGTCGGCCCGTCCGGGTCGAGCAGGTCAGTTCCCCTCACGACGTCCCCCCTCCAGCAGGAGTTCCCGGGCCGGAAGCCGGCCGCGCAGCAGGGCCAGCGCCCGGTGCGTCTGGCTCTTGACGGTGCCCGTGCTGCAGCGCAGCACCTCCGCGGTCTCCTCGACGCTGAGGTCCTCGAAGAAGCGGAGCACCACCACGGCCCGCTGACGGGGCGCCAGCGAGCGGATGGCCTCGGCGACCACCTGGCCGAGCACCACTCCGTCGAACGGGTCCGCCGCCGGCGGCGGCTCCGGCAGTTCGCCGTGCGGCAGCTCCCCGGTCCAGCGCCGTCGCCACCAGGAGACGTGGCAGTTCACCATGACCTTCCGCAGGTACGCCTCGGGCCGGTCGGGCGCGATCTGCCGCCACTTGGGCCAGACCTTGGCGAGCGCCGTCTGCAGCAGGTCCTCGGCCTGGTGCGGGTCGCCGGTCAGCAGCCAGGCCACCCGCAGGAGTTTCGGCCCGGCGCCGGCGACGAACTCCTCGAAGTCCGGTGGTGTCGCGTTCGTCATCCTGCCGTCGTCCCCGCCATGGTGTCCGTGCCGTTCCCATCTGCCGCAGCGGCCGGTCGGGCCGCGGTCTCGTCGTTGCTCTCACGGCAGCTCGACGCGGTGGGGCGCGTCCCGGGTTGCCTGCCGGCTCGACCCGTTCGACCCCGCTCGACCCGGCCCGACCCGGCCCGACCCGGCCCGACGATACGGCCGCCCTTCCGCGGGCCGTCCGGCGCACCCCGGGACTCCTCGCCGGGCCGCTGGCCCGAACGGGTGATCCCCCTCGGCGCCGCCCCCGTCCGGGTGGCCGGGGACGGGGGCGGCGGCGGTCCTCAGGCTAGGTTCGTTCCCGTGACCAGCAACGACGCGGTTCTGGCGCTGGTGGTGGCCACCGCGCTGGCTTTCGACTTCACCAACGGGTTCCACGACACCGGCAACGCCATGGCCACCTCGATCGTCACCGGAGCCCTTCCCCCGCGCGTCGCGGTCGCCGTCTCGGCGGCACTGAACCTGGTGGGCGCCTTCCTGTCGACGGCGGTCGCCGCGACCATCGCCAGCGGGCTGGTGCAGAGCCACGACGTGACGCTGACCGTCGTCATGGCGGGCCTGACCGGCGGCATCCTGTGGAACCTGACGACCTGGTATGTCGGGATCCCGTCCAGTTCCTCGCACGCGCTGATCGGCGGCGTGGTCGGGGCGACGATGGCGGCGGCCGGCTCCTCCGCCGTCAAGTGGCAGGGCCTGGTCGCCAAGGTGATCGTGCCGGCCGCCCTGTCACCGTTCATCGCCGGCACGATCGCGGCGATCGGCACCTTCCTCGTCTACCGCCTCACCCGCGACGTCGCCGAGCGCCCCCGCACCCGCGGCTTCCGGACCGGGCAGATCGGCTCGGCCTGCATGGTCTCGCTCGCCCACGGCACCAACGACGCGCAGAAGACCATGGGCGTCATCACCCTCGCCCTGATCGCCAACGGCACGCTGAGCGCGGGCGCGAAGTCCCCGCCATGGGTGATCGCCTCCTGCGCCGTGGCCATCGCCCTGGGCACCTACATCGGCGGCTGGCGGGTCATCAGGGCGCTGGGCAAGGGCCTGGTCGAGATCGAGCCCCCGCAGGGGATGGCCAGCGAGTCGGCCTCGGCCGCCGTCATCCTCTGCTCCACCGACTTCGGCTACTCGCTGTCCACCACCCACGTCGCCACCGGGTCGATCCTCGGTGCCGGGGTCGGCAAGAAGGGCGCGGTCGTCCGGTGGAACATCGCGCACCGCATGGTGGCGGCCTGGCTGCTCACCCTCCCGGCCGCAGGCCTGGTCGGGGCGCTGGCCTACTGGGTCGCCCACGGGATCGGCGGCACCGCCGGGGTGGTGGTCGTCTTCGTCGTCCTGGTGCTGGCCTCGATCGCCTTCTTCGTCGCCTCCCGCCACCCCGCCGTCACCCCGGAGAACGTCAACGCCGCGTGGACCGGCTCGGTCGTCCCTCCGCCTCCCAGCGACGAGGTGCCCCTGTGAAGTGGATCGATCTGGACGCGCTCTGGAAGATCATCGTGGTGGGCCTGCTCACGGGTGCCGGCCTGCCCGCGCTGTTCGCCGTCGGCCTGCGCGCCCTCGCCCCGCCGAGCGGAACGGGGCCGAGCGGGGCCGAGCCGACGGGAACCGGCCCGACGGGAGCCGGACGCCCCGGGGCCGGCGGGTACGCCGTCGCCGCGGTGTGCTTCGCGGTCGTCCTCGCCGCGGTCGGCTGGGGCATCTCCGTCATCGTCAACCACAGCTGACCGCAACGGTGGAGGCGGCTCGGCACGGACGACAGGGACGGCGGACGCCCGGGTGGTTCACCCGCCGCGTACCGCCGCACCTTCCAGGGCCGGGAGGCCGCCGTCCGGTCCCGATGAGAAGGACTCAGTACCGCGGGAAGCGGCGCTGAGCCCCTGGCTCCGGCCGGAGGAGCCGCTCCGGGCTCGCCGCCGTCGACACCGTTCCCCGCGCGCGGGACAATCGAGGGAGTGCTCCCGGCCGGCCCCTCACGTGCCGTTCAGCCGTCCTTCATCCCGTCCACCGCCCGGTGTCGGCGGTGGTTCCCGTCGCTGCGCGAACCTGCGGAGCGACCGAGGCTACCGACCGGTAGTCCGCTGCGACCGAAGGACCCGCGTTGAAGCGCACCGCTCCGCTCTCCGTCGTCATGGCCGCCTCCCTGGCCGTCGGCGTCCTGTGCACCGCAGGATCCTCCTCCGCCCGGGAGGCGGGCGCCGCGCCGCACGCCGGCCGGGACCTGTACGGCACGAAGACGCCCTACGCGCCGCAGGAGAAGGCGGACCACTACCAGCGCCCGCCCCGGGGCTTCAGCCCGGTGTTCACCGAGAACGTCGCCCGGCACGGCTCCCGGGCCATGTCGGACGGCAAGGACGGCGAGGCCGTGCTCGCCCTGCTGCGCACGGCCGAGGAGCAGGACGCCCTCACCGGTCTGGGCGAGGACCTGGGCCCGCAGGTGCGGTCGCTGCTGGACGCGGCCTCGGCCCTCGGCTTCGGCAACCTCTCCGCGCGCGGGGCGCAGGAGCACCGGCAGACCGCGCTGCGCATGGAACAGCGCCTGCCCTCCCTGTTCGCGAGGATCGCCACCGAGCACGAGCCCGTGGTCGTCGAGACCTCGGGCGTGGCGCGGACCGTGGCGAGTGCCGGCGCCTTCACCGGCGGTCTGACCGAAGGGGACCCGGCGCTGGCGGGCCTGATCAAGGCGCCGGTGACCGACAAGGACCTGCTGTACTTCCACAAGCAGCCGCAGAACGCCGACTACCAGGCCTACCTGGCGGGCGACCCCCAGCTGGCCGCCGTCCTCGCGGCGATCGACGCCGACCCGCGCACCGCCGAGGCGGCACGGCACGTCGTCGCCCGCCTGTTCCGGCAGGACTTCGCCTCCGCGCTGCCGACCGCCGACCAGGTCTCCTTCGCCCGCTCCCTGTACCAACTCTTCGCCGCGGCGCCCGACCTGAGCGTCGAGGCCCCGGACGTCGACCTCACGCGCTTCCTCACCCCGCGCGACGCCCAGTGGTTCGCCTACCTGGACGACGCCGAGGAGTTCTACCAGAAGGGCCCGGCCTTCAGCGGCCGCACGATCACCTACCGGATGGCCGGCGTGCTGCTCGACGACCTCCTCGCCCAGGCCACCGCGAAGGCGGACGGCTCCAGCGACAACGGCGCCGTCCTGCGCTTCACCCACGCCGAGGAGATCGAGCCGCTCGCCGCCCTGATGGGCCTGCCCGGCAGCACCGAGCCCGCCGGCCCCGCCGGATCCGGGGAGCCGTACTCCTACCGCACCAACCCGTGGCGCGGCGCGGAGGTCGCGCCGATGGCCGCGAACATCCAGTGGGACCTGTTCGCGAACACGCCCGCCGACGGCACGTCGCCGACCTACCTGGTGCGGATGCTCTACAACGAGCAGGAGACCGCCTTCAAGCCCTCCTGTACGCCCGTCAGCCGGGGCAGCCACTTCTACGACCTCAAGGAGCTCAAGCGCTGCCTCGGCCACGGCTGACGGGTGACGGCTCACGGCTGACGACCGCCCTGGTCCGTGCGCCCGGCCGGGGCCGGCTGACCGGACCACGTCGCGGTGCGCAACCGGAGGCGGCGCGTCGACGTCCACCCGGGTACGAAGGGCAGCTCGACTGCCCTACTCCTGGGGGGACTTCACACATGTCGATCGACGACGCAGAACCCGCGCCACCGCCGCCCGGCACGCTGCCGCCCTGCCCGAGCTGCGCGCGCACGGACCGGGTCCGCGGCGTACCGGCCGTCCACCTGGACGAGCGACGGAACGTCACCGTGCGCCGGTCCGACCGCGACGGCCGCACCCGGACCACGACCCACGAAGAGGTCTCCGCGCTCGGCCGAGCCCTGGCCCCCGCGCCGCCCACGGCCACCCCGGCGGCCCGGACACTGCTGACCCTCGGCCTCCTGGCGCTGTTCGGGGCGGTCTTCACGTTCATCCAGGGCGCCATGGCGCGCAGCGCGCCCGTCCTCCAGCAGCCCGACTTCTCGCCGCCGGACTGGGTGACCAGGAACCCGGGGTTCCCGCACGGCTTCTCGTACGACCTCCCGACCGACCTCCCCGGCGCCCTTCCGAAGGCCGCTCCGGCCCCGTCGGTGACGCACGCGGCGGCGCCGCTCGCCGACGCGAACGACGCGCTGGTCCCGCTCTGGGGGTCGTACCTGATCCTGCTCGGCGCGCTGGCCCTGCTGGCGGGCGGGACGGCGCTGCTCCTCGCCAGGCGGCAGCGCCTGGCCGGCCGGCCGCGGGCCGAGCAGCTCTGGAACCAGGCGTGGTACTGCGCCCGTTGCGGCACCGCGCACTTCCCGCCCGGCGCCGGGCAGGGCACCGCGGCGCTCCCCCTCACGGACTTCCGTCGGGTGGTCTGGACGGCGGGCGGCTACGGCGACCTCGCCGAGCACTACCGGCCGTAGGGCTTGCCCCGCGGATCCGGCCCACCGGGCGGTCTGGCGCGCCCCCGCTCACGGCCGGCCGCCACTGGGGCGGGCCGGCCGGGCCGCCGAGCGCGTCCGAGCCCAACCGGGGTGCCGGCCAACGCCGTTGGAGCGGCGGCGCGGACGCGGGGGCGGCGCTCCGGCCGGGCGGGGGCAGCGGTGAGGGGGCGGAGCATGCCGCTCGTCGACGGGACCTGCGCGCCCACCGTGCCCGAGCCGCTCCTGCGCGCGTCGGGCGCCGCGCTGCCGCACCTGGTGTCCCTGGCCGTGGAGGGCCCGGAGGAGCCGGACGACGGTGACCTGCGGCCCGGGGACGTCGAGATCCGCTTCCGGCCGCCGGGCCCGCGGGACGGCATCGGGCTGCCGGTGGCGATCGAGATCACGTCGACGTGGACGGCCGGCCGCCAGGCCGCCCGCCAGGAGCGGGTGGACAGGCTCCAGGCGGACCTCCGTGCCGCCGCCGGACCCGTCGACTTCGGCGTCCACCTGTCCCTGTCGCGCGCCGCGTGGCCCCAGCGGGACTGACCAGTCCTCCTGAGGCGTCCCCGGCGGCGACGGCCCGGACGGCGGTGCCTCAGGGACGCCCGAGCGGCCAGGCCTCGATGTCCCGGTAGCGGATCGGCCCGGGCCCGCGGCCGATGTTGCTGCCGACCAGGTGGAGGCGTTCGGTCCGCCACGGCCGGCCCGCGAACCCGGTCAGCCCGGCCGCGGCCAGCGGCACGCTGACGGAGTCGTCGCGGCGGGACCGCGCCAGCGTCAGATGGGGGTACAGCGGGCGCTCCCGGAACGCGATCCCGTGGGACCTCACCAGCTCCCGGACGTCGGCGGCGAGCACGTGCAGCCCGTCCAGGTCCCCGTCGATCCCGCTCCACAGCAGGCGCTCGTCGAAGTGGCCGCCGCCGCGCAGGCGCAGCCGCAGCGCGGGGCGCGACGCGGCCAGGGCGGCCAGCGCCGACCGCAGTGGCGGCACCGCCGTGACCGGCAGTTCGCCGAGGAAGGCGAGGGTGATGTGCCAGTCCTCGATCCGGTTCCACCGCAGCCGCGGGTACCCGGCGTAGGCGGACTGCAGGGCGCGGGCCAGTTCGTCCTTGGCGTCGTCGGGCGGCGCGAGTGCCACGAAGACCCGCAGGGTCGGCGGCTCGGGGGGAACGTCCACGAGGGGGGAGGCTAGCCGAAGCCCGCCCGTCGACGCCCGCCCGTGACCGAGCGCCTTGCCCGAACGGCCGTGACCGAGCAGCCGTGAACCCTGTCCGCGCTGCCCGGCCCGCGGCGCGGCGGGGCCCCGGGAAGGGGTCGGGAGAGCCGGTCGGAGGAGCGGGCGGAGGCGGGCGTCCTTGTCGGTGGGGGTCGGTGAGGACGTCCACCGACCGCCGGCGGGTCCGCCGTCGCGCCGGCCGGGGCGGGCCCGGCCCGCTCAGCCGCCGCCCAGGCCGCCCTGGCCGGCGATCATGGCCAGGTTCAGGCCGCCGACGGCCTTGGCCAGGCCGGGGGCGTGGTCGGCGAGCCGGTGGGTGAGGGCGGAGATCCGGTCGGCGTGGGCCCGGCGGTCGTCCCGGGAGAGCACCAGCCGCAGGTGCCCGTGGGCGGCCAGCGCCGCGAGGACGGCGTCCGCGAACGGCGCCCGGGCGACCGGCGTGCCACCGCGGACCAGTTCGGCCACCCGGGCCTGGAGGTCCAGGGCCTCGCGCGGGTCGTCCATCGTCACCGGGCGGTGCGGCACGACCGGGCCGTAGGGGTCGCGGTCCGCCATCGTCACCACGCCGAGCACCGCGAGGCGCTCCTCGACGGCTTCCAGGGTGACGTCGCGACCGCGCCGGATCCAGGCCTTCCAGCTGCGCGCCGCCCCGCCCAACTCGGCGAGCAGCTCGTCCAGGACCGGGTCCGCGGTGGCCGCGCCGGAGACCACCCGGACCCGGCCCGCCCCGTCCTCCTCGACGGCGCCCCGGTGGGCGAGCTCGGCCAGGGCGGCGGCGCGCACCAGGTAGCCGGCGCGGGTGCGGTCCTGCAGGGCCCCGGCCCGGGTGTCGAAGGCCAGCAGGTAGGTGTCCAGGTGCAGTCCTCGGCTCATGGCACCGACGATACGGCGCGCCCGGCCGTACGCCGTCCGCCCGCAGGACGGGCCGCCCTCCCCCTGTGGGCGTACCCGGAGGACCCGCGGAGCCGACCGCAGCGCCACCGGCCTTCCCGGGATCCGTGCCCACGGTCTAGCGTCGACGGCGAAGGGCCGGATCCCGCGCCCCGTCGTCCCCTGACCCCCGCCCGCCCGTTCCCCCGGAGTTCCGTGATGCCCCGCGATCTGACCGCCCTCCCCACCGCACTGCCCGTCTGGGCCGCCCCGATGGCGGGCGGCCCCGGCACCCCGGCGCTGGTCCGGGCCGCGGCCCGGGCCGGGGGGGGCTCGGCTTCCTCGCGGGCGGCTACCGGACCCCCGCCGAGCTCGCCGCCCAGATCGCCGAGGTCCGGTCCTCGGGCGTGGTGTTCGGCGTCAACCTGTTCGCCCCGAATCCGCTCGCGGTCGAACCGGACGCCTACCGCGCCTACGCCCACGTCCTCCAGCCGGAGGCCGACCGCCACCACGTCACCCTCCCCGCCGACACCGTCACGGAGGACGACGACGCCTGGGCGGACAAGCTCGACCTGCTCCTCCGGACCCCCGTCCCCGTGGTCTCCTTCACCTTCGGGCTGCCGCACCCCGACACCGTCCGGGCCCTCCAGGACGTGGGCAGCCTGGTCGCCCAGTCCGTCACCACCCCCGCCGAGGCCCTCGCCGCCGCCGAGACCGGAGCCGACCTGCTGGTCGTTCAGGCTCCGGCGGCCGGCGGACACTCCGCGACCCTCACCCCGGCCCGGCCCCTCGCCCCGACCCCCCTGCCCGACCTGGTGAGCGACGTCCGGCGCACCGTCCCCCTGCCCCTGATCGCCACCGGCGGCATCGCCACCCCCGCCGACACCGCCGCCGCCCTGCGGGCCGGCGCGCACGCCGTGATGGCCGGCACCGCCTTGCTCCGCACCCACGAGAGCGGCGCCTCCGCACCCCACAAGGCCGCCCTGGCCGACCCGGCGTCCACCGGGACGGTCCTGACCCGCGCCTTCACCGGCCGCCCCGCCCGCGCCCTGCGCAACCGGTTCACCGAGACCTACGAACCGCTCGCCCCGCTCGGCTACCCGGCGGTCCACCACCTCACCGGCCCGCTGCGCAGGGCCGCCACCGCCGCCGGCGACACCGACCTGATCCACCTGTGGGCCGGCACCGGCCACCGCCTGGCCCGCACCGAGCCCGCCGCCGACACGCTCGCCCGCCTCGCCGCCTTCCGGTGACGCACCCGGGAGCCGTGCCGGCGCGGTGCCGGTGCCGGTGCGGTGCCCTGCGCATGGCCAAACAGAAGCCCGACCTGCTCACGGCCCTCGCCGTGGACAAGGACGGCTTCCTGAACGTCGCGTGGGTCGTCGGCACCCAACCCTGGCACGACCCCGTCCGCTTCGGACCGCCCGCCTTCCCGTCCACGCAGTAGTCCACGCCCCGGCTCGTCGGGGGGGCGGGTCCGCAGCCGCCGCCCCGACGCGGTCACGCGTACCGCTGGTCCGGGAAGTGCGCCTACCGGACGGGGCCGGCCAGCGTCTCGATCGGGCCCAGATCCCGCCAGGCGTCGGGGTCACGGGTGAGGCTCAGCAGTTCCTCGGAGGGTTCGCTGCCGTCCCTGACGCTCTCCACGTAGGCCTTCGCCTCCCGCAGGCTCATCCGTCCGGCCCGCTTGCGCAGGTGCCGCATGGCGGCGGCCGTCCCGGCGGACTGCGCGAGGCGGCGGACGGCCGCGGCGAGCGGGTCGGGCGCCCGGACGCCCTTGACCTGCCAGAGGTAGAAGTCCTCCCAGTCGTCCGTCCAGCGGCAGCCAGGAACGAAGTGGATGCTCCCGTCCTCCCGGTCGACCAGGAACGGCCCGCCCAGGAGGTTCCCGCGCCGCCCAGGATCCCGGGCGCCCTCGCCCGAGGTCCAGTAGCAGAGCCACCCCACCGCGCGCTCCTCGACGGCATGGACGACCAGATCCGGAATCAACCGCGCCCAGGCCCAGTTCGGCCGCTCGCGCGCCAACAGGGCGTCGACGAGCTCGACCGCCCGCTCCTTCGAGATCACGCGCCCATCCTCCCCCACCGGTCAACGGGGTTTCGCGCGCGCCCGGGCGTCCGGCCGGGCTCGGGGCCCGGCCTGTCAGCGGCGCCGTCTAGCCTGGGGCACCAGGGCGGAAGAGGGTTCGACCACGGGGGTGGGCATGACGGAGTCCCAGGAATTCGGGTGTGCGGCGTGCTGTGCCGAGGACGCCTCGGTCGCCCGGGCGCACCACCGGAGCCCCACGGGAGTCCGGGTCGAGAAGACGATCCTGGACGACTCGCACTTCATCGTCACCGTCCAGCGCTGCGGCGGCTGTTCGCAGGCCTTCGTGAGCGTCTTCACCGAGTACGTCGACTGGGTCGACTCGCGGGACGCGCAGTACCGGACCGTCCTGCCGGTCACCGACGCGGAGGCGGACGACCTGGTGGCCGGGCGGTTGAGTCCGCACCGGGTCGGCGCCCTCGGACGCGGTCGCCGCCATCTGCAGAGCGACTGGCCGAGCGAGGCCGACGAGCCGTCCGTCTACTGGGACAGCGGCGTGTTCGAGGTGCGCGAGGGGCGCTGACACGGCCGACCACGGCGGCGGCTGACCGGCATGCAGCTGCGCGAGCGGCCGGCGGGGCACCTACCGGAAGCCGAGGTGCGACTCGACGCCGGTGAGTTCCGCGCTGGCGGTCCACAGGCGGGCGGCGAGGGCCGGGTCGGTCATGTGCGGGAGGGCCGGCTCAGGCCGGGGGTCGCCGCGCAGGCCGAAGATCCTCGGTCCCCAGAGCTGCCCTCCCCGTACGTCGGGGTCGAGGACGGCGCGGACGATCGGCCATGCCCCGGCGTCCTTGCCCTGCACCAGGATGCCCGCGGGCAGCGCCCGCAGGCGCTCGCCGGGGGTCGCCGTGGGCAGCGGCGGGCGGGGCGGGGTGAGGGAGTCCAGCGCGCCGCCGGGGTGGGCCACCACGCTGAGCACCGTGCTGCCGGTGGCGCGCAGGCGGCGGTCGAGTTCGAAGCCGAAGCTCATCTGCGCCAGCTTCGACCGCCCGTAGGTGCGCTTGGGCCGGTAGTCCCGGGTCGACTGCAGATCGTCCGGGTCGAGTCGCTCGGAGCGTGCCGCGAAGCTGCCCACCGTCACGACACGGCCCTCCGGCGCCGCGGACAGCAGCGGGGCCAGCCACCGGGTGAGCGCGAAGTGGCCCAGGTGGTTGGTGCCGAACATCAGCTCGTGGCCGTCCGCGGTCTCCCGACGCGGCGGGTCGTCGAGCGCGACCCCCGCGTTGTGCACCACCGCGTCGAGATGACCGACGTCCAGCCCGTCCACGGCGGCCTTCAGCGACGACAGGTCCGCGAGGTCCAGCCGGAGGTGCCGCACCCGCGCCCCGGGGACGCGTGCGCGGATCGCCGCGCCGGCGGCCCCGGCCTTCGCGGAGTCCCGGCTGCCGAGCACGACGACGGCGCCGGCGGCGGCGAGTTGCTCCGCGACGAAGTAGCCGATCCCGGCGTTGCCGCCGGTGACCAGAACGGTCCTGTCCTCGGCGGACGGGAGCCGGCGGACGTTCCACGGACGGGTCCGGGAGGTGGGGGTGGAGGACACGGGGACCGGCTCCTTGCGCTCGGGGGCAGTGTGCTCACGGGGAGCACTGACCCGCCCACGCTCGCAGCCCCCACCGGCATCTCACCGACAGATCGCGGTCGCCCACCCGCCGAGCGCCGTCGGCCCGCCCGCACCTCAGGGGTCCGATGACAGTGGCGACGGGGGCCGACCTTCCCCGTGGTGGTGGCGATCACTAAGGTGTCGAGGCTGTGAGCATGCGTGAATCCGGTGAAGATCAGTGGCAAGAGTTCGTCAGGGAGTTCGAGAAGAGCAAGGCGGTGGAGAGGCCGGGTTCCGCCGATGGTGCGCGCCGGTCCGAGGGGCCGTCCGCCCGGTCGGAGGGGCAGCCGGGGCGGCCGTCGTCGTGGCGTCGGCTGCTGCCCGCGGTGACCGCTGTTCTGGTGGTGGCCGCGGGGGCGGGGGCGTACCTGCTCCAGACGTCGGATCCGGACCCGGCACCGGTCGCCGCACCTCCCGTGCCGGTCGCCCCCGTGCCGACCGCGCCCTCGCCGCGCGCGGTGACGCCCCCGCTCGACACTCCGGCGGCGGCACCGAACGATCCGGCCGCGCCGATCCCGCTGTCCGTCTTCCCCGCGCAGGTCCAGGGGTACTCGCTGGTGTCGAACGTGGCGTTCCCGGCCTGCACCGGCGCGAACACCGTGGCGCCGTCCCTCGCCGGGATGATCACGCAGGGGCACGGCTGTCTCGGCGCGGGCCTGGCGCTGTACCGGGACGCCGAGGGCAACCAGTACAACCTGGCGCTGTTCACCATGAAGGACCAGGGCGACGTCCCGCACCTGATCACCTTCCTGGCCTCCCACCCCGAGTCCTTCCAAGTCGCCGTCCAACTCCCGTCCACGGACTCGGG
This sequence comes from Kitasatospora sp. NPDC053308, assembly GCF_055585785.1. Taxonomy (NCBI): domain Bacteria; kingdom Bacillati; phylum Actinomycetota; class Actinomycetes; order Kitasatosporales; family Streptomycetaceae; genus Kitasatospora; species Kitasatospora sp. NPDC053308. The sequence continues at coordinate 498,775 of NZ_JBVJJY010000002.1, read as the reverse complement.
CCTGACCCGGCTGGCCGCCGCCGGCAACCGCGTGCAGGCGTTCGGGGGGCTGGGCCGCGCGCTGCTGGTCGGCCAGGCCCAGTGGTCCGACGGTCGGGTCGCGGACTTCGACAGACTGTCCGCACAGCTCTCGCCGCTGACGGACGCGATCATCCGCAACGTCCCCGCCTGACGGTGTGACGTTCCGCCCCCGGTCCCGCACGGTGACCGGGGGTTCAGTCGAACCGGATGTGCCGGGCCCCCGTCCAGGCCCGGCGCAGGCGTCCCCGGATCGCGCTGTCGGTGTCGGGGGCGAGGGTCAGCCCGGACGTCGTGGCGATGTCGTCGGCGACCTGCGGGACGGTCAGCCGGTCGGTCCACAGCTGCTGGGCGAACTCCTCCCCGCGCAGGCGCTCCAGGCACAGGTCGAGCTTGGACAGGGCGAAGCTCTCGCGGCGCAGCGGGGCGTCCTTCCCGGCCACCCACCGCACCGCGTGCCCGAAGCCGCGCTCGCTCAACCGTCGCACCACCGTGGCGCGCTCGGCCAGCAGCGCGAAGTGCCGGACGTCGTGGCCGCGTTCGCGCAACCGGCCGACGGTCTCGCGGAAGTACGCCGGTTCGACGACCGTCATCGGCACGATCACCACGCCGTGGTGGTCGGTGAGCGCACGGTCCAGCACCTCGAACACGCCCTGCCGCCAGGCGGGCAGGTCCTGGAAGTCCCCGCGCAGTGCCGGCGGCAGCATCCGGTGCAGACCGAAGCCCACGTGCTCGGGGTCGCAGACGACGCTGCCGGCGAGGCGCCGCCGGATCTCGTGCGCGGTCTGGGTCTTGCCGCCGCCGAACGGACCGTTGATCCACAGGAGCATGCCGCAGACCCTACGCGAACCGGCGGGCACCGCACCCTGGGCTCCTGGCCGAGTGGGCCTGGCCGCACCCGGCCACCCGCGCTCAGACCTGGTACGGCCAGACGGCGACGCGGCCGCGCTCGACACGGACCTCGACCCACGCCCCGTCGACACCGCCCGGCAGCGGCGGCCCGGCGAGGTCGAGGAGGATCAGCGACCCGTCCACGTCCAGGACGGCCCCGCCGTCCTGGTCGCGGCTCAGCACCCCGCGCAGCACCGTGTGGTCACCGTCCTCCCACAACCCCGGCGCGGCAACGGAGCTCAGCCGGGTGTTCCGCGGCCAGACGATGTCCTCGTCGACGGTCCACTCGACGCGGTGCTTCCGGCCCACCGGCTCGGCGGCCCCGCGCCAGACCACGACCGCGGTGCCCACCTCCGAACGCACCCGGACGAACACCGGCCCGGACAGGACGGCTCGCGCTGCTTCCACCGTGACCAACACCGGGCCTTCGTCTCCCACGGGACCGTCAGCGGTGCGTCGATCCGGTTCCGGCTCCGCCGATGGATCGAGTATCCCAACCTCCGGGCGGCCTTGTCACCGGCCTCCGGGAGGAGATTCCGTCGTGATGTGGGCACCTAGGGTTGCTGGTGACCAGGGAAGAACGTCGATCTGAGGGGGAGTGGGGATGACATCCGACATCGCCGCGGTGGCCGCGGAACTCACGGCGATGGCCGCGGCCGACCACCGGGGCGCGCGCCAGGCGAACGGCGATGACCCGGCGGAGCAGTTGGCGTGGCGTCGTTTGACGGCCCGGCACGCGGATCGTCTCGCCGAGATCATGGACGCGCACGGGTGGCCGACCGCGGAGCTGTTCGGTGAGGAAGCGGCTCGGGCCGCGTGGCTGATCGCCCAGCATGCCGACCGGCAGCTCGATGTCCAGCGGCGCGCGCTGCGGTTGATGGAGCGGGCGGTGGCCGACGGCCAGGCCCGCCCGCGCGATCTCGCCTTCCTCCGTGATCGCACGCTGGTGAACGAAGGGCGGAAGCAGGTCTACGGCACGCAGATCGCCGGGGTGAAGGGGGGGCGCGCCGGTCCCGTGGCCCTGCGAGGATCCCGAGCGCATGGACGAGCGCCGTGCGGAGGTCGGCATCCCGCCGTTCGCGGAGTACGTCGCTCGGTTCTCGGCGACCTGAACCCCTCCGGGTGTCCGGCGGATCACGCTCGCGCCTGATCCGCCGGACAACTGCCGCCGTCCGGACGCTCGGGCTCTGCGGTGGCGGTGCCCTCTCAGCCCCAGTTCTGCAGCTGCCGGAGCAGGTCGGCGTCGCCCTCCGTCCGCAGCGAGTCGGCCGGGATGCGCATGTACATCAGCAGGGCCATCTCGCTCGCCGTGCCGTGGACGGCCGCGGTGGGCTTGCTCTCGGCGGCCTCCGCCGGGGTGAGGCGGGTGAAGCGGGACCCGGCGGCGTCCACGGTCTGGCGCCAGGAGCCGCCCTCGGCCGTGTGGTAGTCCATGGTGGCGGGCTCACCCGGCCACGGAACAGTGACGGTGCAGACGGTGGCGAGGAACTCCTCGACGGCGTCGAGCGCCTCGGGCGTCGGCAGCTCCTGCGGGGTGCCGGAGGCCAGCTGGGCGTCGTAGGTGTGGATCAGTGACTCCGGGACGCGGCGGCGGGCCACCGCCGCCACGGTGTGCGGCGAGGCGAGCGGCTCCCACCAGGCCCAGCAGCCCCGGTCCGGGCCGGCCTCGCGCAGCGCGGTGAGCAGCTGGCCGGTCGAGTCGGCCAGCCAGGTGGTGAGGGCCGCACGCTCCCTGGGCGCCGCCAGCCCGTCCTTGCTCGGCCGCTCGTCCCCCGGCGCGGTGTTCCGCACGATGTGGGCCCAGAAGCGGTCCCCCTCACTGAGGTGGTTCGCCAGGTCGTACAGCGTCCAGCCGGGGCAGCTCGGGACGTCGGCGTCGAGGCTGGGGGCCGCGGCGACGGCGGCGCGGAACGCGGCCGACCGCTCGTCGATCATCCGCAGCAGGGTGGGGAAGGAGAGGTGCTGAGTCACCCGGACCTTGTATCACCCGGTGTGGAGCCCCCGCACCCGATTTGGCGCCCGCAGGGGATGTGCCAGCGGGGGGCGGCCGCCCTGGAGACGGCCGCCTCGGCCACAGTGGAGCGGTAGCGGCCCCATCCGGGGGTTCAGGACGTGGGCGCCGTTGCCGAGCGTTGCCGAGCAGTCCCAAGCGGTCCCAAGCGGTCCCAAGCGGTCTCGAGCAGTCCCGAGCGGTCCTGACCGGTCCTCAGCGCGGAGAGGACCGGGCGTAGGCTCTGGCCTGATCACCGCCGCCATGAGAGGTAGAGATGGGCCAGAAGATCATCCGGTTCTCGGACCTGACCGGTACGCACGTGGAGAACGACGACGACCTGGTGCGCATCGTCGTCCGCCAGCACCCCGACCTGGAGGACGGACCGGTCGAGATCGAGGCGCTCGGCAGCGAACTGACGGCGGTGGAGGAGCTGGCGCTCGACCTGGTGACGGTCGAGCTGCACTACCCCGACGCCGACGGGCCGGAGACGGTCGTGATGGAGGCCGAGGCGTTCAACCGGCTGGCCTCGGCCACCCCGATGTCCGAGGTCCTGCGCACGGCCAAGCGGGTCGCCCCGGCGATCCCCGGCCAGGCCGCGGCGCCGGCCGGCGCCAAGGAGCGGGTCAACTACGCGAGCCTGGAACACGCCGGCAAGCCGCACAAGGGCCGCACCACCGACGCCGAGAAGCAGCTGGTCCAGCAGCACCTCGACGAGATCAACGAACGGCTGGCCGCCGCGGGGATCCGCACGATCGACCTCACCAGCCCGGAGCACGTAGCCCGGTACGGCCTGGAGGCCCTGGCCCGCGAGCGCGGCACCCTGCTCGGCTGACCGGCCGCGGCCCGGGAGCCCCGGGGCCGGCACCCCGCGGACGGCGCCGGCCCGCGGGCGCTGGTCCGGTCCGGCGGATCCTGTCGGATCGGCGCCCGGCACGATCCGCCGGCCAGGGCCTACGGCCGTGCGTCGACCTGGACGACCGCGTGGCGGCCGCTGGTGCGCCACGGGACGCCGGTGCCGTCGAGCCGGGCGACGGTGGCGGCCTCGACACCGACGATCACGTCCGACTTCAGTGTCCGCAGCGCGGCGACGGCCGTCGGGAAGTGCCCCGTCACCTCGGTGAAGGGGGTGGTCGGCGGCCAGAGTCGATCGCCGACCAGGCGGCGGTAGTTGAGGTCGCCCTTGACGACCGTCAGGGCCGCGCCCGCGAACTCGGCCCGGAGGTCGGCGGGCAGCTCGTGGAACGGCAGCGGCGCGCAGAAGAACGGGTGGGTGCGGACCACCAGCGCGCCGCCGCCCATCGCCCGCCACAGCCGCTCGCCGACCGCTGCGGCGGCGGCCACGTGGGCGCCGCGGAGGCGTTCGAGCGCGGCGAGGACGTCGGCCATCGTCGCGTCCGAGACGAAGTACGGCTGCGGCTTCACGTACAGGACGACCTGCGCCGCCAGGCCACGGGCGAGCAGGTGGTCGATCAGCACCAGGTCCGGCAGCAGCTCCCGGCCGGCGTTGTCCGCGACGACGCACACCCGCCCGCCTGCCGCCCGCTCCAGCGCGGCCCACAGCAGCGCCCTGTCGTCGGCGACCAGCTCGGACGCGGCCGGCCCGCCCGGCTCGGCCGTCATCCCGAAGCTGAGGTCCGCGCGGTTGCCCCAGAGCGCGGAGGACAGCAGCGCGTCCGCCCGCCGGGCCGGCGGCAGCCCGTCGAGTCCGCCGAGCGCCGCCAGTTCCTCGTCCACCGCCGGCCCCGCCAGCTCGGCCGCCTTGAACGGCGCGAACGGGTCGACGCCCCGCCAGGCGCCGGGCCGGAAGTACCCGGTGGCCTCCAGCAGCCGGCGGTAGAAGTAGCTCTCCGCCCACAGGAACGGCGCCTCACCCCACGGCCGGCCCCACAGCCCCTCGCCCCAGGCCGGCCACCGCTCCGCGTCCCCCGCGGCCTGCTCGTTCCGCGCGTCCGCACCCAGCGGCTCCAGCACACCGACGGTGCTCTCGGCGAGCAGCCGCTCGACCGCCTCCCGCTCGGCGGGGCCGTACGGCAGGGCGGCGAGGAGCCGCCGGACCAGCTCGGGGTGGCGTTCGTGGAAGACCCCCCAGGCGAAGGACCCGGGGACGTCGCTGCGGATCACGGGCGCGTTCGACACGGTGGGGCTCGGCTCTCTCTCGTCGTCCTCGGGCATGGCCTCGGGCGGCGGCAGGCCGCCGCCGAGCCGACCCTACGCGGGAGCGTGCGGACGGCGGGCGGACGGCGGGCGTGGTCAGGCGCCGGGTCGGTCCGCCGAATCCGGCGGACCCGCCGGTCCCGACGCGGCCGGGGCCGGTGTCGGGAGGCCCAGGGCCGTGCGGATCTCGGCGACCAGGCGGGCGTCCAGGCCGGGCAGCGTCATCCGGGTCTTGACCAGGGCGAAGGAGAACCCGGTCGCCGGGTCGGCGAAGGCCGTACTGCCGCCCGACCCGGTGGTGCCGAAACCGCCCGGCGGGCGCACCGGTGGTGACGAGCTGTCACCGATCACGAAGCCGCGGCCCATCGTCCAGGTGATCCCCAGCGACCGGTCCGTTCCGCTCGCCCAGCCGGTGGTCGCCGCCCGCAGCGTGGCCGCCGAGAGCAGCCGGACGCCGTCCAGCTCTCCGCCGCGCGCCAGGGCCGCGTACAGCCGGGCGGCGGCACGGGCGGTCATCGTCCCGTTGGCGGGAAGCGGTGTGCGCCGGACGTCGGCACGGTTGGCCAGCTCCGCCACGGGCAGGACGCCGCGCGGGGCGCAGTCGAAGAACGGCGAATCGGCGGGCATCCCCCGCAGCCGCGCCGCCCAGCCGCCGTCCTGGCAGGTGGCCAGGCGCGGCAGCAGGTGCTCGGGGGTGTGGAAGAGCAGGTCGTCGGCGAGGCCGAGCGGGCCGGCCAGTTCCTCGCGCAGGAGCCGGTCGCAGGTGCGGCCGGTGGCGCGGCGCAGGATCTCGGCCAGCAGCAGGCCGTACGTCCAGGCGTGGTAGCCGATCGCGCTGCCGGGCTCCCAGCGCGGGCGCTGCCCGGCGAGCCAGTCGGCCATGGCCGGCAGGTCGAGCAGCCGCTCGGGCGTGGTGTCCGCCGGAAGGTGCGGGAGCCCGGCGGTGTGGGTGAGCACGTGCCCGAGCGTGACCGTTTCCTTCCCCGCCGCGCCGAACTCCGGCCAGTACCGCGCCACCGGCGCGTCGTACGCCAGCACCCCCCGGTCCACCAGCACGGCGACCAACGCCCCCGCCACGCCCTTGCCGGTCGACCAGGCCGGCACCAGGGTGTCGGGCCCCATCGGCCTCCCGTCGGCCGGGTCGGCCGTGCCCGCCCAGGCGTCCACGACCACCTCGCCGTCCAGCCGGGCGGCCACCTGTACGCCGGTCTCCGCGCCGGAGGCGGTCAGTTCGGCCAGGACCGCCTCGACGCGCCGCTGCGCCGGGTTGTCCGGTACTGTCCCGGTCTCCATCGCACGCCCTCCCCTTCGTTTCCCGGCACGCGGCTGCGGCCGTCACGGGGGTTCAACTCGACGACCGGTCCGCTTGGTTCCTGGCCCGGGCCGCCCGCAGGATTCGGGCCGCCGCCCGGGGGTACGGGCGGCGGCGTGGTACGGAAACGGACCGAGGGGGCTGGAGTGGACTGCGCGGTGGGCGGGTGGTGGCGCCGCTGATTCGCCCACCGTCCACCCCCTTCCGTGCCACCTCTCCCCTCCTCCGCCGCCGCGCGGAACGGAGCACCGCCGGGCGCCTGCCCGGCCGCGAGGGGCCCGGCGGATAATGGCCGGGACCGCGGGCCGAGGGCGCCCGCGGTGTCGATCGACGGAGAGGCAGCGGACCGATGACCCTGGAGGAAGGCCGACGTGTCAGGTTGGCCGAGGACCTCGCGATCGGCGAGGCGGTCGCCGGGGAGCACCGGGCCGTCGTCGGGTTCCTCTCGCTCGGCGCCGGGATCGAGGGCACCGTCGAGCGCGTGGACGGGGAGCTGCCGGAGAGCCACGAGGTCCGCGAGTACCAGCGGCTCAAGGCGCTCTTCGAGGACTACGGGCACACCATGCCGACGGCCAGCCGGGAACGGCTGGAGGCGGAGCTCGCCGCGCTGGAACCGCAGTGGGCGGCGTACCGGGAGCGCGGGAAGCGGGTGACGGTCCGGGTCCGCTGGGACAACGGCTTCGTGCTGGACGAGGTGCACCAGGACGTCCTCGCCCCGCTGTGAGCGCGGCCGTCCCGACGTGACGACCGTCCGGACCGCGCGGTGTCCGCCGCGCGCGGTACGGTTCGTAGCCTCACAACGGGAGGCTGCGCATGAGTCGTTGGGGATTCGGAGCGGGCCGGGCCGCGCTGCGGCGGCGCCGGGCGGAACGGCAGCGCCTGGCGGCCGACCAGGGCTGGGACTTCTCCGAGGAAGTCGGCGTGGACGGATAGGGCACCGGCTGAGCCCGGACGGGGACCCCGTACACTCACCCACCCGCCCCGGGCGGTGGACGGTGGACGCCGCCCGTCCGCCGGGCCCGGGCGGACGTACGGGGTCTCCGGGCGCGAGCGGTGGCGGCGCGGACGCGGTTCAGCCGGCGCGGACGCGGTTCAGCCGCCGGTGCGCCGCAGCAGGTCCTCGACGGTCTGCGCGCGGCGCAGCGTCTCGAAGCGCACCCGCCCCTCGCCCGTGACGGTGGCCCCGTGCACGGCGGGCTCCAGCAGGCTGTTGTAGGAGAACGGGGTCGAGGTGTAGTAGGCCCCGGTGTCCAGCAGCGCGACCAGGTCCCCCGGTTCCAGTGGCGGCAGCGGCCGGGCCTCGGCGACCAGGTCCCCGGCGAAGCAGGCGGGCCCGGCCACGTCCTGCTCGACCGGGCGCCCGTGCTTGGCCGCTCCGGTGGCGTCGTGCGCGGTGATCCGCAGCGGCCAGGAGTACGGCGCGAAGACCGTCCGGGTGGCCACCTGCACCCCGGCGGAGGTGATCGCGATCGCCCGGCCGCCGGCGGTCTTGGTGTACTCCACGTACGCGGCGGTGAAACCGCTCTTGGCCAGCACGGAGCGGCCGAACTCGGTCACCAGCCCGAACTCGCCGGAGAACAGGGCGGGCGCGTGCGCCCGCAGCCGCTCGACGTACTCCCGGTAGTCCGGGGTCATCCGGTCGCGGGTGAAGTCGACCGGCAAGCCGCCGCCGATGTCCAGGCCGACCACCTGGTGGCGGCCCAGTTCCCGGTTGATCCTCCGGGCGAGCGCGACGGTCGCGGCGACGCCCTCGGCCATCAGGTCCACCGAGCAGCCCTGACTGCCGACGTGGCAGTGCAGCCGGGCCAGCCAGGGCCGGTCCCGGAAGGCGGCGACCAGCCGCTCGGTGTTGCCCTCGTCGGACAGCGCGATGCCGAACTTCGAGGTCGCGGTGGCGGTGCTCATCGGCCCGATGGCGCCGACGCCGATCTGCGGGTTGACCCGCACCCCGATCGTCGCGGCGGTCCGCCTCGCCGCCACCAGCTCGTCGACCCGGGCCAGCTCCTGCCAGTTGTCGACGTTGACCGCCACCCCGAGTTCCAGCGCTCGGGCCAGGTCGCGGCGGGTCCTGGCCGGGGAGTCGAAGACGATCCGGCCTGGCTCGAACCCCGCAGCGAGTGCCTGGGCGAGCTCGCCCGGGCTCGCCACCTCGCAGCCCATGCCGAGGGCGCGCAGCCGCGCCAGCACCGGGACCAGGCAGTTGGCCTTGGCCGCGAAGGCGTGCAGCACCTCGGCCGGGCCGGCGAACGCGCGGTGGAGCGCGTCGACGGTCGCCGCCACCGCGTCCAGGTCGAGGAAGCCCGCGAGCCGCGCTTCCTCCGGGTCCAGCAGCCCCTCGCGGACCGCCGCGCGGAGGAGCAGCTCACGGCGCTCGGGGCCGTACGGGGCCGTCGGCTGGGGGTTCGCCATGGTGCACGCTCCGTGTGGTCGTCCCGGTGGTACTCGTCTCGGCCGTACCTCCAGACTGCCCCGCGGCGATACGCCCGTCCTGCGCTCGCGCCCGGGACGCCCAGGGGGCCACCGCACCGGGCCGCGCCGGACCGCGGGCGGGGACTCGACCACGTCGTTCCCGCAGCGACCTCCTGACCCGGCTCCGCCGCCCGAACCGCCTCCCGGCTCGGCCCGTTGGGCGGCATCGGGCCACCCGGTCGAGACCGCGGCGACCGGACGTGCGGTCAGGCGGCCGTCGCGGAGGCGCGGCGGCGACGGCGGCGGGCGGCGATCATGCGGCGGCGTTCGTCCTCCGTCAGACCGCCCCACACGCCGTACGGCTCGCGGACGTCGATGGCGTACTGGCGGCACTGGGCGAGGACCGGGCAGCGGGCGCACACCGCCTTCGCCAGCTGCTCCCGCTGGTGGGCCGCGGCACCCCGTTCATTGGCCGGGTGGAAGAAGACGTTGCTGTCGACGGTGCGGCAGGCGCCCTCGAACTGCCAGGACCAGCGGTGCTCGAAGGCTCCGGGCAGGCGGGTCAGGTCGGACACGATGTGCTCCTTCCGAGTGACGCAGTCGATTCCGCCCGCTCGTCTATCCCGATTCGCCGGGTGCATGCGAATCCGCTCCGATGGATGTCAACCATTCATGGCAGCAAGGGACTTGTCGAACACACGAGCCGACGGGGAATGCCCGATCCATACGCGGGGGCGGAGGTTCACCGGGGACGGGGGTTTGAGGTGCGGGGCGGGGTGAGGGCGGCACCGGCGGCCGGATGATCGGGGGATGGACCATGCTGCGGGGCCGCCCTCGCCGCCGCTCCCGGCGATCCTGTCGCCGCTGATCCCGATTCCGCTCATCCCGTGGCCGTCGATGCCGCTTCCGGTGCCACCCCGGCCGCCGCACATCCATCCCCCCAGCCCGCCGCAACCGCCGCCACCGCCGGAGCTGCCGGAGCCCCCGCAGCCGCCGCCGACCGCCTGTCCGGGCCCGACGACGTCGGCGAGCCCCTCGCCCTCACCGTCGCCCGCGTCGCCCGCGTCGCCCGCGTCGCCCGGGCACCCGTCACCCACCCGGCCGGCGCCCGGCTCCGCAGGCGCGGCGCCCTCACCGTCCCGGGTGGAGCCCCCGGCGGCGCACCCCGGCGCCGCGGCCCCGGAGAGCACCGCCACCCGTGCGCCCGCCGTAATCCCGCCCGCGTCCAGGCCCGCGCCCGCGCCGGTCCCGACCGGAAGCGTCACCGCGGCCGCCACCACGTCGACGGTCGCCGCTCCACCGCCCGAGGGGCCGGGCGGGCCCGTGGTGCCGGTCATCGCGCCCACCGTGTGGGCCACCGTCGTCGTCCTCACCGTCCTGGTGCCGGCCGCACTCGCCGCCGTCCTCGGCCACCACCGCCCGCCCCTCAGGAGCCGCCGTTGAACCCCGCACCGCTGATCGCCGCCGTGGCCGCGGCCGTCCTGGCCGCCGCCGCCCTCGCCGTAGGGCACCGGCTCCGCCCGCCCGTGCCCGAGGGCCGGCCCGCGCCCGAGCCGCACGCCACGCTCGCCAGCATCGGCTCCGGGCTGCTCTCCGGCTTCACCCTGCTCACCGGTTTCCTGATCGCGACCGGCTGGGCCGCCCACAGCACCGGCATCGCCCCGCCGGGCGGCCTGTATGTCGCCGACCTGGCGGCGGGCGCGGCCGTGCTGCTCTACCCCGCCCTGGCCGGACTGCCGTTCACGCCCCGCTACGTGACGGCGGTCTGCCTCTTCGGCCTGCTCGTGGGCTACACGACGGCGCTGGCGATCCAGCTGCGGCCGTAGGCCGTGTGCGGGAAGGTGGAGGACGGGCCTGCGCCCACCGCGCCCGCACCCCTCCCGATCGCCCGCACCCGCCCGTCGGCCGAACCACGGAGATCCTTTGAACGACAGCCCCGACAGCCCCGAGAGCCCCGAGAACGTCGTCCGCGCGGCGTTCCGCCACTACCGGTCGCAGGACCGGGATGCGGCCCTGCCCCTGTACGCCGACGACTTCACGTTCACCAGCCCGCAGGACGACCACATCGACCGGGACGCGTTCTTCCGCCGGTGTTTCCCCACCGCCGACCGCTTCACGGAGCAGCGGCTGCTGAACGTGACGCCCGCCGACGGCGACCTCGTCTTCGTCCACTACGAGTACGAGCTCACCGCCGGCGGCCGGTACCGCAACGTCGAGGCGATCACGGTACGCGACGGACTGATCCGGGAGGTCCGGGTCTACTTCGGCGGCCGGGCCTGAGGAACCCGGGAGGCCGGCGTAAGGGGTCCGAGAGGCCGGGAGGCCGGGCCCATGGAGTCGGCTACCCCTTCGCCGGTGCCGCCGGGACGGCGCTGAGCGGTGCGGCCAGCGACTCCAGGCTGCGCCGCTCCGCCTTGACCCCGAGGACGGCCTCCACCAGTCCGGCCAGGGTCATCAGGGCCGCGCCGATGCAGAAGGCGAGCGTGGTGTCCGAGACCTTCCCGCTGCTCACCAGGCCGTTGAACAGCAGCGGCCCGGTGATGCCGCCGACGGCCGTGCCCACCGCGTAGAAGAAGGCGATCGACAGGGCCCGGGTCTCCAGCGGGAAGATCTCACTCACCGTCAGGTACGCCGAACTGGCCCCGGCCGAGGCCAGGAAGAGCACACCGGTCCAGCAGGCCGTCATCGTCGTGGCGGAGAGGTCGCCGCGCTGGAACAGGGCGGCGGTGGCGAACAGCAGCACGCCGGAGCCGATGTAGGTGCCCGCGATCATCGGCTTGCGGCCGACGGAGTCGAAGAAGTGCCCGAGCAGCAGCGGACCGAGGAAGTTGCCGACCGCGATCACCGCGAAGTAGTAGCCGGTGTCGCCCTCCGCCACGCCGAAGTAACTGGTCAGGATGACGGCGTAGCCGAAGGTGATCGCGTTGTAGAGGAACGCCTGGCCGATGAACAGCGCCAGCCCGAGGACGGTGCGCCGCGGGTAGCGGGCGACGACGGTGCGCGCGATCGTGACGAAGCCGAGGGCCGCACGCTCGCGGATCCGGATCGGCTCACCGGTGACCGGCGGCAACGGCTCCCCGGTCGAGTGCTCCATGGCCCGCTCGGCCTCGGCCACCACCTCCTCGGCCTCCCGTGCCCGGCCGTGGGTGAACAGCCAGCGCGGACTCTCCGGGACGTGCCGGCGCACCAGCAGGATCACCAGGCCCAGCACCACCCCGATCCCGAAGGCGAGCCGCCAGCCGAGGCCCGTGGCGAACAGCGAGGTGTCCAGCAGCGCGATGGAGGCGAAGGCGCCGATCGCGGCGCCGACCCAGAAGCTGCCGTTGATGACCAGGTCGATCCGTCCGCGCACCCGGGCCGGGATCAGCTCGTCGATCGCCGAGTTGATGGCCGCGTACTCGCCGCCGATGCCGAAGCCGGTGAAGAAGCGGCAGAGGAAGAAGAACCACGGCGTCCAGGACAGCGCCGTCAGCGCGGTCGCGGCGAGGTAGACGGCGAGGGTGAGCATGAAGAGCTTCTTGCGGCCCAGCCGGTCGGTCAGCCAGCCGAAGAACAGCGCCCCGGAGCAGGCCCCCGCCACGTAGACGGCGGCCGCGACGGTGGTCACCTGGCTGGTGGAGATGGCGATGCCGCTGCCGTGCTCGGCCAGGCGGGCCGCCATGTTGCCGACGATCGTCACCTCCAGGCCGTCGAGGATCCAGACGGTGCCCAGCCCGATCACGATCCGCCAGTGCCACGAGGACCAGGGCAGTCGGTCGAGCCTGGCGGGCACATCGGTCTCCACCACGCCCGGCTCCGGCCGGTGTTCGTCCCGGTGCGCGGGTGCCTTCGCCGGATCACCCATGACATCGTCTCCTCCCGTTCGTCCTGTCCCGCCCCTCGGGCGGGCCGGGCGAGGTCGTCCGCCTCCCGTCCGTGACGTTCGGCGACGGGCCACCGCGGTGTGTCATCGCCGTCGCGCCCGTCGGCCGTCGCGGCGCGGGACCGCGTGACGTCCGGACCCCGCCCGCCCTGCCGTCTGCCCGGAACCGGCGCGCCCATTCGCCGCGGCCGCAGCCCCGCCACGGCGGCATGGGCCCGGGCCGCGACGCCCGTCACGCTCCGCGCCACCGGGACGGCTGCCGGCAGCGGCGCGACAATGGGAGGCGACCCTCGTTCCCACCGGCTCTGGAGGCGTCGTGAAGGACCTTGAGTTCGAGCAGAAGCGCACGCTGTCGCGCGCCGAGGCCGCCGACCAGCTGGAAGCCCTGGCGGCCGCCCTCAGGCGCGGCGGACAGGCCGAACTGGAGCTCGGCCCGGGGAAGTTGACCCTGCGGATCCCGGACGAACTGCACACCGAGATCGAGGTGGAGCTGGAGGACGGAAAGTTGGAGCTGGAGGTCGAACTGTCCTGGCACACGGGGCGGTCGGACCGCGCCGCGGACGACTGACGGCCGATGTCCCGGGCCCGCGGCGCACGGCTGACGGCGCGCGACGGACGGGTGACGGGTAAGGGGTAACGGGTAACAGCGGTGGCCGGAGGCCCGGCCACCGCCGTCAGCCCAGGGCCGCCGCCTTGCGCAGCAGCACCGACCGCTCGCGGGTGTTGCGGCACAGCCGGGCGGCCAGTTCCAGTTCGGCCCGGGCCTCGGTGGTACGGCCGAGCCGGGTCAGGAGTTCGCCGCGCACCGTCGGGAGCAGGTGTGACCCCGACAGGCGGCCGGAGGCGACCAGGTCGTCGACCAGGGACAGCGCCTCCTGCGGGCCGTTCGCCATCGCGACGGCCACGGCCCGGTTGAGTTCGACGACGGGCGACGGCGCCACCCGGCCGAGCGCCTCGTAGAGGAGCACGATGCGCTCCCAGTCGGTCTCCCCCACCGAGGGCGCGGTGGCGTGGCAGGCGGCGATCGAGGCCTGCAGACCGTACGGGCCGAGGCCCCGTCCGAGGGCCGCCGAACGGCCGAGCGCGGCCAGGCCGCGACGGATCGCCGAACGGTCCCAGCGGCGGCGGTCCTGGTCCTCCAGGAGCACCGCCTCGCCGTCGGGCCCGGTGCGGGCCGGGAAGCGCGAGGCGGTGAGCTCGAACAGCGCGAGCTGGCCGTGCACCTCCGGCTCGGCGGGCAGCAGTGCGGCCAGCGTCCGGGCCAGCCGGACGGCCTCGTAGGCGAGGTCGGGGCGCAGCAGGTCGGCACCGGCCGTCGCCGTCGAACCCTCCGTGAAGATCACGTACAGCACGCTCAGGACGGCGCCGAGCCGTTCGCGGCGCTGCTCGGGCGGCGGCAGCTCGAAGGGCACCCGGGCCGCGGCGATCGTCTTCTTCGCCCGGGTGATCCGGGCCTGCACGGTCGGGACGGGCACGAGGAAGGCGCGGGCGATCTCCTCGCTGGACAGGCCGCCCACCACGCGCAGCGTGAGCGCGACCCGCGCCTCCGGCGGGAGCACGGGGTGGCAGGCGGTGAACATCAGCGCGAGGACGTCGTCGTCGACCCGGTCCGGGTCCCACGGCAGGTCGTCCGTCCGCTCCGGCGCGGCCGACGCGCCCGAGCTGAGCTCGCCGTCGGCGAGGGGGCCCGCGAGCACGGCGTACCGCTCGTCCAGCGCCGACTTGCGGCGGAAGGCGTCGATGGCCCGGCGCCGGGCGGTGGCCAGCAGCCAGCCCACCGGGCTGGCCGGCTCCCCGTCGCGCGACCAGGCGACGAGGGCCTCCGCCAGGGCCTCCTGCGCGACGTCCTCGGCGAGCGCGAAGTCCCCGGTGTAGCGGGCCAGCGCGCCGACGATCCGGGCCGACTCGATCCGCCAGACGGCCTCGACGGCCCGCCGCGCCGACTCGGCGATCGGCGGGCCGTCGGTGGCCCCGGCCGTCACAGCTGGCCGGTCCGCTCGCGCCAGGCCCGCTCCTTGACGATCCACTCGTTGTCCTGCGGGAACTCCTCGATGCCGGGCACCCGGCGGACCTCGCACTTCGACCCCGGGAACGCCGGGAGCCGCTTGGCCCACTCGACCGCCTCCTCCTTGGAAGCGACGTCGATCAGGTAGAAACCGCCGAACAGCTCCTTCGTCTCCCCGTACGGCCCGTCGGTGACCACCGGGGTCTCCCCGGCGAAGTCGACCACCACGCCCTGGGACGGGTCGTCCAGGCCCTCGGCGGCGACGAGCACGCCCGCCCGGATCAGCTCCTCGTTGAAACGGCCCACCGTTTCGAGCATCTCCTCGAAGGGCGTCTCCATCATCTTCGCGACGGACTCGTCCGTGCCCCGCATGATCAGCATGTACTTCGCCATGGTCTGTCTCCTCGTTCGGGGGGTCGTCTTCCGACCCTCTCACTCCCAGGTCGAACGGCGCGGCCGCGGATCGACACGGGGGACGGATTCCGGGCCATTTTCTTTCCGATGTCTTCCGGCGGCCTTCCGGCGCACCGCATCGGGGCAGGTCGGCGACGGGCAGGGACCTCTGTGGTCAGTACATCTAGCCCTGGACGCGCCCCTGCAGCTGCCGGGACAGCTCCGCGACGCAGGCCGCGAGCTGCCCGGTGGTCAGCCGGGCCGGATCCCCGCCGCAGTCGCCCGCAGGAGCGGGCGGCGGTGCGGAGGACGGCTGGCCGGACGGCGGGGAGGACGGCTGGCCCGACGGCTGGCCGGTCGGGGCCGGGGTGCCGGGCGCGGGCGCCGGCTGGCCGCCGCCCGGTGCGGTGATGTTGCCGTTCAGCGACACCAGGTTGGGCGTCACCGTGGCATCGCCCGACAGGTCGATGTAGTCCTGGGTCTGCCCGTTGAAGTCCACGAAGCCCCGCCACATGTCCCGGCCGAACGGGACGATCTCCTGCAGCGCGCCGCCTTGCCCCGCGCTGATGGTGATCGAGGTCTGCTGCGCCATGTACGACACCATCCGGCTGGCCAGCACGTCCAGGTTCACCGACGGGCTGTCGTCGCCGCGCACGTACACGTGCAGGTCGTTGAGGCCGCCGCCGGCCCGGTCGGCCTGCACGACGGCGAACGCCACCACCAGTTGCGAGGAGCTCTCCCGCGGCACCAGCGGCGTCACGTAGTACAGGTGGCCGTCCGCCTTCGAGCGCAGCAGGAACTCGCCCGGGTTGCCCGCGTTGGTGGACGCCGAGGTGTGGGAGTAGCCGAAGCCTCGGTCGTCCTTGGCACCGCGCCCGCCGAGCCACTGCACCTCGTGGATCTGGTCCCGGACGACCGAGGCCGGGTACACCCCGCCGGGGAGGTCACCCGGTGCCACCTCGGCCCGGTAGGTCAGGTTCGGGCGGCCGTCCGGCGAGCCGCGCAGGACCAGCACCCCGGCGGGCTCCAGCACCGTGCGCTGCCGCCAGCCGGTCTGCCGCGCCACGGAGACCACCACCACCGGTTGGGCGGTCCGCGGGTCGGCGCCGTCGCAGTAGCCCCAGATGTCCTGGTCGCTGTAGACGAGAGCCGGGAACCGCTCGGCGAGCAGGTTGCGCAGGCTCACCGCCCCCGTGCCGGCGAAGGCCCGGTCGAAGGCGTGGTCGCCGCGGAACGCGCAGGTGGCCACGGAGTTGGAGCGGCCGTCCCAGACGGCGATGCCCTCCATCGGCTGCTCGCCCGAGCCGTCCAGGACGGCCGTCCACACCCCGCCGCCCTGGGAGGCGTCGGGCAGGTAGTGCAGGCTGTGCCCCATCAGGTGGACGCCGGAGGTCAGGCCGGCACTGTCGGTGAGCGCCTTGGTCGCCGCCGCGTAGGAGGCGGTGCGCGCCTCGAAGTCGAAGTCCGGCATCGGTGCGGTCTTCACGCAGGCCGGCACGTCCGCGCCGCCCACCAGGTCGCAGCGGTCGCCGTCGCCCGGGCGGGCGTGCTCGGTCACCGGCAGTACCGAACGCGGGGTGCCCGCGCCGCCGGCCGGGACGTCCAGCACGGTCGCCGCCGCGTAGAAGCGGCCCGCGTCCTTGTCGTCGTCCCACAACCCGGTGCCCACCCGTACCAGCGAGCCGACCACCGCCAGCACCGTCACCGCCAGTGCCAGGCGCGCCCGCCACCCACGGAACCCCGCAGCGGACTGCTCGGCGACGTAGGCGACCGCGCCCACCGTGCCGCACAGCCCGATCGCGACCCAGATCCAGAACAGCGGCGTCGCGTCGAGCGGCCCGCCGTGCGGGAACAACTCCTGCCGGACCAGCAGCACATAGGTCTGCGCCTGCTGCCCGAACCCGCCGAACACGACGTCGGAGACCAGCCACCCCAGCACGCCGACCAGTGGCATCCACAGCCACCACACGGCCAGGGCCACCACCCCGCGCCGCACCGCACCCCGCCGGACATCACGCTCCGTCACACGCCCCCCTCTCCACTCCCACCGCCCACTCCCGCACCACCGGCCCCGGCGTGAGGCCGGCCTCCGATGCTACGCGTCGGCCCACCCCGCCCGCTCGGGAAAACGCCCCAACCCCCGGAGCCCGGCGGGCGGTTGGTGTACCGCCGGCGCAGCTCCCGGGGCAGCGGCGCCAGGGCCCGGGGGGAAGGACCGGCGGTCCGGGGGGCGGCGGCACCGGGGCCGGAGGCGGGACAACCGGGGCACGAACCGATACGGGCACGGCCCGCAG
Source organism: Kitasatospora sp. NPDC053308 (assembly GCF_055585785.1). Taxonomy (NCBI): domain Bacteria; kingdom Bacillati; phylum Actinomycetota; class Actinomycetes; order Kitasatosporales; family Streptomycetaceae; genus Kitasatospora; species Kitasatospora sp. NPDC053308. The sequence continues at coordinate 481,444 of NZ_JBVJJY010000002.1, read as the reverse complement.
TGCCGTTGGCGGAACGACGGGCCGGTCTGCGGACGGGATGACGGCGCCGCCCCCTGGCCGGGGCGCGTCGGGGCGGCAGCCGACCGCCGTCGGGCGCTCCCACCGTGGATCCGGCCCCGGCGACAGGCGGAGGGCTTCCCGGTCGTCCCGGGCTCCCGGGAGCGGCCCCGGGCGGGGGTCACGGACGGGCCGTCAGCCCGTCCAGGGTGAGGTCCAGCAGGCGTTCGGCCCGTTCCCGCTGGTCGGGTCGGGCCGAGGTGAGGGCGATGCCTTCGAGGGCGGCCAGCATGTCGGCGGGGCTGATGTCGGTGCGGATCGCGCCGGCGGCGGCGCAGGCGTCCATCAGCTCGGTGAGGGCCCGTCCGATCATGTCCCGGCTCCGGCCGTGCGGATTGCCGCCGGTCGCGGCGATGGCGCGCAGGGCGTCGGCCATCCCGGACTTGGCGGCGACGTAGTCGAGGAAGAGCCGCGTCCAGGCGAACAGCGCCTGGAAGGGCGGCTGGGCGGCGAGCAGGCCGGGGACGGCGTCGCACAGCTGCGCCACCTCCTGGCGGTAGACCGCCTCGATCAGCGCCTCCCGGGTGGGGAAGTTGCGGTAGAGCGTGGCACTGCCGACGCCCGCCGCCTTCGCGATGTGCTCCATCCGGGCGTCGAGCCCGTCCTCGGCGTACACCCGCACCGCGGCCGCGAGGATCTTGTCCCTGTTGCGGCGCGCGTCCGCCCGCAGCGGGCGCTCTGAGCTGCCGTCGGTCACCTGTCGTCCCTTTCCCGTCCCACGGCCCGGTTGCCAAGCGGGGAGTTCCCCACTTAGCGTAAGCGGAGAGATCCCCACTTGCATTCCCCCGTGCATCGTAGGTCAGCGCTCGACCTGCGCCCCACCGAGAGGACGCCGCCCGTGTCAGGAATCGAAGGCAAGGTCGTGGCCATCACCGGCGCCGGCAGCGGCATCGGAGCCGAGACGGCCGTCCACCTCGCCCGGAAGGGTGCCCGGCTCGTGCTCGGGGGGCGCCGCCGGGAGCGGCTGGACGAGGTGGTGTCGCGGATCACCGCCGACGGCGGCAGCGCCGTCGGGACCACCGTCGACGTGACGCGCCGGGAGGACCTGCGGCACCTCACCGCGACCGCGCTCGACCGCTTCGGCCGCCTCGACGTGCTGGTCTCCAACGCCGGCACCATGGCGGTCTCGCCCTTCGACGAGCTGCGCCAGGACGACTGGGACGCCATGGTCGCCACCCACATCACCGGACTGCTGAACGGGATCGCCGCGGCCCTGCCGGTCTTCCGGCAGCAGCGCTCCGGCCACTTCGTCAACGTCGCCTCCACCGCCGCCTACGTCGTGAAGCCACCCCAGGCCGTCTACGCGGCGACCAAGGCGGCGGTGAAGGTGCTCACCGAGGGCCTCCGCCAGGAGTCCGGGCCCGACCTGCGCGTCACCCTCGTCTCCCCGGGCTTCACCGACACCGAGGGCGTGGGCAAGGGGGCGAGCCCCGAGGTGGCGGCCGCGCTCGCCCGGCAGCGCGCGGAGATCGCCATGCCGCCCTCCGCCGTCGCCGCCGCCATCGGCTACGCCGTCGACCAGCCCGAGGGCGTCGACGTCAGCGAGATCGTCGTCCGCCCGACGGCCCAGGGCTGACGGCCGCCTGACCGGCCCCGGGCGCGCTCGTCGCGGATGGTGAGCGGGGGCGGTCCGCGCGGCCGGTCGCGGGCCGGCCGCCGGGCGGAGGAGTCCGCTGCCCGGGGACTCCTCCGCCCGCGGTGGGGCGGGGCCGGTCAGCCGACCATGGCGGCCAGGACGGTGCGCCAGTCCTCGCCCGGCTCGGGGGTGAGCGCGGCGGCCAGGGTGTCGGCCCGGTAGCGCCAGGGGCGGCGCAGTTCGTCGTCCGCGTCGGGAGCGACGAGCAGCGGGCTGTCGGAGCCGAGCAGACGGACCAGCTCGGCCGTGAAGTCCGCCCAGGAGACGTGTCCGGTGACCGCGTTGACGACCCGCCCGGCGGCCGGGTGGTCGGGCACCGCGCAGGCGGCGAGCGCCCGGGCCAGGGCGGCGGCGTGCACCCAGGAGGCGCCGTACCAGCCGGCCGCGGCACCCGCGGCGCCCACGGTGTCCGCCGTCTCCGGCAGGCGGATCGGCCGGCCGGCCAGGGCGGCCTGGTAGAGGTCGCCGGTGGAGCCCCAGCGGAGCTGGTCGCGCAGGCGGTGGTGCGGGCCCCAGACGATCGGGGCGCGCACGGCGGTGACCGGGCCCCGGCCGTCGGCGGCGGCCTCGAAGAGGATCCGCTCGCAGTCCAGCTTGGCCTGACCGTACGCGGTGACGGCCGCGCCGCTCGGCGCCCCCTCGGGGACCTCGGTGCGCTCCGGGCGGCCGTAGGCGTCGATGCTGCTGACGAAGGCGAAGGGGCCGCCGCGCCAGCCGTCCACCAGCGCGCGCATGGCGGCGACGTCGGTGGCGTGGTCGGTGAAGGTGCAGGCGGAGTGGATCACCGCGTCCGCGCCCTCGACCGCGCGCCGCAGGCTGTCCGGGTCCGCGAGGTCGCCCTCCACCACCTCGGCGCCGTTCAGGGCGGGCAGGTGCGCGGATTCCGGGCGGACCAGCACCCGCACCGGCCGGCCCTGGGCCATCAGCTCCTGGAGGACGGCGGCGCCGACCCCGCCGGTGGCGCCGGTGAGCAGGACGGTGCCGGTGCGGGGGCGGGTGTGCGGGCGGGCGCCGGTACGGGCCAGGGCGGCGCGGCGCTCGTCCTCGCGGCCGGCCAGCAGCGCGGCCAGGGCGCGCGGGGTGCGCTGCTCCAGGATGTCGAGGCCGGTGAGCGGCAACCCGGTGCGGGTGCGCAGCCGTTCGGCGAGTTGGACGGCGACCAGGGAGTGGCCGCCGAGGGCGAAGAAGTCGCCGTCGGCGGGCGGGGTGGTGCCGAGCAGCTCGCCGAAGGCCGTCCGGACGGTGTCCAGCGGACCGTCCGCCGACGGGCCTTCCCCCGACGGGCCGTCCGCCGACGGGCCGTCCGTCCGCGGGCCGTCCCCGTGGGCCTGGACGCCGGGCAGCCGGGCGTGGTCGACGGTACCGTCCGGGTGCCGGGGGATGCGGTCCACCAGCGTGACGGCGAGCGGGAGTTCGGCCGACCCGAGGCGTCCGCGCAGGGCGGCGCGCAGCTGGGAGCCGGACGGGGCGACCGGTCCGCGGACCACCGCGAAGGCGAGCGGCGGGCCGCCGGCGCGCTCGGCCACGGCGGCCTCGACCACCGAAGGATCGGCCGACAGCCCTGCCACCACCGGGTGTTCGGCGGCGGTCAGCGGGCTGCCGGGGAGCTCGGACAGCCGCGGGTCCGCCTCCCCCGCCACGGCGGCGAGCACGGCGGCGAAGGCGTCGAGCAGCCGCCGGGCGGTGGCCTCGTCCAGCGCGTCCCGGTCGTGCTGGACCAGGCAGCGCGGCTCCGGGCCGTCCTCGACCAGCATGGCCAGCCCGAACTTGGCCAGCCCGAGGTCGAGTTCCACGTTCTCGGAGTCGATGCCGGGCAGCGTCAGCGGTGCGACCGGCTGGACGAGGTCGCAGGTGACCGAGAGCAGCGCCGTGCCGTCCGCGCCGCGGGCCGCCGCGCCGAGCCGCTCGACCACGAGATCGAAGGGCACGTCGTGGTGCCGCTGGGCGTCGAGGAGTTCGCCGCGCACCGCGGTCAGCAGCTCGGCGAAGGACTCCTCGCCGGACGCGTCGACCCGGACCGCAAGGGTGTTGACCGCCAGGCCGACGGTGTTCCGCAGCTCGGGCCGGGCCCGGTGGCCGCTCGCGCAGCCGAGGACGAGGGCGCCCTGCCCGGTGGCCGTCCGCAGGGTGGCGAACGCGGCGGCGAGCACGACGGTGAACAGCGTGGCGCCGTGCCGGGCGCCGAGCCCGCGCAGGCCGTCCACGACGGCCGGGTCCAGCGGCGCGGCGTGCAGCGCGGCGCGGCGCTCGCGGGCGCCGGGCGGGACGGGCCGCAGCAGCGCCGGCGGGCGGGCCCCGGCCAGCCGGAGGGCGAGGGTGTCGGCGGCGGCCGTGAGTTCGGCGTCCCGGGCCCGTTCCTGGCGCGCGTACTCGGCGTACGAGGGCCCGGGCGCCGGGAGTTGCGGTGCCACGCCGTCGCGCGCGGCGGCGTAGAGCGCCGCGAGGTCGGCGGCCAGGACGGGCAGCGAGCCGCCGTCGACCGCGATGTGATGGATCGTCAGAAGCAGCGTGTGGTCCTCCGGTCCGTGCCGCAGCAGCAGGGCGCGCAGCACCGGGCCGGTGGCGAGCTCGAACGGGCGGGCGGCCTCGGCGGCGAGCTGTTCCGCGGCGGCCTGCTCGGTCCTGGTGTCGACCACCGGCAGCGGTACCGGGGTGACCGGGTCGACCTGCTGGTACGGCTGCCCGGCCCGGCGCGGGTAGCGGGTGCGCAGGACGGCGTGCCGCTCGGTGAGGCCGGTGATCGCGCCGGCGAGGGCGACCCGGTCGAGCGGGCCGCGCAGCCGGGTGGCGATCGGGACGTTGTAGAGGGCGCCGCCCTGGCCGAGGTGGTCCATCAGCCACATCCGCTGCTGGGCGTGCGAGAGCGGGGCGGGGCCGTCGGCCACCGCGGCGGGCCGCGGCGCGGGGGCGGTGGCGTTCCGGCGGCTGCGGGCGCGGCGCAGCAGTTCGGCCTGGTCCACGGCGCTCATCGGGCCGCTCCCCGGGGTGCTTCGGCGCCGCTCGGCCCGTCGGCGGCCAGCAGCGCCCGTTCGAGCAGCTCCGCCTGGCCGGCGATGGTCGGGTGGTCGAGGAAGTCGGCGAGCGAGAGCTCGACCCCGAGGTCCTCGCGCAGGTCGTCGACGACCCACATGGCGAGCAGCGAGTGGCCGCCCTCGGCGAGGAAGTCGGCGGCCGGGTCGGTGATCGGCCGCTCCAGGGCCCGGCTCCAGGCCTCGGCGACCACCTGCTGGATCGGGGTCAGCTCGCCGCCCCCGGAGGGGCGCTGCCCGACCGCGTCGTCGGCGGCCAGGGCGCGCCGGTCGACCTTGCCGGAGCCGGTCAGCGGCAGCGCGTCGAGCACCGTCCAGACGGTGGGCACCAGGTGGGCGGGCAGCCGCTCGGCGAGGCGGGCGCGCAGCGGCTCGACGGCCTGGCCGGCGCCCTCGGCGAGGACCAGGCAGGCGGTGAGGGCGGCGTCGTGCTGCCCGGCCCGTCGGACCACGACCGCGGCCTCGGCGACCTCGGGGAGCTGCAGCAGCGCGTGCTCGATCTCGCCCGGTTCGATCCGGTAGCCGCGCAGCTTGACCTGCTCGTCCGTCCGGCCGTGGAACTCCAGCGTCCCGTCCGGGCGTTGGCGCACGAGATCGCCGCTGCGGTAGGCCCGCCCGACCTCGGGCAGTTCGCGGAAGCGCTCGGCGGTCAGCTCGGGCCGGTTGAGGTAGCCGTGGGCGAGGCGGTCGCCGGCGATCCAGAGTTCGCCGACGGTGCCGGTCGGCACCGGGGCGAGCCGCTCGTCCAGGACCAGGGTGCGGGCGCCGCCGAAGGGCCGGCCGATCGGGACGGGCCCGGCGCAGTCGGCCGGGGTCACCCGGTGCAGGGTGGTGAAGGTGGTGGCCTCGGTCGGCCCGTACACGTTGACCAGTTCGAGCCACGGGAAGGCGCGCAGCACGGCGTCGGCGTGCTCGGGCGAGAGCACCTCGCCGCCGACCGCCAGGGTGCGCAGGACGCCGAAGATCCGGGACTGGCGGGCGGCCAGGTGGTGGAAGAGGGCGCTGGTGAGCAGCAGGGTGGTGACGCCGAACCGCTCGACGTCGCGGCCGAGTTCCTCGGCGGTGGGCCGGTCGGCCGGGGAGACCGCGACGGCGGCGCCCCGGGCCAGCGGGGCCCACAGCTCGAAGGTGGAGGCGTCGAAGGTGACGGCGGAGTGGAACAGCACCCGGTCGCGCGGGCCGACGGCGATCGCGTCGGGGGCGGTGACCAGGTCGGCGACGGCGCGGTGCGGGACGAGCACGCCCTTGGGCCGGCCGGTGGAACCGGAGGTGTAGAAGACCAGGGCGGGAGCGGCCGGCTCGGCGGCGTCGGGCAGCGGGCCGGCCGCGTCCGGATCGGTGCCGGGGCCGGTGTCGGGGCCGTACTCGGCCAGGACGAGGGTCCGTTCCTCGGCCAGTCCGGCCTCGGCGAGCATCGCCTTGTCGCCGAGGACGAGCTCCGCCCCGGCGTCGGCGGTCATCTCGGCGATGCGCGGGCGCGGGTAGGCCGGGTCCAGCGGGAGGACGTGGCCGCCGGCGCGCCAGATCGCGAGCTGGGCGACGACCAGGCGGGTGGAGCGGGCGCAGAGCAGGCCGACGGCGCTGCCGGGGCCGATCCCCCGCTCGGTCAGCACGGCGGCCAGGCGGCCGGCGGCGTCGAGGAGTCCGCGGTAGGTGAGGACGGTGGAGCCGTCGGTCACGGCGAGCGCGTCGGGCTGCCGTTCGGCCTGCCGGGCGATCAGCGCGGGCAGGGTCGCGGTGGTCATGGTGGTCCCTTCCGGGCGCCCCGGCGGTACGGGCCGGGGCGCCCTGCTGAGGTGGTTCGGGAGGGTCAGGCGGTCGCGGTCGGGGCGGCCAGCCGCTCCTCGACCAGTCGGGCGACGGCCCGCAGGTCCGGCTGGCGCAGCACCAGGGGCGCGCGCAGCCGTATCCCGTACTCGCTGTCCAGGGCCTCCAGGAGCCGGGCGGCGGCGAGTGAATTGCCGCCCGAGGCCAGGAAGTTGTCGGTGGGCCCGAGGTCGGCGCGGCCGATCAGCTCGCGGCAGAGCTTGAGCACGGTGCGCTCCACCGGGGTGTCGCCCTCCTCGGCGGCGGGCTCCGGCTGCGCCTCGGCCAGCAGGGCCCGGCGGTCGACCTTGCCGTTGGCGTCGAGCGGGTAGCGGTCGACCAGGCGGACGGCCGAGGGCACCGCCTGCTCGGGCAGCCAGGGCCGTACGGCGTCGAGCAGCCGTGCCGCGGCCTCGCCGGCCGCCGCGCCGGCCGCGAGGGCCGCCTCCGCGGGGCCGTCCGTGACGCCGCTCGCGGGGCCGTCCGCGGGGCCGTCCGCGAGCTGGACGAAAGCGAGCAGCCGGACGCCGCCGGTCGGTGCCTGCTCGGCGGCGACCACCGCCCGGCGCACCGCCGGGTCGCGCTCGAACGCGGCCTCGACCTCGGCGGGTTCGATCCGGACGCCGCTGACCTTGACCTGGTCGTCCAGCCGGCCGTGGAACTCCAGCACCCCGTCCGCCCGCATGACCACCCGGTCGCCGGTGCGGTAGACCCGGTCGGTGCCGTCCACGCCCTCGGGTGCGGCGACGAAGCGGCGGGCGGTCAGCTCGGGGTCGAGGTACCCGGCGGCCAGGCCCCGGCCGCCGATCCGCAGTTCACCGGCGGTGCCGCGGGGCACCGGCCGGCCGTCCTCGTCGGTGACGAGCACGACCGCGCCCGGGATCGGCAGCCCGATCGGCGGGGCGCCGGCGCCGTGGTCGCCGCCGGGGGCCATGGTGTGCACGGTGGTGGTGACGGTGGCCTCGGCCGGGCCGTAGGCGTTGTGGACGCTCGCGGTGACGTCCGGCCCGGGGGCGCGGCGCAGCCGGTCGCCGCCGATCGTGAGGTGGCGCAGCGCCAGGCCGGCGGGCCACGGGCGGCCGAGGACGGGCTCGGCGAGCGGGGTGGGCAGGATGGCCGCGGTGATGCCGGCCTCGCGCCACCACTCGGTGAGCGCGCCGGAGTCCCAGCGGACGGCCTCGGGGGCGACGACCAGGGCGGCGCCGGAGGTGAGACCGGCCCACAGCTCCATCAGGTGCGGGTCGAAGGCGACGCCGATCAGCAGGCTGTGCCGCGCGCCGGGGCCGAGTCCGGCCAGCTCGCGGTACCACTGCAGCAGCGCGCCGAGCGCGGGCTCGGTGACGGCGACGGCCTTCGGGGTGCCGGTGGAGCCGGAGGTGAGCACCGCGTAGTGGGTGCCGACCGGGACGGGCACCTGCTCGCAGGGGGTCAGTGCGGCCACCACGCCGGCGGTGGGCAGGTCCAGCGGCAGTCGTTCGCCGCCGGGCGGCAGCAGGGCCGGCTCGCCGACCAGGCAGGCCGGGCGCAGCTGCTCGGCGACGGCGCGCAGCCGGTGCTCGCCCGGGCGGGGGCCGAGCGGCAGGTGGACGGCGCCGAGCTTGGCGGCGGCCAGGGTGACGGCCACCAGCGACACCGAGTGGCCGAGGCAGACGCCGAGCAGGTCGCCCGGGCCGACCTTGCCGCGCAGGGCCTCGGCCGTTCTGTCGGCGAGGCGGTCGAGTTCGGCGTAGCTGTACGTCCGCTCGCCGTCGATCAGGGCCGGGGCGTCCGGGGTGCGGTGCGCCCAGGTGGTGAACAGGTCGAGGACCGCGCCGTCCTGGTGCGGACGGCCGTGCCCGATGCTCAGGGGTTCCATCGGGGTCTCCTTCGCTCTAGGGGTGTGACAGGCCGTCAGTTCAGGCCCATGGAACGGGCGATGATCACCTTCTGCACCTCGGAGGTGCCCTCGATGATCGTCGTCATCCGCACGTAGCGGTACAGGAACTCCAGCGGGTGGCCGCGCACCCAGCCGGTGGCGCCGTGCACCTGGAGCGAGCGGTCGACCGCGCGCACGGCGGTCTCGGAGGCGGTGAGCTTGGCGAGCGCGGCGTTCTCGGGGGACTCGGTGCCCTCGTCGACCAGCCGGGCGCAGGCGAGGGTGAGCAGCTTGGAGGCCTCGACCTCGGCCCGGGTGGCGACCAGGTGCTCCTGGACGTGCTGGTACTCGCCGATCACCCGGCCGAAGGCGCGCCGTTCCTTGGCGTAGTCGACGCCGACGCGCAGCGCGTACTCGGCGATGCCGTTGCACATCGCGGCGACCACCAGGCGGCCGCGGGAGAGGCTGTCGATGGCGAGGGCGGTGGCCGCGCCGACGCCCTCCTCGCCGCCGATCACGGCCTCCGGGCCGACGGTGACGCCGTCGAGCAGCAGCTCGAACAGCGGCTCGCCGGACATGCCCTCGTAGCGCTGGCCGATCCGCAGACCGGGCTGGTCCATCGGCAGCACGAAGGCGGTGGCGCCGCCGGTGGGGCCGGCGCCGTCACCGAGGTCGGTGGCGGCGACGACCAGGGCGAGCCCGGCGTGCTCGGCGTTGCTGACGAAGGTCTTGCGCCCGTTGATCACCCAGCGCTCGCCCTCGCGGACGGCGGTGGTGGTGAGCCGGAAGGCGTCGGAGCCGGCGTGCGGCTCGGTGAGGGCGAGGCAGCGGGTCTGCTCGCCGCGCACCAGCGGGACCAGGTGGCGCTCGACCTGCTCGGGGGTGCCGTGGCGCAGCAGCGGACTGGGGCCGTCGGAGCCGGCCAGCGCGTACGGCGCGAGGACGCAGCCGCTGCGCCCGGCGGCGTGGTGCAGCAGGACGACGGCGGTGAAGGGCATGTCGGAGCCGCCGAGCTCCTCGGGGTAGTCGCCCGCGTAGAAGCCGAGCGCGGCGGAGCGCTTGCGGACGTAGCGGCGCAGGTCGCCCGGCACCTGGTCGGCGGTCTCGGGCAACTCGGCGGCGAGAGGGACGAGTTCGCGGCGGATGAAGCTCTCGAAGGCGTCCACGAGTTCGTGGTGGCCGTCCTCCAGGACGGCGGAGGGGGCGCTCACTTGGCGTCTCCGGTGAGGACGCGGGCCTGGTCGGCCAGCACGGCGTGGCGGAACAGGGTGCGCAGCGGCGGGCGGGTGCCGAGATGGGGTTCCAGGTAGGCGGCGAGCTGAGCGGCGAGCAGCGAGTGGCCGCCGACCTCGAAGAAGTGCGAGTCCGGGGAGAAGCGGTCGTGGCCGAGCACCTCGCGCCAGGCGGCGGCGATCAGCTCCTGGCCGGGGTCGGCGAAGGCGGTCGGCGCGGTCTGCCGCTCGGCGGGCTCGGCCGCGGACTCGTCGACCAGGCGGGCGAGGGCGGCGCGGTCGGGCTTGCCGCCGGGCAGGGTCGGCATCGCCGGGACGGCGGTCCAGCTCGCCGGGACGAGTCCGGCGGGCAGTCGGCGGGCGAGCGCCTCGTGCATGGCGGCCTGGTCGACGCTGCCGCCGCCCTCCAGGAAGCCGAGCAGCCGGGGGCCGGCCTGCGGATCGGTGTGCAGCACCACCGCGCAGGGGCGGCCGCCGAGTTCGGCGGAGGCCGCGGCCTCGATCTCCTCCAGCTCGATCCGGTGGCCGCGCAGCTTGACCTGGTTGTCGGCGCGGCCGAGGAACCACAGCCGGCCGTCCAGGTCGCGGTAGCCGCGGTCGCCGGTGCGGTAGACCCGGGCGCCGCCGAGCGCGGGGACGGTGGCGAAGCGGGCGGCGGTCGGCTCCGGCAGGCCGACGTAGCCGTCGGCCAGCATCGGTCCGGCGACCGCGAGTTCGCCGACGCAGCCGGCCGGCAGCGGGCGCAGCGTGTCGTCCAGGACGTGCATCCGCACGCCGTCCAGTTCGGTGCCGAGCGGGATCTCGCCGTCCTCGGCGATGTCGGCGGCGGTCACCCGGTGCACGGTGGAGGTGACGGTCGCCTCGGTGACGCCGTAGGCGTTCAGCACGGTGGTGGCGTCGGTCAGGCCGGCGAGGGCCCGGGCGGGCAGGCGCTCGCCGCCGAGCACGAGCAGCCGGGGCGTCCACCGGCCGTCGCGCAGCGCCTCGCGCAGGTCCTCGCGGACGGCGAGCAGGTAGCTGGTCGGCAGGTTGGCGACGGTGACGCCGCGGGCGGCCAGTACGGCGACCAGCTCGGGCCCGGTGGGCACCTCGCGCTGCGGCACGACCAGGGCGGCACCGACCGCGAGGGCGGGCAGCACCTCCTCCAGGGCCACGTCGAAGGACGGCCGGGCGAACAGCAGCACCCGGTCGGCGGAGGTGAGTTCGTAGCGGGCGGCGATCGCGGCGACGTACCCGGCGAGGGCCTCCCGGCCGACCTGCACGGGCTTAGGCACGCCGGTGGAGCCGGAGGTGTGGATCAGGTACGCGGCGCCGTCCAGCACGGCGGCGGGCTCGGCCTTCGGGAAGGCCGGGCCGTCCAGCAGCGCCGGGGTGACGCCCTCGGCGGGCAGCGCGAGCGCGCTCTGCCGGGTGGCCAGCACCAGCGCCGGGCTCAGCCGCTCCAGCAGCAGGCCGAGCCGGGCGGCCGGGTCCTCGGTGGACAGCGGCGCGTAGACGGCGCCGTGGCGCAGACAGGCGAGCAGGGCGACGACGCTGTCGGCGCCGCGCGGCAGCACGGTGGCCACCGGCTGGCCCGGGGTGACCCCGGCGGCGCGCAGCCGCTCGACCAACTCGGTGACCCGGTGGTCGAGTTCGCCGTAGCTGATCCGCTCGGTGCCGGCCAGCAGGGCGAGCGCGGTCGGGTCGTGGACGGCGGCCGGGTCGAGCGCGTCCGGGATCGTGCCGGCGGGCAGGGCGGTCGGCTCGGCCTCCGCCTCGGCGGCGGGGGCCAGCTCGGCGATCGGCGCCTGCGGGCGGTCGAGGTAGCAGCGCAGCAGCTCCAGCAGCCGCTCGGAGAGCAGCACCGCGTCCGACTCGCGGAACAGGTCGGCGTCGTAGTCCCAGACCAGGGTCATCCCGGCGGCGCCGTGCTTCTCGCCGACCACCCGGCGGTCGTCCGGCAGCAGCACCACGTCGAGGTCGAAGCGGGTGGTGCCGGTGTTGAACCCCTCGTACAGCGAGACCTCGAGCCCGGGCGCCTGGACGTCCGGCAGCGCCGCGTCGTGCGCGCTGAACATCACGTTCCACAGCGGGTTGTCGGCGCCACCGGTGTGCAGGCCGAGCCGGCGGGTCAGCTCCTGGACCGGCAGGTCCTGGTACGGCAGCGCGCGCATCAGCACGTCGGTGGCCTCGTCGACGGCGTCGGTGCCGGTGGCCGCGGGGTCGAGCCGCAGGCGCAGCGGCACCGTGTTCACGAACATGCCGACGGTGCCCTCGAAGCCCTCCGGACGGTTGCCGACGGCGGTCCCGATCACCATCTCGCGGTGCCCGCTGTGCCGGCGCAGCAGTTCGGCGAGCAGGGCGAGCAGGGTGCTGAACGGGGTGTGGCCGTCCGCCGTGCTGCGCTCGCGCAGCCGTTCGGCGAGGTCGGCACCGATCGCCTGGCGCAGCTGCCCGCCGCGGTGGCGCCGCTCGACGCCCGGCCGGGCCAGGCCGGGGAGCGTGACCTCGCGCGGGGCGCCGGTCAACTCCTTGGTCCAGAAGTCGAGTCCGCGGTCGCGGGGGAGGTCGGCGGCGGCGCGCGCGTGCTCCTCGTACGAGGGCGCGGCGGGCAGTTCGTACGGCTCGCCGAGGACCTGGGCGCGGTAGACGGTGAACAGGTCGCGCAGCAGGATCGCGAAGGAGTGGCCGTCGTGGACGAGGTGGTGCTCGACGTGGATCAGCCGGTGGTGGTCCTCGGCGATCCGGACCAGGTGCCAGCGCAGCACCGGCGCGCGCTCCGTGTCCACCGGCTCCTCGGCCTCGGCGGCGAGCAGCCGCCGGAAGGCGGCCTCCGGGTCGGCCTCGGCGGAGAAGTCGCTGTGGCGCAGCTCAGGGCGGCACCCCTCGGCGACCCGCTGTCCGGGCAGGCCCTCGGCCCGCGGCACCAACTCCAGCCGCAGGCCGGGGTGGTGGTCCAGGACGGCGGCCAGACCGGTGTACAGCGCGTCCCGGTCGAGGGTGCCCCACAGGTCGAGGACGGCGGTGAAGTTGTAGGCGCGGCTTCCCGGCAGCATCTGCTCGTGCAGCCAGACGATCTCCTGGGACGGAGAGAGTGCGAACATCGGCGTTTCCCTTGTGTGGTGGGCTTGTCGGCACTGCGGTGGCCGGCGGCGGGCGTGGGGTGGTCCCGCTCCGGCCGGTGGACCGGGGCGCGCTGGGGTGGGGCGCGGCCCGGCGTCCGTGGTCCGGGCGTGCGCACGGGCGCGCCCCTCGGGGCACGCGTGCGCGGGCACGGTGGATCCGGCGAGGCGGATCCGGTGTGGGGATGGGGAGTTCGGCCCGCGCGGAGGGGGCGCGGGTGATCCGGCCCGCGCCCCGAGGAGGCGCGCGGGAGGTCTGGCCGCGCCCTGGGGAAGGGCGCGGGAGGTCTGGGCCGTGCCACGGGGAAGGGCGCGGGCGTGCGGTCCGCGCTCCCCGGGTGAGGGCGCGGGTTCCGGTGGTCGCGCTCCCGCCCGGGGGCGGGAGCGGTCAGGCGTGGGAGGCCAGGCGGGCCCGTCCGTGCAGGTGCTGCCGCAGGACGGCGAGCAGGTCGTCGAAGGCGGCCCGGGCGTCGGCCTCGGGGAAGCGGTCGCTGTCCCAGGCGAGCCGGATCAGCAGGTCGTCGCCGTGCGAGGCGGAGACGGCCAGCGGGGCGGCGAGCGGCCGTCCGGCCAGGTGGGTCTCCCGGCCGGGCGTGCCGCCGAGCACCAGCGGCGGGCGGCGGTGCAGGTCCTCCAGGGTGAGCATGGCGTCCAGCGCTCCCGACCAGGGCGCCCCGGCGGTACGGGCGGCGCGCACCACCTCGTCGAACGGGGTGCCGGCGTGGTCGAGGTCGTCCCACCAGGCGTCGGCGAGGTCGTCCAGCGCGCCCGTGGCGGCCGGCCCGGCCGGGTGCACCAGGGTGTTGAGGAAGCAGCCGAGCGCGGCGGGTGCGCCGGGCGGGCGGCCGCCCCACGGGTAGCCGAGCGCGAGCAGCCCTCCCCCGGCCCCGGGGAGCGGCCCCCGGGCCCGGTGGAGCCGGTGCGCGGCGACTCCGACCGCGTCCAGCAGGGCCGGGAAGACGGCGGTGCGGGCGGCCCCCTCGGCGGCGGGCAGCCGCTCGACGAGCATGCCGGTGGCGGCGGCCGCGCCGCCGCCCGCGCCGGTCAGGCCGCCTAGCCGGCGGCCCCAGTGGGCCTGCGCGGCGGGGCCGCCGGCGGCGTCCTCGGCGGTGAGCTGGAGTTCGACGGCCTGCCGGTAGTCGGCCAGGGCCTGCGCGGTGGGCCCGTCCGCCGGCGCTTCGTCCCCCTCGTACGCCCGGCTCAGCTCGGCGGTGAGCACGCCGAGCGACTGCTCGTCACAGGCGGCGTGGTCCAGCGCCAGGGCGAGCAACTCCTCCTCGCCGTCCGGCTCCCGGGCGATCAGCAGGCGCAGCGCGGGCCCGTCGACGGGCCAGTCCAGCAGGACGCGGCGCAGCGCCTCGCGGGCCGTGCCGCCGGGGGCGACGGCGATCCGGGCGGCCTCGACGGACGGGCCGCCGACCCGCAGGACGGGAGTGCCGCGTACGGTCGCGAATCCGCCGCACAGGGCGGGGTGGCGGCCGGCGACCGCGGCGGCGGCGCGGCCCAGCCGGTCCGGGTCGAGGGTGCCCGCCGGGTAGGCGAAGAGCAGCGGGACGACGTCGGACCGGGTCTGCGGCGCGAGGCGGCGGGTGATCAGGAAGCGCCGCTGGGCGCCGGTCAGCGGGAGCAGCTCCACGGGGGAGCGGGCGGCGGCGGCACTGTACCGGGCGAGGTAGGCGGCGGTGATGCTGGCGTGCACGGAACGGTCTCCGGTTTCCGGTCGCGGCTCGGCAGGTCTGGGGTGGGTCACGGGGTGCTGCGGCTCATGGCGGGCTCCTCGGTGGCCGTCGCGTCGGCGGTCGCGTCGGCGCTGGCGTCGGCGGGCGCGTCGGCGCTCGATTCCCGGGTGGCGCCGGTCGTTTCGGTCCCGGGCTGGTCGCCGGACGGCGCGTCACCGCCCGGCGCGTCGGCGTTCGGCAGGTCGCGCATCCGTCGCAGCGGCGACAGCAGCAGCGGCAGCGGGACGAGCAGGAAGCCGGCCGCGCAGAGCCAGAGCGCGGTGCGCGGCCCGGCCGTCTCGGCGACGGTCCCGCCGCCCAACGCGCCGAGCGGCAGCGTGCCCCACACCAGGAAGCGCATGGTGGCGTTCATCCGCCCGAGCAGCGCGGGCGGGCAGACGCTCTGCCGGAAGCTGACCTGGGCGACGTTGTAGGCGACCGCACCGAACAGCACCACCCCGGAGGCGATGCCGAACAGCACCACGCCCGCACCGCCGCCGGACAGCGGCCAGAGCACCGCGAACGGCGCCGTCACCAGGGTCGACAGCCAGATCAGCCGGGCCTGCCCGACCCACCGCGCCAGCCGGCCTGCGCACAGCGCGCCCGCCAGCCCGCCGACGGCGGAGGTCGATAGCAGGACGCCGATCACGCCGGGCGACAGGTCGAGCACCCGCACCCAGAAGACCGTCTGCACGGCCATCAGTACGGCGGCGAACAGGTTGGACACCGCGGTGGCGGTCGCGATCGCCCGCAGCAGCGGGTGTCCGAGCACGAACCGGACGCCCTCCGCCACCTCGGCGCGCAGCGAGCGTCCGGGCTCCGGCTCCGGCCGCGGCTCCTCGACCCGGATCCGGGCGAGCAGCAGCGCGGAGGCCAGGTACCCGCAGGCGTCGGCCACGATGGCGAGCGGCGCGCCGAGCAGCTGGACGAGCCCGCCGCCGAGGCCCGGCCCGGCGATCTGCGCCGAGGAGCGGACCGTTTCCAGCGCCCCGTTGCCGCCGACCAGTTGCTCGCGCGGCAGGACGGCGGGCAGGAAGGACTGGTGGGCCACGTCGAAGAACACCGTGGCCACCCCGGTGACCAGGGCCACCAGGTAGAGCTGCGGCATGGTCAGCACCCCGAGCGCCGCGGCCGGGGGGATCGACCCCACGGCCAGGCAGCGCACGAGGTCGGCGCGGATCAGCACCGGAAGCTTGCGCATCCGGTCCAGCCAGGCGCCGGCCGGCAGGCCGACCAGCAGGAAGGCCGCGGTCTCGGCGGCAGTCAGCAGACCGACCTCGAACGGGGTCGCGTCCAGCACCATCACCGCCACCAAGGGCAGCGCGACCAGGGTGACCTGACTGCCCGTCTGGGCCGCCGCGGCTCCGGTCAGCAGGAGCCGGAAATCGCGGTGGCCGAGCAGACGGGCCTGACGGGGCTGAGGCTTCTCGTTCATCGGTTCGACTCTCGGTCACCGCTTCGACACGGAGCAAACACCGGGTCCGTTTCCGGACGAACCCCGGCTCGGCCGGAACCCGCCACTCCCTCAGCCGCCCCTTGGAAGCCTCTTACGTCCCCTTATGGACCGGCCGGGACGCCGTAGGACGGCCCCGGACGCCGCTCCGCCAAGGCGTCCCGGCCCGAGCGGCACCCGGGGGCACGGTCGGGGGCGGCCGGAGCGTCCGTCCATTTCTCTGTCCGATATCCGGACGTCGACTTTCCGGCCACCGGACGCCGTCACTCAACTTGGCCGGATTCCGTGGAGTGCCGCGCGCCCTTCACCTCGTCGTGATATCCGCGTGACCCTCGGCGACCGTGGAACCGACCGATCACCGCCGCGGCGGCCTCCGGGCCCCCACCGCCACCGCGGGCTTCGGGCCCCGCTCCCTCACCCGTCCGCCCGGTGGGTGATCGCGAGCACCGCCATGTCGTCGTCCCTCGGCCCGCCGGCCCACCGCTCGACGTCCGCCACCAGCGCGTCCAGCACCTCGTCCGGCCCGGCGAACGGCCCCAGCGGGCCCAGCCCGCGCACCGGGTCGTAGAACTCCCCCGCCGCGTCCCGGGCCTCGGTCACCCCGTCGGTGACCAGCAGCAGCGTGCACCCGGGCGGGAACGGCCGGCGCTCCGGCGCGGACCGCCCGGCCCCCAGCGCGCCCATCCCCAGCGGCAGTCCGGGGTCGGTCGCGTCCCACCGGCGCACCTGCGGCCGGCCCGCCCGCGCGAGCGGGGAGGCGGGCGGAGCAACCGCGGCCGGGGCCGGACCGGGGGCGGGCGGAGCGACCGCGGCCGGGGCCGGACCGGGGGCGGGCGGGTACGGACCGGGGGCGGGCGGGTACGGACCGGGGCTCAGCAGGTACGGGCCGGGGTGCCCGCAGTCCAGGGTGCGCACCGCGGCCTCCCCCGGCGGGAACTCCACCAGCAGCGCCGTGATGAACCCCTCCATCCGCTGCTCCTCGCTCAGCTGCTCGGGCTCCCGGAGCAGTGAGTCCTCCAGCGCGTCCGCGAGCGCCACCAGGTCCGGCACCCGGTGCGAGGCCTCCCGGAAGGCCCCCAGCAGCACCGAGACCGCCCCCACCGCGTGCAGCCCCTTGCCCCGCACGTCCGCGATCAACGCCCGGACGCCGTACGGGGTGGCCTGCAGCGCGTACGCGTCACCGCCGATCAGCGCCTCGTCGGCCGCGGCCCGGTAGCAGGCCGCGACCGACAGCGCGCCCACCCGCCCCGGCGGCTCCGGCAGCACCGCCCGCTGCGCCGCCTCCGCCACCGACCGCACCCGCTCCAGCCGCCGCCCGTGCCGGGCCACCACCCGGTTCACCCCGATGCCGAGCAGCGCGGCGAAAGCCGTGTTCGCCAGTTCCAGGTAGCCGTCCCCGGTCCCGATCGAGCCGTCCCGGACGGACAGCACCAGGATCCCGGTCAGATTGGCCGCTCCCACCGCGAGGGTGTCCCGCAGGCCCAGCAGCGCGCCCGCCAGCACGGCGGCCGCCGCCAGCATCGGATCGCCCCAGTAGTCGGCCGGACCCTGCGAGTTCCACAGCAGCCCGCCGATGATCAGCAACCACGGCGCGACCCGCACGTACGGCGGCCACTGCACGGACCTCGGGGGCATCGGCGACCTGGCTTCCGTCTCACCACCATCCGGAAGGGCTTCCTCCGATCGTAGGCACCGGCCCCCGGAACGCGCATGACGGCCGCGGACGGCCGCGGGGGCGGGCCGCTTCCTGCCCGCCTCGGGTCACCCGCCCCGGGTCACCCGCCCCGGGTCACCCGCCCCGGACGTAGCGTCCGGCGCCCGGCCCCGACAACAGCCCTTCCGGCACCCGCCGCCCGTACGCCACCAGGAGGAGGTGCTCTGCCCGGCCGGCCACGACCAGCGGACCGGCCCCGTACGCCCAGTCCGCGTCCGTCGCCTCCAGCCGGACGCCGTCGAGCCGCGCCCCGAAGAAGCGCAGGGAGAAGGGGGAGACACCGGCCAGCACGGCCGTCGCCCGCTCCACCGGCAGCCGCGCGGGCAGTCCGAGCGCCACGGTGATGTCGAGGCCGTGGACGGCGTCGTGGGCCAGAGCGGCGATCGGTCCGCCGACGGGCGGGCGCCAGGGGTGGTCGGCGTGCTCGGCCATGGCGGCGGCGAGTGCGCGCTCGGTCATGGCGGCGGCGTCGCGGCGGGCGATCCGGTCGGCCATGCGATGGACGTTGCCGCCGGAGCGGGCGAGTTCCAGGAGGGTGCGCGCGGTCGAGTGCCGGAAGCCGGTGCTCATGTGCGCGGCCACCTCACGGACCCGCCAACCCCCGCACAGCGAGGGCGCGTTCCACTGCTCGGGGGTGAGATCGGCGAACAGCTCGGCGAGTTCACGGCGCTCGGCCGCGATCTCCTGCCGGATGCTCGGGTTCCGGCGGGGCCGGTCGGTGTCCTGTTCCTGCGGCACGGTTTCCATGCGTCCAGCCTGCGGCCGGAACCGTACGCCCGTCCAAGACCGGGGAGTTCTGCCGCCTATGATCGGCGGTTATGGAACTGCGGCAGCTCCGGTACTTCGTCGCCGTCGCCCAGCACGGCAGCTTCACCCGGGCCGCGCAGCTGCTGCACCTGACCCAACCCGGGGTCAGTTCGCAGATCCGGCAGCTGGAGCGCGAGCTCGGCCACCCGCTGCTCGACCGCTCGGGCCGCACCGTGCGCCTCACCCCGGTCGGCGAGGCGGTGCTGCCGCACGCGCGGGCCGCGCTCGCCTCCGCCGCGGCGGCCCGGCGGACGGCGCAGGAGTTCGGCGGTCTGCAGCGCGGACACGTACGGCTGGGCATGGTCGCCGGGGCGGCGCTGAGCCCGCCGGCCGAGCCGGGCGCCTTCCCCGGGCTCGCCACCACCCTCGCCGCGTTCCGCCAGGAGCACCCCGGCATCGACTTCTCGCTGGCCGAGGACACCACCGCGGGCATGCTCGCCGCACTGCGCGACGGACGGCTGGACCTCGCGGTGATCGCGTTGCCCGCCGCCGCGAGCGGGCGGGAGGACGACGACGGCTGGACGACCCTGGCCGGGCTCGCCCTGCATGCCGTGCTCGAGGTCCCGCTGGTCGCGGCCTGCCCCGAGCACCACCCGCTCGCGACCGCCCGGGCCGGCGCCGCGCACCCCGGTGGTCCGGAAGGCCCCGCGCTGCGCGAGGCCGGCCGGAACGACCGGCTCCCGATCGCCGCGCTGGCCGGACACCCCCTGGTGAGCACCCCGCGCGGCACCGGCATGCGCACCGCCCTGGAACGCGCCCTGGCCGAGGTCGGGGCGTGCCCGACCGTCGGCGTCGAGGCCGCCGCGCCACCGCAGTTGGCGGAACTCGCGGCACACGGGCTGGGCGTCGCCGTCCTGCCGGACCCGGGCCCCCACCCCGGACTGCGGATCCGCCCGCTGGCCGACCCCGTCCCGCGCGTGCGGATCGCCCTGGCCTGGCCGGGCGGCCGGCCCGCCGCGCCGCCGACCGCCGCCCTGGTGTCCCACCTGCGGGCGGCCTACCCGGGGCCGGACACCGCTCAGCCTTCGGGTGCTGCCGCAGTTCCTTCCCGCGCCTCCGCGGCTGCCGCCCGTGCCTCCGCGGCTGCCGCCACCGCCGCGCCGTCGGCGACGTGCAGGAGTGCGGCCGCGCCGTCGAGCACCTCCCGGTCGAGCGGGAAGTAGCCTTGCCGCGGCGTGGTGTCGGTGCGCTCACGGCCTCCGGCGGGCAGCACCGCCTCGGTCAGCTCCCAGTGAAGGATGCGCTGTTGGAGTTGCGCCTCGTAGGTGTCCGGGGCGGGTTCGGCCAGCCCGATGGCCTCGCTGCGGCCCAGGCTCGCGGCGATGAAGGCGTACCGTTCGCCCAGCAGCGCACCGACGATGCGACCCGCGCTGTTCCAGCCGCAGTCCAGCTCGCCCAGGGCCCAGGTGCTCGGGTTCCGCCGCAGGTGCTGGTTGTGCGAGAAGACCAGCGTCGGCCCGCGCCGCGCTTCGAACTCGCGGATGTCGAGGAGGTTCTGCGCCATGAGCGCGTCCCGCACACCGATCAGGCCGCTCAGGCGGTCGCTCGGGGTGAGGCCCGGGACCGCCGACTGCGCGTGGTAGCGCAGCAGACCGATGCCCGCGGTCAGCTGCGCCCTGGCCCTGGCCCACCGTGCCAGGGAGGTCGCTGCGATCAACTCCGGTGCCCGCGCGTGGAGTCGGTTGAGCAGGTCGTCGGCCAGGCAGCGCAGCCGCTGGGCCTCGGCGGTGGCACCGGGCGACTGCGCCGGGTCCAGCACCGCCTCGGCCCGGCTCCAGCGCTCGTCCTCGCCGGCCGGACCGGCGATGTCGACGTCGACGCCCGCGCCCGCGTCGGTGCCGGTGCCGGTGCCAGTGCCGGTGTCGGTGCCGGTGTCGGTGCCGACGTCCGTGCCGAGCTGCAGGTAGTCGCGGGCGTGTTCGAGGTAGCGGCGCGGGCTGGGGGCGCTGTAGTTCTCGGTCGGGGCGTCGAAGCCGTGGAAGGACAGCCGCTCCGCCGGCGGTCGGGTCCGGTTGAACTCCCGCATCCAGGAGACGAGTCGGCGGTTGGCGGCGTGCTCGCCGAAGCCGTGCGAGAAGCCCTCGCGCATCGCCGCATCGAGGGTGCCCACCCCCTCGCGGACGAAGTCGTCCACGGTGAACGCGGCCCCCCGGTCGGTTTCCAGGGCGATCGACCGGAAGCCCCGGTCGACCAGCCGGGCGAACAGTTCGTTGCGGATCCACCCGAAGGCGGGCTCCTGGTGCGTCGGCTCGCCGAGCCCCAGCAGCTCGCACGACGGGATGACGAAGTCGTGAATGTCCTGGCTCATGAACCTCAAGCGTATCCTTGAAAAAACGGTTGAGACTTTCCCGGTGTCAGCCCGAGGAATCCCGAGAAAACTCTCAAACCGCCCCGCACGGAGGACGACCGACGACCATGCGCCCCTCCGACCTCGCCCGCGAACACGGCATCTCGACCCAGGCGGTCCGCAACTACGAACGCGACGGCTGCCTCCCGCCCGCCGACCGCACCCCTACCGGCTACCGGATCTACACCGAGCTGCACGCGGCGGCGCTGCGCGCCTTCCTCGCCCTCGTGGCCGCGTACGGGCACGCGACCGCCGGGCAGGTCATGATCAGCGTCCACGCCGACCTGCTCGACGAGGCCCTCACCGCCCTCGACCACGGCCACGCCCGACTGCTGCGCGACCGGGAGACCTTGGCCGCCGTCCGGGAGGCCGTGGGCCATCTCGCCTCCGCGCCCGCGGTCGGGCGGCCCTCCCCCCTCGACCGACCCGACCGGCCGCCGCGCCCCGGCCCGCTCAGCATCGGCGAGGTCGCACACCGCCTCGGCGTCACCCCCGCGACCCTGCGGGCCTGGGAGGCCGCCGGCATCCTCACCCCGGTCCGCGAACACGGGACCGGCCACCGCAGCTATCTCCCGGCCGACGTCCGGGACGCCGAACTCGCCCACCTCCTCCGACGCGGCGGCTACCTGCTGGACCACATCGCCACCGTGGTCCGGCAGATCCGCTCGGCGGGCGGCACCGACGAACTGGCCGCCGCCCTGGACGGCTGGCAGCGACGCCTCACCGCCCGCGGCCTCGCCATGCTCACCGCGGCCGCCCGCCTCGACGGCTACCTGGCGCTGCGTTCCACCCCCTGACCGACCCGACCGCGCGACCGGCCCGACGGCGCGACCGACCGGATGCCGCAGCCCCGTCGCACCCCGACACCCTCGGGACCGACGCTACGGCACGCTCCCCTCCGCCTCGACGCGGTCGCCGAGGTCACCCGCGCCGTCCTGCCCGCCACCCTCCGGGACGACCGGGAGGCCCGGGAGGACCCACAACGACCCGGACGCCCCGGTCACCGACCGGGCGGCGCACGCCGGGTTCTTGCGGGCCGACGTAGCGGCGGCCACCTCCGCCAAGTGCACCACCTCCGCGACGGGCGACTCCGACGGCACCCCGCCGTACGTTCTGACCAGGCAGGACGACGGACGGTAGCTGCTGCACGCCGACCGGAACACCGAGGCGAAGACCGGGGCGGCGCGGCCCGCGGCTCCCCTGGACGAGGTGTGGGGTGAACGGCCTGGCCGTCGGCCCGGACGGCCACACCCTCTACGCCGGCGGGTACGTCCAGGACGTCAACAGCATCGCCAATCTGCAGATCATCCACTTCTGAGCGACGCGCTCCCGGCGGTCTCCCGCGCCGGCCCGACCTGCGAGAGCGGTCCGCCGTAGGAGGACCACCGAGACGGGCCCCAGGCGGTCTCGGCCGGGGTGGAGCCAAGCTGGTCCAGCTCGGCAGCTCCACCCGGGCCGCGCAGCCGCCGCCCTGACCGACCGCCCCCGCACGGACGCGTCCCGGCGAGCATCGTCCACCACGACCCCGGCGAGGTGACTCGCCGGGGTCTGACGTCCAGGTACCGGGGCCTGGAACCCCGCTTCGCCCCTCCGGGTCAGCCGACCCGGGTGAGGCGGGCGGGGCGGGCCGCGGGGCCGTCGGCGAGGGCGGCCGGCTGGTCCTGCTCGGGCCGTTCGGGCCCGGCCAGCAGGATGGAGCGCTGCAGGCGGCGCAGCGCGGCGGACGGTTCCATGCCCAACTCCCGTACCAGGGTGTTCCGCAGGCGCTGGTAGGCCTCCAGGGCCTCGCCGCGGCGCCCGGAGCGGTGCAAGGCGATCATGTACTGGCCGTGCAGGCTCTCGTGGGTGCGGTAGCGGTCGACCAGGACGGTCAGTTCGGCGAGCAGCACCCGGTGGCGCCCGAGCCTCAGGTCCGCCTCGATCCGCTGGTCCAGCGCGCAGAGCCGGGTCTCCTCCAACCGCTTGGCCTCGACGGTGAGTTGGCCGCCGACCGGGACGTCCGCGAAGGCCGGTCCGCGCCACAGCGCGAGCGCCTCGCCCAACTGGCGGGCGGCGAGCGGGAAGTCACCGGCGTCCATGGCGCGGTACCCGTACCCGGCGAGGCGGTCGAACTCCTGCAGGTCGACGAGTCCGCCGCCGCTGTTCAGCATGTAGCCGCCGGCCGAGGTGACCAGGACGTCCTTGGCGCAGGACGCTCCCGGGCCACCCTCCCCCTGGGCAAGCGCGCGGTCGATGAGGTCGCGCAGTTGCAGGACGTAGGTCTGCACGGTGGTGCGCGCGCTGCGCGGCGGACGGCCGCACCAGAGCTCCTCGGCGAGCACGCCGGCCGGGACGACCTGGTCGGCCCGTAAGGCGAGCAGGGCGAGCACCTGCCGAGGCTTCGGAGCCGTCGGCACCACCGACACCCCGCACAGTCGGACCCCCAAGGCCCCCAGCACCCGGATTTCCACGACGACCACCCCAAATCCAGACGGATCGGCGACCCCGACGGCCACCGGCCGGGCGGGCGCTCCCCTGCTCGACGCTTCCGCGAGGATCTGCGGAGGGATCGGTGGAGCACCCGACGCCTATCCAAAAACAGGACGGACGGTTTGTCAATACAAAACCGAACGCGCTGTTTGTTTTTGGGCGGAGGAATCGCCGCTGGACCGGGGCAACGGGTCGAGCGATGCCCCGACCGGCCTCGGGGAGGAGTTCGGGAGCGGACCGGGGAGCTGCTCGGAGAGGGCCCGGACGGGCCTCAGCGCGAAGCGGCCCCACCGACGCGGGCACCCTCGGCGGCCTCCCCCTCGTCGACGCGACCCTCGTCGACGCGACCCTCGCCGACGCCGCTCCCGCCGCCCTGCCCGGCCCCGGTCGCGCTCCCGGCCGCGGCCCGGGCCGCCTCCAGTTCCGCCACCACCCGGCCGCCCCGGTCCACTGCGAGGTCGAGCGTGGCGAGCACTCCGGGCACGGCGATGCTCGGCATCAGGTGCCGGTAGAGCGCGGCGACCCGGCGCTCCAGGTCCGCCCGGCCGGACAGCTTCTGGGACTGGATCTGCACGCCCGTCCAGGCGCCGGTGACCAGCCACGCGGTCTCGGCGGGGACCACCTGCGGGAGCAGTTCGCCGCGCTCGCCGGCCGCCGTCAGCACGCTCTCGGCCCGCTCGATCCACCCGGGCGCGGCGCCGCCGCTGAACTCGCCGAAGACGTCCTGGCCGAGGGAGAGCCGCGCGCCCGCGCTCAACAGCGGGTCCCTCGGCATGAGGTGCGCGACCACCATGCCGAGGTCCACGAACTCCTGGAGCTTGCAATGCCGTTCGGGGATCTCGTCGCGGCCGAACTGCTCCTCGACGACCCCCTGGGCGAGCTCCCGCTTCGAGGCGAAGTGGAAGTACACCGCACCGCGGGTCACTCCCGCGCGGGCGACGACCTCGCCGATCGTCGCACCCTCGTACCCGTACTCGTCGAAGACCGATGCCGCCGCCTCAAGGATCTGCCGACGCGTCCGGACCGCCCGTTCCTGCCGCACCACCGCAACCACCCCATCCGAAACGCTCGGCAAACAAAACCAAACACCCCGTATCTTACCCGCCGGGTAATCGGCCGATCCTTGGGCGCCACGCCTTGTACGGCGGTCTTTGAGCGAGCGAAAACCGCATGGACGGTACCGGTCGCGCAGGTGTCCGAACCCCCGACTGAGGCCCCTGGAACCGGAGGAGTACCTGCTACTTGCAGCGCCCTCTCGCCCCTCGAAGCACCCTCATGATAATGAACCCGTCAAGTCTGGCTTGTGAAATCACCGCAGGTCAATCACGCGTGGCGGTTTCGCCACGGTCGGCCGAGGGGCCGCGATACCCACGGGGAGTACTCGAACGACCGTACTCGGCTGCCGACGAACCTTCACCCAGCCGCCTTGAAAACCAAACCGGTAGGTACGTATCTTACGAGCCCTGAGCAGCCCACCCCGCCCGTCACGGCCTTTCGGAGCGCTCCCCATGACCCTGCTTGCCTTCCGCACGCCTGCCTCCGCCCCCGCCAGCGCCGAGGACCCCGGGGCCTTCCCCGGGCCGGCCCTGGCGACCGGCCCGGCACCTCGCCTGACCAGCACCGTCGCCAAGGAGTACGTCCACCGGGCCTGCCACGCCGAGGTCTTCCTCACCGGCAGCGAGCAGCTGAACGAGACCACTTTCGCGGTCTCCGCGCAATGGCCCCGGGCACACACGTTCTTCAGCACCCCGGACGGCACCCGGCACGACCCGATCCAAGCCGCTGAAACGATCCGTCAGGCCGGGCTCTACCTCGCCCACACCCGGTTCGGCGTCCCGCTCGACCACAAGTTCATGATGTGGAACCTCGACTACACCACCCGGCCGCGCCAGCTCCTGATCGGCGCGACGCCCACCGACCTCACCATCGAGGCCAAGCTCCTCGCCCAGCCGCGCCGCACCCGCACCACCGTCGACTTCACGCTCAGCACGATCGTCCGGCGCGGGGCGCAGCTGGCCGCCACCGGGCACGCCCGCTTCACCACCGTGCCGAACGCGACCTACCAGCGGCTCCGCCGGGGCCGCCACGAGGCCGACGCCCTCCCGGCACCCGGGGTGACCGCCGAGGCGCTGCCGCCGGCCCGGGTCGGCCGGCTCCGCCCCTGCGACGTCCTCCTCAGCCCGGCCGACGCGCCGGGCACCTGGCACCTCACCCCGGACTTCTGGCACCCGATCCTCTTCGACCACGCCAACGACCACATCCCCGGCATGGTCCTGCTGGAGGCCGCCCGCCAGGCCACCAACGCACTGACCAGCCCGGTCGCCGTCACGCCCACCTCCGCAGCCACCACCTTCCACCGCTACGCCGAGTACGACGCGCCCACCACCATCACCGCGCGGCACACCCCCGGCCAGGACGAGGAGGCCCTGACCACCACCGTCACCGGCCACCAGCACGGCGAGCCGATCTTCACCACCGTCCTCACCGGCCACCCGGACCACCGCTGACCCGCAGGCCCGTCACCGCACCGAGCGGGCAGCCGGTGCGGCGGGACCAACGGCACGGCGGGGCAGCCGCCCCGACCCCACCACCCGAGCGGCCCGCCCGACCTCCCCGGTCCGGCGGGCCGCCCGCGTTCCCTCACCCCGCGCCCCCGGAGAGCCGCCCGGCGCCCGGCGCGCGGCCCGCCGTTCGTCGCTCCTCCGGCCCGCCACGGCGGCCCGGGGGCGAATCCCTGGAGGAACCCACGACCCGCCGGTCTGGCCCCGGAACGAACACCTGCGCGAGGATGTCAGCCCTTGGATCCGCTGCCGACGGGGAGTACGCAGTGAGTGAAGCCGCTTCGCACCGACATGAGTTGATCAGACTGACGGACCGTCCGGGGGCGGACGACGCACCCGGCCGCGACGGACGGACCGGCGGCCGCAACGTCCGGGTCCGGGTCCTGGGGCGGCACGCTCCGGGCTCCCCGCTCGGGCACGACTGGCTGCACTGCGAGATCTCCGTCACCGCCGACTCCGTGCGCGGGCAGTTCGTCACCCTGGTGACCGATCGCCACCTGCGGGAGTGGGACGCCGCCCTGGACCGCCTCGGCCGGGGTGGCGCGGTCCGCTGGCTGGACGAGGAGCACGGCCCGGAGCTGCGGATCGAGCCCGGCCGTCCGGGCGGACTCTGGGTGACGGTGTCGGACGCGGAGGACTCGGGCGTCACCCTCCGGGTCGTCCTCTCCCCCGCCCCCGACTGGCTGGACGACCAGCGTGCCCTGCTCAAGCTCGTCCGGGACGCCTATCCGCTCGGGACGCCCGCGGTCGAGCCGAGCGCCCACGACTGGCCCGCCTCCTCGAACGAGGAGAACTGAACGATAGTCAAAGTCCTCATCCCACAACACTTCTCCTCCGGCAGAGCGGGGGGCGAGGAGGAACAACAGGGCCGCACCGCCGGGCGCGAACAGCGCCAGGTGGTGCAGCCCTCCTCGGGGTGGCGCCCCGCGGGACGACGGCGGCGTTCGCGGCGGAGGCGGCTGTCGCGCCCCGGCACAGGGAGGTGTGCGACAGCCCCGCCGCGGACGCGGTGGCGGCCGTGGCGGCCCGGTGGTGGAGGGCGGTCGGGTGGTGTGGAGGCCGGTCTGGTGGCCGAGCCCGATCAGGCCCTGCGGGAGGCTCCTCGGCGCCCGAGCCACACGATAATGACGACATGACTGACAAGCAGCTCCGCGTCGTCCTCGCCGAGGACTCGGTGATCCTCCGCGACGGGATGGTCGAACTCCTCACCGCCCGCGGCTGCGCGGTGGTCGCCACCGCCGGCACGGCCCCCGACCTGGTGGCTGCCGTCACCGAACACCGGCCCGATGTCGCCGTGGTGGACATCCGGATGCCCCCGACCCACACCGACGAGGGCATCCGGGCCGCCGTCGAGATCCGCGCCGCGCTGCCCGGGGTCGGCATCCTCGTCTTCTCCCAGCACGTCGAAACCGCCTGGGCGGCCCGCCTTCTGGACGGCGGTGCCGCCGGCGTGGGCTACCTGCTCAAGGAGCGGGTGGCCCGCACCTCCGAGTTCGTGGAGGCCCTGCAGCGGGTCGCCGCGGGCGGCACGGCGCTCGACCCGGAGATCGTCAACGGGCTGATCCGCGGCCGACGCCGCAGCCTGGTGGACACGCTCACCCCGCGCGAACGGGAGGTGCTGGAGCTGATGGCGCAGGGCCACTCCAACCGCTCGATCGCCACCCGGCTCGTGGTGTCCGAGCGGGCGGTCGAGAAGCACGTGGCCGCCGTGTTCGCCAAGTTCGACCTGCCCGCGACCGACGCCGACAACCGCCGTGTCAAGGCCGTGCTCGCCTACCTCGCGGAGCACGGCACTCCCTGACCCGGCGCGCTACCGCGTGGTGAAGGCACCCCCGTTCACGTGGATGGTCTGCCCGGTGATGTGCCGGGCGCCCGGGGAGGCGAGGAAGCACGCGGTGTGGGCGATGTCGTCGACCGTGCCCGGCCGCTTGTCGTGCGTCTCCTCCACCAACGCGCGGTGGCGTTCGTCGCTCAGCCCGCCGGCGAAGAAGTTGGTGCCCACGACGTATCCCGCGGAGATGACGTTGCAGGTCACACCCCCGGGGGCGAGCTCCGCGGACAACGAGGCGTTCCACGCGGCCAGAGCCGCCTTGGCCGCACCGTAGGAGCCACCGCGGCGTTCGGCACCGATCGATCCGATGCTGATGACGGAGCCACCGTGGACGAGTCGGTCCTGCAGCGCGGCCGTCGTCAGCACCGCGGTGAGCAGGTTCTGCCCCAGGTTGGCCTGCCACTGGGCGAGCAGCGCCTCCAACGGCGCGGCGCCCCCCGGCGCCGCCGGGGGCAGGCCGCCGGCGGCGTTGACCAGGACGTCCAGCTCCCCGAGGCGATCGGCCAGCGAGGCGACCTGCTCCGGGTCGGTCGCGTCGCAGACGACCCCGTGCACGCCCAACTCCTCGGCCGCCGGCTCGACGGTGTCGGCGCGACGCCCGGTGATGAAGACCTTCGCCTGCTCGGCGGCGAACATCCGGGCGATCGCCCGGCCGATGCCGCTGGTTCCTCCGGTGACGACCACGGTGCGAGTCATGACTCCCCCTTGTCCCTTGATACGTTTAGGTCTAAACATTGCCCGAAACGGCATCGGACTGACAAGGGATCACACCGTGGACGATCTGGCCCCGGCTGGGGAACCACCGCCGCCCGCCCACTCCGCCACGGAGATCGCCGCAGCCTGGCAGCGGGAGCGACCGGGCACCCCGACCGGATCGATCGAGATCGTCACCCCCATCTGGTGGCTGGCCAAGCTCTTCACCGACGACCGCGGCCGGGCCCTGCGAGCAGCGGGGATCGACGCGGCCACCCTCGACCTGCTCTCCGTCATCCGTCGGTCCGGTCCGCCCTACCGCCTCAGCACCCGCGAGATCGCCCGCCGGACCCTGGTCACCGCCGGAGCGGTCTCCCAACGCATCGCGCGGGCCGAGCGGGACGGCCTCGTCGAGCGGACCGCCGGGACCACGGGCCGCCGGACCGTCCTGGTGCACCTCACGGCCGAGGGCCATGCGCTCATCGAGCGGTCCGTCGACACCGTGCTCAGCCGGGAAGCCGCGCTCGTCAGCGGGCTGTCGGACGAGGAACGCACCGCACTCGTCACGCTCCTGGGCACACTGATGGACGACGTCCGACGGCGCACCGCCCGCAGCGGAGACCGCGCGCCCGACGACCGGTCATGAGCGGGACACATGGCGTAGAAGAGGTCATGAGACCTCCTCATGCCCTGGGCCATGAGCTTCTCTCATGGGCTTCCCTCACGTGGGAAGCCCATGAGAGAAGCTCATGAGAGGAGCCCACGCTCATGAGAGACGCCCGTGAGCGCCTCTCATGGGCACGCCGCGGCGTTGCCTCGCCCGTCACAGCCTGTCGGGCAGCTCGGCGGTGACCAGGGTCGGGCCGCCCGGTGGGCTGTCCACCCGGAGCACGCCGTCCACCGCCGCGAGGCGGTCGGCCAGGCCGGCGAGTCCGGTGCCCGCGCCGACCGCGGCGCCGCCGCGCCCGTCGTCGCGGACGGTCAGCCGGACCCTCCCGTCGGCGGAGGTCGCGGTCAGCTCGGCCGAGCGCGCGTCGCTGTGCTTGGCCACGTTGGTGAGCAGTTCGGCCGCGCAGAAGTAGACGGCCTGCTCGATGACCTCCTCCGGGCGCTCCCGTAGGTCCACCCGGACGGTGACCGGCACCGGCGAGGTGGCGGTGAGCGAAGGCAGCGCCTCGGCCAGCCCGCCGTCCAGGGCCACCG
Organism: Kitasatospora sp. NPDC053308; assembly: GCF_055585785.1. Taxonomy (NCBI): domain Bacteria; kingdom Bacillati; phylum Actinomycetota; class Actinomycetes; order Kitasatosporales; family Streptomycetaceae; genus Kitasatospora; species Kitasatospora sp. NPDC053308. The sequence continues at coordinate 451,932 of NZ_JBVJJY010000002.1, read as the reverse complement.
GGTGGATGCCCCTGGTCAGTCGGCGCAGGCCGGCGATGGTGTCGTCGGTCTGCGCGCGGGCCCGGTCGACCAGCGTGCGCAGCCGCGCGAGGTCGGGCTCGGCCGGATCGGTGAGGGCGTCGTCGGCCAGCGAGAGGGTGATGGCGATCGCGACCAGCTGGGCCTGGGTACCGTCGTGCAGGTCGCGTTCCAGGCGCCGCAGCCGGCCGCTGTTCTCGGCCAGCAGGGTGGCCCGGGCGCTCTCCAGTTCGCGCACCCGCTGCTGCGAGCGCACCGGGCCGAGCAGGGTGCGGGCGAGTGCCCGGTTCGCCCGGCTCAGCGCCCGCAGCACGGCCGGGACGACGGCCAGCAGGGCGAGGCCGACCGGGATCGCGCCCACGTCCGCCCAGCCGAACGGCCGCGGACCCGGCTCCAGCAGCCGTACCCAGAGCGGGAACCCGACCAGCCAGAAGGCGCCGAGCGGCATCCCGATCACGGCCAGGAAGCCGACCACCCCCAGCGGTAGCCGCAGGACGAGGTAGAGCAGCACCCGCCAGGCCACCGGGTCGGTGAGTACCGACCGGCCCCGGGCGAACACGCCGGGCGGGCGCGGCAGCGCTGCCGGTTCGGGCACCGTCTCGTCGAGCAGCCTCCCCACCAGCCATCGGTGCAGCCGACCGATCCGCCGGGCCCCGAGCAGCGCGACCACCACGAAGGGCAGGCCCAGCACGGTGAGCGAGAGCAGCGCCCCGGCGTAGAGGACGGCGACGGCGTAGACACCGCCGAGCACCCCCAGCGGCAGTCCGAGGACGGCGAACGCCACCTCGGCCCCCCGCACCGCCAGGAACCGCCGCCGCTCGGCCATCGCCCACCTCACCGCTCACCCCGCCACACCGAAGGCCACCTCACCGCGCGCCCGTCTCACCGCACAGCCGTCTCGCCGTACACCCGTCTCACCGCACCCGCCGACCGGTTCCGGCATCCACCGCACCACGCCATCGCCGAGCGGCCCCAGCATCCACCAAGCGCCGCCGGAACACCGCATCCACCCGCGGTCCCGTGCCGCCTTCCCCGCACCGCCTCCCCCGCACCGCCTCCCCCGTACCGCCGTCCGGAGCGGTCACCCGTCCCCGCGCCCGTCACCTCACCCCCGGTCCGCGCCCACCGACCGCACCGCCGATCCGCCGCCGGCCCACAGCCCGGTACCGACGATCCCCGGCACGGTCAGGACCACCGCGCCCAGCACCACCCAGGCACACCCGGCGCCCGGCACCACCGGTACGACCGTCCCGCGCACCGCCCGGCTGAAGGCTCCCGTGGCCGCCGCCGCCACTACCGCTCCCAGCAGCACGCCCAGCGCCGTGGTCAGGACCGCCTCGACGGTGAGCATCCGCAGCAGCTGCCGGCGGGTCGCCCCGATCAGGCGCAGCAGTGCGAACTCACGGCGCCGGTCGGCGGTCAGCGCGACCAGGGTGTTGACGGTGGAGACCGCTGCGAAGCAGACCAGCAGACCGAGTTCCGCCTGGCGCAGCCAGATGTCGCTCGCCTTGGTGACGCTGGTCGCGGCGCCACTCGCCCGGGCGACGCGCTCGGCGGTGCTGGTCATGATCAACATCGTGCCGGAGAGCCCGACCAGCAGCGCCACCGGGACCACCGCCGAGGAGAGCCGGGCCGCGTAGCCGCGCAGATTGGCGTCGGCCAGCCAACCGGCGCGCGGAGCTAGCAGCCGGACCGGCGCGCCGAGCACGGCGGCCAGCGCCCGTGCCGCGACGGGCCCGAGCAGCGCGACCGCGATCAGCAGCACCAGCGAACCCAGCAGGGAGGCCTGCCCCGCCTTGTCCAGCTCACCGGCCGGCCTGGTCGCGGCCAGCCGCAGCAGCAGCCCGCCGCCCGCCAGGACGGCCAGCCCGGCCGACAGCCGCAGCACGCCCGTCGCTCGCGGCCCGCCCGTCCCCTCGGTCAGGGCGACGGCGGGCGCGGGCCGGGTGATCCGCCACGCCACGGCGGCGGTCGCCGCCAGACCGACCAGCAGCGCCCCCCCGAGCGCCACCAGGGCCGGCACCGGTGTCCCGGGTATCCGCAGACCGGGCGGGGCCATCCCGCGCTCCCGCAGGGCCGCGAGGAAGGCACGGGCGGCGACCTCGCCCACCGCGCACCCGGGCACCGCCGCCAGCAGGACCGTCGCCACGACCTGGGCGCGCACCACGCGCCGCACCTGACGGGGTGTCGCCGCGACGGTGCGCAGCAGGGCGAGGTCACGGTGCTGCTGACGCAGCGTGAAGCCGAGCGCGTTGACCACGACGAACAGCGCGACCAGCACGGCGATCTCCCCGAAGGCCGCGGCGATCACCATCACACCCGGCCCGGACACCGGCGCCTTCGCCACCGCCCGGGGAGCGGTGACCTGCGCGGCGACCAGCGAACCGAACAACGTCACCGCCGCCATCGCGAGGAGCAGCGCCGCCGCCAAGCCGGCGAAGGCCGCCGGCCGGCGCCGCATCTGCCCGACGGACATCGTCAGAACGGGGCTGCCCAGCACGCTCACCCCGTTCCTCCCACGCATCGTGCGCATCGCGCTCACCCGCCCAGCCGGCTCAGCCGTTCGCCGACCTGCGCGGCGGTCGGCCTGACCAACTCGTCCACCAGCAGCCCGTCCGCCAGCAGCAGCACCCGGTCCGCGTACCCGGCGGCCACCGGGTCGTGGGTGACCATCACACAGGTCTGACCGTCGGAGTCGACGCCCGCGCGCAGCAGGTCGAGGACGTCGTGCCCGGTCGCCCGGTCGAGGGCGCCGGTCGGCTCGTCGGCGAACAGCACCTCCGGCCGGGAGACCAGCGCCCTGGCGATCGCCACCCGCTGCTGCTGCCCGCCCGAGAGCTGCCCCGGCCGGTGCCGCTCGCGCCCGGCCAGCCCGACCCGGGCCAGCGCCTCCCGCACCTCGGCCCGCCCCGGCGGCCGCCCGGCCAGCCGGCCGGGCAGTGCGACGTTCTGCGCGACGGTCATCGCCGGCATCAGGTTGAAGGCCTGGAACACGAAGCCCATCCGGGTACGGCGCAGCTCCGCCAGCCGCCGCTCGGGCAGACCGGACACCACCGTGTCGCCCCAGCGCACGGTGCCCCGGCTCGGCCGGTCCATCCCGGCCAGGCAGTGCAGCAGGGTCGTCTTGCCCGAGCCCGAGGGCCCCATCACCGCCGTGAAGGTGCCCGGCGCGAAGGCCACGGACACGCCCTGCAGGGCCCGGACGGCCGCCCCGCCGCGTCCGTACTCCCGGTGCAGCCCGTCTCCGCTGAGGGCCGCGCCCCTCACCCCGTCATGCGCCGCCGGAGCCGCGGCCGTCGTCATCCCGTTCATGCCCACCATCGTGGGGCGCCCGGGGGCGGGAGATCGATCGGGCTGGCCCCCGAATCCGGGGTTCGGAAAACCGAACGCCGCAGGTGGTGCTGGGCCGGACAGGGCCGTGGCCCCCCGGCCTGGTCCGAGGCCGCCGGCACCGGCCCGGCCGAGGCCCTCACCCCGATCGGAGACGACCGCATGCGGCCGCAAGCCGACTGGCTATCATGCGAGTTGTGACCATCCACGGGAAGCCGGCAGCCGAGCAGTCGCACGCGTCCGGGGCCACGACGTCGACGACGCCGCAGACCGGGTGACCGTCGATCTGCTGCCCGGCCGCGGCGTCCGCCTGCCCGCGCCGCTGCCCGAACTCCGGTTCGGCCTCGGCGAAGCGGCGGTGCGCGGCCTGCTGGCCCCGCACGGGGAGCTGCTGCCCGGCGGCCTGCGGAGCACCTTCGTCTGCGGGTGCCGCTGGGCGCTGTCCTTCCCGCTCCCCGGCGTGACCGTCACGCTGTGCTCGGACGACCTGGACCGCCTGCGGAGCGTCACGGTCTGCCGCAACCCGAGCGACGACCGGCCCGCCTGCCCGGTCGGCTACCTCGGGATCGACCTGCTCGGCTGGCCGGCGCACGAACTCGTCGAGGCGCTGCGCGCCGAGGGCCTGCCGGTGCCCGATCCCGTCCGCGGAGCCCTCCACCACGACCCGCTCCACCTCTACCGCCTCCACGCCCCGCTCCGCCCCTCGACACCGCGCCGCCCTTCGGCACCGGGCCGGAAACCGCGCCGGGAGGGGCCGTTCAGCTTCGACGTCGTCTCCTTCCACGACGGCACCGCCCCCGGCACCGGGGACACCGACCCCGCCGGAGGCCCCGCATGACCCCCTCGCCGCCCGCCGGCACCGCGACCGCCACGGGACCGCGCCACACCGCCGCCATCCCTCGACAGCGGACCCGGCCGACCAGTCGGACCCGCCCGGACGCTCTCCCCGCCACCGTTCAACCGCCGCCGTGCATGGACGGGTTCACCTGCGGCGCGCCCGCTCGGGCGCCGCGACCCGGACGGCGCGCCCGCGACGCCGCGGCCCCGACGCCGCCTCGACACCGGTCGAGTGCCGGTGCGACCCGCCGCCGCTGCCGGGCGAGCCCGACCGCTGGACGGACGAACGGACCGCCGCGCGGCCGTGCCTGCGCGGCGAGGGCCTCGGCGGTCCCCCGTCCTCCCCGAGCGGCCGCGGGGGTACCCGCGCCGTGGCGGCTCCTGTTCGCCCTCGCGGACGCTCCGCAGGAGGACGACCCGCACGTCCTCGACCTCGGTCACGGCGAAGGCGTCGGGCTCCCCGGTCCGGACGCGCGGGCCGCCACCGGCCGCCTCGGCGGGCCGCGTGCCCGCGGGACGACTCGTGACCGCCGCGCCAACCCCTTCTCACACCATCGGGAGCCAGCATGACCACCACCCCCCTGACCGTCGCGATCCTCGGGCCGGGCGGCGTCGGCGGGCTGATCGGCGGACTGCTCGCCCGCGACGGCCACCGCGTCATCTGCCTGGCCGGCGAGGAGACCGCCGCCGCCATCAGCCGGGACGGACTGCACGTCCGTAGCGCGCAGTTCGGCGAGTTCAGCGCCCGCGTCGAGGCCACGACCGAGCTGCGCGAGCCGGTCGACGCCGTGTTCGTGACCGTCAAGGAGACCGCCCTCGCCGCGGCGCTCGACCGGCTGCCGCCGCACCTGCTCGGCCCCGCAGTCGTGGTTCCGCTGCTCAACGGCCTGGACCACATGGCGGTGCTGCGCGAACGCTACCCCGCCGCCCGGGTCGTGGCCGGCACCATCCGGGTCGAGGCCACCCGGACGGCTCCCGGGCGGATCGAGCACGACAGCCCGTTCGCCACGATCGAACTCGCCTCCCCCGCCCGCCCCTTGGAGCCCGCCGGAGGTGCGGAGCCCGTCGAGCCCACCGAACCGACAGGACTCACCGGGTCCACGGGATCCACCGGACCCGTCACCGCCGTCGAGGAGTTCGCCGAGCGGCTGCGGCACGCCGGCCTGAGCGTGACGCTGCGCGAGGACGAGACCGCGATGCTGTGGAGCAAGTTCTCCTTCCTCGCCCCGCTGGCCCTGCTCACCACCCGGCACGCGAGCGACGTCGGCACCGTGCGGACCGCGCACCGGCCCGAACTCCTCGCCACGCTGGACGAGATCACCGCCGTCGCGCGTGCGGTCGGCGCGCCCGGCGACGCGCGGGAGTTGATCGCGCTGGTCGACCGCGTCCCCGGGACGATGAAGTCTTCGATGCAGCGCGACGTGGAGGCCGGCCGCCCGACCGAGCTCGCCGCCATCGGCGGCGCCGTCCTGCGGGCGGCCGACGCCCACGGGGTCGCCGTCCCGACCCTCACCCGCCTGGTGGCCGAGCTGACGGAGTCCGCCGAGCGCTGACGGCGGCGGCCCGGTCGCCGCCGTCGGCGGTCGATCGCCACGGCCGGGCGGCCCGGTCGCGGCGGCCGGGCGGCCACTCCCGGGGCAGAAGCAGGCGGAAGCGGGCAGAAGCGGGCTGAAGCGTCCGGAAGGCGGGTAGGACCGCCGACGTGACGCCTTCCGACCACCACCGAAGCGTTCCCGCGCAGGACCGCATCGAGGACTTCCTCCGCGCCCAGGGAGCCGACCGCATCCCCCACCCGGGCGGCACTCTGCTCGCCCATCTCGTCCGGGTGGCGGGCCTGTTGGCCGACTGGGGCTGCGACCCGGCCGTCCGCACCGCCGGGCTCTGCCACGCCGCGTACGGCACCGACGGGTTCGACCACGCCCTGCTGGGGCTCGACCGGCGCGCGACCCTGGTCGAACTCGTCGGTCACCGCGCCGAAGCGCTCGTCCACCTCTACGCGAGCTGCGACCGGGCCGCCGTCTACCCGCGCCTGGGCGTGGCCGGACAGCCGCTGTTCCGCGACCGGTTCACCGGGCGGGAGCACACCCCGCCGGAGGACGACCTGCGCGCCTTCCTCGCCCTCACGGCCGCCAACGAGCTCGACGTCCTGGCGCACAACGCCGACCTGGCCGCCCGCCACGGCCCCGGCCTGCACCTGCTCCTCACCCGCACCCGCCACCTGCTGCCACCTGGCGCCCGACAGGCCTGCACCGAGCTGCTCGGGCCGTGACATCACCCGACCGCTCCCGGCACCGGCACCCGCCGGGCCGGGAGCACGCCACGGGCCCGCCCCGCCCCGCCGAGGGCCGAGGGCGGAGGCCCGGCACCGTGGTGGTGCCGGGCCGCACGTCAGAGCCGTCGCCACCCGCTACGACCGACGCGGCTGCGTCCGCCTCGGCACCGTCACCGCAGCCGCGGGCGTCATCCGGCTGGGCACCCGGTCGACCGGACGGGTCCCGGCCGCCGTCATGCGACGCGGGGCGCCCGGCCGGGCACGGGCGGCAGCCCGGTCCGGGCCGGGTCGGTGCGTTCGGCGCCCGGCGCGTCGAGGGACCGCACGCGCTCGGCCGCGACGGCGGAACCGGGCCCGTGGACGGTGAGCTCGAAGTCCTGGTGCGCCTTGGCGTCCGGCGCGAACGGCAGACGGATCCGTCCGTCCGCGACCAAACGGCGCACCTCGGCCCGGCTCAGGCCGAGACCGATCCGGAGCAGCCGCTCCACCCGGACCGGCGCGGGCAGCTCGAAGCGCACCCGCACCGAGAGCGGGGTCGGGTCGTCGAGCGCGTACAGCGGCATGCGGGTCTCCAGCTCCCACGTCCCGGTCCAGTCGAGCCGGTACCGGTTCCTCGCCGCGAGAGACGCGTCCATCACCAACTCGCGGACCACGGCCCGGTCGTTGGTCTCGTACGCCGCCAGCCGGGCCGGCTCCAGCGTCGAGACGTGGACGCGCTCGTGGACGGGCACCTTCGAGGTCCGGTCGCACGTCGCGCAGCTCAGCAGCAGCCAGACGTCGAGCAGCTTGCCGTTCGCGTTGGCGCGGATCTTTCCCGAGGCGCGGTGCCGCGTGCCGGGGCAGTCCGGGCAGGACCGGACGACAGCGGGCAGGGCGGACTGACGCACGGCCCACAGGGCCTTGCGGTCGGTATTCATGTGTGATGGGTACTTTCAGGACTCAGCAGGACGGCATGCCGAACTCACGCGGCCGCTCCCGCTCTCTGACGGATGCTCACGAGGGGCGCGACCCATCGCCCCGGGCCGGCTGTCAGGCTCCGAGGTCGATCGCGCGACAGGTACGTACGACGTGGCAGTCATCAAAAGTCCATGTGGGAGATCCTGATCGAGCCGGCGGCCCGCGGCAACCGAATTGATCCGCGCCACCGAGGGCACCCCGTGGACGATCGGCCGGACAGCACCCACGACGCCCGGCCGGCCCCCGTCTCCCAGCCCCCGGCCCCCGGCCCCCGTCCCCCGTCCCCCGTCGACGGGCCGCCCCGGAGAACGCTCCGCGCACGGCCCACCGCCCCCTCGGCAAGACCGTCCCGCGCCACCTCGCCGGGCCGCCCCACGGCCTGTCTCCCACACCCCGACCCCGTCGGCCGGTAGGAATGGGCACCGGACCGAACCGCACCCCGGAGGCACCGGTGAACCACCCGATCCTCGACCAGATCCGTCGTCTGCGCGCCGAGTCGGCACCCGGGGACACCGCCCCCGCCCTGGTCACCGCCTTCGCCGACGGCGCCGCCCCGCGCGCGGTCCTCGCCGAGTTCGCCGCCCAGCAGCACCGCATCATCCGCTCCGACCGGCGCAGCCTGCTGCTGCTCGCCACCCGCTGCGCGGACACCCCGGTCGGCGCCTGGTTCGCCACCCTGGCCGACGGGGAGAGCGCCGCCCTGCGCACCCTGCCCGCCCTCGCCGCGGCCTGCGGACTCGACCGGACCGATCCGGACGCACGCCCGCCGCTGCCCGGCTGCCAGGCCTACCCCGCCTACCTGGCCTGGCTCGCCCTGAACGCCCGCCCGGCCGCCGCAGCCCTCGCCCTGGTCACCAACTTCACGGCCTGGGGCCGCTACTGCGCCACCGTCGGGCAGGCGCTGCGGCGCCACTACGGCTTCTCCGACCGGGACTGCGCGTTCTTCGACTTCTTCGCCCAGCCCGCGACCGGGCTGGAGCAGCAGGCCGCCGACGCTCTCGGACCGGACGGCCTGGACGAGCCGACCCTGGCCGCCGCGCGCGAGTACGGACTGCTGCTCCAGTCCTACGAGCACCTGTTCTGGGACACCCTGGGCGTACTCGACGTCTGACCGCCGATCACCGGGGCCGGCCTGCCGATCCGCCCGTGCTTCCGGCGGGTGGAGGAGTTCAACTCCTGACGGCCTCCGCGATCCGCAGGGCGGCTTGTGCGGGTGTGAGGTGTGTGGTGTCGACCACCTCGGCCGCGCCGTGCAGCCACGTGCGGGCCGCCTCGGCGTAGGGCTCGACGTGCTGGAGGCGGAACCGGGAGTCGGGACCGACGACCGTGTCCCCCGCGATGCGCTCGCGGAGGGTCTCCTGGTCCGCGTGGAGGACGAAGTGCCGGACCGGAATCGCATGGTCGGCGAGACCTGCGCTGATCTCGCGCCAGTACTCCTCGACCAGGACGGTCATCGGCATCACCAGGGTGCCACCGGCGTAGTCGAGCACGCGGCGGGCCGTCTCGACCACGAGCGGCCGCCACGGCGCCCAGTGCTGGAAGTTGTCCGTCTCGGGCAGGCCGGGAGTGATGTCCATGAGCGTCTCACCGACCTTCTCGGCGTCCAACACCCGGGAATCCGGGAGCAGCTGCTGGACGAGTGCACTGGTCGTCGTCTTGCCGACGCCGTGGGTTCCGTTGAGCCATACGATCATGAGCCCCACGTTAGGGCGTGTCTCCGCGGAACGGGCGCAAGCCGCCTGCCCGGAGGTTGCCGGCCCGCGGGATGCGGACCGGCGTACGCCCTCGCTTCGGCGTGTCGTCGGCTGGATGTGCCAGGGGCACAGGCCTGCGGAACGGGGCCGCCACAGGCGGAGCGCATAACCCGCAGAACACTTGCAAATCAAGGGAGTTGATGTTCCGTCAGCTGTACCGTGGAGTGAGCATGACGCCGTGGCCGACGTCGCGCGCCCCGGGGGATGGGGACGGTCGGCCGTGGCTGCCATCGGCGCGAAGGGGGAGCATCCTGATGGCATACGCGAAGGGCTATGACGTTTCCGACTTCCAGTCGGGCATTCCGGGGGACGCGGAGTTCGTCTTCATCAAGGCCACCGAAGGCGGCCACACCGACCAGTCCGGGTACACCGACAAGCTCGCGGCCGCGCGGGGGCGCGGGCTGGTGGTCGGGCACTACCACTTCCTGCACGCCGAGAACCCGGTCGAGGGCGAGGTCGAGCACTTCTGCCGGGTCGTGGGGCAGGTGCCCGCGGGCGAGCTGCTGGTGCTGGACTTCGAACCGTACGGGCAGTCGGTCGGCGACGGGGACGCGACCGCGGCGAAGAACCGGTGGCTGGCGGCGGTCAAGCAGCGCTACCCGGACCACCTGGTCGGGCTCTACACCAACCGGGACTACTGGTTCCGGACGGACGACAACGCCGGTGACTTCCTGTGGATCGCGGACTACGTGTCCGCGGGTTCGCCGCGCATCCAGGCGTCCTGGCGCTTCCACCAGTACAGCGACGACCCGCTCGACGCGGACGTGTTCAACGGCTCGCCGGACGAGCTGCGGGCCTGGGCGGGCGCCGGCCGGGCCCCGGACCCCGGGCCGCCCGCGCCGGCCCCGCAGTCGCCCGACTGGCCGGGGCTGCAGCTGGTGAACCGGGACCAGTGGGGCGCGCGGCCCTGGCGCGAGCCCAACGGTTCGATCCCGTACGCCGGTCCGCGGGCCGGAGTGAAGGTGCACTACCTGGGCACGGCGTACACCTTCGACACCCACGACACCTGCCCGGCCTACGTGCGGCGCATCCAGGCCTCGCACATGGACGACGACGGCTGGTCGGACATCGGCTACAGCTTCGTGGTCTGCGAGCACGGCCACGTGTTCGAGGGCCGGGGACTGAACCGGCGCAACAGCGCCAACGGCGACGTCCCCCTCAACGAGGCGCACTACGCGGTGTGCGGGCTCGTCGGGTCCTCCGGCTCGACCGTGCCCACCCCGGAGCAGCTCAACGGTCTGCGGGACGCCATCGAGTACTGCGAGCAGCAGGGCCCGGCCGGCCCGGAGATCAAGGGCCACCGGGACGGCTACTCGACCGACTGCCCCGGCCCGGCGCTCTACGCCTGGGTGACGTCGGGTGCGCCCCGCCCCTCCGGCACGGTGGTCACCCCGCCCCAGCAGCCCGCGCCCCAGCCGGACCCGACCCCGGCACCGGACCCGATCCCGGCCCGGTACCAGGCGGAGATCGGCGGCCTGCCGTACGGCTACGGCGCGCACGGTCCGCAGGTCACCATCGTCGGCGAGGCGCTGGTCGCGGCGGGCTTCGGCGCGCACTACGCCCAGGGCCCGGGACCGGACTGGACCGACGCCGACACCCTCAACTACGCGGACTACCAGCGCAGTCTGGGGTACTCCGGCGGGGACGCGGACGGCGTGCCGGGCGAGTCCTCGCTGCGCCGGCTGCTCGGCGGGCCCGTCCCGCTGGCCGTCGTGTCGAAGTCGCGGGTGGTCGCGGCGGCCCGCCAGGACCCGGACGCGCCCCAGGGCGCCACCACGCACGCCGACGACGTGTACACGGTGGAGTGCGCCCTCGTCGCCGAGGGAATGCTCGAACGACGGTGGGCGGACGGCTCGTTCGGCACCCGCACCATCGACGCCTACTCCGAGCTGCAGCGCCGGTACGGGTACAGCGGGCAGCAGGCGGACGGCATACCCGGCATCGACTCGCTGACCCGGCTCGGCCAGGCGCACGGCTTCACCGTCGTCGGCTGACGTCGGCCGAGGAGGACAGATGTACCAACTCGCCCTGTCCCTGTGGCGCACATGCGTGCCCTACATCGTCGCGTTCCTCGTGGTGCAGGCCGCCCGGCTCGGCATCCACCTGGACAACGCCTCCGTCACCGCCGCCCTGGTCACCGGGTTCGGCACGGTCTACTACGCCGCGTTCCGGCTCCTGGAGCACCGGCTGGGCGCGGGCTGGGGCTGGTTCCTGGGGGCCGCCCGGCCGCCGTCCTACCAGCCGCCGACCCCGGCACCCGCGCCCGCACCGCCCGCACCGACGCCCGCGCCGGCCGCACCCACACCCACACCCACGCCGGCCGCACCGACGCCCGCGCCGACTCCGGCTCCCGCGCCCGCTCCGGCCGCACCCACACCCACACCCACGCCGGCCGCACCGACGCCCGCGCCGACTCCGGCTCCCGCGCCCGCTCCGGCCGCACCCGCACCCGACCCCGCACCGATGCCGACACCGACGGACCCCACACCGTCCCGGCCCGACTACCGGAACCTCCCCGAAGGCGGCTGACCGGCACCGGCACAGGGGGTTGCGGAATTCCATCCTCCGCAACCCCCGAAAAACTCGCAGTAATACAATTAGCCTTTCTCATTCAGGCCTTGACGAATTGTCACCTGAATCCGAGACTGAGCCTGCCACCAATGCATCCGGACCCCATTCACCGGTCCCTTGATGCACGAAGTGAACGGAGGGGGAATTGCCGACGACACCGACCTACCCGGGCGTCTACATCGAAGAGCTTCCCAGCGGCGTCCGCACCATCACCGCGGTGAGCACCTCGGTGACCGCCTTCGTCGGGGCCACCCGGCGCGGTCCGCTCAACCAGCCGGTCACCATCACCAGTTTCGCGGACTTCGAACGCCGCTTCGGCGGACTCGCGAGTCAGAGCCCGGTGAGCTACGCCGTCCAGCAGTTCTTCCTCAACGGGGGCTCGGTCGGGATCGTGGTCCGGGTCGCGGCGGCCGGCACCGGCGCCGCCGCGGGCGTCACGCTCAACTCGACGCAGACCTCCACCGCCACCGCCGCCCTGCAGGTCACGGCCGTCGAGCCGGGGCTCTGGGGCGGCGGACTGCGGGTCGCCGTGGACTACCGGACGGCGACCCCGGCCGAGACCTTCAACCTCCAGGTCTTCGACACCTCCGGCGCCGTCCGGGAGTCCTTCACCGACCTGTCCGCGCAGGCCGCCAGCCCCCGGTTCGCCGAGACGGTCGTGAACAGCGGCTCGGGCGTCGTCCGGGTCAAGGTGCTGGCGGAGAGCCGGCCGGACCCGGTGGGCACCGTCTCCAAGCCCTTCGCCGCCACCCTGCCGGACCTCACCCACGAGATCCAGGTGAAGATCGCCGACGTCTCGCGGACCGTCACGATCTACGACCCGGCCGCGGACGGCGCCGCGCCGACCACCGTCGCCGAACTCGCCCTGCTGCTCGAACGCAAGCTGCGGGCCCTGCCCGACGCCCCGGGCAGGCGCGCCTTCGCGGGCACCCGGGTGAGTGTGTTCGGGCGGCAGCTCCAGGTCGTCGCCGGCTCCACCGACCCGGCCGACGTGGTGCGCTTCCTCGGCGAGGCCGCCAACAACCTCGGACTGGAGGGCTCGGTCAACCCGCCGGTCCTCGCCCTGGCCGGCGGCCAGGACGGCGAGCCCCCCGGCATGACGGACCTGATCGGCAGCGAGGCCGCCAAGACCGGCATCCAGGCCCTGCGCGACGTGCCGGACGTCAACCTGCTGGTGCTGCCAGAACTGGCCGGCTACGCCAGCGTGGACGACGCCGTCACGGTCGTCTCGGCCGCCCAGGCGCTCTGCGTGGAGCAGCGGATCTTCCTGATCGTGGACGCGCCGCAGGCGTGGACGACGCTGGACGCCGCGCGGGCGGGCCTGTCCGCCTTCGACTCGGTGCGCAGCGACCACGCCGCGCTCTACTTCCCGCACCTGGAGCTGGTCGACCCGCTCACCGGCCGGCTGCGCAGCTTCCCGCCGTCGGGCACCATCGCCGGCGTGATGGCGCGCACCGACGCCCAGCGGGGCGTGTGGAAGGCGCCGGCGGGGACCGAGGCCGGGCTGCCCGGGGTGCGGGCGCTGACCGTCCCGCTGACGGACCGGGAGAACGGCCTGCTGAACCCGCTGGCGGTGAACTGCCTGCGGACCTTCCCGGTGGTGGGCCCGGTGGCGTGGGGCGCGCGGACCATGGCGGGCGCCGACGCGCTCGGCTCGCAGTGGAAGTACGTGCCGGTGCGGCGCCTGGCGCTGATGCTGGAGGAGAGCCTCTACCGCGGTACCAAGTGGGTCGTGTTCGAGCCCAACGACGAGCGGTTGTGGGCGCAGATCCGGCTGAACGTGGGCGCGTTCCTGCACTCGCTGTTCCAGCAGGGCGCGTTCCAGGGCACGTCGGCGCGCTCGGCCTATTTCGTCAAGTGCGACAAGGACACCACCACGCAGGACGACGTCAATCGCGGTGTGGTGAACGTCGTGGTCGGATTCGCGCCCCTGAAACCTGCGGAATTCGTGATCGTCAAGATCGAGCAGCTCGCCGGACAGTTCGAGGTTTAAGGATCTCCATGGTCGAGTTCACCGTCAATCCGCACCGGTTCGATCCGTACAAGAACTTCAAGTTCCTGGTCGTCTGGGACGGTCGGGTCGTCGCCGGAATCAGCAAGATCAGCCCGCTCAAGCGCACCACCGAAGTGGTGAAGCACCGCAGCGGGGGTGATCCGAGCGCGCCGCGCAAGTCGCCGGGGCGCACCGACTTCGAGGCGGTGACCCTGGAGCGCGGGGTCACCCACGACCCGGAATTCGACCGCTGGGCCAACAAGGTCTGGATGGTCGGCGCGGGCCGGGGGGCGGAGGTCTCCCTGCGGGACTTCCGCAAGGACCTGGTGATCCAGGTGCTCAACGAGTCCGGCCAGGTGGCGGTCGCCCACAAGCTGTACCGGGCCTGGCCGAGTGAGTACCAGGTGCTCGGCGAACTGGACGCCAACGCCAACGCGGTGGCGATCCAGAGCCTCAAGCTGGAGGTCGAGGGCTGGGAGCGGGACGAGGAGACGCCCGAGCCCGAAGAGCCCTCGTTCCAGCAGCCGGCCTGAGCGGCCGGCCGGTGGAACTCACGGGGGAGGCCGCCCTGTTGGCCGTGTGGGAGGCCGGGCTGGCGGCCGGCCGCACCGGGCGGGCCCTGCTGCTGCACACCGCCGCCCGGCCCGGCGCCGGGGCGGAGGAGCTGCTGGCCGTCCCACTCGGCCAGCGGGACGCCGAACTGTTCGGCCTGCGCGCCGAGTTGTTCGGCGAGCGGCTCAACGTGCGGGTCGGCTGCCCCGGTTGCGCGGAGGAGCTGGAGTTCACCTTCGACGCCGGGCAGGTGGTCGGCGCCGCGCGGCCGGCGGACGGCCCGCTGCGGGTGGAGCTGGACGGCTGGCGGGTCGGATTCCGGCTGCCCACCCCCGGCGACCTGGCCGCCGCCGAACAGGCCCCCGCGGGCCGGGCCAGGGCGGTCGTGCTGGAGCGGTGCGTGCTGACCGCCGAGCACGGCGGGGAGCCGGTCGCCGCCCGGCAACTCCCCGACGCGGTCCAGCGGCGCGTGGCCCAGGCCGCCGCCGCGGCCGACCCCTGCGCGGACGTCCGGCTGAACCTCCACTGCCCCGCGTGCGGCGAACAGGCCCTCGCCGAGCTGGACATCGCCTCCTACCTCTGGGAGGAGCTGGACGACTGGGCCCGGGCGACCCTGCTCGACGTCCACCTCCTGGCCACCGCCTACGGCTGGAGCGAGGCGGAGATCCTGGCGCTCAGCCCGCTGCGGCGCCGCTACTACCTGGAGCTGTGTGCAGATGCCTGACCACTTCGACCGCCTGCTCGCCAAGGGCGGCCCGGGCGGGGACCGGGCCGGCGTACGGGTGCGCCCGCGCCTGCCGGGGCCGTTCGAACGGCTCGCCGCGCTCGCTCCGGTGCTGCCGGTCGTGGACGAGGAGTCGTTCGGGCCCGGCCGCCCGGGTGGGCGGTCCGTTCCCGTACCGCTCCCCCGGCCACCGGCGGCACCGCCCGCGCCGGCCGAGCGGGCGCCGCGGGCGGCGGACGACGGCGAGCGGCCGACCGTCGCTCCCGTCCTCCCCCTGCCCCGGACGCCGCTGCTGATCGCGCCGCCGGCCACCCCCGTCGCCGCACCGCCCGTCGAACCGGCGGTGCGGAGGGAGGCCCCCCGCCCGGCAGCCGTACCCGCGCCCGTCACCGCACCGCAGCGGACGGCCGCCCGCGAGCGGCCGACCGCGGCGCCGCCCGCACCCGCGCGGCCGGCCGTCGCGGCACGGGCCGCCGGGCGCCGGACCGCCGTGGCGACCGCCCCGGGCCAGGCGCACCCGGCCGGGGCCAGGCGCCAGCAGCGGCCGGTCGAGCGGGTGGTACGGGTCCAGATCGGGCGGGTCGAGGTCAAGGCCGCCGAACGCGCCCCGGCCGGCCCGCGCACGCCCGCCGCCGTCCGACCGGCCCCGGCCGTCGACCTCGGCAGCTACCTCAACCGGGAGACCTCATGAGCGCGTCGGCGGGGCACGTCACCGAAGGGATGGGCCGATGAGCAACCACCTGGCGATCGCCACCGTGAGCGAGGCGCTGCGGCTGCTCATCACCCGGGCGCTCTCGCCGGACATCCCGTTCGCGGTGGAGGTCAGCACCCGCAAGCCGCCGAGCGAGCCGCCCACCGACCCGACCATCACCGTCTTCCTCTACCAGGTCACGCCCAACGCCTCGCTGCGCAACCGCGACGCGCCCACCCGCGCGACCGACGGCACCGTGCTGACCCGCCCGGCCGCCGCCCTGGACCTGCACTACCTGATCAGCTGCTACGGCGAGGAGACCCAGCTGGTCGGCCAGCGGCTGCTCGGCTGCGTGATCCGCGAGCTGACCGAACAGCCGCTGCTGTCGGGCCAGTTGATCGAGGAGGCGGCCGGACAGCCGTACCTGGCGGGGACGGACCTGGCCGCCTCGCCGCAGCGGGTGCGCTTCACGCCCTCGCCGATGGACCTCGACGAGCTGTCCAAGCTGTGGATGACGCTGCTCCAGACGCCGTACGCGCTGTCCGTGGCCTACCAGGCCACCGCCGTGTTCGTGGAGGGCAAGGCCGATCCGGTGGCGGGCAAGCCGGTGCTGCGCCGTTCCGTGCGGGCCGTGCCGTCCCGCGGACCGGTCGTGGACCGAGTGCTCTCCCGGCCCGCCGGATCCCGGGGCGCCCCCGCGGAAGGGCCGGTGACCAAGGACCGGGAGCTGGTGGTGGACGGTTCCGGACTGCGCGCGGACCTGGTGGTCGCCCAGCTGGGCGAGCGCCGGGTGGCGGTCGACCCGGGCGCCGTCCGGGACGACCGCCTGGTGGTCGCCGTACCGGAGGACCTGCCGCCCGGTGTGGTCCGGGTGCAGGTGGTGCACGGGCTGGCCCTGGACGGCCGACCGGCCGCCGAGCACCTCGCCGTGGAGTCCAACGTGCAGACCTTCGCCCGGCAGCCGCGGATCGTCGCCCCGATCGGCACCGCGGAGCGCAGCGACGGACCGGCCGGCGTCTCGGCCCGGCTGGACGTCCGGCTGGACCTGCCGCTCCGGGACGACCAGCAGGTCCTGCTGCTCCTGGACGAGTTGCACCCGCCCGCCGGGCGGCCAGGGGCGAGCCACCAGTTCCGCGCACCCGCGCCGTCGGTGCCGCGCACCGATCCGTTCGAGGTCCGGGTGCCGGTCGTCGGCGTCCGCCCGACGGCGTACCTGGCCCGGCTCCAGGTGGACGGCGTGCCCAGCGAGTTGACGGTGTCCGGCGAGGGGGCCTTCACCGGCCCCGTCGTGGACCTCACGCACTGACCGCAGGAGGGGGGGTCGGAGATGAGCACGCGCCGCAGGCAGGGCCGCGACGGCTCGGCGGACGATTCGCACCGGGAGGCGCTGTCCGCCGCGGTCGCCGCCGTCCTCGACCGGGTCGACGCGCACGCGGCCGGCCGGTCGGCCGGGCCCGCCGGACCGTCGGCATCCGCCGCCCGGCGCAGCGGGCGCCGGCAGCCCGCCACCGCCCTGGACGCGCTCACCGCCTCCTTCGGCCTCACCCCGTTCGAACGCGACGTCCTGGTGCTGGCCGCCGCTCCCGCGATCGACCCCACCGCCGCCGCCCGGTGTGCCGCGGCGGGCGGCGACCCGGCGCGCGCGCACCCGACCTTCTCCCTCGCCCTCGCCGCCCTGGACCAGCCGCACTGGAGCGCGCTCACCCCGGTCGGCCCGCTGCGCCGCTTCCGGCTGGTCGAACTCGACGACGAGACGGCGCTCACCGCCTCCCGGCTGCGGATCGACGAGCGGGTGCTGCACTACCTGGTCGGCGTGCCGTACCTGGACGTGCGGCTGCACGGCCTGCTCACCCGGGTGGGACCACCCGGCGAGCTGCCCGGCCCGCACGAGCGGTGCGCCGCCGAGCTGGCACGGGCGTGGACCTCGGCCGGGCTGGACGTCCCACCGCACACCGGACTGAGCGGCGCCGACCGCCGCACCCGCTGGGAGATCGCGGCGGAGGCGGCCCACCGCGCCGGGCTCGGCCTCTACGCCGCCCACCGCGAGGACCTGCCCACCGAACCCGCCGAGCGCGAGCAGCTCGCCCGGCTGTGGCAGCGCGAGGCGATCCTGATCCCGGCCGCGCTGCTGGTGGAGAGCGGGGAGCCGGGCCGGGAGCGTCCGCACGCCCCGAACGGCGCGGAGGCCTTCCTGGCCGGCCTCGCGGTGCCGCTGGTCGTGTCCGGCGACGAGCCCTCGCCCGCCGGGGCCTCGGACCGCACCAGGCTCACCGTGCCCCCGCTCGGCCCCGAGGAGCAACTGGGGATCTGGGCCGAGGCGCTGGACGGCGCGCCGGGGGTCACCGAGGGCGGGCTGCGCGCGCTGGCCGCGCAGTTCTCGCTTCCCGGCCATGTGATCCGCTCGGCCGCGGCGACCGCCCGGCGGGCGGCCGAGGCCGAGGCCGAGGCCGACGGCACCGGCGAGGCGGGGTCGCCGGGTACGGACGAGGGGGACGGCGGGGACGGCGGGAACGGCGGGAACGGCGGGGACGGCGGGAAGGGTGCGGACGTCAGCCGACTGGCCTGGCTCGCCGGACTGGTGGAAGCCCGGATGTCCCTGGACGAGCTGGGCCGGCGGGTCGAACCGCGCGCCGGCTGGGACGACCTGGTCCTGGAGGAGCGCCAGCTCGCGACGCTGCGCGAGATCGTCGCGCACGTCCGCCGCCGCGGCACCGTCTACCAGGAATGGGGCTTCGAGTCGGTGCTGCGCCGCGGCCTCGGCGTGACCGCGCTGTTCGCCGGCGGCTCGGGCACCGGGAAGACCCTGGCGGCCGAGGTCGTCGCCGGACAGCTCGGCGTGGACCTGTTCGTCATCGACCTCTCCCAGGTCGTGAGCAAGTACATCGGGGAGACCGAGAAGAACCTCCGGCGGGTCTTCGACGCGGCCGAACGCGGAGGCGCGCTGCTGCTGTTCGACGAGGCCGACGCGCTGTTCGGCAAGCGCAGCGAGATCAAGGACAGCCATGACCGCTACGCCAACCTGGAGGTCAGCTACCTGCTGATGCGGATGGAGGCCTACCGGGGCCTCGCCGTGCTCACCACCAACATGAAGAAGGCGCTGGACCCGGCGTTCATGCGGCGGATCAGGTTCGTGGCCGACTTCCCGTTCCCAGGAGTGCCGGAGCGCGCCGAGATCTGGCGCCGGGTCATCCCCGCCCAGACTCCCAGCCAGGGGGTCGATCCGGAGCGGCTCGCCCAGCTCACCGTGGCGGGCGGCTCCATCCGCAACATCGCCCTGTCCGCCGCCTTCCTGGCCGCCGACGAGGGCTGCCCGCTGCAGATGCGGCACCTGCTGGCCGCCGCGCGCACCGAGTACCTCAAGCTGGAGCGCTCGCTGACGCCTTCGGAGGTCTCCGGATGGATCTGACCGAGGGGCCCGGAACCGCTTCCGGGCCGGGCCGCGTGACCGCGGACCGTGCGGGGTGGCGCAGCGCGGGAACGGGCAGCGCGGGCACGGGCGGTACGGGCACCGGCAGCGCGGGCACGGGCGGCACGGGCACCGGCAGCGCGGGCACCGGCGGCACGGGCACCGGCAGCGCGGGCACCGGCAGCGCCGGGCGGATCGAGGTCGAGATCGGCGAGCTGGTCCTCGACGGCTTCGCGCGGATCGACCACGACCGGCTGGCGGCGGCGTTCCGGAGCGAGCTGGCCCGCCTGGTCGCGGAACGCGGGGTACCGCTCGCGGTCGACGGCGACCGCGCGCTGGACGTGCTCGCCGGACTGCCGCCGCTGCCCGCGGACGCGTCGGCGCAGCGGCTCGGCCGGGCACTCGCACGGGCCCTGCACACCGGGCTGTCCGGCGGTGGCCGGGCCCAGGAACGGGGGCGGTCATGAGCCGGCTCAACGCGCCCGCCCGGGACTCCGGGCCGGACGCCCAGCAGGGCGCGGCCCGGCGCAAGACGCGGGCGCCGAAGGCCCGTACGCCCGAACCGAAGGAGATCGTCTCCGGCGCGGGCCAGCCGCTGGACCCGGGCGTGCGGCGGGAGCTGGAGGCGAGGCTCGGGCACGACCTCAGCCGGGTCCGGGTGCACACCGACCGGGACTCCGCCGCGCTGACCGAGCTGATCGGCGCGGACGCCGTCGCCGTCGGTCCGGACCTCTTCTTCGGCGAGGGCAAGTACCGCCCCGCCGGTGAGGACGGCCGGCGGCTGCTCACCCACGAACTGCTGCACACCGTCCAGGCCCCGAACCCGCTCGGCGCGCTGCGGGCCGGCCGCGATCTGGGCGCGGTCAGCCTGCCGCAGGACGCGATCGAACGGGAGGCGGAGCACGGCGCGCGCGAGGACCGGCCGACGGCGGCGACGCCGGGTGCCACCCCCGGCTGGCTCCGCTACGCGACCGTCGACGCCGACCGGTTCCGCACCGAGCGGCTCGACCCGGCCACCCTCGTCGACCGGCTGGCCGCCGGCATCCTGCGCTCGCTGCGCGGCGACCCGACCGACTCCTCCGGCCGGGTCCGCCTGCAACTCGCCCGCTTCGCACCGGAGTTGCAGGCCTCCGTGCTCGCCCGCCTGGCGGACCGGCTGCCCTCGTCGGACTACGCGCGGGTGCTGGAGCTGGTCGAGGCCGCCGAGCACCGCCCCGCCGACGTGGACGGCGCGCAGACACCCGAGCCGGTCACCGACGGGGCCGCCGAGGAGGCCACCGAAGAGCGCAAGCCGACGGAGGAGCTCGGGCCGACGGACGCGCGGGAACGGAACGGTCAACTCCCCCAGGGGGCACGGCCGTCAGGCGATCAGGAGCAACGCCGCAAGCGCCGCCAGGGGAACGGCGGCACAGAGGGCAAGGAAGGCAGCGAAGGCAAGGCAGGCGAGGCAGACACGGCGGACACGGCGGACAAGGACGGTGGGAACGAGGCACAGGACGGTCGGCAGCCCCAGCCCTCGGAGGGCGAGGCCGCACAGACTCCGCCGGACGAGCGGCAAGCCCCGCAGTCGGCCCCCCAGCGGGAGGCCGATCAAGCCCAGCCCCAGGCCCAGGCCCAAGCCCAGCCCGCCGCCGACGCGCAGCCGACCACCGTCGGGGAGGCGGCCGCCCCGACTCCCGGGGCGGGGCCCGAGCAGGCCGCCGCGCCGGAGGAGGGCGCCCAGCCGGCGGCGGTTCCCGGCCCCGGCTCGCCGGCCGCCGGACCGGTGAACGTCGCCACCCAGCCCTCGGCGGGCGCGAAGCCCCAGGATCCCGCCGCCGCGCCGCCACCGCAGTCGGCCCCCGTCAAGCCCGAGCGCCTGGACGCGATCGCGCAGGCCGAGGACGGTCCGCTGGCCCGGCACGGGCTGCTGGACGGTCACCCCGGTGACCGCCGAAATACCGAAACCACGGACGCGGAACGGCCGTTGGGCCTGGAGCCGGGCGCGGACGCGGACGTCCCCGACACGCCCGCCACGGACGAGGACCGGCCGGCGCAGTCGGCCGCCCCCGGGCCGGAACTCAATCCGGGGGACTTCCTGCCCTCCTCCGACCTCGACGTGTCCGCCGTCCCGACGGCCGATCAGATCACGCCGGCGGCGGACGGCGCGCCCGCCGCCGGCGCCGAGGCACCCGAGTTCCCCGAGCCGCCCGCGACCAAGGCCGACCAGGTGCAGGCCGAGCGGGAGAGCCGGCCGGAGGACGAGACGGAGCCCCCGGCGGCCCCCGAGCAGGCCCCGCCCACGGGGGCCGCCACCGAGTCGGCCGCCGCCACCGCCGAGCCCGAGGACGGTGGCGCCCGGGACCTCCAGCCGGAACAGCCGGTCGAGCAGGAGATCGGCCCTGACCCGGCCACGAACCCGACCACCGGCCCGGCCGAGAAACCGACCACCGGCCCGACCGAGAACCCGGCCGCGCCGCCGGCACCCGCTGCCGCCGCCGGGCCCGACCCGACGGAGCCGCAGCAGCCGGAGTCCCCCGCCGAGGAGGCCCGCGAGACCGGGCCCACGGCAGCCCCCGAACCGAGCGCTGCGGGCCCGGAGCACGCCGCCGGACCCGCCACCGGAGGTCCGGTCGGCGGGGAGGGCCCGGTCCGTCCCGGCACCGCCCCCGGCGCCGGCCCCGACACCGGCACCGACACCGGCACCGCGGCGGGCGCCGCCCCCGGCCCGGCCGCCGAGCAGACCGACGTCCCCGCCGGGCCGGCCGCCCAGCCCGCACCCGACGCCTCGCTGGAGTCCGGCGGCGGTGCCTGCGCGGGCTCGCAGCAGCCCACCACCGAGGCGGAGCCGGACGACACCGGCGGCAAGGACGGCGGCAAGGACGGCGGCGCGGGCGGTGGCTGCGCGGCGGGCGGCGGGGCGGGCGGCGCCGCCGGGGGCACCGCGTCCAGGCAGCGGAAGCAGGCCCCGCCGGACGTCTCCGCCCAGGACCCGCAGGGCGCCCTCGCGACGGCCGCGAGCCTGCCGCCCGACCGGATGGCCGCCACCCTCGACGGCGTGGACACCTCGGTGGACCGTACGGTCGGCGAGCGGCACGCCAGGCTGCAGGCCGCCCCGCCGGCCGTCCAGCGCCCGTCCGGTGCGCCGCGGACCCAGTCCGGCCCGCCCGAGGCCGCGCCGCCCGCCGAGGCGGTGACGGAACGGCTGGAGCGGGTCGGGCCGCAGGGCACCGACGGCGAGCAGCAGAAGGCCGAGCAGAAGAAGGTCGAGGGCCGGAACCCCGGGGACCGGATCGCCGCGCCGCACGTCGCCGACGACGCGAGCAACCAGGTCTCGCCGCAGGAGGTGCAGCAGCTGCAGGGCGCGGTCGGCGACGTGCCCACGACCGACCCGGCCCTGAACACCACCGTCGGCGCCGCGCCGACGGTCGAACTGACCGGGGAGAGCGACCCGGCCCGCACCGACCGGCAGGCGGCGAAGCTCAAGGAGAGTTCCACCAGGATCCTCGGCGTCGGCCGGGAGGACGCCGCCAAGCCGATGGGCGAGGACCGGATCTACCCGGACGTGCCGGCGGAGACCCTCACCGCCTCCGTCCCGGGCGGCGGCCGGACCGGGGGTGCCCGGGCGGGCGGCGCCGTCGACACCGAGCCGGGCATCGGCGTGGTCACCCAGCAGGAGCGCGGCCCGCAGATCCAGGCCGCGGTCGGCCAGGGGCAGAGCCGGCTGGGCTCCGAACAGGCGCGGCAGAGGCAGGGTGAGGCCGAGGCGCGCCGGCAGAACCAGGCCGAGGTCGACCAGGCGGTGGCGGACAACGCCCAGGCCCAGGCCGGCGAGCGGGGCGAGGCCGCCGAGAAGGTGAAGGCCGAGCGGGAGCAGTGGCGCACCGAGCAGGACCGGAAGGTCACCACCGCGGACCAGGACGCCGACGCGGAGCACCGGGACAAGACCGGGCAGATCGACAAGAAGCGCACCGCGGCCGACCAGGACGTCCAGGACCGTCAGCAGCAGGACAACCAGAAGATCCAGGACAAGCGCAGGGAGGCCGAGGAGAAGGCGCAGAAGGAGAAGGACCGCAAGAAGGAGGAGTCCGAGGGCTGGTGGGGCTGGGTCAAGTCCAAGGTCAAGGCCGCCTTCGACGCGCTGGTCGAGGCGGTCACCAAGGTCTTCGACTACTTCCGCGGTCTGGTCGACGACATCATCGACGGCTTCCGGACGTTCGCGAACTGGGCGATCGACCAGGCGCGGAAGTTCGCCGTCGAGCTGATCGACAAGCTCGCCGACGCGCTGATCACGCTCTGCGACGTGCTGCTGGCGGCCTTCCCCGAACTGCGGGACACGTTCCGCAAGAAGATCGAGGAGTGGCGGGACAAGGCCGTCGCCAAGGTCAACGCGTGGGCGGACAGGCTCAAGAACGCCGTCAACAAACTGCTCGACCTGCTGGCGGCCGGGCTGAACGCGCTGCTGAACGTGCTGGAGGCCGGGCTCAAGGCCGCGGTCGAGGCGGTCCGCAAGGCCGTCATGGACGCGATCGACTTCGTGCAGAAGGCGATCGCGGTCTTCGGCGAGTTCGCGGTCCTGATCGGCGACGTCGCCGCCGACCCGGGCGGATGGCTGAAGAAGCTCGGCACCGCCGCGATCGACGGCGTCCGGCACTACCTGTGGGGTGCGATCAAGAGCGCCGTCAAGCAGTGGTTCGACGAGAAGGTCGAGTCGGTGGTCGGCCTGACCTCCACCATCGTCAACGTGCTGGTCAAGGGCTGCATCTCGATGGCCCAGATCGGACGGATGGCCTGGCAGGCGATCGTCGCCTCGCTGCCCGGGATGATCGTCTCGATCGTCGTCGAGAAGCTGGTGTCGCTGATCGTGCCGGCGGCGGGCGCGATCATGGCGATCATCGAGGGCCTGGTGGCGGCGTGGAACACCATCAGCAGGATCGTCGCCGCGATCGGCAAGTTCGTGACCTTCCTCAAGGCGGTGAAGTCCGGCGCGGCCGCCTGCCTGTTCGCCGACGTGGTCGCGGCGGGCGTGGTCGCGCTGCTCGACTTCATCTCCAACTTCCTGCTCAGCAAGCTCAAGGGCGCCGGGAAGGCGGTCGGCGGCAAGCTCAAGGCGATCGCCCAGAAGATCCTCAAGGGGCTGGCCAGGGCCGGCAGGGGCGCCCGCAAGGCCGCCGGGAACGCCGTCAACAAGGCCCGCGCGGGGCTGCGCCGGGCCACCCGGGCGCTGCGCAAGCCGCCCTCCCCCGGCCGCGCCCGCCCCGCCCGGCCGGCCCGCACCGGCCCCGCCCGGCACACCGTCCGGCACGCGGAGCGCCACCCCTCGGCGACCCCCGGGCGCCCGCGCCGCGAGGTCACCCGCCCCCAGTCCACCGCACCCCGCCGCCCCGCCTCCGCCGTCGGCCGCGCTCTCAACGCCTCCCGCCAGACCGTCAAGTCCGCCCTCACCCGCGTCCGCGTCGCCGCCCGCACCCTCGGCCGCAAACTCCTCGACAGCAAGCTGGGCCGCGCCCTCACCACCGGCGCCCACAAGCTCCGCGACGCCTACCGCACCCAGCGCGACCGCCTCCGCGCCTGGCACCAGAAGCGCCAGCGGCAACGCGCCCAACGCCGCGCCCACGAGAACTCCCCGGACGCCAAGAAGCAGCGCCTGGAGCTCATCGTCGCCCGGATCCGGCCGAAGGTGGATCGCCTGCTCGGCCACGGTGTCGGGCGCCTGACGCTCCGTGGAGTCCTCCGCGGAATGCGGGCGTGGTACCGGCTGACCCGTCTGAGCGCCCGCGAGGACGGGCCGCTGACCGCGATCACCGCCGAACTCAACCCGGAGAAGGACGTCCGGGACCACATCCCCGCGGCCGAGGACCTGGTGCGGAAGAACGAACCCGCACTGATGCGCATCATGGATCAGCTCGCCGAGAAAATGATCAACGCGCCGAGCGTCGTCGCCGGGTCCGACGATCTCAACACGGCGCAACGCGCCTACCAGGAGCGCCGCAGCGCGTCGGACACGCCCAGCCTGGTGACCCGGCCGGCCCGCGCCGGTCTGGTCGAGGCTCGCGCCATCCGCGGGGGGAACCGGCCTCCGGGACACGAGCGCATCATCATGGCATCCGCCGGTGGTGTGGAGATCGGTGTCAGCGAACAGCAGGGCGTCATCAGGACCGGCGACCGGGCAGGTGAGACTCCGCCCGGGCTGACCAAGGTGCTCAGCGGTCTGGGGTCGGGGCACTACGTCAAGGAGGGGCCGGCGGCGAAGGACGCGGCGGCCGACAAGCTGGCCGAGATCGAGGACAGGATCGCCCACGGCCTTGGCAAGGAGGGCGTCAGCGTGGCCGCCCGATCGACCCAAGCCCGTCAGCGGATGCAGCGGGCCTTCTTCGACCTCGTGCAGGGCCGGGTTCCGCAGGACGAGTTCTTCCGCAGCAATCCGAAGGCCGCCGAGACGATGGCGGCGATGGCCAGGCTCATGCCGACCGTCGAGGGCGCTCGCTATCCGGCGGCCGCCATGACGAACATCGCGGCCTGGCAACTCGCGAACTTCCCCGGGGCGACCTGGCAGGACGTCGTGTCGAACACCAACACCATGGCGCCGCGCAACGCGGTGGCCGGCGCGCAGTACCTGCTGAACCCGCAGGACATCGCCGCCGATCACACGAACTCCCGGACGGGCGGTCTCACCAGACGGGGCGCTCAGCTCGAAACGGCCGTGGCGGGGATGACGACACGGTCCAAGCTCCTCATGGTCCGCGCTTTCGCCAAGGCGAAGGCCGATGTCCTGATGCTCAGCGATGAACAGCTGGTCGTGCAGTTCCCCCTGTGGGCGATGCACAACGCCGCGCGGTTCCTCGCACCCGACGGCCGAATAGCCTCGGACGAGAAGCTGCACCCCGGATGGCGGAAGTCGTCCGGCGGCCTCTGGATACCCTCGTGACCGCTCAATTCCCGACTGCCATCAAGGAGTTCCGTTGACCCTGTTCGTGCGGCTCGTGCCCAAGGACGTACTCGGTCGTGCCGAGGTCGACAGGCTCGCGGAAGAAGCCGGTTGGGACTTCCACTCGACGACCGAGAGCAGCGACGGCTCCCCCTTCCAGAAGATCTGGCTGACGCCCGACCGCGGTGCGGCCGTCTACTGGATCGAGGACCATCTCCTCCAGGTCCACTACTTCCTGATCGCGGGCCCGGACCGGGAACCGACCGTCGAATTCGTCCGCCGGCGGATCGGCGTGCACGACAACGGGACCATGACCGAGCTGTTCGACAGCACCCGGGACGGCGTGGCCCTGATGAACGCCCTGCGGAAGCTGTCCGTCCACTGTTACGGCCCGTTCGACCCGGAGATGTTCGCGCTGTTCCGCTGGGCGATGAACGATCCCGAGCCGCTCGTCCGGCGGATCGCCGTCTTCTGCGCCGGGCGCCTCGACTGGGAGGAACTCCACCCCCTGTTCATGTTCCTGCGGGACCACGACCCGGAGGAGAAGGTCCGCGGCCAGGCGCGCGCCGCCATCGCTGAGCGCGGCCGACGGGCCGCCCAGGAGAAGCAGTCCGACGGGGAAGGAGGAGACGCGTGACCGGCTACAGCGACACCCCGAGGCCCATCAGGGCCGGGCTGGTGATCGTGGATCCGCAGCGGGGGACGCCGCAGCGGGTGGTCGTGCTGCAGTTCAATCCGGACAGTCTGGAGCGGTCGTTGGCGCCGCAGACGGCGGGGGCGGAGGGGAGCGGGGACCGGACGGAGGCGTTGCGGCTGAAGGGGCCGGCGGTCGAGACCTGGAAGTTCACCGCGGAGCTGGACGCCACCGACCAGTTGGACGTGCCGTCGCCGAACGGGATCCATCCGCAGCTGGCGACGCTGGAGTTGCTGGTGCAGCCGACCAGTGCGCAGCTGAGGACCAATCAGGCGCTCGCCGCGGCGGGGACGCTGGAGATCACGCCGGTCGAGGCGCCGCTGACGCTGTTCACCTGGGGCGGCAAGCGGATCCTGCCGGTGCGGCTGACCGAACTCACCATCACCGAGGAGGCGTTCGACATCGAGCTGAACCCGATCAGGGCCGCCGTCGCGATCGGCCTGCGCGTGCTGACCGTGACCGATCTGCCGACCGGCCACCGCGGGGCCGAGCTGTACCTGGTGCACCTGGCGCAGAAGGAGCGGCTGGTCGGCGCCGCGGCCGACGGCCGGTTGGGCGTGCTGGGCCTGGGAGGGGGGCTCCGATGACCGTCGACCCCGCGTCCGGCGCGCTTCCCGCGCCCTCGCCGTACCCGCTGACCAGCCGGTACCACGGCGTCCCGGTGGCCGTGCACACGACGCCGGACGGGCGGCAGGTGCCGTACCTGCGGCGCCGGCTGCTGCCGAGCGCGGACGGGCTGACCCCGCTCGCCGAGCACACCGTGAGCGCCGGCGACCGCCTCGACCTGCTCGCGAACCGCTACCTCGGCAGCGCCGACCAGTGGTGGCGGATCGCCGACGCCAACCCGGTGGTCGATCCGCGGGAACTGACGGCGACGCCGGGCCGGCGGATCACCATCGCGCTGCCGGGTGCCGTGCCGGGGGTGGGTGGTGCCTGACCTCGCGGCCGTCACGGGGGGCGGGCTCGTCGGGTCGATCCGGCTCAGCCTGCTGATGGGGCCGCAGATCCCGGTGCCGGTGCCGCAGCCGGTGACGGACGCCCTGCTGTCGGCGCAGGTGACGGTGGCGTCCGGGCAGCGCAGCGGGTTCCAGCTGGCCTTCGACCTGTCGAAGACCGGGCTGATCAACACCGCGTTGCTGCCGGGCGGCTTCTTCGACCCGAAGATCAGGGTCGTGCTGATGGCGACCGTCACCGGCACCCCGACCGTGCTGATGGACGGGGTGATCATCCGCCAGGAGGTGGGCATCAGCAACCAGCCCGGCCAGTCCACGCTCACCGTCACCGGCGAGGACCTGACGGTGCTGATGGACCTGGAGGAGCAGGCCGGGGTGCCCTTCCCGGCGATGTCCCCGGCGGCCCGGGTCGCCGCGATCATCGGCAAGTACGGGCAGTACGGCATCCTGCCGCTGGTCGTCCCGGAGCTGGTGCCGCAGACGCCGATGCCCACCCGGCGGATCGACTTCCAGAAGGGCACCGACCTCGGGTACGTCAGCGAGCTGGCGAAGGCCAACGGCTACGTGTTCTACCTCGACCCGGGCCCGGTGCCCGGGATGAGCCGCGCCTACTGGGGGCCGGAGAACCGGCTCGGCGTCCCGCAGCCCGCGCTGAACGTCAACATGGACGCGCTGTCCAACGTCGACCAGCTGACCTTCGCCTTCGACGGCACGGCCCGCGAGGAGCCGGAGGCCCGCATCCAGCTCCCGGCGACCAAGGTGTCCTCCGTCCTGCCGGTGCCGGAGGTCAGCATCCTGCGCCCGCCGCTGGCGCTCAGGCCGGCGCCGGCGCTGAAGAAGAAGGTCATCGCCGACACCGCCAAGAAGGACACCACCCAGGCCGTCGCGGAGACCATCGCGAAGGCGATGCAGTCGGCGGACGCCGTCTCCGGCTCCGGCCGGCTCGACGTCGTCCGGTACGGGCACGTGCTGCGGCCGCGCGAGCTGGTCGGCGTGCGCGGTGCCGGGCTCACCTACGACGGCCTGTACTTCGTCAAGAGCGTCACCCACAACCTCAAGCGCGGTTCGTACACCCAGAACTTCACGCTGACCCGCGAGGGCCTGATCGCCCTCCAGCCGACCGTCGTCCCGTGACCGCCGACCGCCCGGCACCGAGCGGCAGGAGTTGCCCGCATGGCCGAACCGACCCGCTACCTCGGCAAGTTCCGGGGAACCGTGGTGAACAACGCCGACCCGCTCGGGATCGGCCGCATCCAGGCCCAGGTGCCCGACGTGCTGGGCGAGGCCGTGTCGACCTGGGCGATGCCCTGCTTCCCGGTGGCCGGTCAGGGCATGGGGCACTACGCCGTCCCGCCGGTCGGGGCGGGCGTGTGGGTGGAGTTCGAGCAGGGCGACCAGAGCTACCCGATCTGGACGGGCTGCTGGTACGGCTCCGCCTCGGAGGTCCCGGTGGAGGCGACGACCGGCCCGCCGGGGGCGCCGAACACCGTGCTGGAGACCACCGGGCGGCGGGTGATCGTACTGTCCGACGACCCGACCACGGGGATCACGCTCCGCACCCCGAGCGGGGCCTCGATCGTGATCAACGACTCCGGCATCCGGATCAGCAACGGCCAGGGCGCCGAGATCTCGCTCGTCGGTGCCACCGTTTCCATCAACCAGGACGCCCTGAGCGTGACCTGACGGGGGAGAACCACATGACCGGAAACCTGCTGCACGTCAATGCGACGGTGACCTGCCCGCACGGCGGCCAGGCGACGGCCAGGCCCGCCCAGGCGCGGGTGCTGGCCGCCGGCCAGGCCGTCACCAGTACGGCCGACCCGTACACCGTGACCGGCTGCCCGTTCAACGTGGCGGGCAAGCCGCAGCCCTGTGTGACGGTCCGCTGGGTGGTGCCGTCCGCCCGGATCCGGGTGAACGGCTCCCCCGCACTGCCGCGGTCCGCCGTCGGGCTGTGCCAGAGCGCCGAGCAGGTCCCGCAGGGGCCGCCGATCGTCACCGTCGTCCAGCAGCGGGCGGAGGGCGTATGAACACCGGGCCGATGATCATCGGAGGTGCGCCCACCGGAGGTGCGCCCACCGGAGGTGCGCACCCCTGGGGCGCGCGGGCCGTACCGCAGGCCGGGCCAGGCGCCGGGCCGACGGCTCCGCTGCCGGGGTCGGCCCGGACGGACCTCGCGTTCCCGTTCCGGATCGACAGCCGCGGGCGCACCGCCGAGGCGGCGTACGACGACCACGTGCGCGACCTGATCGAGCAGTTGCTGTTCACCAGCCCCGGCGAGCGGGTCATGCACCCGGACTTCGGCTGCGGGCTGCTCGACCTGGTGTTCGCGCCGAACAGTCCGGAGCTGGCGGCCACCCTGCAGCTGTCCGTGCAGGCGGCGCTGCAGCGGTGGCTCGGCGACGTCATCGAAGTCGCCGCACTCGACGTGGAGAGCGAGGAGAACGTGGTGCGCGTCGAGCTGGCCTACGTGGTCCGCCGGACCGGTACCCAGCGGCAGGACGTCTTCGAGGGCGGGGTGGCGGCATGACCGGACGAGCCGAGACCGGAACCCCGGCGCCCCGGTACGGGACGGCCCGGTGCGCGACGGAACTGCGGCGCGCCGACGTGCGCGCGGCGCACCTGCTGGGGCTGGACGGCGCCGAGCCGGAGGGCGACGGGCGCACGCTCACCGTGACCTTCCTCGGCCGGGCGCCGGACCGCCTCGGCCCGGAGAACCTCCGCGTCGACGGCGGCCGCCGGATCACCGGGCTGCGCGCCCTCGCGGTCGAGATCGAGCGCGCGGACGATCCGGAGCTGGACGACCGGATGCACGTCACCCTCGACCGGGTCGGCGACACCTCCCGCTACCGGCTGACCGTGGTCGAGGCGGACGCCTACGGCCGGCCGGGCACCCGGCCGTACCCGGGCTTCGACCCGAGGTACGCGAGCGCCGGGTTCTCCTTCGGCGCCGACTGCCCCTCCCCCTTCGACTGCCGCACCGAGGAGGCCTGCCCGCCCTCCGCCCCGGCGACCGCGGTCATCGACTACACCGCCCGCGACTACGAGAGCCTGCGCCGGCTGGTGCTGGACCGGATGAGCCTGACCACCCCCGGCTGGACCGAGCGGCACCTGCCCGACCTCGGCATCACCCTGGTCGAACTGCTCGCCCACACCGCCGACCGGCTCTCCTACCAGCAGGACGCGGTGGCCACCGAGGCGTACCTCGACACCGCCCGCCTCCGGGTGTCGGTGCGCCGGCACGTCCGGCTGATCGACTACGCCGTGCACGAGGGCTGCAACGCCCGGGCGTTCGTCGCCCTGACGACGGACCGCCCGCTCACCCTCCACCCCGGCCGCTTCCGCTTCGCCGCCGTCGACGTCAGCCGGCTCGGCCCGCAGGAACGCCCGGAGCTGTCCACGGTGATCCCCGACGAGCAGTTGGACGCCCTCACCCGGACGGCGGCGGTCGAGGTGTTCGAGCCGCTCGGCGGAACGGACCTGGTGCTGCACCCCGCGCACAACACCATCCGGTTCTGGACCTGGGGCGACCAGGACTGCGTCCTGCCGAAGGGCGCGACCTCGGCCACCCTGCGCGACGACTGGCACGAAACCGACCGGCCCGAGGACCGCACCCGGCACCTGGCGCTGCGCCCCGGCGACCTGCTGGTCGTCGAGGAGGTGCTCGGCCCGCGCACCGGCGCCGCCGCCGACGCCGACCCGGCGCACCGCCAGGCCGTCCGGCTCACCTCGGTCACGCGGCTGGTCGACGAGCTGTACCAGCAGCCGGTGGTCGAGGTCGCCTGGGCGCCGGAGGACGCGCTCTCCTTCCCGCTCTGCCTGTCCGCGCGCGGCGGGAGCGACTGCGGCCCGATCCCCGACGTGAGCGTCGCCCGCGGCAACGTCGTCCTGGTCGACCACGGCCGCTCGCTCACCTTCTGCGGCGCAGCACCGGAGACCTTCGCGGTGCCGCCGGAGCCGGTCCGGGTGGCGCCCTGCGAGCCGGACGGATGCGGCTGCGCGGACCGCACCGGGGGCAGCCCCGCGGCGGAGGCGGTCCACGAACTGCTCGACCGCACCAGGACCGGCCGCCGGCTCCGCCCGCACGAGGTCCGCGAGCTGGACGCGCTGCTCGGCGAGGCGGCCGTCCGCCGGGCCGGGCTGAGCATCCAACTCGCCCCGGCCGCCGACGCGGAGGGCGAGGACGGCCAGGGCGCCGTGGTCGAGCCGCCCACCGCCGACGCCCAGGCGGCGGCCCTGGAGACGCTGCTCGACCAGACCCGCTACCCCGTCCTGCCGCAGCCCTTCCGCCCGGTACTGCGCTACGCGCCGGTCACCCAGGCGGCCGCCTACCCGGACCGGGCGCACGTGAGCGCCCGGCAGGCCGTCCTGCTCGCCGGGATCCCCGGACGGGTCCGGGAGCGGTTGGCGGAGCTGTGGCACCGGGCGGACTGCGGCCACCCGCTCTCCCGCGCCGAACTCGCCGAACTGACGCTGCTGTTCGGGGCGCAGGTGGTGCAGGAGCTGCGCCTCGCGGAGCGGCCCGCCGCCGCACTGCGCGACCTGCTGGCCCGCCGCACCCGGCTGCTCGCCGCCAAGCTGCGCCGCCTCGAGGTGCTCACCGCCCGGGCCCGCTCCGGCGGCGTGCTCGGGCGGCCCGCCGTCTGGGAGGTGGCGCAGAGCTGGGGCGGGCGGTACGCCTCCGGGCTCGACCCGGACTCCCCCGCGCTGGCCGGCCCGGCCTCCGGGATCGCCGTCCAGGACCCTCGGGCCGCCCTGCCCGCCGTCCGGGCCACCGCCGACGGCCAGGAGTGGACGCCCCGCCGGGACCTGCTCTCCGACGGCCCGCGCGAGCGGCACTTCGTCGGCGAGCCGGCGGACGACGGCCGCCTCGCGCTGCGCTTCGGCGACGGCCGGCACGGTCAACCGCCCAGGCCGGGAACGGAGTTGCGGGTCGCCTACCGGATCGGCAACGGCACGGCCGGCAACGTCGGCGCGGAGGCCATCAACCACCTGGTGGTCTGCCGGGACCAGCCGCCCCACCCGAGGGGGCGCGGCACCGTCACACCGCAGGACGCGCTGCTCCGGGTCCGCAACCCGATGCCCGCAACCGGCGGCACCGATCCCGAACCGCTCGACCGGGTGCGGCAGGCGGCCCCGCTCGCGCTGAGCCGCACCCGGCTGCGCGCCGTCACCGCCGCGGACTACGCGGAGCTGGCCGCCGCGCTGCCGGGCGTCCGGCGGGCCGCCGCCGAACTCCGCTGGACCGGCAGCGTCCAGGAGGTCCACGTCGCCGTCGAGCCGTACGGGCACGCCGTCGCGGACACCACCCTGCTCGAAGCGGTCGGACACGGCCTGGAGGCGTACCGCCGGATCGGCCACGACCTGGTCGTCCGCCCCGCCCTGGTGGTGCCGATCGACCTCGAACTGCAGGTCTGCGCCGCCCCCGGCCACCAACGCGGCCACGTGCTCGCCGAGTTGCGGCGGGTCCTGGGCAACCGCGCCCTGCCCGACGGCCGCCTCGGCTTCTTCCACCCGGACGCCCTGGGCTTCGGCGAACCGGTGCGGGTCTCCCGGCTGGTGGCCGCGGCCGCCGCCGTCCCGGGCGTGGTCAGTGCCCGGGTCACCCGGCTGCGGCGGCAGTTCGGGCGGGACGACGGCGCGGCGGCCGAGGGGCTGCTGCGGCTCGGAGCGCTGGAGATCGCCGGCTGTGACAACGACCCCGACCGGCCGGAGAACGGCCGGCTCTCGATCGTGATCGGAGGTGGCCGATGAACGGCCAGTGCACCAGCGTGGGAGGCGGCCGATGAGCGGCCGGTGCGCCTGCGGCTGCGCGGGCACCGCCACCGCGACGCCCGTCCCGCTGTTCAACCCGCCCGGGCTGGACGCCATCGGCTACCGGGTCGGGAGCTACCGCGAGTTCCTCGACAGCCTGCTCGCCCGGCTGTCCGGCCCCGCCTACCCGGCGCTGCACGGCCTGACCGTCCGCACCCCGGACGACCCGGCGATCGCGCTGCTGGACTCCTGGGCCGTGCTCGCCGACGTGCTCACCTTCCACTCCGAGCGGATCGCCAACGAGGGCTACCTGCGCACCGCCGTCGAGGAGGGCTCGCTCACCCTGCTCGGCCGGCTGGTCGGACACCGGCCCCGGCCCGGCGTCGCCGCCGACACCTACCTCGCCTACACGCTCGACCACGACCCGCGGGCCGCCGAGGACCCGACCGTGACCGTCCCGCGCGGCGCCCGCAGCCAGAGCGTCCCCGGCCCCGGCGAGGACCCGCAGTCCTTCGAGACCGCCGAGGACCTCGCCGCCCGCTCCGCCTGGAACGAACTGGCGGTGCTGCGCCGCCGCCCGTACCAGCTGACGCCCGGACAGCTGAACCCCGGCGGCCGGGCCGAGCTGTTCGCCGCCGGCACCGCCAACAACATCAAGCCCGGCGACCGGCTGCTGTTCGTGTTCAGCGCCGACAAGGCCGCCGACCCGGTCCACCGGGTGCTGCGGCTGGTGCCGGAGGTGCGGCTCGACCGCGAGAACGACGTCACGGTGATCGGGCTGCCCCGGGACCTGCGCACCCTCAAGGACCTGCGCGAAGAGCTGGCGGACTGGATCACCGTCTCCGAGGACGCGCCCAACCCCCGTCCCGGGCACAGCCGGGTCCTGTGGGACTTCGACGACCAGGTGCTGGCCCCGCTGCGCGCCGACCTCGACCGGCCGTCCGGCCCGCTGAGCACCCCCGCGGACTTCGCCGACCGGCTCGCCCCGGTGCTCGCCCACGCTGCCGAGGCCGCCGAACTGGCGCGCTCGCGGAAGCCGGTGGCCGACTGGTTCACCGCCCTCGGGGAGGAGCTGTCCGGCCTGCGCGACCGCGCCCACCAGCTGGAGCCGCAGCAGGCCCCCGACAAGCCCGGGCCGACCTCGCCCGGCACCGGGACCGACAGCGCCGACCCGGCCGTCCGCGGGCTCGGCTCGCTGCTGGCGGCGCTGCGCACCGCCCCCACCCGGCCCCCGCTGAGCGCCCGGGACCTCGCGCGCGACCCGCAGCGCCTGTTCGCGCCCGGCTCGGACCTCGGCGTGCAGCTGCTGTCCGCCCTCGACCCCCGGCTGCGCGACGGCCTCTACCCCGCCTGGCAGCGGGTCGACCTGACGGCGCCGCTCGCCGTGCACGAGATCCAGGCGATGCGGGTGGTCGCCACCCCGTTCGGCGCCACCGCGCCGCTCAAGCCCGTCTTCGGCGCCGACGGCCGGATCGACCGCTACGTGGACTGGCCGCTCTCCGGCAGCACGCTGATCGGCGTGCGGATCAACTTCGACACCGCCGGCACCGTCCCGGTGACCGCCGACTTCACGTACGTCGAGGCCGGCAGCCTGACGCACAACGGCTTCTCCCTGCCGTGGGACCACACCGTCCCCCTCGGCCCCGGGCAGGTCAAGGTGGTCACCACCGAGCCGCCCGTCCCCACGCCGAACCCGCACGCGGCCGCGGTGCGCGCCACCGTGCCCGCCCCCGACCAGGAGGCCGGCGTCAGCGCCGAGCTCCTGGCCAAGCTGCCCGAACGCACCGTCTTCGTGTCCCGTCCGCAGGCCGACGGGCGCGTCCACGTGAAGATCGACGGCGGGCCCGGCGGCGCCGCGCTCGACTACCGGCTCGACCCGGGCCAGGAGAAGACCGCCGAGTCCGGCGAGCTGAACGTCCGGATCAACCGCTACACCGCCACCGACCAGTCACCGCCCGCGGTCGAGGTGGTGTTCACCACCAAGCGGCAGCCGGTCTCCGGCACGCTCCTCACCCTCGACGCGGTGTACGACCAGATCGCGCCCGGCAGCTGGGTGGTCGTCCAGCGCCCGCGCAAGGGCATCGACGGCGGCATCCCCGGCAGCCGCGACCTCGCCGAGGTCATCACCCGGGTGACCGACGTCCGGGTGATCTCCCGCGCCGACTTCGGCATCACCGGCAAGGTGACCGAACTGTCCCTGCAGCAGCCCTGGTTGGACGACAAGGACGCCCAGCTCTCGGACATCAGGGACGCCACCGTCTACGCCCGCGGCGAGGCCCTGCGGCTCGCCGACGAGCCCGTCACCGAGGACGTCCACGGCAACCGGATCGACCTCGCCCGGCTCTACGACGGGCTGACCCCCGGCCGGTGGATCGCGGTCAGCGGCGAGCGGACCGACATCCCGCACACCACCGGAGTCCGGGGCACCGAACTCGCCATGATCGCCGGCGTCGAGCAGAGCGTCGACCCGCGCCTGCCCGGCGACACCGTCCGCACCAGCGTCACGCTCAGCGCCGACCTCGCCTTCCGCTACCGCCGCGACTCCGTCCAGGTGCTCGGCAACGTCGTCCGCGCCACCCAGGGCGCCACCCGCGACGAGGCCATCGGCAGCGGCGACGCCGGCGTCCCCGGCCAGCGCTTCACCCTGTGGCAGTCGCCGCTCACCTGGCTCGCCGCCGACACCCCCGGGGGCGCGAGCAGCACCCTGGAGGTCCGGGTCGACGGAGTGCGCTGGCACGAGGTCGACAGCCTCGCCGGACGCGGCCCGGACGAACGCGTCTACGTCACCGCGACCACGAGCGACGGCCGCACCACCGTCACCTTCGGCGACGGCGTGCACGGTTCACGCCTGCCCACCGGCCGGGAGAACGTCCGCGCCCGCTACCGGATCGGCATCGGCGAGAGCGGCAACGTCGGCGCCGGACGGATCACCCAGCTCACCACCCGCCCGCTCGGCGTCTCCGCCGTCGTCAACCCGCTGCCCGCCACCGGCGGCGCCGGACCGGACGGCCCGGACCTCGCCCGGCGCACCATCCCGCTCGCCGTCACCGCCCTGGACCGGCTGGTCTCGGTGCCCGACTACGAGGACTTCACCCGCTCCCGGGCCGGCATCGGGCGCGCGAGCGCCACCCGGCTCTCGGACGGCCGGCGGGAACTGGTCCACGTCACGGTGGCCGGGGTGGACGACATCCCGCTCACCACCGACTCCGACCTGATCCGCACCCTGCGCTCCTCGCTCACCGCCTACGGCGACCCGAAGCTGCCGGTCGAGGTCGCGCTGCGCGAACTCGTCCTGCTGGTCCTCGCCCTGAGCGTCAAGGTCGACCCGGACCACTCCTGGGACCTGGTCGAACCGGCGCTGCGCCGCGCCCTGCTCGACCGGCTCGGGTACGCCGGGCGGCAACTCGGCCAGAGCGCCCACCTGTCCGAGGTGCTCGCCGCCGCCCAGGCCGTGCCCGGCGTGGACCGGGTCGAGGCCGACGCCTTCACCGGCGTGCCCGGCAGCCTCACCCCGGAGGGCCTGGAGCACCTGTCCGAGCAGCTCGCCCAGCCGCAGCCGAGCGTCCCGGCCCGGCTCGCCCGCTACGACGAACAGCGGTACCGGGTGCGCGGCCCCGACCCGGAGACCCTCACCGAGGTCGCCGCCCGCAACGGCATCCCGCTCGCCGAGCTGCTGCGCCTCAACCCGTCCGTCACCGACACCCGCCCGCTGCCGCCCGGCCGCGTGGTGACGGTGTTCCGCGGCATCCGCCCGGCCCAACTCGTCCTGCTGTCACCGAACCTGCCCGACACGTTGATCCTCAAGGAGGTCCGCGGATGACTCGTGAACCGGACGGGCTGGCGGAGCTGCTGCCGCAGTGGCACCGGCTGCGGGACGCCGAGGCGGGCGAGCCGCTGCGCGCCCTGCTGGCCGTCATCGCCGAACAGGTCGACGTCGTCCGCAGCGGCATCGAGCAGGGCTACCAGGACTGGTTCGTGGAGACCGCCGCCGACTGGGCCGTCGCCTACCTCGGCGACCTGGTCGGCTACCGGATCCTGCCCGGCTACGAGGAGGTCCTCGCCACCGGCCTGCACGGCGGGGCCTCCCCGGAGCGGGCCGCCGCCCGCGACCGGCTCGCCGCCCGGCTGGCGCCGCGGCACGACGTCGCGAACACCGTCGCCAACCGCCGGCGCAAGGGCACGCTCGCCCTGCTGGAGGAGCTGTCCGCCTCGGTCGCCGACTGGCCGGCCCGGGCGGTGGAGCTCTCCCGGCTGCTCGGCGGCACCCAGCCGGTACGGCTGCTGCGCCCGGACGAGGAGCCGACCGACCGTCAGCGGCTGAGCCGGGGCCGACTGGTGGACGTGCGGCGCGGCGCCGAACTGGACCTGCTCGGCGGGCCCTTCGACGGGCAGGCGCACACCGTCGACGCCCGCCGGGCCGCCTCCGCCCGCCGCCAGGGCGGCTACACCCCGGCCGGGGTCGCCCTGTACGTGTGGCGGCTGAAGCCCTACCCGGTCACCCGGGCGCCCGCGTACTGCATCGACCGGGCCAGGAACCTCTTCACCTTCTCGGTCCTCGGCAACGACGCCCAACTGGTCACCAAGCCCGAGCCGGAGCCGTCGACCACCCACCCGGCGACGATCGACAACGTGCCCGCGCCCATCCGCCGCCGGCAGCTCGCCGAGCGCCTGGCCGACTACTACGGGCCGGGCAAGAGCTTCGCGATCTGGCGCGACGGCTCCCAGGAGCCCGTCCCGCCCGCCGAGATCACGGTGGCCGACCTGAGCGACTGGACGTACCGGCCCAAGCGCGGGCAGGTCGCCGTCGACCCGCTGCTCGGCCGGATCGCCTTCGGCGCCCGCTCCGCGCCGCGCCGCGGCGTCTGGGTCGACTACCACTACGCCTTCGGCGACGACACCGGCGGCGGGGAGTACCCGCGCGACCGCCCGGAGGCCCGGCACCGGCCGGTCTACCGGGTCGGCCCCGGCGGGCCGTACGAGCGGATCAACGACGCCTACCGGCAGTGGCGCGCCGACCAGGAGTCGGGCAGCGCGGGCGGCGCCGCCGTCATCGAGATCACCCACAGCGGCGCCTACCAGGAGCAGCTGGACTTCGACCTGGCGGCCGACGACCGCCTCGAACTGCGCGCCGCCGAGGGCACCCGGCCGGTGATCCGGCTGCTCGACTGGTACAGCAACCGGCCGGACGCGCTCAACGTCCGGGGCGTCGGCCCGGGCGGGCGGCTGGTCCTGGACGGGCTGCTGATCACCGGCCGCGGGGTCAACGTCACCGGACCGCTGGCCTCCCTCACCCTGCGGCACTGCACCCTGGTGCCGGGCTGGTCGCTGGAGCCGCACTGCGAACCGCACTCGCCGCAGGAGCCCAGCCTGGTGCTGGACCGCACCACCGCCTGCGTGACCGTCGAGCGCGGCATCCTGGGCACGATCCAGGTCGTCGGCGACGAGGTCGGCACCGACCCGTTGGAGATCCACCTCTCCGACAGCATCCTGGACGCCACCGGGTCCGACCGCCCCGCGCTCTCCGGGCCCGACTGCGAGCACGCCCACGCCCTGCTGCACGCCCACCGCTCCACGGTGGTCGGCGAGGTGCACACCCACGCGGTGCCGATCGCCGAGGACAGCGTGTTCACCGGACGGCTGCGGGTGGCCCGCCGCTCGCTCGGCTGCCTGCGGTTCTGCTACGTCCCGCCGGGCTCCCGCACCCCGCGCCGGTACGAGTGCCAGCCGGACCGGGTGCGCTCGGCGGTGACCGAGCTGGTCGAGCGCGGCGAACTGGACCCGGCGCAGGCCGACCGGCTGCGCGCGCTGGAGACCGAACGGGTCCGCCCGCTGTTCACCAGCCTGCGCTACGGCACGCCCGACTACGGCCGGCCGGCCGCCGGATGCGCGCCGGAGATCACCCGCGGCGCCGAGGACCGCTCCGAACTCGGCGCCTTCCACGACCTGTTCCAGCCCCAGCGCGAGGACAACCTGCGGGCGCGGCTGGCCGAGTACACCCCGGCCGACACCGACGCCGGGATCTTCCACGCCTCCTGACCCGCGCCACCCGAGCAGCCGCGCTGCCCTACCCGCGCCACCCGACCCGCGCCTCCTGAGCCGCGCCGGGTGAACCCGAGCGAATCCGAAAGGGAAACCGTGCACGCAGACTTCTCGCGCCTGACCTTCCGGCCCGGCAAGCACTACTCCGCGGTGCTGACCCAGCAGGGCCGGGTCCAGCTCGACGCCGACGCCAACGAGCAGGCCGCGATCGAGCGGTACCAGCTGCGCACGCTCGCCGCCGACCTGATCGGCCGCCGCGGCGGCCCGGCCGGGGCGGCCGGATTCGCGATCGGCTACGTGCCGGGCAACCACGACGTGGACGACCTCACCATCGGCGGCGGCCGCTACTACGTGGACGGCGTCCTGTGCGAGGCCGACCGGCCCGGGCCCGGCATCGCCGCGCCCGACGAGCCCGGCCGGGGCAGCACCGTCCAGGCCGACGGCGGCGCCCGGGAGGCGCCCGCGGGCTGGACGTACTGGGACCAGCCGGACGCCTACCGGGACCAGGAGCGCGACGGCGACCGGCTGCCCGGCGCATTCCCGTTCCTGGTCTACCTGAAGGTGTGGGAGCGCAGCGTCACCGCCGTCGAGGACCCGGAGCTCCGCGAGGTCGCGCTCGGTGCGGCGATGCCCGACACGGCGGCCCGGGCCAAGGTCGTCTGGCAGGTGCTCGCCCTGCCCGCCTCGGAGCTGAACGTCCCGGACGGCGGGGTGTCCCGGGTGCGGGAGGCCTTCGACGCGTGGGCCGAGGCGCACGAGCGGCCCGGTGGGCTGCTGGCCGCGCGCGCCCGTCGGCCGGACCGGGCGAGCGAGGACCCGTGCCTGGCCCATCCGGAGGCCGGCTACCGGGGTCCGGAGAACCAGCTGTACCGGGTGGAGGTCCACCGCGGCGGCCCGGCGGACGGCTGCGCCACGTTCAAGTGGTCCCGGGAGAACGGCTCGGTCGTCCTGCCGATCGCCGCGATCGAGGGCGTCTGGGTGGACCTCACCTCGCTGGGCGACGACGACAAGCTCAGCCTCTCGGTCGGCGACTGGGTGGAGGTCGCGGACAGCGCGTACGTCAACCGGGGCGAGCCGGCGGACCTGCTCCAGGTGGAGGAGACGGACCTGCCGGGGCGCCGGGTGCGGCTTTCCGCCGAACCGGCGCCGGAGGTCGGGCGGCTGGCCGAGCGGCACCCGTTCCTGCGCCGCTGGGACCACCGGGAGCCCCGCGGCCGGGCCGC
Organism: Kitasatospora sp. NPDC053308; assembly: GCF_055585785.1. Lineage (NCBI taxonomy): Bacteria > Bacillati > Actinomycetota > Actinomycetes > Kitasatosporales > Streptomycetaceae > Kitasatospora > Kitasatospora sp. NPDC053308. The sequence goes on along the minus strand of NZ_JBVJJY010000002.1, from coordinate 411,257 downwards.
CCTGCCGCTGGCCGGCGGCGCCCTGCAACTCCAGGAGGGCGCCTGGCTCGACCTGGAGGACGGCGTCCAGGTGTACTTCCGGCCGTGCGGCGAGTACACCCGCGGCGACTACTGGCTGGTCCCGGCGCGGACCGCCACCGGCTCGGTGGAGTGGCCGCAGAACGCGGCCGGCGAGGCGCTGCTGCGGGAGCCGGCCGGGGTCCGGGTGCACCACGCCCCGCTCGCCTGGGTGAAGGGCCCGACCACGGTCGTCGACCTCCGGCAGACCTTCGCCCCGCTGACCGCCCCCGCCCCGCAGTAGGGCGTGCTCGACGTCTCACCGCCGATCGGCGGGACGAGGACGGCCACGGGGACGGGGACGGGGACGGGGACGCGGTCCGGGGCCGGATCAGGCCTGCCAGTGCGGCTTGCCGCTGACCATCCGGCAGGAGATCACCCGGCCGCTCGCGTCGTGGGTGCTCTTCCCGAGGTCGGCGTTGCGGCAGAACTGCCCGGCCTCGTAGCAGTTGCCGGCGGCCGAGCGGAGTTCGCACCCGCCGCCCGCGGCCGCCGCGGTGTGCTGCGGCTCCGGGTCGGCCGGCGGCTGCGCGGTGGTCACCTTCGGCTGCGGAGCCTGCGGCGCCTGCGGAGCCGTGGCCGAGGGGGCCACCGGCTGCGCCGGGGGCGTGGCGGCCGGGGCCGCGGGCGGCGTGGTGGGCGTCGCCGCCGGCGGCGCGGGGGTGGTCGGCGGCGCGGCCGGCGCCGTGGTGACGACGGCGCCCGGCGTGGCCGAGGCCTTGGCACCGCCGTCGGCGGCCGACGGGTCGCAACCGGTCAGTGCCAGACCGACGGTGAGGACGAGTCCGGCGAATCCGGCCAGACCGGCCCGGCGACGCCCGGATATCCGTGAAGGCATGGGAGGAGAACGCTCCGTTCCGTGGGGATGAGTCGGGCGATTCAAGCAGCCGTCCCTCACGGCCTGCACACCGTTTCCGCACTCGTTGGCCGGATCGAGACCTACCGACCACCGAGCGTGATCACCCTCCCGTCCGCCGTCACACTGAGCGGCCACGGCCGGCCGACCGGTGGCCACGTCCGGCCGTCCAGCCGCCCGCCGACCCCGCCGGCCGTCCGGACGCCCGGCCGCCCGGACGCCCGTCCGTCAGCGCAGCCCCGCCGTCCGGCGTTCGAAGACCTCGGGCCGGGCCGTCTCCAGGGCCGTGGAGACCGCGCCCAGGAGCACCGCCTCCTCTCCCAGGAGACTGGGCGCGAGCGTCGGGCGCATCGGGGCGATCCGGTGCAGGGCCCGCTCCAGCGGTTCCAGGAGCAGGTCCGCGCTGTTGCCGATCCCGCCGCCGAGCACCACCAGGTCCGGGTCCAGCACGGCGGACAACACGGCGACGGTGTAGGCGAGTTGCTCGGCCTCCCGCTCGACCGCCCGGACCGCCGCGGCTTCCCCGGCCCGAGCCCGTTCGAACACCTGCTTCGCCGTCACCTGTCGTGCGGAGCCCTCCCCGGCCAGCCCGAAGTCCCGGGCGGTGCGCACCACCGCGTCCGCGGAGGTCTGCTGCTCGATGGTGGCCACCGGCTCCTCCGGGCGGCCGGGCAGCGGCACCATGCCGATCTCGCCCAGTGCGCCGTGCGCGCCGACCAGCAGCTCGCCGTCCTTCACCACGCCCAGCCCGAGGCCGGTGCCGACCAGCAGGTAGGCGAACATCCGGCTGCCCCGCCCGGACCCGAGGGTGTACTCGCCGAGCGCGGCCAGGTTGGCGTCGTTCGCCACCGACACGGCCGTCCCCAAGCCCTCCCCGATCCGGTCGAACAGCCCCGGCCGGCCCCAGCCGGGGAGGCTGGAGGCGTAGCGCACCCCGCGCCGCGCCTCGTCCCACACACCGGGGGTGCCGATCACCGCGTGCACGATGTCCCCGGCGGCCAGTCCCGCCTCGGCGATCGTCCCGTGCGCGGCGGCGACCACGGCGTCCGCGACGGCGTTCGCGGTACGGCCGCGGTTGGCGACGTCCCGGCGGGCCACGACCGTCCCGGCCAGGTCCGCGACGGCCACCCGCAGCCGGGCCCGGCCGATGTCCACGCCCAGGACGTGGCCGGCCGTCGGGTCGACCTCGTACAGCACGGCGGTGCGGCCGCGCTCGGGGGCGAGCCGCCCGGCCTCCCGGACGAGCCCGGCCTGCTCCAGGGCGGCCAGCGCGGCCGAGACGGTCGGCTTGGAGAGGCCGGTGTCCCGGGCCAGCTGGGCGCGCGAGGAGCCGCCACCGGTGCGCAGCAGCTCCAGCAGCAGCCACTCGTTGTTGCTGCGCAGCCGCTGCCGGTTCCACGGCACCGCGGGGCCCCCGGCCGCCGGGCGAGTGGTCGGCTGGTGGGGGCTCATCGGTTCCTCCGGTCTGGGGCTCACGGCGTCTCGGGTCCGGCCTGCGGCACCCGGTGTGGTGCGCCGCCGCCCAAGTATGACCGGTGATCATCCGGCGTTCGCCCGCCGGACCCGGGCCGCTCGCCGGCCCGTCGCCCGGAGGACCACCGCACGTCACCCCGGGGCCCGGACCGGCCGTCGGCCCGCTTCGACACGTCTCCGGTCAGTCAAGGTTTCCTCCTCTCGGGGGCGTGCCGCGCCCGGGCGCGTGATCATGGGCGTATGCACTTCCGGCACGGCAACCGAGCAGCGGACTCCTCGCCCGCGACACCGGACACCCGGTCCCTGGCGGCGGCGCTCGCCGCGAGGCTCGGCGCACTCACCGGCAGTGACCACACCCGCGCCCGCCGCCACGACCGCAGCGACGACCCCGGCGGCGAGCGCGGCGGCCCCGGCGGCGACGATCGCCGTATGAATCGCAGCGACGGCCCCCACGGCGACCCCGACAGCGACCACCCCGGTGACCCCCACGACGCGTCCGACGGCCGCGGGGACGACCCCGAGCTGCTCCGCGCGGTCCTCGCCGACGCGCCGGTCGGCGTCGCCCTGCTCGACGAGCGGCTGCGCTGGCAGTACCTCAACCCGGCCTTCACGGCCGCCACCGGACTGCGCGGCAGCGACCTGCTCGGCCGGCCGGTCGAAACCACCGCCTTCGCCGCGGCCGCCGCGACCCTGCGCCGCGTCCTCGCCGACGGCCACGACCGCGAGCACGCCACCGGCGGCCCGGGCGGCGCCGGCCACCCCGTCCCGCCCGGCCTGCGGGTGCGCCTGCGACCGCTGCGGCACGCCGGGCGCACCACCGGCGTGATCGTCGTCGTCCTGGACGACCCCGCCCCGGCCCGCGAGCAGCTCCGCGAGCTCGAACGGGCCCGCGCCCGCCTCGCCCTGCTCGACGCCGCCGCCGAGCGGATCGGCACCACCCTCGACATCGGCACCACCTGCGCCGAACTCGCCGCCTTCGCGGTGCCCGGCCTCGCCGACCTCGCCGCCGTGGACGTCCTGCCGCCCGAGGCCGAACCCGCCCGGGCCGGCGGCGGCGCGCCCCAGCGGCTGCACCGCGCCGCCGTGCGGGCCGTCCCCGCCCTGACCGCCGCGCTCGCCGACCTGGCTCGACCGGGGGAGTCGATCCGGCACCGGGAGGGCTCGGCCGCCGCCCGCAGCCTGGCCGGCGGTGTCGCGGTCCGCACCCAGCCCGGCCCCGACGACGCGTGGCCCACCGCCGTCGCCTCGCTGCTCGTCCTGCCGCTCGCCGCCCGCGGCCGCCTGGTCGGGCTGCTCACCCTCGGACGCACCGCCGCCGCCCCGCCCTTCACCGCCGACGAGGTCGCCCTGCTCGGCGACCTCGCCGACCGGGCCGCCACCGGCCTCGACAACGCCCGCCGCTACACCCGCTCCCAGGGCATCGCCCTGGAACTCCAGCGGGCGCTGCTCAGCGAACCCGGCAGCCCGCACCAGAACCTCGCCCTGGCCTCCCGCTACCTGCCCTCCGGCACCAGTTCGGTGGTCGGCGGGGACTGGTTCGAGACGGTCCGGCTGCCGTTCGGCCGCACCCTGCTCGCGATGGGCGACGTCATGGGGCACGGGGTCGAGGCCGCCGTGGACATGAGCCACTACCGCTCGGCCCTGCGCGACGTCGCCGGCATGGACCTGCCCCCGCACCGGATCCTGCGCCAGCTCGACACCGTCATCTCCGCCGACGACTCCGCGCGCCCCGCGACCTGCCTGCTCGCCCTCGCCGACCCGGGCCGCGGCCGCTGGACGTTCTCCAGCGCGGGCCACCTGCCGCCCGCCCTGATCACCCCCGACCGGCCCACCCGGCTGCTCCGCGTCCCCACCGGCCCGCCGCTCGGCACCGGCCTCGGCGGCTACGAGCAGACCACCCACCCCCTCGACCCGCACCAGACCCTGCTGCTCTACACGGACGGTCTGGTCGAACGCCGCGACGAGGACATCGACACCTCCCTCGACCGCCTCGCCGCCCTGTGCCTGCCCGCCACCGGCGACCTCGACGACCTCCTCGACGCCGTCCTGCACGCCCTCGTCCCGCCCCCGTCACCCGCCGCCGAGGACGACATCGCCCTCCTCGCCGCCCGCGCCAAGCCCCGCTGAGGGCGCCGCCGTACGGGCCCTACCGCGTCGGCCGCTACCGCCAGCGCCAGCACACCGTGTACGCGAAGTCGGGGTAGTCGGTCGACCTCCAGCTGGTCGCGCCGTCGTTGCCGCAGAACGACCAGTCGTTCGCGGTGCCGGTGCGCCCGGTGACGTAGACGTTCGAGGCGCCGCAGCTGCCGACGTTGGTGAAGGTCGAACCCGCTTTGGAGAGGCACTCGTTCAGGGTGGCGTAGCCGGCGTCGTCGGGGTAGTTCATGGACAGGCAGAGCAGGACGTCCAGCTTCGGGTCGGCGGCGACCGGCATGTGGCGCCAGTAGTTGTAGTGCGGCCAGGAGTCGCACTTCGCGTGGTCGGACGTGCCGCGGTAGACCGCGAGGACCTTGAAGTTGCCGCTCTGGCAGGCCTGTTTGCCCCAGGCGGTGGCGCCGGGGGCGCCGTAGACGCAGTCACCCTGGTGGGCGTGGAAGGCCGTTCCGCCGGAGCTCTGGTAACTCAGGCACAGCACCAGGTGGTTGCGGCTCGACGACACCGCCTCGGTGTTGTCGGGGACATCGTCGCAGCTGGTCAGATCGGTCGTGTCCGGGTTGATCCGGACGACCTTGAACGTCCCCGCTCCGCAGGCGGTGGCCGACAGGTCGGCCCGGTCGCCGCTGCCCAGGTCGTAGAAGCAGTCGCCGACCTCGGCGAGGGCGACCGGATCGGTCGGCGTCGGGGCCGGCGGCGTGGGACGCGGGGGCGGCGTCGGCAGCGGCCGGGGCGTGTCCAGGGTGTGCACCGGCACCGGCTGCCCGGCGGCCGGTGCCGCGGTGTGGTCGTGGTCCCGGACGGCGGCCGGCACGACGATGACGGCCACCAGCACGAGCACGCCCACCACGGCGCCGATCCACCCGGACCGGTCGGGCGGCGGGGTGACGGTCCCGGAGGTCCGGTCGCCCCCGGAGTGCCCGGCCCCGGGCGGGGATGGCGGCGAGGAGGCTTCGGGGGTGACCGGAGCCGACGCGGGACGGTCCGTCCCGGGAGGCCGGACCAGGAGCGTCCCGTGCGGCCTGAAGGTCCCGGACGGCTGGGCGGCCGCGGCCGGGATCAGCGCCTCCGCCCAGGCCGCCGGGGTCGGCCGCCGGGCCGGATCGGGGTCGAGGGAGGCGCGGGCCAGGGCCACGACGGCGGGGCCGGCCGCGGTGAGGACGGCGGGGTCGGTCGCCGTCCGGTCACGGGCGAAGAGCCGGACGGCGAGCAGGCCGAGCCGGTGGACGTCGCTCGCCGGGGTCGCCTGCTCCTCCCCCGCCGGAGTCCGCCAGTCGGTCACCTCCGCCTGCGGCAGCGCCGTGACGCCGCGTACGCGCATGGCGTCGCAGTCGATGAGGAAGCACTCGGGCCGCGGGGAGAGGCTGACGAGGACGTTCCGCGGGGACAGGTCTCCGACCGCGATGCCGAGCCCGTGGAGCCGGCCCAACGCGGTGGCGAGGTCGGCCAGCAGGAGCAGCCGCTCCCGGTCGCCGACGCCCGGGCCCGTCCCGGCGGGGCGCGCGTCGTCCTCGAGCAGGCCCTCCAGGGCGGCGAGCCGCCGCTCGCCGCCGCCCGGGCCCGTCGTCCGATCGGTGGAGCGGAAGCGGTCCGGTACGTCGCGCATCAGGTACCCGCAGACCCGGCCGTGCCGTCGGACGAGGGCGGTCGGCCACGCGGTCCTCTCCCGCAGCCAGGCGCCCTCGCCCGCGCTCACCTCACCGAGCAGGGCCACCTGGGCCGCCAGGGCGTCGGCGTCCAGCTGCGGCAGGACCGAGGCGTCGTACTCCTGGAAGACGGTCCTCCCGCCGCTCCCGGAGACCCGCGCGTCGATCCGCCGGTGCGGAAGCTCGTGCACGGCGCCCCGCCCGCCCTCGCCGAGCCGGCGGCCGAGGACGAGCGAGCCGTACTCGACGGCCGGCGGCGGTGCGGGCCGCCGGTCGGAGGGCGGGGTCCCGTCGGAGACGGATCGCTTGTCGAGGACCGGTCCCTTGTCGAGGACCGGCCGCTTGTCGAGGACCGGCCGCTTGTCCGGGCCCGGCCCCTTGTCGAGGACCGGTTGCCGGTCGGAGACCGGGTGGTCGTCCGCCCGGGGGGCCTGCTCGGCCACCGGCTTCCGCTCGGGGTCCGGCCGTTCGTCGAAGGGCTTCACCACGCACCCGCCTCTCCCCGGGCCGCCGCCCGGTCCGGCCGTACGGGCACCCTGCGCCGCGGCGGCGCCTCGGCCGGCCGCGGCGGCCTTCCGGTCTCGGGCATGAGGCCCTCCCTTTTCCTTGCCTGTCGTGCGTCCGGCTCTTCCGATGGACCCGGTGCATCCGGTGTGCCCGGTGGACCCGTCCGTACCGCCCGACCCCCGTGCGGGCGGTACGGCGCTCAGCGGTGGCAGGAGGCCGCGGCGAGCAGCAGCAGCACTCCGAGGGCCAGCAGGGCGAGGCACCCCCCGCCGCCGCCTCCGCCGACGGGTCTTCGGTCGACCTCCATCTGCCCTCCCGGCGGGATCCCGGGGTGCCGCTGCTCGTAGTGCTCGATCTGCCGCTTCGCGCCCTCGGATTCGCTGAGCCAGGGGGTCTTGTACCCGCACTCGCCGCACCAGTAGCGGTAGGCCATGTCGGCTCCTCACCGGGATCGTCGTGTTCCCTCGATGCCGCCCCGCGCCCTCGGTCGGCGGGGCCCGGCTCCGATCCTGGGGTCGGCGCAGGTCAGGGCCCAGGTCACGGCACCGGTCAGATATGACCGGTCGTCACGCTAGGCTCGGTCGCGGCCGTACCCGGGGGTGGAGGAGTGCTGCGGTGACGGAGAAGCTCGGCCCGCTGTTACGCGGGTTCCGGAAGCAGGCGGGTCTGACGCAGGAGCAGTTGGCGGAACGGTCCGGCGTCAGTGTCAGCACCATCCGCCGGCTGGAGAACGACCGGGCCTTCGACCACCGGGTCGGCACGGTCCACCTGCTGGCGGGCGCCCTGCAGCTGGGCCCGGCGGACCACCGGCGGCTGACGGCCGCACTCGGCGGGAGGGACGACGCCCCCGCACCGGGCCCCCCACCGGACGGCCCGACGCCGGGCACCGCGCCGCCGGACGGCCCGCCGCCGGACACCGCACCGCCGGGCACCGCACCGCCGGGCACCGCACCGCCGGGCACCGCGCCGCCGGAGCGCGCGACACCCCCGGCCCGTCCTCGTCCCCGCGCGGCCCGGCGCAACGGCGACCTCACCGACGCCGCCGACGAGCTGGCCCACGAGATCCGGCGCCGGTGGCGGCGCGAGGAGGAGCAGCGCCGGGTCCTGGACCCGTTCCCGCTGCCGGTCCGCTGGCAGGACGCGCCGCCCGGGCTGACGGACCACGAGGCGAACGTCCAGCGGCTCGAACCGGGCGCCGTGCCGGGGGTGGTGGACCTGAGCGGCGACCTGCGCGACGCCGCCGAGGTGTACCGCCGGATCTCCTCCGGGCGCCTGGTGGTGCTCGGCCGGGCGGGTTCGGGCAAGTCGGTTCTGGCCATCAGGTTCGTCCTGGACCTCCTGTCGGAGCGCGGGGACCTTGACCCGGTGCCGGTGATCTTCAGCCTCGGCGAGTGGGACCCGACGGTCGCCTCCCTACGGGCCTGGCTCACCTCCCGGCTGCTGCGCGACCACCCGCACCTGGCCCGCCGTGTGCCCAGCGGGGGCACGCTGGCCGCCGCGCTCGTGGACGCCGACCTCGTCCTGCCGGTCCTGGACGGTTTCGACGAGATCGCGGAGGGGTTGCGCTGCGCGGCGCTCGACGCGCTCAACGCCGCCTCGCTGCCACTCGTCCTGACCAGCCGTCGCCCCGAGTTCGCCGAGGCGGTCGACGCCGCGGGCACGCCGCTGGTGTGGGCCGCCGCCATCGAGCTCACCGACCTCACCGTCGAGGACCTCGCGGACTACCTGCCCCGCACCGTCCGCGCCCACGGCCGCGCGACGGGCGGCACGGACGCGGCGTCCGGCGCCGCGCCGGGCGGAGCGGACGGGCCGCAGGGGGTCTGGGACGCCGTCCTCGCGGAACTCCGGGGTTCCCGGACGGCGGCGAGCGCGCACCTGGCCAAGGTGCTGAGCACGCCGCTGATGGTCATCCTGGCGCGCACGATGTACAGCGACAGCAGGGACGCCGCCCCCGGCGAACTGCTCGACGACCGGCGCTTCCCGACCGAGCACGCCCTGGAGGAGCACCTGCTGGCCGGGTTCGTCCCGACGCTCTACCGCCGTCGCGCGCCCGAGCGGGCGGTCGACGGCGGCCCGGCCCGCCCAGCCGACCGGGACCCGGAGCTCGCCCGCCGCTGGCTCGGCTTCCTCGCCCACCACCTGGTGCGGCTCGACCGGGACCGGCACGACCTCGCCTGGTGGCGGCTCGCCGACTCGCTGCGGCTGTCCACCCGCACCGCGCTGGTCGTCCTGGTCTCCGCACTGTGCGTCGCCGGCGCCGAGTGGTCGGCCGGTCTGTTCCTCGCCGAGTTCGGCATGGCCGAGACGCTGCTGCAGGGCGCGTTGATGGGCGCGGTCGCCGGGGTGGCCTTCGGGTCGGTGTACGCGTTCATGGCGGGGGCGGGCGGCATGGTGTTCGAGCCGACCCGGGTCCGGCTGCGCTGGCCCCGCGCGAACGGCACGGCGGGCCGCAGATCGGTCCGTACCTTCGTCGACCGGTTCGTCACCGTGCTGGGGGGCGGGGTGATCCTGGGGACGGGCTGCGCGAGCGCGCTCACCCTGGAGCGCGCGGTCTTCTTCGGCACCCCGCTCGCGGACTGGAGCGCCGTCCGGGTCACGCTCGTCAACATGGCGGTGTTCGGGCTGATCTTCGGCCTCGGCGGCGGCCTGGTCTTCGCGTTCCTGGCGGTCTTCGAATCGCCGCTGGACGTCGCCTCCGCCGCCACCCCGACGAGCCTGCTGGCGCTGAACCGGGCGACGGTGACCCGGCAGGTGGCGCTCCTGGTCCCGTTGCTCAGCCTCGCCGTCGCCTTCGGCGGCAAACTGGTCGTCCTCGTGCTCCGGCCCCTGCTCGGGCCCTTGGGCTGGACCTCGGCCGACGCGGCGTTCATCGGGATCACCGCGGGCGTGGGCGGCACGCTCTCCTACGCGCTCGGCTTCACCGCCTGGGGGCAGTGGCTCGTCTTCTCACGGTGCTGGCTCCCCCTGACCGGCAGGCTGCCCTGGGACGTCACCGCCTTCCTGGACGACGCCTACCGGCGCGGGGTGCTGCGCCGGACCGGCGCGGTCTACCAGTTCCGCCACGTCCGGCTGCAGCACCACCTCGGCGACGCCTTCCGCCGGCAGCAGCCCGGCTACGCCCCGGCCCGCTTCGCCGCCCCGCCGCCGTCGGCCCCGGCCGACCGCACAGCGAGGGCTGACGGCGAGGGCTGACGGCACGGCGGAACGGCGGGGCGTAGCGGTGGGGCGGAACGGCCGACGGGAACGGCGGGGTCGACGACAGCCGCCGTACGGCTACTTGCGGCGGCTGAAGATCCGCTTGGCGGCGTAGATGATCCCGAAGATCAGCAGCACGATGAACAGGATGATCAGGATGACGACGACCAGCAGGAACTTGCCCAGCTTGGCGAAGAAGCCCTTTTTCTTCTTCTTGTCGTCCTTCGCCGCGAGGTGCGCGGGGGCGTCGCCGGACCGGGTCGCGGGCGCCGCGACGGCCGGGGCGACGGGCGCCGCGACGGACGCCCCCGGGGCGTCCGTGCCCGCGGTGGCGGCCGCGACGGTCCGGGGTGCGGCCACCGCCGTCGCGCTCGACGCCACGGCGGTGAGGCCGACGGCGGCCAGCAGTGCCACCAGGGCGCCGGCTATCGAACGTGCGATCCGGTGAGTCATCGTGCTCCTCGTACGGGGTTCGGGTCGGTGCGGACGAGCTCGCCCCAGCCAATTCTCATGGTCTGACCAGCTGGTTTTCTCATCCGCGCCTAGTATGCTCCACTGACGTTCTACAGCGGTGTAAAACTTTACCGACGGGCCTCGCCCGGGTCGGCTCCGGCCCAGGGCCACGCGAGCCCACCGCTCCGACGAGGACTCCGTGGCAACTGTGGAGGATGACGACGTGTCTGGCCGCAAGGGTTCCCCCGACTCCGACATTTCGCCGCACCGGGCGGGCGGACGCCGGGCGGCGGGCCGTCGGACCGTCCCACACCAGGGCAAAGCGCTGATTGATGACAAGAAGGACACTCGGGACACCGGGGGCACGGCGGACACGGCGGACCCGGCGGACACGGCGGGCGGTCCACCGGCCGCCCGTCCGACCAGCCGGGCGAAGAAGAAGCCCAAGCGCAGCACCAAGCAGAAGGTGCTCTGGGCGACGGCGGGCTGCACGGCGCTCGTGGTCCTCGCCGGCGGCGCCCTCTACTACCGCCTGAACAGCAACATCTCCACCTTCGACGGCGACGCCGTCAGCAAGGACCGCCCCGAGGCCGCCGCGCCGGACGCCCAGGGCCGCACCCCGGTCAACGTCCTGCTGATCGGGTCGGACAGCCGCGGCAACGGCAACAGCGACCTGGGCGGCGGCGGGGACGGCGGCGCCCGCTCGGACACCGCGATCCTGCTGCACGTCTACGCCGACCACAAGCACGCCGTCGGCATCTCCATCCCCCGCGACTCCCTGGTCACCATCCCGCCGTGCAAGCTCCCAGGCGGCAAGTGGACCAAGGAGCAGACCAATGTGATGTTCAACAGCGCCTTCTCGGTGGGCGACACCGACCAGGGCAACCCGGCCTGCACCCAGAACGCCGTCGAGAAGCTGACCAACCTGCGGGTCGACCACACCATCGTGGTGGACTTCAACGGCTTCGCCGCGATGACCAAGGCGGTGGGCGGCGTCGAGGTCTGCCTGCCGAACGACATCCACGAGGGCGACCTCAACCCCAACCTGGGCCGCAAGGGCAAGCTGCTGTTCGCCAAGGGCAAGCAGAAGGTGGAGGGCCAGTCCGCGCTCGACTACGTCCGGGTCCGGCACGGCATCGGCGACGGCTCCGACATCGGCCGCACCAAGCGCCAACAGGCCTTCCTCTCCTCCCTCATCAAGGAGATCAAGTCCCGCGGCATGGACCCGACCACGCTGCTGCCGCTCGCCGACGCGGCCACCAAGTCGCTCACCGTCGACCCCGGCCTCGGCTCGGCGGCCAAGCTGCTCGACTTCGCCATGTCGCTCAAGGACGTGGACCTGCACGACGTCAAGTTCCTGACCGTGCCCTGGCGCTACGAGGGCCCCCGGGTCGCCGTGGTCCACCCGGACGCGGACCTGCTCTGGGCCGCGCTCAAGGCCGACCGCACCATCGACGGCCAGGACGCCGGCGCCCCCGCCACCGGCGCCCCCACCACCCCGGCCGCGGACGCCACCCCCACACCCGCCCCCACGCCGGACCCCAAGGCCGCCGAGGTCAAGGTCTCCGTCCTCAACGGCACCGGGCAGACCGGCCTCGGCGGCAAGGCCGCGGAGGCCGTCAAGGGTGCCGGCTACACCGTCACCACCGTCGGCAACGCGACCGGCAAGCCCCGCAGCACCACGGTCGTCGAGTACGGCACCGGGGAGCGCGGCTCCGCCGAGGCGGTCGCCAGGCTGTTCCCTGGCGCCACCCTCCAGCCCGGCGGCCGGGGCGTCAGCGTGGTCCTCGGCCAGGACTTCGCGGCCGCCAACCCGGCCCCCACCGCCGGGAGCACCCCGGCCCCGCTGCCCACCAGCGTCAGCGGCGCCGCCCGCTCGGCCGACGACGACCCCTGCGCCAACCTCTCGTACGGCTGACCGCCCGTCGGCCTCGCCTCCGGGCGACGGCCCGCACGGCCCGCACGGCCCGCACCGCACCGCACGGCCCGCACCGCCCGTACCTCCTGGCCCGCGCACCACGGCGGGGCGCCCCCGGACCGCCGTCCCGGGGACGCCCCGCCGTCCGCCGTCTCCGCCAGGAGTCTCTCCAGCGCCTCGTCAGCGCCTCCTCAGCGCCTCGTTCCGCAGGACGGGCAGAACGCCGCCCCGTCCGGAACGTCCTGGTGGCAGCTCGTGCACTGGACGGTCTGGGCCAACCGGTGACCGCAGCCCGGACAGAACGGCGTGCCGTGCGTCTCGGCCCGGCACTGCGGACAGACCAGTTGACGCGGGGTGGTGACGTCGAACGCCGCGCCCGACTGCTGCCCCGCGCTGTACGCGCGCTCGCTGACCGCGTCGTTCAGGCCGCGGTGCTGCGCGGCCATCGCCTCGGCCGCGGTGTCCGGGGCACAGGTGAAGCACAGGCCCTGGGCGGAGTTGAAGCAGCGGCCGCAGACGTAGTGGGTGCAGCGGGCGCAACGGTTGAAGTGGCCCTGGGCGTTGGAGATCGCGCGTTGGAAGGCGGCGTCCCGGGAGGTGCCCCAGGTGTGTCCGGCGAGGCCGTCCGCGGCGTTGCTGATGGTGTTGGCGCTGCCCCCGATGAGGTTCCAGGCCGCGCTGACGCCCTTGCCGATCCAGCCGGCCATCTGCCCGGTCCGGAAGGCCTCGAACGGCGAACGCCAGGTGTCCGAGCAGCGGTAGCAGTAGAACTCGAACTGGAAGCCCGCGCCCGTGCCGTACTGCTCGCACAGGTCGCGGTGGTTGTTGCTGAAGTAGATCTCCGAAGTCACGTCGTCCCCGGTTGCTGAAGTGGCATGTCGGCGGTCGCTCCCAGGGACGATAGGGCTCACCGAACGGTTCCGCCAAGGAGTCGCGACCGCGCTGCTCAGAGCCGGAGCGCCGCCCGGAGCCCGGAGCGCCCGGAGCACTCGGAGCGCTCAGAGCCCGGAGACCGGCAGCAGCAGGACCCGCGCCGGATCGAAGCGCTCCCAGCACGCGGGCCGCCCGCTGCGGCCGACCCGCAGCCGGCACCAGCGCCGGCCGGCCGCGTCCTGCCACCAGCCGGTGATCCGGCCCACCGCCCAGGTGCCGTCGCCGAGGTCCACCTCGACCGGCTGGTAGACCCATCGGACGTCGCGGTCCGCCGGTTCCCCGGCACCCCGGGGCACGTCCTGACTCTCCATCACGGCTCCGCCTCCCGACCCGGCCCGGCCCGGGCGCGGCGGCCTCCCCCGCCGGGGCGGCTGCTGCGGCCGGGGTGCAGCTCAGTGCCCTCGGAATTCTACAGGCGTGTAGAGGACCGTGGGGGCAGTTCCGCCGAACCCGCCCGGCCGCGCGGGCCGGCCCGGGTCACGGCGGGCCGGGGTCAGCGCCCCGTGCGCGCGGAACGCCTGCGCCGCCACAGCGCCACCGGCACCACCCCCGCCAGCGCGAGCGCCCCGGGCCCCCCGGGCGCCTCGGGCGCGTTCCGGAGCGGGGCTCCGGCCGCGCCGGCCGGCACCTTGTCGAAGGTGTCCGGCACGGGCAGCGTGGACCAGTCCGACAGCGGCCACGCCACCACGAAGGCCCGGCCGACGACGTTGTCCACCGGCACGAAGCCGTCCCCGGTCTCGTTGTGGTGCCAGCGGGAGTCCCGCGAGTTGTTGCGGTGGTCGCCCATCACCCAGAGCTTGCCCTTGGGCACGGTGACGGTGCCGACGGGGTCGTTGTCGCAGGGCGTCGAGCCGGGGAACAGGTACGGCTCGTCCAGCGCGACGCCGTTCACCTTCACCGGACCGCCCGCCTCGCACTGGACGGTGTCCCCGCCGACCGCGATGACCCGCTTGATCAGGTCCTTCTCGTCCGCCGAGGGCATCAGGCCGACGGTGCTCAGCGCCTTCTGGACGGTGCCCATGACGCCGTCGCCGGACGCCGTCGGCGTGCCCTCCAGCCAGCCGCCCGGATCCCGGAAGACCACCACCTCCCCGCGCTCGGGCTCCGCGCCGAACCACGGGGTGAGCTTGTCGACCAGCACCCGGTCCCCGATCGCCAGGGTCCGCTCCATCGAACCCGAGGGGATGGAGAAGGCCTGCACGAAGAAGGTCTTGATGCCGAGCGAGAGCAGCAGGGCGATCACCAGCAGGATCGGCAGTTCCTGCCAGAACGGGCGCTTCTTGCGCGGGCGCTTCGCCGGCGGCTCCTGCGCCGGAACGGAAGCCGTGCCCGAGACCGCGTCCGAGACCGCGCCGGAGGCCGTACCCGCGTCCGAACGCGCCGCCTCCGTACCCGCCGTCGCGGTCGCGCCCGCGCGGCCGTCCCCGGCCCCGTCGCGCTCCGCGGCTCCGCCGCTCTCGCCGGACTCCGCGCTCTGCTGCACACCCATGTCCTCGGCCCCTCCCGACGGCCCGACGGGAGCCCCAACGAAGACCCCCTGTCAGGAACGAACCTACCGAACGGAGGTTCCCGGGCGTGCACGGACGTGCATCCGCTCGCCCTGCGGGCCGAACAGGCTCAGGAACTCCACGGGCTGCGGGCCCGCGTTGCCGAAGGCGTGCGGGGTGCGGGTGTCGAACTCGGCGGCCTCACCGGCCGTCAGCACCAGGTCGCGCGAGCCGAGCACCAGCCGCAGCCGGCCGGACAGCACGTACAGCCACTCGTAGCCCTCGTGGACCTTCAACTCGGGTTCGGGCTCGGTGTTCCGGCCCGGCGGCACGATGTGCTTGAAGGCGTGCATCCCGCCCAGGTGGCGGGTGAGCGGGATGATCGTCTGGCCGTTCCGGGTGACCGGGCGCGGGTGGATCCGCGGGTCCCCGGTCGCCGGGGCGCCGACCAGCTCGTCCAGCGGCACCCGGTACTCCCGGGCCAGCGGCAGCAGCAGCTCCAGGGTCGGCTTGCGCTGTCCGGACTCCAGCCGGGACAGGGTGCTGAGCGAGATGCCGGTCGCCGCGGCCAGCTTGGCGAGCGTGGTGCCGCGCTCCCGGCGCAGGGCGCGCAGCCGGGGGCCCACCGTGGTGAGGACGTTCTCGAACTCTTCGTCGGCCATGACTGCCATGTGCCGGTACGGCAAGGGCGTTTGTCAATCCGGCAGCTGGGTGAGACCGCCGGACGGCGCCGGCGCTACCGGTACTCGCGCAGTCGGGGCCGCACGCCGGCCGCGGTGAGGCCGAGCGCCGCCACCAGCGCGGCCGCGGCCAGGGCCGCCGTGCCGCCGTCCAGGTCGTCGTCGGTCGCGGCGATCGCCCGGTCCATCGCAACGGAGTTGATCGTGATGGTGTCGCCGATCGCGTCGGCCAGCTGCTGGAAGTCGTAGTTGGACTGCCCCTTGGAGAGGCCCGTGTTGAGGGTGACGGCCTCCTTGAGCCTGCCCGCGTCGTGCAGGTCGCGGATCCTGCGGTCGGTCAGCTGGTACTGCTGGAAGGCGTCCAGCACGCGCTCGGCGGCGTCCCGCTCGCCCGGGAACGTGATGTTGCGCAGCTCGCTGCCGAGGTAACCCCCGAAGGGGACGACCGTGCGGTCCGCGCGGTACCGCCGCGCGGCGTCGGCCAGCAGGGAGTTGTAGCCCGCGACCGTGGCGCCGTCGAAGCGGGCGATCGCCTGGGTCTGTTCGAGGAAGGTCCGCTCGTACCCGACGGCACGGCCCGGGTCGATCAGGTAGCGGCTCTCGTCGGCGTTCATGTCGTACGCGACGGCGCGGGCCCGGCTGAGCGCGATCACCGAGTCGTAGGCGTTGCTCTTGGCGGTCACCAGGTGGTCCTCGGCGCGGCCCACCAGGTTCAGCCCGGCCACCAGCAGCACGCCGGTCAGCAGCGTGACGGCGGCCAACGCCGGGTTGACCACCCGGCGGTAGCGCACTGCGAGGACGCGCTGGAGCCCGAGCAGCGCGGCGAGGGTGAGCAGCCCCACCCCGAGCAGCCACCACCAGCCGCTGCCCAGGTCGTCCCGCTGCTGCCGGTAGACGCGTTCGACGGCGGAGTCGTTGGCGACGGTGACCTGGTCGGCGGCGGGCAGCAGTTGCCGGCTCAGCAGGTCGGTGGCCTGCCGGTAGGTCTCCAGCGCGGCCGGCGCCGGCTGCCCGGCCGGCGCGGCGGCCTGTTCCTCCAGCAACTGCGCGCGGGCCACCAGCGCCTCGTAGCTGCCGAGCCGGTCGAGCACCAGCCGGACGGCGCGCTGCCCGGCCGGGTCGTCGGCCGCCGCCCCGGCGGCCTGCCGCAGGTCGTCGTCGGCCTGGTCCCGGCGCTGCTCGTAGGTGTCCAGCGTCTGCTTGCGCAGCGCCGTGTAGTCGGGGTCGGCGCCGATCAGCAGCAGGTTGGCGGCCTGGGCGTCCATGTCGCTGAGCGCGAAGTACAGGTCGGCGGCGCGGGTGGCCTGCGGCGCGGCCCGGTGACCGATGGTGTCGGCACCGTCGCGGGCCCCGGTGAGCACCGCGGTGGCGGTGGCGCCGAGGCCGAGCAGGGCGGCCAGGCTCAACGCGGTGAGGCCGCGCACCAGGCGCGGGGTGGTCCGGTGGGCCCGGCTGCCGAGCGTACGGACCGCACGGCCGAACCGCTCCAGGGCGCCGGACCGGGCCCCTGCGCGTGACCGGCCCGCCGCGCCCGACGCGGCGGGCTCCGCCTCCCCGGGTCGGCCGTCGTCCTCCTCGGACCTGGACGCCCTGCGCGCTGTGGAGGTCGTCATGACCGCTCGTCCCTTTCCCCCGTGGCACGGCCCGCCGGGGTTCCGGACGCACCGGAGAACCCGCCCCGCAGATCCGTTTCTGCGCGCCGCTCTGCCTTCCGCCGCGCGACGCTAGTCCCCCACCCCGGCAGCAGGGCCCGCCCTGACGGCTCCTTGACGCCGCCGGGCCCCGATCTTGACGCTTCCTTAGCGCCCCTCCCCTGGGTCCTCCCCGACCCCTCCGCCCGCCGTGCCCGGGAAGGCGTGCCCGGGACTCCTCGGCGGCCCCGCCCGCGGGCGCCCCGGGTGTCAACGACGGCCCCGTACAGGGACGTTCATCCAGGTGAAGCGGTCACGGAGGTCGGCCCGCCCCACTACGCTACGTGTCATGACTTCTTCGGACAGGGCCCCGGGGCGGGGCACGGCGGTGGTGATCGGCGGCGGACTGGCCGGACTGGCGGCGGCGTGGGCGCTGCGCGGCCACGCCGAACGGATCGTCGTGGTGGAGCGGGACCACTATCCGGCGGAGCCGGCGTTCCGGGCCGGGGTGCCGCAGGGCCGGCACGCGCACCTGGTGCTGGAGGCCGGGCACCGGCTGCTGGAGGAGATGATGCCCGGCATCAAGCAGCAACTGCTCGCCGCGGGCGCGACCCGGGTGACGGCCAACGAGGTCAGGTGGCTCAGCTCCGCCGGCTGGATGGCCGAGTACCCGGCCCGGGTGGCCTTCCTCTCCTGCACCCGGCCGGTGCTCGACCAACTCGTCCTGGACCGGGTCCGCGCCGACGCCTCGATCGAGTTCCTGGAGGGCACCGACGCGGTCGGCCTGCTCGGGTCCGCCGGAGCGGTGACCGGCGTCAGGGTCCGCGCGCGCGGCCCGGAGCGCGGCGAAGTGCGCGACGTCCCGGCCGAGTTGGTGGTGGACGCGGCGGGCCGTTCGACCTCGGTGCCGAAGTGGCTGGCGGAGCTCGGCTGCCGCCCCGTGCCCGAGGAGCGGGTGGACGCGGGCGTCGCCTACTCCTCCCGGCTGTTCCACCGCCCGGCCGGGGTCGACCTCGGCGGCCAGGCCGTCTACCTGCAGACCAAGGCCCCCGACGCGCCGCGGATGGGCGTCCTGCTGCCGGTCGAGGGCGACCGCTGGATCGTCAGCCTCGCCGGGATGCGCGGCGCCGAACCCGGGCCCGGCGAGGAGGGGTTCACCGCACACCTGGCCGGACTGCGCGACCCGCTGCTCCGCGACGTCCTGCACGACGCCGAACCGGCGAGTGAGGTGCGCGGCTTCCTCCCCGGCCCCGGCATCCGGCGGCACTACGAACGCAGCTGCCCGGACGGCCTGGTGGTCGTCGGCGACGCCGCGAGCACCTTCAACCCGGTGTACGGCCAGGGGGTCACCGTCGCGCTGTTCTGCGCCCGGGAGCTGCGCCGCACCGTGCGGCGGCACGGCGGCATCGGCCACACCGCGGCCCGGGACGCCCGGCGCGCCATCGCGTCGGCCTCCAAGGACCCGTGGGTGATGTCCTCCTCCGAGGACGCCCGCTTCGAGTCGACCACCGGCGCTCCGTCCGGCGCCCTGGTCACGCTGCAGCACCGCTTCCTGGACAAGGTGCTGACCGGCGCCACCCGCGACCCGGTGGTCACCGCGGCCTTCCACGAGGTGATGTCGCTGGTGGCGCCGCCCTCGCTGCTGTTCCGCCCCTCGGTGCTCACCGCCGTCCTGCGGGGCTGAGCCCGGCGCGAGCCCGGCACGGTCCGGTGCACGCGCCCGGCCGGCGTCGCGCAGCGGGCGTGGCCGAAGTATTCGGATGCGCCCGCTGCGCCCGCCCGTTACCCTGGCCGACATGTCGACGCCCCGAATCTCCTAGCTGACGGACCCACCTCCACGCCACCCGTGTGTCCGTCAGTCGTTTCGGAGCGTTATCCCATGATCACCACCCGTGGTGTCGACGTCCGCGTCGGCGCCCGTCTGCTGCTGTCCGACCTCACCCTGCACATCGCCCCCGGCGACCGGATCGGCCTGGTCGGCCGCAACGGCGCCGGCAAGACCACCCTGCTCGCCACCCTCGCCGGGCACCTCGCGCCCGCCGCCGGGACGGTCACCCGGACCGGGCCGGTCGGCTACCTGCCGCAGGACTCCCGCGCCGCCGACCCCACCGTCACCGTCACCGACCGCATCCTGTCCGCCCGCGGCCTGGACACCGCCGTCCGCGCGCTGCGCGCCGCCGAGGAGGCGATGGCCCTGGCCGGTACACCGGCCGAGGAGCGCCGGGCGATGGACGCGTACACCCGCGCCGAGGCCGCCTTCCAGTCCCTGGGCGGCTACGCGGCCGAGGCGGAGGCCGCCCGGGTCGCGGCCGGGCTCGGGCTACCCGCCCGGGTGACGGACTCCCCCCTCGGCACGCTGTCCGGCGGACAGCGCCGCCGGGTCGAGCTGGCCCGGATCCTGTTCGCCGGGCACGGCACCCTCCTGCTGGACGAGCCGACCAACCACCTCGACGCCGACTCCGTCGCCTGGCTGCGCGGCTTCCTCGCCGGCCACCAGGGCGGACTGGTGCTGATCAGCCACGACCTCGGCCTGGTCGAGGAGACCGTCAACCGGGTCTTCCACCTGGACCCGCAGCGCGCCACCGTCGACGTCCACAACACCGGCTGGCAGGCCTATCTCGCCCAGCGCGCGGCCGACGAGCGCCGCCGCGCCCGGGAGCGGGCCAACGCCGAGCGCAAGGCCGCGGCGCTGCACGCCCAGGCCGACCGGATGCGGGCCAACGTCGCCACCGCGACCACCGCCCGCAGCATGGCCCGCCGCGCCGACCGGATGCTCGCCGGGCTCGATCCCCTCCGACGGGCCGAACGCACCGCCCGCATCCGGCTGCCCGAGCCCGCTCCCTGCGGCCGGATGCCGCTCGGCGCGATCAGCCTGGCCAAGTCCTACGCCGGCCGACCGGTGCTGAGCGGCCTCGACCTGGCCGTGGACCGGGGCAGCCGACTGGTCGTGCTCGGCCCCAACGGCGCGGGCAAGACCACCCTGCTGCGGATCCTGGCCGGACACGAGACCCCGGACTCCGGCCGGGTCGTCCCGGGCCCGGGCCTGCGACTCGGCTACTTCGCGCAGGAGCACGACACCCTGGACCCGGCCCGCAGCGTCCGCGACCACCTCGCCCAGGCCGCGCCCGACCTCGACGACGGCCAACTCCGGCACGTGCTCGGCGCGTTCCTCTTCCGCGGCGACGACGTCGACAAGCCCGCCGGCGTCCTCTCCGGCGGCGAGAAGACCCGCCTCGCCCTGGCCGCCCTGGTGCACTCCGGCGCCAACGTCCTGCTCCTGGACGAGCCCACCAACAACCTGGACCCGGCCTCCCGCACGGAGGTCCTCGCCGCGGTCGGCACCTACCCGGGGGCGATCGTGATGGTCACCCACGACCCGGGCGCCCTCGAAGCCCTCCGCCCCGACCGCGTCCTGCTCCTGCCCGACGGCGAGGAGGACCTCTGGCACGACACCTACCTGGACCTGGTCACCCCGGCGTAGGCGCCCGGACCCGCCGACGCCCCGGGGCCTCCCCGAGGCGTCGGCGGGTCGCCGGACGGCGAACGGCGAACGGCGAACGGCGAACGGCGAACGGCGAACGGTCCTAACGGCCCACCGGTGACCTACCGGCCGTGCTCGATCCAGACGGTGATGAACGCGACCCAGGCGAACATCGCCGAGAACACGACCACGGAACCGTAACGGCGCATGGCGCCTCCCTCCCTCTTCCACAACGGCACAGCCGGTTGCGGCACTTGAAGACCAGAACAGGCGCCCGGAACCGCGTCCGGCACACGCCGACCGGCCCCGGGAGCGGCCCGCGGCTCAGCGGCGAGCGGTGCGGGAGGACCGGGGAGGCGTGCGAACGGAGAAGCGGCGGGCGTCAGGAGCGGACGAGAACATCCCGGAGCGGGGCCGACTTCGGCCCGGACTACTGCACTCCACGGCTCTCACCTCCTCGCCGCCTGGACGCACTGCGGCGTCGACCCGGAAACGGCCACCAGGAGGATCCACCGCGCCGTGCCGGGACCGAACCGCCCCACCGGCGCGGGAGAGCACCCCTGATCTCGTCAGAGCTTTGGCACGCCACGGCGTAGCACCTCGACGGTGCAGCCACTTGGGGTCACCCCTTAGGCCGGGGAGACCTGTCCTGAACCTGGGCGTCTCTCGACGTCGTGGGGTCAGTGGCCTGTGTCCGTGGCGACGCCTCACCGAACGAGGTGCCTTCACAACCGCGCCAAGTCTAAACCCGTCGCGGTGGTGCGGTGACCACCGGGTCAGAGCCAGTCGTTGCGGCGGAACGCCCGGAAGATGAACACGCACACCGTGACGATGAACAGCAGCACCGCCGGGTAGCCCAGGGTCCAGTGCAGCTCCGGCATGGTGTCGAAGTTCATCCCGTAGATGCCGGCCACCAGGGTCGGCACCGCCGCCAGGGCCGCCCACGCGCTGATCCGGCGCATGTCGGTGTTCTGCTGCAGCGACAGGCGCCCGATGCTCGCCGCCAGGATGCTGTCCACCAGCTCGCCCAAGGCGATGATCCGCTCCTTCGCCTGCGCGTGGTGGTCGGCGACGTCCCGCAGGTACGCCGCGATGCCGCCCGGCACCTGCGGCACCGACCCCTCGGACAGCCGCTGCAGCGGCGGGCCCAGCGGCAGCACGGCCCGCTTGAACTCCAGGAGTTCACGCTTGAGTTGGTAGATCCGGCCGGAGTCGTCGGTGCGCTCCTGCGAGAACACCGCGGACTCCAGCTCCTCGACGTCCCGCTCGAAGGCCTCCGCCGCCTCCAGGTACTGGTCCACCACGTGGTCGGCCACCGCGTGCAGGACGGCCGCCGGCCCGAGCGCCAGCAACTCCGGTGCGGCCTCCAGGTCCTTGCGCACCCCCACCAGCGACTTCGCGCTGCCGTGCCGGACCACGATCGCGAAGCCCGGTCCCGCGAACACCATGATCTCGCCGGTGTCCACGATCTCGCTGGTCGCCGTCACCCTGTCGTGCTCGACGTAGGTGATCGTCTTCAGCACCAGGAACAACGTGTCCCCGTACCGCTCCAGCTTCGGCCGCTGGTGCGCGCCCACGGCGTCCTCCACCGCCAGCGGGTGCAGCTCGAAGGCCGCCGCGATCTGCGCGAACTGATCCGCGGAGGGCTCGTACAGACCGATCCAGACGAACCGGCCCGGCGCCTCCCCTATCCGCCGCAGCACCTGGGACAACTCGACGTCGCCCGGCAGCCGTCGCCCGTCCTCGTAGAGCGCACAGTCCACCACCGCCCGCGCGACCATCACCCATCACCTTCCGACCCCGTAGCCACCGACGGCCAGCCAACCTACCCGCTCCGGCGCCGGGCACGTCACCACGGGCGGCGGCCTCCGGTGCCGCTACGGCTTCCGCGCCTCGATCAGGAACCGCGCCGAGTGGGCGACGAACGGTCCCTCGGCGCGGATCCGGGCGTCCAGCTCGCGCAGCCGGCCGAGGTGGGCGGCCACGGTGAAGCCCGGGACCATCCAGACGACCTTCCGCAGGAAGTACACCACCGCGCCGATGTCCTGGAACTCCATGCGCAGCCGCTCGGAGCGCAGGTCCACCACCTCCAGTCCGGCGTCCCGGGCCTGCGCGCTCTCCACCTCGGGGCGGCGGCCCTCGCGGGCCTCCGGCTGCGGCCCCAGGAAGTACTCGACCAGCTCGAAGACGGACGCCGGTCCCACGTGCTGGGCGAAGTACCGGCCGCCGGGGCGCAGCACCCGGGCGATCTCCGACCACCAGGCCCGCACCGGGTGCCGGCTGCTGACCAGGTCGAAGGCCTCGTCGCCGAACGGCAGCGGCGGCTCGTCCTGGTCCGCGACGACCACCGCGCCGAGCGGGTGCAGCAGCCGCGTCGCACGGGCGACGTTCGGCGGCCAGGACTCGGTGGCCGCCACGACGCGCGGGAGCGCGCCGCGCGGCTCGGCGAGCCGCAGGGCTCCGGCCAGCACCTCGCCGCCGCCGGTCTGGACGTCCAGCACCGCCGTGGCCGTGCCGAGCCGCTCGGACAGCAGCCGCTGGTAGCCCCAGGACGGGCGTTCCTCGCTGGCCCGGCCCTGAAGCCAGGAGAAGTCCCAGCCGTCCACGGACACGCTCTCGGCCTCGGCGATCAGTTCTTCGAAGGTGCGCATGTCCGCATCATCCCGGCGACGGTGCCGTCCGGCCACCGGATTCCGCGCCCCCGTCGTACCGCAGGACCAGCCCGAGCCGCACCTCCAGGCTCCCGGCGGCGATCAGCCCGGTCACCGGCTCCGCTCCGCCGCCGTCCGCCTCGAAGGCCGCCAGCACGCCCGGCGGCTCGCCGCACTGCCGCTCGACCCGCTGCCGCTCCCCGGGCGTGGCCGCGCGGAAGACCGGGTCCTGGAAGGACGCCGGGCACTGGACGAGGAGCGGGTCGGCGAAGACCAGCTCCAGGCCGTGGTGGTAGCAGAGGTCATGGCCGGCCGCCAGGCGCAGCTCGCCGGGGCGCCAGGAGAAGACGTCCCAGTCCCACCAGGACCCCTCGGGCAGCCCGACCGGCGACGCCTCCGGACCGGGCGGCCGGTCCCGCGCGTGCTCCACGTGACGTCCCCTCCCTGACCCGGTCGGGCCGGGCGGCCCGGACCGTCGGAAACCGCTCAGCGCACCGACGCGCCCGGCGAGAATAGCGCCCTGAGCGGTTCCCTCGTCGCTCGCTGCTACGACGACTTCACGGCCGCGGGCTTCCGTTCCCCCGACGCCCGGTTCGACGTCGTCGTCTGCGCCGACGACGCGCTGCCCCACCTGCTCACCGCCGAGGCCGGCCAGGGTCACCCACCGAAACCCGGTTCCCCCAGCCGGTCCTGATCGCCCGGACGGCGTGACCCCGCGTGCTCCTCCCCCGGTCCGGAGTTCCTCCTCCCCCTCCGACCGGGCGTCCGTCCCCGCGCTGACGCCCGGCTCCGCACTCCCGCCTCCCCTACCCCTCACCCCCCAACGCCGCCACCGTCTCCGCGACCCGTGCGGCGTCGTCCTCCTCCGCCATCGCCCGGGCCGCCGTCTCCGCCCGCGCCCGCAGGGAGCCGTCCTCGGCGGCCTGACCCGACGCACGACCGGACGGCCGACCCGACGCACGGCCGGTGACAGGCCGCGGCCGGTGGCAGCCCGCGTCACACCCCGCGACCCGCCCGGCACACCGCGAAGTCGGCCGGTCCCGCCGTGGGCACACCCGTCGCGAGGTACCTAGCCTGGAAGCAGGAGGAGGCGAATCACCATGCTGGGAGACGCACCCGTGCTGGCCATGATCCCCGTCGCCGATCGTGCGCGGGCCAAGGCCTTCTACACCGACACCCTGGGCCTGAAGCTCGTCGAGGAGACCCCCGAGGACCTCACCTTCGAGAGCGGCGGTACCCGTTTCGGGATGTACGAGACACCGAGCGGCGGTCAGGCCGCGCACACCCTGGCCAGCTTCAAAGTCGCCGACCTCGACAGCGAGATGTCGGCGCTGCGCGCCCGCGGCATCACGTTCGAGGAGTACGACTTCCCGGGCCTGAAGACCGTCGACGGCGTCGCCGAGGGCAGCGACGGTCTGCGCGCTGCCTGGTTCAAGGACTGCGAAGGGAACATCCTCTGCGTGGCCGAGCAGCCCGACAAGTAACGCCCGCCCGGCGCTTACCGCGGGGCACCCCGCGGCCGGGGCCGGGTCGACCGGCCCGGCCCCGGCGCTGAGGGGTGTCGACCGCCACGACCGGGGCAGACGCTGCGCGTGAATCCGATCGAACGGGCCCTGCGGGCCGTGGACCGCTTCCAGCAGCGTCACCGGGCCACCGGCGTGGTGGTCGGGGTGGTGCGCAAGTACGGGGACGACCGGGGCGGGCTGCTGTCCGCCCTGATCACCTACTACGGCTTCGTCGCGCTGATCCCGCTCCTGCTCCTGCTGAGCACCGTTCTCGGCTTCGTCCTGCACGGCCACCCCGGCGCGCAGCGCTCGGTGGTGGACTCCGCGCTCGCCGACTTCCCGATCATCGGCGACCAACTGCGGCAGAACGTCCACTCGCTGCAGGGCAGCGGCGTGGCCGTCGTGATCGGCGCACTCGGCATGCTCTACGGTGCGCTCGGGATCGCGCAGGTCCTCCAGCACGCGATGGCCGAGGTGTGGAACATCCCCGGGGTGCAACGGCCCGGCTACTGGCCGCGGCTGGCGCGCAGCCTGCTGCTGTTCGCCGTCCTGGGCACCGGACTGGTGCTGGGCACCGCCACCGCCTCGCTGGTCGGCAGCGCGCTCGGCGGGGCGCCCGCCCGGATCGGGGGGCTGATCGTCTCGGCCCTGCTGAACACGGCCCTGTGCCTGGCCTGCTTCCGGGTGCTCACCCCGCGTGAGGTCCCCACCCGGGCGCTGTGGCCCGGCTGTGCGATCGCGGGGCCGCTGTTCACCGCGCTCCAGGCCGTCGGCTCGGTCCTGGTCACCCACGAGCTGCGGCACGCGAGCCAGGTCTACGGCTTCTTCGCGACCGTGATCGGCCTGCTCTTCTGGCTCTACCTCGCCGCGCAGGTCACCGTCTACGCGGCCGAGACCAATGTCGTGCTCAGCCGTCGGCTGTGGCCGCGCAGCCTGCTGCAGCCGCCGCTCACGGACGCCGACGAGGCCGTCCTGTCCTCCGTCGCCCGGCAGGAGGAGCGCCGCCCCGAACAACGCGTCGACGTGTCGTTCGAGGACGAGGAACACCCCGCCGACGCGGGACGAGCCGAGCCGACACGACCCGCCGCCGAGATCCGGCCCGCCGATGAGACCCGGCGCGAGAAGAACGGCGACAGGAACACCCCCGAGACCACCGGCGAGAGCACCGCCACCGACCCTCACCACCACTGACCGGCACCCGCCGCGGTCGGTCCTACCGGGTCACCCGCGGTCGCGGTCACCGCGGGGCACGCGCAGGGCCAGGAGCGCGACGTCGTCGTCGTTGTCCGGCGGGCGGACGCGTGCGAGGAGGCGGTCGCAGAACACTTCGAGGCCGTGGTGCGCGAGGGCGGCCGCGTGGCCGGACTCCGGCCGAGTCCGGACGACTACCCCAGGGGCCCGGCACCCGGGCCGGTCTCGCGCTGACCCCACCGGACTCCTCGCCGCCTACCGCCGCAACGCCACCCCGCGCACCCTCCGTCGTGGTGCCGGCCGACGCGTGCTCCCCCAGTGAACCGGCACGGAACGGAACCGGCACTGAACGGGCAGGCCGGACGGGCACATCGCGCGGGCGCCCCGCAGGGACGCGCCGCACGGACGCACGGCCCCCGGACCCGGCCGGGCTCCCGCGTGCGCTGCGCCGTCCGGGCACCCGCGACCGCCGACGCCAGGCGGCCGTGTCAGCGTCGCGCGGCCGGGCGGGCGCCCGCACCCGCCGACCGTAGGACCCGGGCGGCGGCCTCGGCCTGGCGGGCGTCCAGGACATCCGCCTGGCGCTCGGCGCGTTCCTGCAGCCGGCGCAGCCTGGCGGCGAGCGGGTCGTCCGAGGCCGTCGCCGCGCGCAGCGCCCGCCAGAGCGCGATCTTGCCCTGGACGCCCGCCCGCATGGCCTCCGTCTCCAGGAGGTCGCTGAGCGGCGACCGGCGGACCACTCGTCCGTTGAGCTTCAACCGGCCGGCCTTCTCCGCGGCGGTGCCCAGCAGCATCCGGTGCCATCGCGGCCGGATGCCGAGGGAGCGCATCAGCTTCACGAGTTCGTCGCGGTCCTCGGTGACCTCCCGTGCCAGGCGCCACAGTTCGGGGGTGTCCGGGTGTTCGCGAGCGATCCGGCGGGCGAGTGCCGCACCACCGTAGGAGCCGGCGAGGTGGTCGTTGAGGTAGAGCGCGAGCAGCCGCTCGTCGTCCTGCTCGGTCATGTCCTGCTCCGTCATGTCCTGCGTGTCCTGCTCCGTCACGTCGTCCTCCTTCGGGGTGGGAGGGACGGCCTCCACCGGCCCGCCGGCGTCCGCCGGCCCCCGCCGGTCACGCGGCGAGGGCGGTCGGGCGCAGCAGGACCTTCGTCCAACCGTCGTCGCGGTGGTCGAAGCAGCGGTAGCCCTGCGGCGCGTCCGCGAGCGGCAGCTCGTGCGAGACCAGGAAGGACGGCTCCGCCTTCCCGGCGAGGATGAGGTCGCGCAGGCGGGCGTTGTACCGCTTGACCGGGCACTGGCCGGTGCCCATCCGTTGGCCCTTGG
Source organism: Kitasatospora sp. NPDC053308 (assembly GCF_055585785.1). Lineage (NCBI taxonomy): Bacteria > Bacillati > Actinomycetota > Actinomycetes > Kitasatosporales > Streptomycetaceae > Kitasatospora > Kitasatospora sp. NPDC053308. The sequence continues at coordinate 384,117 of NZ_JBVJJY010000002.1, read as the reverse complement.
TGAAGAGGGTGCCGTAGTCGAAGCCGATCCGGCCCTCCTTGGCGCCGTCGGTGGCCGCGTCCGGGTCCTCCGGGACATAGACACCGACCACCCCGATGCCACCGGTCGTCCTGACCGCGGCGACCAACTGGTCGAGGACGAGTTCCGGGTGCTCCTGGCCGGTCGGGTCGTGGGCCTGGTAGCCGACCGCTTCCACATCGCAGTCCGCGCCGGCTCCGTGGGTGGCGTCGACGATGTGCCCGACCGGGTCGCCCGCGGCGAAGTCCACCGGTTCGGCGCCGATCCGCTCGGCCAGGGCCAGCCGGCCGGGTTCCTTGTCGACGACGAACACCCGGGCGGCGCCGCGGATCAGCGCGCTGTGGGCGGCCAGTAGGCCGACCGGGCCCGCGCCGAACACCGCCACGGTGTCGCCCGCCCGCATCCCGGCCAGCACGGTGCCGTGCCAGCCGGTCGGGAAGATGTCCGACAGCATGGTGAAGTCGTTCTCGTGCTCGGTGCCCGCCGGCAGCTCCAGCAGGTTGAAGTCCGCGTACGGCACCCGCAGGTACTCCGCCTGGCCGCCGTCGAAGGGGCCCATGTTCGCGTAGCCGTAGGCCGCGCCGTCCACCCCCTCGGCCGGGTTCATCCGCAGGCAGAACGCCGTCAGCCCGTCCACGCAGTTGCGGCAGCTGCCGCACGCGATGTTGAACGGCACGGACACCCGGTCGCCGGGTTCGATCCTGTTGACGCCGGGGCCGGTCACCTCGACGACGCCCATGTTCTCGTGGCCGAGGACCTTGCCCTCCTCGACCGCCGTCCTCCCCTCGTACATGTGCAGGTCCGACCCGCAGATGTTGGTCGTGGTGATGCGCACGATCGCGTCCCCCGGCGCCTCGATCCGCGGATCGGGCACCTCGTCGACCGACACTTCGAACGGTCCCTTGAACACCACTGCCTTCACGTCGGCCACCCCTCTCCTTCGGCTCTCCTTCGGCGCCGTCATCGTGCTCCGGTGCTCGCGACTGCCCAGCGGAGCGATGCGGAAACGGCACCGGACCGACGCCCGCCTGCCCGGCTGCCCGGCTGCCCACCTCTGCGCCCGGCACGGTCGCGGCGGAAGTCGCCCGGGGTGCGGGCGGTCTCCCGGGCGAAGAACGTGCCGTGATCACCGGTGCCCGACGGCGATGCGCTCGCCCCCGGCACGGCACGGAGGAATCGCGCCTCGCCGGGCGGCCCGGGTCCGGCGCGCACCGGCGCGCGGTCACGGCGGGTCAGAACGTGTGCACGGACCCGCCCCGGCGGGGCGCCCGGAGCACGTCGAGCAGCCGGGTGACCTCGGCGGCCACGGCCGAGCGTCCGGCTCCGAGGTAGCGGCGGGTGTCGACGAGGTGCGGGTCGGCGGCGAGCGCCTCGCGCACGGCGGTGGTGAGGACCCGGTTGAGGTGGGTGGCGATGTTGACCTTGGTCATGCCGTGTTCCACGGCGGTGGTGAGGTCCGCGTCGGCGACGCCGGAGGAGCCGTGCAGCACCAGGGGGACCGGCACGGCGGCCCGCAGGGCGCCGATCAGCTCGAAGTCGAGCGCCGCGTCGCGGGTGAGCATGGCGTGTGAGGTGCCGACGGCGACGGCCAGGGCGTCCACACCGGTCGCGGCGGTGAAGGCGGCGGCCTCGGCCGGGTCGGTGCGGGCGCCGGGGGCGTGCACACCGTCCTTGCCGCCGACTTCCCCGAGTTCGGCCTCCACCCACACCCCGACGTCGTGGCAATGGGCGACCACCTCGGCGGTGGTCCGCACGTTCTCCGCGTACGGCAGTACGGAGGCGTCGAACATGACCGAGGAGAAGCCCAGGTCGACGGCTTGGTGGACCAGCTCGGCGGAGGTGGCGTGGTCGAGGTGGACGGCGACGGGCACCCGGGCGGATTCGGCGACGGCGAGGACCGCCGCCCCGATCGCGCCGAGTCCGCCGTGGTAGCGCACGGCGTTCTCGCTGAGCTGGAGGATCACCGGCGCCCCGGCGGCCTCGGCGCCCGCGACGATGGCCTGGGCGTGCTCGAGCTGGATGACGTTGAACGCGCCGACGCCGCGCCCGTCCTTGCTGGCGGCGGTGACGATCCGGCCGGTACCGGTCAGGGGCATGGGGATTCTCCAGTGCGTGCGGGGAGTCGCTCGGCGGCCACGCGACCGAGCAGCCGGCGGTGGACGGCGGGGTCGAAGTCGCCGGCGAGGGGCGCGGCGACGGCGGCGGCGGACAGGGCCACCGCCCGGACGAGGCGCTCGGGCCAGGGCGTTCCGGCGACCAGCCCCAGCGCGAGGGCGGCGACCGCCGCGTCACCCGCGCCGGTGGGGTTGCCGGCGATCGCCTCGGGTGGCCGGGCGGCCCAACTGCCCTGCGGCGTGCAGGCGATGAGTCCGGCCGGGCCGAGGGAGGCGACCACGGCCCGGGCGCCCGCCGCGCGCAGCGCCTCGGCACCGGCGCGGGGGTCGTCGGTGCCGCCGGCCGCGGCGAGCTCGTGGGCGTTGGGTTTGACGACGGCGGGCGCCTCGGCGAGGCCCGCGCGCAGGGCCTCGCCGTCGGCGTCGAGGACGGCGGGCACGCGGCGGGCACGGGCGCGACGGACCAGGACGGCGTAGGCGTCGGCGGGCAGACCGCCGGGAAGGCTGCCGGAGAGCACGACGGCCGCGGCCCGGGCGAGCAGTCGGTCGTACCGGTCGATGAAGCGCGCCCACTCGGCCGGGGTGACGACCGGCCCGGGTTCCAGCAGGACGGTGGCGTCGCCCTGCTCCTCGTCCACCACGGTCACCGTCCGGCGGGTCTCGCCCGCGATCGGGAGCAGTCGCTCGGCGATCCCGGCTTCGGCGAGTTCCGCGCGCACCGTCTCGCCGGTCGCTCCGCCCGCCAGGCCGGTGACGACGGTGTCGTGGCCGAGGGCGTGCAGGACCCGGGAGACGTTGACGCCCTTGCCGCCGGCCCGCGCGTCCGTCTCGCGCACGCGGTTGCTCGCGTGGGGGCGGAGACCGGGGAGCCGGTAGGTGACGTCGAGCGCGGCGTTCAGCGTGACGGTGAGGATCATTCCTCGACCTCGCCACCGGTCTGACGTGGTACCGGGTGGAGCCGCCGGGCCCGCGCCGCCGGCTGCCCGGCCCGGTCCGGGTCCCCGGCGGGGCCCCGGTCGAGCCCGTCGACGCGGCCCCGCTCCGGGTCCCCGCCGAGCCCCCGGTCGGGCCCGTCGGCACGGCCCCTGGCACGGCCCCCGGCACGGCCCCCGGCGAGGCCTCTGGCGAGGTCCTGGGCGAGCAGGGCCGCTCCCAGGCATCCGGCCTGGTGCCCGAGTTCCGCCGGGACGACCGGAGGTGCCGTCCGGTAGGTCGACCGTTCGGCCAGGGCGGCCCGGAGCGGGTCGAAGTACGGGGCCCCGGCCCTGGCCAGGCCGCCGCCGATGACGATCCGCTCGGGGTCGAGGAGGGCGGTGGCGGCGCTCAGGCCGTCGGCGAGCGCGTCGACGGCCTCGCGCCACACCGAGGCCGCGACCGCGTCACCGGATTCGGCGCGCCGCCGGACGTCCTCGGCGCTGAGCCCGGCGGCCCCGGCGGCGGCACCGTAGCGGCGGGCGATGGCCGAGGCCGACGCGACGGTCTCCAGGCAGCCGCGGCCGCCGCAGGGGCAGGGCTCCCCTCCGGGTCGCACCGCGAGGTGACCGAGCTCTCCGGCGCCACCCCGGCCGGTCACGGCCCTTCCGTCGAGCATGATCGCCGAGGCGATGCCGGTGCCGACCGGGACGAACAGGAAGGAGCGGCAGTCCCGACCCGCCCCGAGCCGGGCTTCGGCCAGGCCGCCGGCCCGGACGTCGTGGCCGAAGGCGACCGGGAGCTCCAGCGCCTCCTCCAGCCACTCGCGCACGGGGAGCCGTCGCCAGCCGAGGTTGGCGGAGAACACGGACGTCCCTGACGCCTCGTCGACGATGCCGGGCACCGCGATGCCCGCCGCCGTCGGCGCGAACTCCCGGGCGAGGTCGACGGCGCAGGCCACAACGGTGTCCAGGACGGCGTCCGGACCGCGCTCGGCCCGGGTGAACCGCCGCTCGCTGTGGATCAGGGAGCCGTCCTCGGCCAGCACGCCCGCCTTGATCTGGGTGCCGCCGACGTCGAGTGCGATGACCGTCATGCCACAGCACCGTTCGTACCGCCTGCTCGCCCAACGGCGTACGGGCCGCGTGTTCGCCCGGTCGTGAACGTGCCGCCGCGCTGCGCGGACGTGACCGCGCCGTGTCCCCGCCCGGTCATGAGGCGGTCAGGATGATCGACCGGGCCAGGTTGCGCGGCCGGTCGGGGTCAAGGCCGCGGCCGGTGGCGAGGTCCACCGCGAGGCGCTGGGCGCGGACCAGGTCGGCCAGCGGGTCCAGCGGCGACACCGAGGCGGCGGCTCCGGTCGCGAGGACCTGCTCCAGCAGGCCCGTCGGCGGCTCACCGAAGAACCACACGACGCTGTCGGGACCGCTGACGCTGATCGGGCCGTGCCGGTACTCCATCGCCGGGTAGGACTCGGTCCAGGAGCCGGAGGCCTCGCGGAGCTTGAGCGCGGCCTCGTTGGCGAGGCCGACCGTCCAGCCGGTGCCGAGGAAGGTGAACTGGCGCGCTTCGGCGGCGCCTTCGGGCAGCGGGGCGAGCAGGGCGCGCTCGGCCTGGTCGGGCAGATCGGCCGGGACGGCCTCGAGGTGGGCGCGCAGCAGGACCAGGGCCGTGGTGGCGAACCTGGTCTGCACGACGGACGTCTCGTCGGCGAACCCCAGGTCGATCACCGTCCCGGCGACGGCGCTGATCGGAGCGTCCGGGACGCCGGTGAGGGCCGTGGTCGGGGTGTCGGCGGCCCGCGAGAGCGCGGTCAGCACCTCGGTCGTGGTGCCGGAACGGCTGATGGCCAGGACCCGGTCGTACGCCCGGTCGGCGGGGAACTCGGAGGCGGCGAAGGCGTCGGTCTCCCCCAGGCCCGCGCCCTCGCGCAGCGCGGCGTAGGCCTGGGCGATGTACAGCGACGTTCCGCAGCCCACCACGGCCACCCGCTCACCGGGCCCGGGCAGTCCAGGCGGAGTCAGGTCCAGCGCGCGGCGCCAGCACTGCGGCTGGCTGGCGATCTCGTCGGCGACATGGGTCACGGTGTCCTCCTGCAGGGGACTCGAACGGGCTCGACGGCTTCACGCGCCGATGCAGCGTTCGCAGCACGCGAATGATCGAAGATGAGTCGTTTATAGTCCGTTCGCTCAATAGCGCGCAAGAACGTGCAGGGAGCCTGTCAGTCGCGGGCAGCCCGGACCGTTCCGGGCAGACTTCGCGAACGGTCACGGACGGCTCGGACAGCCCGGACGGTCACCGACGGCCCCGATCGGACGGCTCGGACGGCTCGGACAGCTCGGACAGCTGGGACAGCTCGGACGATCCCGACCGACCGACATCCGTGTCGCCGGCCCAGCCCGGCGGCCCCCTCCCGAACAGACCGGCGCCCGGCCCGCTCACGGTGAGCGGGCCGGGCGCCGGGGATGACAGGGGTCGATGAAAAGGGGTCAGTCGTCCGTCTCGTCGTAGCGGCCGTGCCCGAGACGGCGCAGGTCGAAGGACCGGATGCCGCGGCCGAAGGTGGCGGCGTAGAGCTTGCCGTCCGGTCCGGTCTTCAGCTGCTGCACCGCCGTGGTGGGCAGGTTGCGCCCGAGGACCCGCCAGTCGGCGGTGCCCGGAGCGCGGTAGAAGGCGGCGAGGTCGGTTCCGAGGGCGAGGCCGCCGTTGGGCAGGATCCGCACCGACGTGGCCGGGACGTCGGGCAGGTTGGCCGAGACGTCGGTCCAGGTGGCGCCGCCGTCGTGGGTCTCGAAGAGGTGACCGACGCCCGCGCCGGGCCCCTCGGTCCAGGTGCGCGAGAAGCCGTTGAAGGCGACGAAGACGTGCTGGGCGTCGTGCTCGTCGACCGCGAACGAGGAGATGTAGCGGTTGGGCAGGGTGCCGTCGACGGGCAGGTCGAGCTGGTGCCACCCGGTGCCGTCCGTCTTGCCGACGGCGATGCCGCGGCTGAAGCCGACGTTGTTGCACGGGCCGCACCAGCCGGCGTACACCGTGCCGTCGACCGTCGCGACCGCCGTGGCCACGTGGCCGGCGCCCAGGTCGTAGGCCGACGTCCATTCGCTGCCGCTGCGGATCGCGTAGCCCTTGTGCTGCACCCAGACGTGCCGACCGCCGGCGATCCAGGTGTTGCCGTCCTTGGGGTCGCTGGTGATCGGCGCGATGAAGCGGGCGCCGGCGCCGCCGAGGTCCTTGTCGGGCGGGGCGACCTCGTACGAGGTGGCCTTGCTCGGATCCTTCGTCCAACTCCCGTCGTTGACAGCGCAGTTCTGGGTGACCCACATGTCGAGGTAGACGTACTCCTCGGCGATGTTGCAGCCGTTCTCCGGGTCGACCAGGGTGTCGGCGCCGTCGCCGCCGAAATCGGAGCCCATCACCTTGTCGTGGGCGCGCAGCACGGACTCGCCGTTGTCCTGCAGACCGCCGCTGACGACCACGCCCCGCCCGGAGCGGTCCGCCGGGTCCTTGCCGACGCCGACCGAGTAGTACTGCAGGGTGTCGATGGTGCCGTCGTTGAGCGGGGTCCAGTCCTTGGCGTGGCCGTAGGCGTCCAACTGCCCCTGGGACGGCCGCCGGTAGATGCCGCCGTCGTTGCCGACGTAGACGGTGGCCTTGCCCTGGTAGCCGCCGAAGGCGACGGCGTGCTGGTCCGGGTGGGTGGTCTGCGAGCAGTCGCCGGTCTGCTTGGCCGGGTCGATGCTCCAGCACGGGAAGCCGTTGTTCCAGTACGGCCCGACGGTGGCCCACTTGGCACCGCCGTCGGTGGTCTCGAAGACCTCTTCGAGGCCGGCGTAGACGTGGTCCGGGTTCGCCGGGTCGACCTGGAGGAACTGGTTGTACCAGGCCTGGATGCCGGGCTGGTAGCCGTCGTCCTGCAGCGCGGAGCCGGAGTTCTTCAGCTTGTCCTTGTCCGCCACCAGGGTCCACGGGCCGGACGGCGAGCCGGACTTGGAGACGTAGATGCCCTTGAGGCCGGTGTCCGGATCGGTCGCCATGACCTCTGGGGACTGGTCGATCGCGTAGTAGCGCGAGCCGTCCGCCGAGCGCGCGAAGGTCACGTTGCCGACGTTCGCGGCATCCGTCGGCAGCTCCCCGAGCGAGCCGACGCGCTGCCAACTGCCGTCCGCGGCCTTGCTGTAGAAACCGTTGTAGGTGTCGCCGCCGCGCCAGCCCACCGCCAGGATCACCTTGTTCGGGTCCTTGGGGTCGATCGCGATGTCATTGGCGATGTTCTTGTACGGCGCCGCCGGGTCCCCGGCCTTCGAACCACCGGGCAGGTACTCGGGGTTGGGTGCGAACTCCAGCGTCCACGGGCCCGACAGCGTGGTGGCCGAGTGGCTCCAGACGCCCCGGCTGGTCGCCGCCCAGACCTTGCCGCCGCCGAAGCGCAGCGCATGGATGATGGTGGACTCCAGTTCGGCGCCGCCCACCCGGTCGCCCGGCTGGAACTCGCCGTGCTTGGGGTCGGAGAGCACGTACACGCCGGTGCCGACGTACGAGGTCGCGCCGGTATTGGACTCGCCGGTGGCGTACCAGAGCCGGCCGCCCCCGTCGAGGTTGAGGGTGCCGGTGGACAGCGTGGGCAGCCGGTCGGCGATCGGCTCCCAGTGCCCGCCGCCGGTGCGGGAGCGGAACACCCCGCCGTTGGCACCGCCCGCGTAGACGTAGCCCTCGTTGTCGGCGGCGAGACCGGTGATCCGGCCCGTCACCAGACCGGCGCCGCCGCTGGAGTTGGAGTTGACGTCCCGGTAGCGCGGGTCGTCCGTGTCGTACGGCTTGTCCGTGACGTGGTCCCAGCTGCCGCCGGTGTGCGGCACGGACTGCAACTGCGCCCAGGCCGCCCCGTAGGCGCCGGGCGCGACCACGCCCGGGGCGGTGCGGGCCTCGGTGTACTGGGCGGTGCCCTCGGCGGAGTTCTCCGCCTCGTCGCTCCCGCCGTCCCCGCCCTCCGCCGCGGCCTTCGGGCTGAGGCCCGGAGCGGCGGTCGTCGCACCGGCCGCGTGCCGCACCTTCTGTGCGTGCTTCCTCCCGATGTCCGCCTGGTGCCGCACCTGCCACGGCTGCGGCTCCACGGGGACGGGCGGCGCGGCGAGCGCCTGGGTGGTGGTCAAGCCGATCACGGTGAGCGTGACGGCGCTCAGCAGCAGCCGTCGTCGTTGCCTGGTGGGCACGGTGGCAGTCCTCCCCTGCGGCCGGCCGCGCGGTCGCGCGGACTCGGCGGAACAGGAGGACAGCCTGCTGAGCCGATCGGTCCGGGGGAAGGCCCCGGCGGTAAGAAGCGGGTAAGAGCCCTACGCTTTGCCACAGTTGGCATTCACCGAATGCCGACGCGCCGTCACCGACGGGGGCTGCGCGCCCGCACCCGCCGCCGGACCGCCCGCACCGCGGCGACCGGGTCGAAGGAGCCCGGCCGCTCCCGGGTCAGCGGGTAGCAGGCGAACCCGATCAGCGCCGCACTGAAGTGGCCGATGCTGGTGTAGTCCCGGCTCTGCTGGACGCCCAGGCCGTAGACGACCAGCACCCCGGCCGCGTACAGGTACCGCCAGGGCCGCACGATCAGGTAGGTGAGCACCGCGACGACCCCGGCGAGCGCGTAGCTGACGCCGTAGTCGAGGGTGTGGACGGCCTTCGGCGGGGCGAGTCCGTGGTGGATCGCCCAGCCGAGCACGCCCTCGCTGACGTAGGTCGCGCCGACGTGCGCGAGCATCGCCACCGAGATCCACCGCAGCGTGCCGAGCCAGCGCTCGGCCGGCACGTGGAACAGGTTGTAGAGCAGGAAGTAGGACAGCCAGCCGCCACCCGCGATCCACAGCGCGCTGGTCACCAGGACGCGGACCGGCGACACCTGCAGGTGGTGCAGGTTGGTGGAGCGCCGCTGCAGGATGCGGTCGGCGGTCGCCGGGTCGACGTGCCGGATCACCTGGGTGGTGACCAGCAGGATCGCCAGCCAGAGGTAGGTGCCCGGGGCGCGCCGGACGTAGGCCCACGCCGTACGGGCGGCGCGCGCCCACCAGGGCCGCCGGCGCTCCGCGGAGCCACTGGCGGTGCTGTCGGCCATCGACGCCTCCTCGACGCTCGTCCCCCCACCCTCACCCCGCCCGGCCGTCGCCCGCCGCCGTACCGGCCCGTACGGGTGATCGCCCGGCGCCGCCGGCCGCATGCCGCTGGCGTACGCTGGCGCTTCGACCTCCCGGCCACGACCGCTCGGCCACGCACCGGGCGTGCCGGGCGCGGGACCGCAGAGCAAGGGCACCAGGCACGATGAGCGATCGTCTCAGGACGAGGCCACCGACCGACACCGCCACCCCCGCCACCCCCGGCACCGCCGCTCCCCCGCGCCCCGCGCTGAGAGCGGTCGTCCGGCTGCGGCTCACCACGGCGTACGTCCTGCTGCTGTCCCTCACCGCCGCCTGGCTGGCCGGCCAGGGCCACGCCGAGCGGGCCAGGTTCGTCCGGCACAACAGCAGCAACGTGCACCACATGGAGGTCGGCAAGTGGTGGACGATCTTCACGAGCGGCCTGGTGGTCGACGGGGTGCCCGCCTGGGTGGGCATCGCGGCGGTCGCCGTCGTGCTGGGCCTGGCCGAGTGGCGCTGGGGCGCGGCCCGGGCCGCCGCCGTCTTCGTCTTCGGGCACGTGGGCGCCACCCTGCTCACCGAGGGCGCGATGTGGGTGATGCTGACCGCCCGCATCCCCGGCGCGCTGTCGCACGCCCGCGACGTCGGCATCAGCTACGGGCTGGTCGCCACCGGCGCCTGTCTGCTCGCCCTGGGCCCGGTCCCGCTGCGCCGCTACGGCCTTCCGGCGCTCGCCCTGGTCCTGGCCGCCGCCTGGGCCGTGGACCAGCAACTGGCCGACGCCGGCCACCTGGTCGCCCTCGGCCTCGGCGCCCTCGCCGCCCGGACCGCCTGGCTGCGCGCCCGGGCGGCACCCGCCGCACGCTGACGCGGCGGCGACGGGGACGGGCCGGATTCCTTCGGGAAGCCGGCCCGTCGCGGTTCCGGGCCGGGCCCCGGCCTTCCGTTCCGCCCCGAACCGGCATCCCGCCAGGCCGGTTGTCCGGTTCCACCGGCTCCGGACGGCACCGCCGCGCCCGGTCGGCCCGAGCCCCGCGACCGCATGCCCTTGCGTAACTCTGCAAATCTATGCCAGAGTGCGGGCATCGGATCGAATACGCCGAATCCCGTCACACAACGCTGAATCAGGGGCCCGCCCAGGCGGGTCATAGGGTGCATCCATGTCGAAGGTCTTGAGCAAGCTGCCGGTCGGTGAACGGATCGGCATCGCATTCTCCGGTGGGTTGGACACCTCCGTCGCCGTCGCGTGGATGCGCGAGCACGGTGCCTTCCCCTACGCCTACACGGCCGACATCGGCCAGTACGACGAGCCCAACCTCGCCGACGTCCCGGCCCGGGGCCGCGCGTACGGCGCCGAGCAGGCCCGGCTGGTCGACTGCCGGGCCGCCCTGGTCGAGGAGGGCCTGGCCGCCCTGGCCTGCGGCGCCTTCCACATCCGCTCCGCCGGGCAGACGTACTTCAACACCACCCCGCTCGGCCGGGCCGTGACCGGCACCCTGCTGGTCCGCGCCATGCAGGAGGACGGGGTCTCCATCTGGGGCGACGGCTCCACCTACAAGGGCAACGACATCGAGCGGTTCTACCGCTACGGCCTGCTCGCCAACCCCAGCCTGCGGATCTACAAGCCGTGGCTGGACCAGGCGTTCGTCGACCAGCTCGGCGGCCGCAAGGAGATGTCCGAGTGGCTGGCCGAGCGCGACCTGCCCTACCGGGACTCCGCCGAGAAGGCCTACTCCACCGACGCCAACATCTGGGGCGCCACCCACGAGGCCAAGCGGCTGGAGTTCCTGGACGCCTCGATGGAGATCGTCAGCCCGATCATGGGCGTGGCCTTCTGGGACCCCGCGGTCGAGATCCGGACCGAGGACGTCACCGTCGAGTTCGAGTTCGGCCGCCCGGTCCGGATCAACGGCCAGGAGTTCGCCAGCGCCGTCGACCTGGTCCACGAGGCCAACAGCATCGGCGGCCGCCACGGCCTCGGCATGTCCGACCAGATCGAGAACCGGATCATCGAGGCCAAGAGCCGCGGCATCTACGAGGCCCCCGGCATGGCGCTGCTGCACATCGCCTACGAGCGGCTGCTCAACGCCATCCACAACGAGGACACCCTCGCCACCTACCACACCCAGGGCCGCCGGCTCGGCCGGCTGCTCTACGAGGGCCGCTGGTTCGACCCGCAGTCGCTGATGCTCCGGGACAGCATGCAGCGCTGGATCGGCCACCCGGTGACCGGCAGCGTCACCCTGCGGCTGCGGCGCGGTCAGGACTACTCGGTCATCGACACCCAGGGCCCCCACTTCAGCTACCACCCCGAGAAGCTGTCGATGGAGCGCAGCGTCGACGCCGCGTTCGTGCCGGACGACCGGATCGGCCAGCTGACCATGCGCAACCTCGACATCGCCGACTCGCGCAGCAAGCTGGAGCAGTACGCGGTGCACGGCCAGCTGGCGCCGTGGAGCGGCCTGATCGGTGAGCTCGCCCCGGGCGGGGCCGCCCCGATCGCGGCGGGCACCGGCGACGCGGAGGAGTCCACCGCGCTCGACCACGCCGCGATCGAGTCCGGCACCGACTGACCGGTCGGGCTCGCGCCCGGGAGGCCGCCGCACCGGTTGCGGCGGCCTCTCCGTACTCACCCGCCCGTCCCACCCGCCCGCCTCACCGGATCCGCGCCACGCCCCGCCCCCGCACCGCGCGGACGCCCAGCCGCGCCGGATCCCTCCGGGGGCGCGTCGTCACCGCCTCCCGCAGGGTCAGCAGGATCTCCCCGTCGTAGCCCTCCGCCAGGAGCCGGGCCAGCTCGGCGGCGCCGCTCGGCCGCGGGTCCGGTGCCAGGTCCGGCAGCCGGCCCGGGGCGCTGAGGTCCTGGGCCTGGGCGGCCCAGCGCGCCGCGTCGCGCCGTTCGCCCTCGGCGCTGTAGTGCACGGCCAGGCAGTGCACCGCCAGCTGGTCCCCGTACTGGGCCGCTATCCGCCACCAGAAGACGCCGTCCGCCGTGCGGCCCATCCCGTACAGCAGGCAGCCGAGGGTGCGGAAGGCGGTCTTCTCGGCGAGTTCGAGGTCCAGGGCCAGCTCCTCCGGCTTCGCGGCCCCGGCCACCCCGGCGCACAGGTGCCGGAGGTCCCGTCGCAACTCCGCCCGTCCGCCCGCCCCGGGCGACTGCCCCGCCGCCCCCGCGGGCGGTGCCGGGCCGGGGCCGGCGCCCGCTCCCGGCCCCGCTCCCGGCCCCGCGCCCGGGCTCGGCCCCGGCACCGGCGCGTGCGGCGGTCGGGCGCCCGCCGGCGGCCGGGCCGGGCGCTCCCGCACGGCCGGTGCGGACCGACGGGCGGCGGCGAGCCGCTCGGCCAGCCGCCGGGTGAAGGCCACCGGGTCGTGGTCGTCGAACTCCCGCTCCAGCTCGGCGGAGTGCGCTCGCAGCAGGTCCCCCACCTTCATGTCCCCGCCCTCACGTCACGGCCCCCACGTCACGGCCCTCCCGGTCCTCACGTCTCCCCCGCTGCGCCCTCGTCCGGGTGCTCCAGCAGGTACTCCAGGTGGCGCCGCCCGAGGCTGTAGTAGGTGCGGGCGGTGGTGTGCGCGATGCCGAGCGAGCGGCCGATGTCGTGGTACGACAGGCCCGCCTGGCGCAGCCGGACCACATCCGCCTGCACCGGCGCGGCGCGCGCGAGCTCGTCCATCGCCCAGTCCAGGGCGTCCAGCTCGGCGAGCTCCTCCAGCTCGTCCTGGCTGGTGTCGGACCGGCGCTGGGCTATCACCCGCAGCCGTTTGCGTTCGGCGCGACGGCGTTCGCGCAGGACGTCCACCACGGCGTCCTTCACCACCTTGAAGGCGAAGGCCTGCGGATCGGCACTGGCCAGGGCGCGGCGCCAGTTCTTGTAGAGCGTGGTGCCGGCGTTCTGGACCGCGTCCTGGGCGTCCTCGCGGTGCCGCAGGCGCTGCTGGGCGTAGCGGAGGTAGCCGGAGTTCTCGCGGGTGAAGAACGCCTCGAAGTCGTTCGGCAGGTCGCCGAGCGGGTCCGCCCGCAGGCTCCGCTCCTCGCCCGGCCCGGGAGTGTTCACGCACGCCCCCTCTTTCGTGGGTCAGCTGGCCGGCCCACCGGGTGGCACGCCGACGGCCCCTTCGGGGGCTCGTGGTGTAACCGTCCGGGAGAGGCGGGATGTCGACCGGATCGGCCGGACAATTGGCGAACGTTTACGTTCAGTTCCGAACAGTGCCGCTGACCTGCCGAATCGGGTCGGACGGCCCCACCGGAGCACCCGCCACGTGACCCAGATCACACCGGGCGTGCCGACGGCTTGACAAGCCCCACCCGCGACCTCCGCGGTGAGCGGCGCTACGGCGCCGGCTCCACCGCCGCCGAGTCCAGTGCGGCGGTCACCCGCTCCAGCAGCCCGCGCAGCGACGCCAGGTCCTCGACCGGCAGCCCGGTCGCGGCGAGCAGCCGACGCGGGACCTGCCCGGCCCGCTCGCGCAGCGCCGACCCCTCGGGCGTCAGCGTGACGGTGACCGACCGCTCGTCCTGCGGGCTGCGCTCACGGCGCACCAGACCGGCCGCCTCCAGCCGCTTGAGCAGCGGGGAGAGCGTGCCGGAGTCGAGGCGCAGGCGCTCGCCGATCCGCTTGACCGGCAGTTCGCCGTCCTCCCACAGCACCAGCATCACCAGGTACTGCGGGTAGGTCAGCCCGAGCTCCCGGAGCAGCACCCGGTAGACGCCGCCGAAGGCGCGCGAGGCCGAGTTGAGCGAGAAGCAGATCTGCTGGTCGAGACGGAGCAGGTCCTCGTCCGCCAGGTCGGGGAGCGTGGTCATGGATCCATGGTACCGACCACCGTCACACGATTCAGTTGTGCGCAATTGAATTGCGTGCTCTAATGGTGGCACGGCAGGGCGCCGGAAGACCCGCCGCCGCAGCGACGGCGGCGCTCCGACCCCTCCGCATGCGAGCAACCGCAGAACCCCGAGCAGCACCACGAAGGGAACCGACCATGGACGCGCTCTACACCGCAGCCGCCACCGCCAACGGCCGGGAGGGCCGCGCCGTCAGCTCCGACGGGCAGCTGGACCTCGCGCTGGCGATGCCGCCGGCGCTGGGCGGCAACGGCCAGGGCACCAACCCCGAGCAGCTGTTCGCGGCCGGCTACGCCGCCTGCTTCGCCAGCGCCCTCGGCCTGGTCGGCCGGCAGTCCCGGGTGGACACCAGCGAGGTCTCGGTGACCGCCGAGGTCTCCATCGGCAAGGACGGCGCCGGCTTCGGTCTCGCGGTCGTGCTGCGGGTCGAGCTGCCCGAGTCCCTCGCGGGCGAGACCGGCGAGCTGCTGGTCAAGCAGGCGCACGAGGTCTGCCCCTACTCCCGCGCCACCCGGGGCAACATCCCGGTCGAGCTGGTCGTCGAGTAATCACGCGGTTCGCGCGACAGCACCCGCGCCTCCGGCGCACACCGGGCCCGCCGTACAGCACGTACGGCGGGCCCGTCCCGTGTCGCGCCCCCTGCGCGCGGCCTACGCCCCCGCCCCTCCGCCTGACCCTCCGCCGGACCCGCTGCCGGGCCCGCCACCGGACCAGTCGCCGCCGGGCCCACCGCCACCCGGCCCGTTCGCGGAACGCAGGGTGTCGAGCCGGTGCCGGTACTCCTCCGCGTCGATCTCACCCCGCGCGAACCGCTCCGCGAGCACCTGCTCCGGGCCCGCCCCCCAGCCCCGGGTGCCCCCAGGCCCCGCCCACGGCCCGCCGCCGGCGCCCGCCGCGGCCGCCGGGCCGTGCGGGACGGGCTGCCGCGAGCGCGAGACGTACCGGAACAGGGCGACCGCGAGCAGCACGAGCAGCACCAGGACCAGCAGCGACCCGAACGCCATCAGGCCGATGCCCCAGCCGCCCAAGCCGTGGCCGTGCCCGTACCCATGCCAGTGCCTCATCAGGACCTCCTCCTCCGGCCCCGACCGCCGGGGCCCGCCGAGGTGATCAGCGCCTTACCACCATCGTGCGCCCGGCACCGGTGAAAGCGCTGTGAGGAAAGTCTGAGAAAACGTTCCGGCAGCCATCCCGCACCCGCACCGGCCCGCGCGGGGTAGCGTGCCGCACGTGACCCCGTACCCGCGCATGACGCACCACCCGCCGGGCGACGGCGCCCCGCCCGATGACGGCCGCTCGCCGGAGCGGCTCGTCGCCACCGGAGCGCTGCGCCGCCACGCGGACCCGAGCCGGCACCCGTCGCTCGGGCACTCCCCGATCGCCTACGTGTCCACCGCGCTCTGGGCCGAACTCACCGCCCTCGCCATCGCGCCGTCCGCCGCCGAGGCCACCGCCACCGCGCTGCTGCACGCGATCGCCGCCCAGGCCGTGGACGCCGCCCTGGCCCCGGGCAACGAGCGGGCCCCGCGCGACGACCTCTACGTGACCGACCCGGCCCACATCGGTGCGCACCGCCGCGCGGTCTGGTTCCAGCGCTCCGGCCCGCACGGCCCGATCACCGCCGCCTTCGCACCCTGAGCGACCACCGGGCTGATCGACGGCCCCATCGCCGGGCCCATCAACGGGCTGATCGACGGCCCGGCGCACCGGACCCGCGCGTCAGCGCTCCACCCGCAGACTGTGACAGGTCCAGCTGAGCCGGTCCGGCCCCCCGGTCGGCGGCCGGTCGTGGTACGTGCCGTCCGCCACCGAGAGGTTGACGATCAGGTACGCGTGCCAGCCGGACCCGACGCCGTGCAGGTCCGCGTAGACCAGCGCGTCGTCGACGTACCAGTCCACCGAGTGCGCGCCGAGCACCACCCGCAGGTCGAAGGTCGCCCCCGGGCCGATCCCGGCGCCGCCGCCGTGCCAGTACCGGAAGCCGCCCCGGACGTGGTTGGAGATCTCCAGCAGGTCCGGGTTGTCGGGGTGGTACTCGAAGAGGTCCACCTCGTTGCCGCCGTCCCGCCAGGTCCAGATCGCCGGCCAGGCGCCCAGCTCGACGGGCAGCGTCACGCGCGCGGACAGCACGTCGCCGGTACGGACCTGGAAACCGTCCGGACTGCCCTCGGTGGTCAGCAGGTTGCAGCTCCACAGGCCGCCGCTGTGCCGCCGGGTGGCGGTGAACACCCCACCGGGGCAGTAGCCGCGGACGAGGTAGTCGAGCTTGTGGTCGCTCCGATTGGTCGGCCCCATCCGGGGATAGGCGCTGGTGCGCCCGGTGATCCACTGCCTGGTCGAAGTGAAGTCCGCGTCGAACACGACTGTCACGGCCGCCTCCCCGGTGCTCCGGTGCCTCGGCGATCCGATCAGCCGGGCACACAGAGTGAGTTACCCGATACGCTCCGCTGTATGCGAACCGGGCCGTCCGGGTCCACGACGCACCGGCAGGCCGCGACGCACCGGGCAGGCCGCGACACTTCGGGCGGGGCCGCGACGTGCCGGGTGAGCCGTGGGCTCACCCCACCGCGGCCGCGCCCCCGGCGCCGAGCCGGTCGGTCACCGAGACCACGCCGTCCACCGAGCGGCAGAGGTTCAGCACGATCGGCACCAGGTGCGGCTCGGGCACGCTGCCACTGAGCACCACCCGCCCCTGGTTCACCTCCACGCCGATCTCCGCCGGGCTGACCCCCTCGATCCGGCCGAGCACCTCCTCGACGATCTCCCGCCGGATCACCATGTCCTCGCGCAGGAACACCCGCAGCAGGTCGCCCCGACTGACCACGCCGACGACCCGCCCCTCCTCGTCCAGGACCGGCAGCCGCTTCAGCCCGTGCCGGCTCATCGTGCGGGCGGCCGCGACCACGCTGGTGCCGGGCGTGGTGCAGACCGGCTGGGCCGTCATCAGGTCGGCGGCCGTGACCTCGCCGTCCGGGCCCGCCTGCGCGGACTCGGGCGCCGGGAGCAGACTGCCCGGGTCCTCCTGCGCGGCCAGGGTGCGCAGCAGGTCGGCCTCGGAGACCACGCCGAGCGGCCGTCCCTCCGGGTCCACCACGGGCACGCCGGTGATGTCGTACTCGCTCAGCAGCGCCACGATCTCCTGGAACCCGGTCTCGGGAGAGACCAGGACCACGGGGCTGGTCATCACGGATTCGACGGTGGCATGCCGCACGCCGGTTCACCTCCTCCAACGCTGCTGGTCCGACCGGGCGCGGATCGTCCCGGCCGGTTACCGGCAGCATGGCGCGCGGCGGCGCCGACCGCCAGGGGCCAAGGGGCCGAACGGGTGGGACCTTGGACCCATGGCCACGAACGCGGCCCCGACCGCCCGATTCCCGACTCGCCGGCCTCCCGCTCCCGGCTGCCCGCTCCCGGCTGCCCGACCCCGGTGCGCGGAACGAGCGAAGAGGAGACCGGGGGCGCGAGGTGCCCGCCGCGCGCCCCCGGTCGTCCGCCGGTCAGCCCGGACGGCGCAACCATCACATGATCGACTCGTTGGACCGTCCACCACGACAGCACCACGGTTCCCGGGAGGCCCCTTTGCCAGGACGGACGGTGGGCGCGGCTCCGTCGGCCCGCGGGGCCGCGGCACGTCCGGTGGCGCAAGCGGAGGCCGCGCTGGTGCGCCACTACCGCAGGCTGGTCCGGCTCGCCTACCTCGCCCTGCCTGCCGACCGGGACCGGCACAGCCGGGTGCTCGCCGCGCACGCGGCCGTCCAGCGCGCCCTGCCCTTCCCCTGGACCCGCCGGGACGAACCGGCAGCCGCCGACCGGGCGAACGCCGCGGACCCGGACACCTCCGAGCCGGAGCAGGTGTACGCCGCCCTGCGCCTGCGGGTGCTGCGCGCCGTACTCCGCCCGCGCCCGGCCGCCCGTCTGCTGGCGCCGCGGGTCTGGGGGCTGCGGCTGTTCGTCCCGCACGGCGGCGAGCAGGACGCGGAACTCGACCACGCGCTCGCGGCGCTCTCCGCCCCGGCCCGCGCCGCCTTCGCCCTGCGCGCGGTCGAGGAGCTGGGCGCCGACCAGGCCGCCGAGGTGTTGCGCCGGGCCGGAGTCGCGCAGCCGCAGGAGGCGGTCGCCGCGGCGGCCGGGCTCCGGACCGGTCCCGATCCCGCGCTGCCCGCCTTCGACCCGTGCGCGGTCCGGGTGCAGCCCACGGACCTGCTGCGCCGCCGCCGGACGCTGACGGCCGCGCTGGCGGTCGGGCTGCTCGGGCTCACCACCACGGCGGCCGTGCTGGGCGGTTCCGGCCCCGCGACGCCCGCCGGTCCCGTCTCCGCGCCCGCCCCGGGCGCGGCCGACCCGTCCCGGCTGGTCCGGGTGGCGCCCGACGCGTGGCAGCACACCACGCGGGTGGACTTCTCCGCCTGGCCCGCCCGGGGCGAGCGCCGGGAGGACGGCGCGCTGCTCGGCCGCGCCCTGGCCGCCTGGGCTCGGCCCGGCCCGCAGACCCGCGCCGAGCCGGGCACGGACACCACCCCGCCCGCCGCGGCGCCCCAGCTGCTGTTCGCCGGGACGGTGGAGGGCAGTGGCGTGGTGGTGCTGTACGACGGCCGGCGGATCGCCCGCTACACGGACGGCCGCGACGGGGGCCTGGACCTCGCCCGGGCCGACGACTCCGACCTGACCACCGCGGGCGCGGTGGCACTGCGCCGCCAGGGGGCGGCGGTCCGCTACCTGCTGGCGCCCTGGGTGGACGCCGCCGAGACCCGCCGGATCGATCAACCCGACACCCCCGCACGCCCGTTGCCGCACCCGGACGGCATCACCGACCCGACTCCCACCGGCGGGCTCGCCGACTGCCAGGGCGCCACCCTGCTCCAGTTGCGCTCCTCCCCCGCGGTGGCCGAGAAGCACGCCTTCCTGCTGGCCGACCTGGGCGGCCTCGTGCCCGCGCACCTCACGTACGTCCCGCCCCCGGACCGCGCCCAGCCGAGCGCGCCGTCCGCCCGCGACGCCAGGGAACCCCGGGAGCCCCGCGAAGCGACCGCCCAGGACGCGCTGCAGGCCTGGGCCCGCGCGGGCTGCGCCGTCCCGGACGGCAAGCCGGGCGTCAAGCAGCTGAACCTGTGGACCTTCGCCGTCCAGCCGCTGCCGCAGGGCGCGGGCTCGGCCGCGTGGGTCTGTCTGCGCGCCGACCGCTGGAACGGCGAGGGCAGCGCGGCCACCGCGGTCGTCCTGCCGGCCGCCCGGGGTCCGCAGCGCACCGGCGGCGGGCCGGGCCGGGCGTGCAGCCGGTTCGAGCAGGACACGGTGGCCTGGACGTGGTGGCACTCCCCGCAGGGCGCCGAGTACCTGCTCGCGGCGGGCAGCCGCCGTGTCACCCGGCTCACCGTCAAGGGCCAGGACTGGTCCGCCGACCGGCCCGCCCCGGACCACACCCTCGCCGTGGAGCGACCGGCCCGCTCGGCCGTCCAGGTCGAGGGGCTGCTCGACAACGGCAACCGCCTCGGGCCACCGCGGTGAGCCCCGCCGCCGCTCATCCCGCCGCTCATCCCGCCGCTCGGACGCGGCCGGACGACTCCGCCTCGTAGTCCGGCAGTTCGACGCTGCTGACCTGCTTGCCCAGCTCCAGCATCCGGTCCAGCGCCCAGCGCCGGTTCAGCACCGCGTTGCGCAGGCGCAGCCCGGTCGCCGTGCGCGGCGCCAGGAACGGCCCGGTCC
The DNA here is from genome assembly GCF_055585785.1 of Kitasatospora sp. NPDC053308. Taxonomy (NCBI): domain Bacteria; kingdom Bacillati; phylum Actinomycetota; class Actinomycetes; order Kitasatosporales; family Streptomycetaceae; genus Kitasatospora; species Kitasatospora sp. NPDC053308. Next base: position 364,411 of record NZ_JBVJJY010000002.1, on the reverse strand, counting down.
GGTCGCCGCCCTTCTGGCAGCCCCGGGCGTAGCCGCGCAGCAGCCGCTCGTACCGCTCGAAGGCGCTCCGGTGGTCGCCGCCCGCCCGGGCCAGCTCCCCGGCCAGGACGTACGCGGCCACGACCGCCGTGCCGGTGCCCATGCCGCCGATCGTCGCGCCGCAGGCGGCGTCGCCGACCAGCGCGATCCGGCCGCTCGACCACGCGGGCACGTCGGAGCGGCTGATGGAGTCGAAGTACAGCTCGGGCGCGGCGTCCAGGCTCTCCAGCAGCCGCGGCACCCGCCACCCGAGGCCCGCGAAGGCCGACCGGATCGGTGCCTTCTGCTGCGCCGGGTCGTGGCGGTCGTAGCGCAGCTCGGGGGAGGCGAAGAGGCAGAAGGCACCGGCCCGACTCGGGTCCCGGTGGGCGGCACCGACGGACATCAGCCGGCCGGGGACGTTCAGCCCGACCGATCCCACCGGCAGCCCGAGGTCGTTCGGCAGCTGCCAGGTGGCCGCGTAGTAGCCGAGGTGGCGGACGTAGCGCCGCTCCGGTCCGAAGGCGAGCCGGCGAACGTTGGAGTGCAGCCCGTCGGCGCCGATCACCAGGTCGAACTCGCGCGGCGCGGCGTTGCGGAAGGCCACCCGGACGCCGCTCGGCGTCTCCTCCAGTGCGGTGATCGAGTCGCCGAAGAGGTACTCGGCGCGGGCGCGGCTGTGCCGGTGCAGCAGTCGGGCGAGTTCCCCGCGCGGGACCTCCACGTCGCCGCCCGCGAACTCGGCCGGCAGGTGCAGCAGTCGGCGCCCGTCGGGGTCGACGAAGGTCATCGGGGTGCCGCCGGTGCCGAGGGCGCGCAGTTCGTCCAGCACGCCCATGCGCTGCAGCACGGTGAGGTGGGTGCGGCCGCGGAAGTCGACGGCCTGGCCGCCGTCGCGCAGCGCCGGGGCCAGTTCGACCACGGTCACCTCGTAGCCGTACCGGCCCAGCCAGTGGGCCAGGGCGGGGCCGGCGATGCTCGCGCCCGAGATCAGGACCTTGGTGCTCATGGGACCACTCCGTCCGAGGATCGAGAAACTGTGTCTGGCAGACACTGTTTGCTGCTGTGTACGGTAGACACAGTTGACGCGCGGGGCAACCCCGCAGCAGGGCCGGAATGCGGAACCAGGGCGGAGCCCGGACGGGAGCAGACGATGAGCGAGGCGGCGAACGACACGGTGCGACTGCTCTGGGGCCCGCCGGCCAAGCCGAGCCGGGGGCCGAAGCCGGCCCTCAGCCTGGAGCGGATCGCCGCGGCCGGGGTCGAGGTCGCCGACGCCGAGGGCCTGGGCGCGGTCTCGATGCAGAAGGTGGCCGGGCTGCTCGACTTCACCAAGATGTCGCTCTACCGCTACGTCCCCGGCAAGGCCGAACTGGTCGCCCTGATGGTCGAGTCGGCGATCGACGAGCCCCCCGCCCCGCCGGCCGGCGCCGACTGGCGGGAGCAACTGTCCGCCTGGGCCGCGCACTTGGCCGAGTCCTTCCGGCGCCATCCGTGGCTGCTGGACGCCACCGTGGGCCCCCGCATCATGGGCCCGAAGGAACTCTCCTGGCTGGAGCGGGTGGTGGCCGCGCTCGACGGCCACGGGCTGACCGGCCCCGAGCGGATGGACGCCGCCGTCCTGCTCGCCGGGCACGTGCGCGGCATCGCCGAGCAGTCCCGGGCGGCCGGACCGGCCGGCTCCCCCGAGGCCGAATTCCTCGTCGCCCTCGGCACGGTGGTGCAGCGGCACGCCGACCGCTTCCCCGGCGTCGCGGCCGCGATGGCCGAACCCGGCGGGGGCGACCAGGCCCTCGGCTTCGGTCTGGAGCGCATCCTGGACGGCCTGGCCGCCCTGATCGAGCGCCGCACGCACCGGGACGGACCGCGCTGATCGCGCGCCGCACACCGAGCGGGCCGCCGGAAAACCACTCGGAGCACCCGTCGCCCGCTCGCTACCATCGCCCCCCATGGCGATGTTCGTGCACCTGACCGCCGCGGCCAACGGGCCGCGCATCCGCCGCGCCGGGATCCGGGCCGACAGCCGGGGCCAGGACGGGGCGCGCGGGCTCTACTGCTTCCCGGTCCTGCCCTCGTACACGCTGACCCACCAATGGCTGCGCGAGCTGGCCAGGTTCGGGCCCAAGGGCGCACTGGTCGCGGTGCACGTCCGGCTGGACGACGAGCAGGAGGTGCTGGCCGGGCACTACCGCGACCGCGCCACCGGCGGCCAGCGGCGGGTCCGCGCCGCCGAGGCGGTGCGACGGATCGGCGCGCTGCCCGACCCGCGCGGCTGGGAGGTCTTCCTGCCCCGCCCGGCCGCCGCCCGCGAGGTGCACCGGATCCGCGCGGTGCCGCAGGTCGCCGGCTGGCGCTACCTCCCGAACGCCCACGGCACCCGGCCGTGCACCTGCTTCGGCTGCCGGATCCGCGGCGAGTACGGCAGCCGCCGGCTGCGGGAGCGCCGTCCGCACCCGCTGGACGGCCCGCCGCCGCCCGTCCCGGTCCTGCTCGCCCGGCTCGCGGCGGCGGGCGATCCCGGCGACCCGGACGAGCTGTGGTCCGTCCTGCACTGGTTCGGGATGCGCCGCCGCGGCCCGGTGGACGCCCTGGCGCGCCTGGCCGCCCACCCGGACCCGAAGGTGCGCGGGGAGCTGGTCTGGGCCGTCGCCGGCTGGTCCACCCCGGGCGCCGCGGAACTGCTGGACGGCCTCGCCGACGATCCGGACCGGGATGTCCGCGAGGCCGTCACGGCGGTGCGGGACCGCTGAGGCGGTGCCGCACTGCCGAGGCGGTGCGGAGCGGCTGAGGCGGTGCGGAGCCGCCGAGGCCCGCACCGCCGTGGGGAACCGTCGGACGTCGTCAGGAGACGCGCTTCAGCTGCCAGGAGTTCTTGTCGAAGCTCGGCACCGCGGAGTACTGACAGCCCGCGCTGTAGAAGCTGCTGACGATGGTCCAGCCGACCGGGGGCCAGGTGGAGGCGCAGGCGTTGACCACGGTGCCGACCGGGTAGCCGGTGAGCTGCATGATCTTCTTGGTGTTCGGGGTGAACCCGGAGCCGCAGCCGCCGCTGTTCCACCACTGGACGTCGACGTAGCCGCCCGGAGTCAGCGAGGAGGAGCACATGGTGCTGGTGTCACCGGGCGCGGCCTGGGCCGTTCCCATGGTCAGGGTCAGGGCGGCGGCGACAGAGCCGACGGTCAGGGCGGCGGCACGGAGGCGTATCACGGGTGGGCTCCTCTCGGTGACGCGGCACCTCCGCGTCACGGCCCATTCCTATCGGCGTCCCCGGTCTGCCGGACAGCGGATTTCCGGCCCGACCGGCGGCGCGATCTCGCCCCTCCGTACCCGATGCGACCCGCCGTCACGGCTCTGACCTGCGGAGGTGTCCGCCGACGTGCCCGTCCGGCCGATCCGGGCGATCATGGGACGAACCGCGTCTTCGGCGATGGGGCGCACCGGCCGCGGCCGGTGCCGCCCGGAAGGTGGACTGCGATGTTCCAGCTCCTGTGGATTCTGCTCATCGGCTTCGTGCTGGGCGTGCTCGCCAAGCTGATCCTGCGCGGGCCGCAGTCGATCCCCTGGTGGCTGACCATGCTGCTCGGCGCCGCCGGGGCCTGGCTCGGCAACGCCGTCTCCGGCTGGATCGGCGTCCGCCACACCTCGGGCATCGACTGGATCCGTCACATCCTGCAACTCGCCTTCGCGGTCGGCCTGGTGGCCCTGGTCGCGCCCGCCTGGAGCAGGTCCCACCCGTCCCGCTGACCGGGCGCCCGGCCCTCAGCCCACGTGCACGGCCGGGCGGCGCGTGCGGTCCGGCTCGGCCTCGCGCAGCACCTCGCGGGTGACCGGCGCGATCTCGCCCTGTCCGAACAGGAAGAAGCGCAGGAACTGGGCGAAGGGGTTCCCCTCGGTCCACTCGAAGTAGATGTGCGGCTGCTGCCCGGTCAGGTCCCGCACCTGCAGCAGCAGGGCGGCCAGGGCGTTCGGCACGCTGGAGCTCTGCAGCGACAGCACCCGGTAGCGCTCGTGCAGCACCTCGCCGTGCACCGTCAGCTCGGCCTCGAAGTCGGACGGGTCGAGCACGGTGACCTCGACGAAGACCAGGTCGTCCTCGGCCGGGATGTCGTTGTCCCGGCGGATCTGGTGGATCTTGTCGCGGTACTCGGCGAGGTCGCGGCTGTTCGGCTCGTTGGCGATCAGCCGCAGCGGGCGGTGCATGTAGTCCCGGACGAACCGCTCCGCGACGTCGTCGAGCACCACGTCGGTGACGCGTAGTTCGAAGGCCCGCTTGAGCCGGGAGAGGAAGGAGACCAGCATGATGCCCGCGATGAAGCAGGCACCGATCTTCACGCCGTCCGGCCGCTCGGCGATGTTGACCGCCGTGGTGTAGAGGAACACGGCGGCGATCACCGCGAACCCGGCCCTCCAGCGCGCCTGGCCGGCCTTGTGGGCGGCGATGGTGACGGCGATCGCCGCGGAGCTGATCAGTACCAGCACGCCCGTGGCGTACGCACCGCCCTGGGCGTCGACGTTGGCGTCGAAGATCCAGGTGACCAGGAAGGCGATCAGGGTCAGCACGATGACGGTCGGTCGCACCGCCCGGGCCCAGTGCGGCGCCATGCCGTACCGGGGCAGGTAGCGCGGCATCAGGTTGAGCAGCCCGGCCATCGCCGAGGCGCCGGCGAACCAGAGGATGGCGATCGTGGACAGGTCGTAGACGCTGCCGAAGGTGCTGCCGAGGTTCTCGTGGGCGAGGTAGGCCAGCGCCCGTCCGTTGGCCTCGCCGCCCTTCTTGAAGGCGTCGGCCGGGATGAGCAGCGTGGTGATGAAGCTGGTCGCGATCAGGAAGCAGCTCATGATCACGGCGGCGGTGGTGAGCAGCTTGCGGGTGCCGCGGATCCGGCCGGTGGGCTTCTCCTCGGTGTCCTCCGGGTCGCCCTCGATGTGCGGCATCACGGCGACGCCGGTCTCGAAGCCGGAGAGGCCGAGCGCGAGCTTGGGAAAGACGACCAGCGCGACGCCGATCATGGCGAGCGCGTTGCCGTGCTCGGCCGTGAGCGCGTCGGTCCAGTCGCTGAACACGTGCGGGGCCTTGAGCACGTGCCAGAACCCGTTGACCACCACCACGACGTTGAGGGCGAGGTAGACCGCGACCAGCACCACGGCCAGCCCGATCGCCTCGCTGAAGCCCTTGAGGAACACCGCGCCGAGCAGCGCGACCATGATCAGGGTCAGCATGACCTGCTTGCCGGTCAGCGCGCTGTGCAGGTGCGGGTTCTCCACCAGGTGCGCGCTGGCGTCGGCGGCGGACAGGGTGATGGTGATCATGAAGTCGGTGGCCGCGAAGCCGAGCAGGGTCAGCACGAAGAGCTTGCCCTGCCAGAACGACAGCAGCCGCTCCAGCATCGCGATCGAGCCCTGTCCGTGCGGGCTCTCCTGGGCGACCCGCCGGTAGACCGGCAGCGCCCCGAGCAGGGTGACGATCACCAGCACGATGGTGGCGATCGGCGAGACCAGACCGGCCGCGAGGGCGGCGATGCCGGGCTGGTAGCCGAGCGTCGAGAAGTAGTCCAGACCGGTCAGGCACATCACCCGCCACCAGCGCTGGCCCTTCTCGGCCGGTGCCTCCGCGTGCGGACCGGGGTGCTGCTTGGCCATGTCCGCCAGGCCTTCCAGCATCCACGCCCGGAACCGCTCACCCCGGGTCGGGCGGGACACCCCCGGTGCGGCCGAACCCGACGAGACCACGTACACCCCTGTCCACGACTCGGCCGGCCGCGTACGGGTCCGGGCGCCCTGTGGCCGCCGGACGGCGGGCCTGGTCAGGCTAGGTGACCCGGACGCGCCCGCCGGGCCACCGCGCGCGCCGACACGCCAGGGTGCGCCCGTACGGCCCTCCCGGGTGGCGACCGAGGCCGGGCGCCGCACGGCGACCCCGGCGCGTTGGGTCGCACTCCCCCCTCACAAGAGGGAAGGATGTCCACTCACATTGACACGCGAGGTTGACGCGCCGGACCGGGGCAGTCCGGCCGGCACAGCTGCGAACCACAGGGAGGCCGCGGTGGCGGAACCGAGTCGGCGGGGAATCCTGGGCCTGGGCCTGATGGCGGCCGCCGCCACCTCCTGCGGCCCCCGGCCCCAGACCGCGGCCGCCGCCCCGCACCCCGCGAGCGGCCGGCCCGGCGACCACGGCGCGGACGACCCGGCCGCCGGGCACGCCGGGGCGACGACCACGCCCCCGACCGACCTGCGGAGCGAGCGGGACCTCCCCGGCACGCCCGGCTGGGAGATCACCGATCCCGGCCCGGACTCCGCCATCGAGGGGTTCGCCGACCGGGTCAGCGTGCTGCCCGGCGAGCCCTTCGGCCTGCACGTCTCCACCCCCGCCGCCGCCTTCACCGTCTCCGCGTACCGGATGGGCTGGTACGGCGGTGCCCGCGCCCGTCTGGTCTGGCGCCGCGAGCACGTCCCCGGCGGCAGGCAGGCCGCACCGCACGTGGACGGGGCGACCCGCACCGTGCTGACCGGCTGGCAGCGCACCCTCGCCGTGGACACCGCCGGCTGGCCGGAGGGCGCCTACCTGCTGCGCCTGGACGCCGAGGACGGCTCGGGCCGCCGCTACGTCCCGCTCACCGTCCGCTCGGCCGTCACCGTCGGCAGGACGGTGGTCATGAGCGCCCCGGCGACCTGGCAGGCCTACAACGAGTGGGGCGGGTACAGCCTCTACAACGGCCCGACCGGCGGCCTGGCCACCCGTTCGCTGAAGGTCGTCTTCGACCGGCCGTACGCCTACGACCACGGCGCCGGGCTGTTCCTGGTCTACGAGGCGCCGCTGATCGCCCTCGCCGAACGGCTGGGACTGCCGCTCTCCTACACCACCGGCATCGACGTCGCCCGCGAGCCCGGCCTGCTGACCGGCGCGGCCGCTGTGGTGTCACTGGGCCACGACGAGTACTGGTCCCCCGAGCAACGCGCCCACGTGGTCGCGGCCCGCGACGCGGGGACCAACCTGGCGATCCTGGGGGCCAACTGCTGCTTCCGCCGGGTCCGGTTCGAGCCGACCGAGCTCGGCCCGGACCGCACGGTGGTCTGCTACAAGGACGCCTGGGCGCAGGACCCCGGGTACCGGGCCGGTGCCCCCGCCACCACCGACTTCCGGGCCGGCCCGGGCGCCGACCCGGAGAGCTCGATGCTCGGCGTGATCTACGACGGCTACCCGGTGGACGCCCCGTACGTGGTGACCTCCCCCGGGCACTGGGCCTTCGAGGGGACGGGCGTCGCGGCCGGGGCGTCCTTCCCGCACCTGGTCGGTGTGGAGTACGACCGGGTGAACACCGCCTTCCCCACCCCGCGCCCGATCGAGGTGATCGCCCACTCCCCCGTGGTCTGCGAGGGCCGCCCCTCCCACGCGGACACCGCCTACTACACCGTGCCCAGCGGCGCCGGGGTCTTCGCCTCCGGCACCATGCGCTGGGTCGAGACCCTGGACGCCACCGGCCCCGGCGGCGGCAAGGCCGACCACGGCATCGACTTCCGGGCCGGGGACATGGTCCGCAAGGTCACCGAGAACGTCCTGCGCGCCTTCGCGGCGGGCCCGGCCGCCCGCACCCACCCGGCCCGGGACAACCTCGACACGGTCTACGGCACGGCGTAGCAACCGCTCGGCCGCCGGTGGTGGTTCAGGGCCGGGGAACCCGGGGGAAACGCCCCTGGGCGGGAGGGGCCGCGCACCCCGGATACACTCGCACGGTCCAATCAGCGCAGGTCGTCCAGGCAAACCGACCGGTGCGGCACGGCTGCCGACCGGCGAGGGTCACGAGGGAAACAGAACATGGTCGAGGGCTCCCCCAAGGTCGTTGTGGTCGTCCCCACCTACAACGAGCGGGAGAACCTCCCGGTCCTCGCGGGCCTGCTCGCCGAGCTCCCGGTGCCCGACCTCCACCTGCTGGTGGTCGACGACAACTCGCCCGACGGCACCGGCGAGATCGCCGACAAGCTCGCCGCGGACTCCGGCGGCACCGTCGGCGTGCTGCACCGCACCGAGAAGGACGGCCTCGGCCGCGCCTACCTGGCCGGGATGTCCCGGGCCCTGGACGAGGGCGCCGACGTCGTGGTCCAGATGGACGCCGACCTCTCGCACCCGTCCTCGGCCATACCCGAGATGGTGCGGACCCTGCTCGCCGACGACACCGCCGTCGTGCTCGGCTCCCGCTACGTCACCGGCGGCTCGACCGCCGCCGAGTGGCCCTGGCACCGCAAGGCCCTCTCCGCCTGGGCCAACTTCTACGTCAACACCATCCTCGGCCTGGGCGTCCGGGACGCCACCGCCGGCTTCAAGGCCTGGCGCGCGAGCACCCTGCGCGCCATCGACCTGCCGAGCGTGCAGAGCAACGGCTACTCGTTCCAGGTCGAGATGAACTACCGGGTCGTCCAGCGGGGCATGACGATCCGCGAGGTGCCCATCCGCTTCGAGGAGCGGATCGAGGGCGCCTCGAAGATGAGCATGGCGGTGCAGGTCGAGTCCGCCGTGGCCCCCTGGAAGCTGCGCTTCCACCGCGCCCCCCGGGCCTGAGCCCCGCGGTCGGCGGCAACCGGCCGCCCGGGTGGGCTCGTACGGGTGCCGGACGGGCCCGGGCGCAGTGTGCGGAGCGGATTCGGGGAAAGAAGGCCGACATGGCCCTTCTCCCGGAGTCACTCACGGCCCTGATCCGCCGCAGCGCCCGAGAACCCTTCGTGGTCCAGACCGTACGGGCCACCGTCGCCGCCACCCTCTCCTTCGCGGTGGCGACGCAGCTCAGCAGCGAGCCCGCCCCGCTGACGGCGCCGCTGACCGCGCTGCTCGTCGTCCAGGTCACCGTCTACTCGACGCTCAAGACCAGCATCCGCCGGGTCAACTCGGTGGTCGTCGGCGTGCTGATCGCGATCGGCTTCAGCGCCGTGGTCGGGCTCTCCTGGTGGAGCCTCGGGCTGATCATCCTGGCCTCGCTGGTCGTCGGCCGCTTCGTCCGGGTGGAGGAGTTCGTCCAAGAGGTCGCGATCAGCGCGATGCTGATCCTGGGCGTCACCAAGCTGACCTCCCAGGCCTGGGACCGCGTGCTGGAGACCCTCATCGGCGCCGCCGTCGGCCTGCTGTTCAACCTGCTGTTCGCGCCGCCGGTCTGGGTGGACACCGCCGGGGAGTCGATCGAGGACCTCGCCCGGCGGGCCCGCCAGCTGCTGCTCGACATCTCCGAGGAGCTGGGCCGCCCCACCCCCGTCGCCCGGGCCGCCGAACGGCTGCACGAGGCCCGCCGACTGGACCAGGCCATCGCCGAGGTGGACGGGGCGCTGCGGCAGGCGGAGGACAGCCTGCGGTTCAACCCGCGGATCAGCGAGGGGCTGCTGTCCCGGCTGGTGCTGCGCACCGGGCTGGACACCCTGGAGATCTGCGTCGTCGTGGTCCGGGTACTGGCCCGCTCGATGACCGACCTGGCCAAGCGGCGCGCGCCCGGCGAACGGCTCTTCCCGCCGGAGGTCGCGGTGGGGATGGAGGAACTCCTGGACCACGTCGGCGGCGCGCTGGTGAGCTTCGCGGTGCTGGTGACCACCCAGGTGAGCCGCAACGCCGAGGAGGCGGAGGACCGGCTCACCTCCGAGCTGGCGGCGGCCTGGGCCTCCCGGGAGAACGTCGCCCAGGTGCTGCTGCGCAGGGTGCAGGAGCACCCGGAGGCCTGGCAGCTGCACGGTTCGATGCTGGCCGAGGTGGACCGGATCCTGGACGAGCTGGACCTGGAGCACCGCAGCCGTCGGCTGATGGAGGAGCTGGACCGGGCCTCGGTGGAGAACCGGGAGCGCTTCGCGCGCTTCGCCGGGGTGCGCCGGTTCCTGCGCGGCGAGCGGGGGCGGGGTCGGGGGCGGGGACGGAAGGGGCGCCCGGCGGCGGAGGCCGGGCGCTGATCCGGTGCCCCGCCGCACGGGGGCACCACGGCCCAGGGGTATCGGGGCACCGGGGCGTCAGGGCACCGGGGCGTCAGGGCATCAGCCAGGGCTGCTGCGGGAGCGGGTGGCCGGTCTCCAGGTAGGTCTTCAGGTTGGAGAGCACCGCCGACCAGCCCCGCTCGGCGTCCGCCCGCTCGGCCTCGTCGGCGAGGTTCTCGTGGGTGACGGTGAGCCGGGTGAGGTCCCGCCAGTCGCGGAGGTCGAAGGTGACCCGGCTGGGCCCGCCCGGGCGCCGCTCCTCCGGACCGGCCCAGGTGGTGACCAGCCGGTGCGGACGGTCGGCCGTCTCGACGGTGCCGACGACGTCGGCGATCCCGGAGTCGTCGGTGCGCCGGTGCTCCCAGGGCTCGCCGGGCAGCCAGGTCGAGACGTTGCGGTGCCCCCAGTAGAGGCCGGACTCGTCGGCGTTGGTGAGCGCGTGCCAGACCCGCTCGGGGGTGGCCCGCAGGTAGACGGTGCTGCGGTGGGTGCGGGCGGCCACGGCCTCAGCCCTCGGCCGCGTCGAGCAGGGCCCGGACGTCCAGCTTCTGCATCCGCAGCATGGCCGCCATCACGCGGTCGGCCTTGGCCCGGTCCTCGCCTCCGACCAGGTCGAGCAGGACCTTCGGCGTGATCTGCCAGGAGAGCCCGAAGCGGTCCTTGAGCCAGCCGCAGGGCCCCTCCTGACCGCCGTCGGCGGTGAGCTTGGCCCAGAGCTCGTCGACCTCGCGCTGGTCGTCGCACTCCACCTGCAGCGAGACGGCCTCGGTGAAGGTGAACTCGGGCCCGCCGTTGAGGGCCACGTACTCCCGGCCGGCGAGTTCGAAGTCGACGGTCATGACCGTGCCGGGCACCCCGGGGCCGGCCTCGCCGTAGCGGGTGACGCGCGTGATGCGGGAGTCGGGGAACAGCGAGGTGTAGAAGGCGGCGGCCTCTTCGGCCTGGTCGTCGAACCAGAGGAAGGTGCTGATGTTCTGCATGCGCCCGACGGTATCGGCGGGGTCCGACGGCCGGTCCGAGCCACGGCCGGGGGTCACCGGTTCGGCGCCCCCGGCCGTGGCCCGGGCGGTGTCGGGCCTGCCTCAGTGCACCCAGCCCGCGTAGCGCCGGACGAAGCGCTGACCGGTGTGGGCGGTCACGATGACGTCGTAGCGGCCCTGCTTGTCCAGCGGCCAGGCCAGGTCGACCTGCTTGCCGGGCTTGACCCGGACGGTCTGCGCGCTGCCCGCGAAGTCGTTGGGCGCGGCGGTGAAGGCCACGTCGGTCATGCCGTCGTTGACCAGCTGGAGGGTGAGCCTGCCGTTGCCGTGCAGGTCGGCCGTCACGATCGGGACACCGATGTCGTTCTGGCCGTCCTGTCCGTCCCGGACGACCGTCCCGGCGAAGCGGCGGACGAAGCCGTCCGGACCGTGCACGGTGAAGTCGTAGCGGCCGTGGGTGGCGGCGGCGTCCCAGACGTACCGGGCGGTGGCGCCGGGGGCCACGGTGTACGGGGTGCCCGCGAAGGGGAGCACGATGTTCGGGTAGACGGCGTACGGGAAGGCCACCGAACCGTCGTTGCTCATCGTGCAGGTGACCTTGCCGGTCGTGCGGTCCACCTCGACGTCGGCCCACGGCTGGTACGGCAGCGGGCGGTGCGGGCGGTCGCCGCGCTCCTGGACGGGCATCGACTGGGCGCCGACGGCCGGCAGCGCCACGCCCGGCAGCTTGGTGCCCGCGTCGGCCTTGGCCATCAGGGCCTTGGTGTCGGGCAGCCGGGGGATCGAGTGGTCGGGCGCGGCGAAGTCGAAGCAGCTGGTGAGGTCGCCGCAGACGGCGCGGCGCCAGGCCGAGATGTTGGGCTCGGCCACGCCGGTGACCTGCTCCATGAAGCGCAGCACCGAGGTGTGGTCGAACACCTGCGAGTTGACCCAACCGCCCCGTGACCAGGGCGAGATGACCCAGAGCGGGACGCGGTTTCCGAGGCCGATGGCCCGCCCCTGGGCGAACTCCTCGGGGGTGCCGGGCTCCGGGGTGGGCGGGACCATGTGGTCGAAGTAGCCGTCGTTCTCGTCGTACATGACCAGGAAGACGGTGTGCTTCCAGACGTCCGGGTTGGACATCAGCGACTGCAGCGCCTGGTCGACCCAGTGCGCACCGTAGGCCGGGCCGGCCTCCGGGTGCTCGCAGAACAGGTAGGGCGCGACGAGCCAGGAGACGGTCGGCAGGGTGCCGTCCTTGCAGTGGCGGTCGAAGTCGGCCGGATCGAACCTGGTCATCGCGTTGATGTACCGCGGGTCGTCCTTCGGGAAGCCGTGGAACTGCTTGAAGTAGGAGAGCGCGTTGTCGTCGTAGTCGCCGGTGCGCTCGTCCTTGCTGGGGTTGTGGTAGACGCGCCAGGTGACACCGGCCGCCTGGAGGCGCTCGGCGTAGGTGGTCCAGTCCGCCACCGGGTTGTCGGTGACCGGGGTGTTGTCGATCCACGGGCCGGTGGTGCCGTCGCGGCCGGGGCCGGCGGTGCCGGTCCACAGGTAGAGCCGGTTGGGGTCGGTGGGGCCTGCCAGCGAGGTGAAGTAGGCGTCGCAGACGGTGAACGCGTCGGCCAGGGCGTACTGGTAGGGGATGTCCTCCCGGGTGAAGTAGCCCATGGTGCGCTCGCCCTTGGCGGCGATCCACTTGTTCATCGCGCCGTTGTTGATGGCCTGGTGGCCGGTCGCCCAGTCGTGGGCGAGGCCGCCGGCGTTCTGCGCGTTGTACTTGGCGGTGTCCATCCGGTACGGCAGCATCACGCCGCCGTCGCTGCGCCGGCTGTCGGGCTGGCGGAACACGTCCGTCCCGTCGGGGAACTGGAGCGCCTGCTTGTCGCCGAAGCCGCGGACCCCGGCCAGGGTGCCGAAGTAGTGGTCGAAGGAACGGTTCTCCTGCATCAGGACGACGACGTGCTTGACGTCCTTGATGGTCCCGGTGAGCCGGTCGTCCCCGGCGGGGGCGGGCGCGGCCTCGGCCGGGGTGGCACCCAGACCGGTCAGGGCGGTGGCGCCGACCGCCGCGGTGGCGCCGACGAAGGTACGGCGGGAGAGCTCGGGCATCACGAACTGGCCTCTCAGAGCTGGAAGGTGGCGACGGCGGCGGCGGTGTCGGAGGGCCACTCGTTGGCGGCCGCGTTCGGCTCGGGCTGCGGCCAGTCGGCCACCAGGGTGTGCGCCTCGACCAGCTTCAGCGCTCCGGCGTACTGGACGTAGTCGATCCGGTCCTGCGGCTCGGGCCGGTCGCCGCGCTTCCTGCGGGTGGGCGACCAGGTGCAGCCCGGAGCCTTGGCCGGGTCGCGGTTCTCCTCGCGGAAGGCGTCGGTCAGTCCGGCGGCCTGCAGGGCCACGGTGACCGGCCACTCCAGCGGTCCGACCCCGCCGTGCGCGGGCGCGGTGGCGGCCGTCCAGTCCAGGTGGGAGGGCGAGGACAGCGCCCCGCCCACCACGACCGGGAGCTGCCGGGCGAGGTCCGCGCGCACGGCGTCGGCCAGCGCCCTGGCCTGCTTCAGCCGCAGCGAGCCGTTCTCGGCGGCCACGACCCGGGCGGCGGTGCTGCCGTCCTGGACGGCGTACGGGCCGTAGCCCGTCTCGTCCAGGTGGGCGGCCCAGAAGCGGACGGCACGGCCACCGGGCAGCTGCACGGTCGCCGCGACGGCCGGCAGGTCGGCGGTCGGCGCGGTGACGTCGGTGACGTCGGTGAGCGGGTAGCGGCTGAGGATGCCGACGCTGCCCGGGCTCTGGTGGGCGTACCAGCCGAGGGCGTCGGCCAGGGTGCTGGCACGCTCCCCCGCGGTCTCCTGCAAGGCCAGCACGTCCAGCCCCTGCGCGAGGACCACCCGGAGCTGCTTCTCCAGCGCGTCGGCGTGGGCGGCGCCGGCGTCGTGCAGGTTCCAGCTCGCGGCCTTGAGGCGCGGCGGCGCGGCGGGATCGACGACGGGGACCAGCACCGTGACGGTGTCGGTGGCGCCCGCACTGTCCTTGACGCCGACCACGACCACCTCGGGGCCCTTGCCGGCGGCGGCCGGGGCGGTGCCGCTGAGCGTGCCGTCGGCGCTGACGGAGGCCCAGGCCGGGCCGCTGACCTTGCGGTAGGCGGCCGAGCCGGCCGGGTTGCCGGCCGGGCGGGACCAGAGGCCGCCGAGCCTGACCGTCACGGCGGCGCCGGGGGCGACGGGCGTGGCGGTGAAGGAGTCCACGGCGGCGTGCGGGCGGACGACGGCCGGCTTGGGACGGAAGCTGAACGGGGTGCTCCGGGCGAGGATGCCGTACCCGTCCTTGGCGAGCAGGTAGGCGGTGAACGGGCCGCCGGTCAGCGCGGAGGTGTCCAGCTGGACGTCCCCGGAGGTGCCCGGGGTGTACTTCCACAGCAGCGACGAGCCGGTGCCGGGCTGCCGGGTGCCGTCGTAGATGCCGACCCAGTTCTTGGCGTCGGGTGCGTCGGTGCTCCAGTGGAAGGTGAGCCGGTCGCCTTCGGTGGGGTCGGAGGATGAGGTGATGGTCAGGGCGCTGCCTGCGGCCACGGTTGTCCTGTCCGCCGCGCCCGGGGCCCGGTCCGCCGGGGGACGGCGCACGGGATCGGGTGCGGCTGGTCACGGAGTCAGGGAGGGAGGGTGCGCCGCGGTCGGCTGTGCGGGCAGGTGCGGGCTGCCCCCGGCACAGTTGGCTGTACAACTGCGGGCGGCCTCATTCATCCGAAAATCAGCGACCGGGACGTGAACGACGCGTGACGGGGCGTCGGGCGACACGGGAACTTCAGCGGGCACACGAAGAAGGCCGCGACGGGTGAACCGTCGCGGCCCTCCGGTACGTCATCACCGGGCTCTGTCCCGCCCGTGGGCGGCACGTCAGGGCCTGGGACCGGGCCGAGCCGTCGGGCCGAAGCCCAGGCCCAGACCGGGGGCAGCAGGTCGGGGCTGCTCGCCGCGACAACCGGGCCAGGGCAAGGGCCGGAGCGAGGATCAGCTACCCGGCCCGGCCCCGCTCATCGGCGCGCCCGACCGACTCCGCGTCCGGCTGCGTGCCAGGCCCGCCTCTCCCCCGGCTGCCGACGGAAAGGGACCGACCGTCGCTCCAGGCCGGCCTTCAGCGGCGCGCCAGCCGCCGCTCGCCACCGGCACCCGTCGCGTACGGAAGCTCGTAGTGCGCGAACACGGCCGGCTCGTCCTCGGCGGGCAGGACGTCGTCCGTCCCGATCGAGGGGGCCTGCTTGACGTGGTTCTTCGGGTACGCCACCCGGACGTAGTCCGGCCCGGCCACGGCCCCCTCCAGCGGGACGAACACCAGGCGGCGGTTGCCGGCCCAGCCGACCGTGACGGTGGCGAAGAACGGCTCGTCACTGGCCGTCTCGACGTAGACGGACTCCAGCGCGCCGATCCGGTGGCTCTTGTCGTCGACCACGGCGTGGCCGCGCCACTCGCGGATGTCTGCCATTGCGATTCCCACGACCCGGACCTCCCGTCGCCGGATGCTCGATCGCCCCGATCCCCCATCCTGCGCCGGGACGGCCGGGAGCGCACGGCGAGCCGTTGGCACGCACGGCCGTTCCGCGGTCCACGCAGGTCCGCGAAAGGGACATACGGGGGCGACCCGGCCAACCGGCACCGAGGCCGTGACCTGGGCTTTAGGCTGTCCGCCAGCAAGGCCGTATGTAGATCATCAGACTTTTACCGGCAGAGTTCACCGGGCGAAGGGGCGGCAGGCGTGCCATACGAGTCCATGTGGGAGCCCGGCGGAGCCGTGACCGCGGCCGACCTGCGGCCCGACGTCCCCCACCCGGCCCGGATGTACGACTACTACCTCGGCGGGAAGGACAACTTCCCCGCCGACCGGGCCGCCGCCGAGAAGGCGCTCGCCGCCAACCCCGAGTTCCGCTCCACCGCCCGCGCCAACCGGGGCTTCCTGACCCGTGCCGTGAGCCGGGTCGCCGGCCTCGGCATCGACCAGTTCCTCGACATCGGCACCGGCATCCCCACCGCCGGCAACACCCACGAGATCGCGCAGGCGGCCGACCCGGGCGCCCGGGTCGTCTACGTCGACAACGACCCGATCGTGCTCAGCCACGCCCGCGCCCTGATGGCCGGCGCGGGCCGCGGCCGCACCACCGTCATCCAGGCCGACCTGCGCCGACCCGCGCAGCTGCTGGACGCCGTCCGCGCCGCGGAACTGCTCGACTTCTCCCGCCCGGTCGCACTGGTCCTCGCGGCCGTCCTGCACTTCCTGCGCGACGAGGACCAGCCGTACCGGGTGGTCGCCACCCTGCTGGACGCCCTGCCCTCCGGCAGTCACCTGGTCCTCTCGCACGGCACCGCCGACTTCATCCCGGCCGAGGTCCGCGATCGGGTCACCGGCGTGTACGACAAGGCCACCGCCCCGCTCGTCGGCCGCAGCCGGGCCGAGGTGCGCGCCTTCTTCGACGGCCTGGACCTGCTCGATCCCGGCGTGGTCACCGTGCCCCTCTGGCGGCCCGACACCGCCCCCGCCCCGGGCGCCGACCGCGTGAGCATGTACGGCGCGGTGGCCCGCAAGCCCTGACACCGGAGGGGGACCGGGGGCGGGCCGGGGGCCGGCCGCCCCCGGCGGGGCCCGGAGAAGCCGGCCGGGTCCGACGGCCCTACGACGCGGCGAGGAGGCGGCGCAGGACCGGGGCGAGGTGGTCCGCCTGGGGCCCGGGGAGGGCGGCGGCCTCGGCCGGGGAGCCGACCAGGGCGATCCGGTCCAGCTCCGGCCGGGTGCCGAGTGACCGGTGGGCGTCACTCAATTCCTCGTGGCAGTCGCAGAGTTCGGCGGCGGGTCGGGCCGGGGCGAGGTGCAGCACCCCGACGTTGCCGTGTTCGCCGCGGACGAGGTGCCAGCGGGTCAGTTCCTCCGGCGAGGCGAACACGCCGGTCTCCTCGGCGAGTTCCCGGGCGGCGTGCCGGCGCAGCGCGGACGGGTCGAGGGGTTCGCCGGGCGGGGGCGGTTCGGCGGACCCGCCGGGCAGACACCAGCGGCCGGGGTGGGCGGTCGGGGCGGCCGAGCGGCCGATCAGGATCCGGCCGTCGTCGGAGGGCTGGACGACGGCGACGTACAGGGAGCTGACCCGGGTGGTGGCGCCCGGGACGAGACGCAGGGCGAAGCGGCGGTAGCCGATCCGCGCCCAGTGCAGGACCAGCGTGTCGGGGCCGTCGGCGGCGAGGCCGGTGCAGGCGACGGCCGGGCCGTCGTGGAGGCCGGGGTTGGCCGTGGTGGCGCGCTCCCAGGCGCGGTCCGCCGCGGCCCGCTCCGCCGCCGGGAGGGGTGGCACGGGGGTTTCGACCAGGCGGATGCCGGCGGGTTCGAGGAGTTCGACGGGGACGGACGCGGCCGTCGTCGCCGAGGCGCGCATGTCTTCGGTCATCTCGTCATGGTGGCAGGGCGCCGGTTTCCGCGGCGGCCGTTCCGAATTGGCATGATCGGACGACAAACCCATGAATCATCGGGCGGAGGAAGCCCGTTGGCGCGCGCGATTCGCCGGATCGTGGACGAAGGGAACGGCCGGAGGAGAATTCCGATCCGGGCACGCAGGCGGTGCGCGCACCCGGAGCGGAGCCGCCCGGAGGTCAGAGATCGACCTGGATCTCGGCGCGGTGCCGGATGTACTCGTCGGGGTGGGAGCGGGCGATCGCCACCGCCGCCTCGATCAGACCGTGCAGCTCCGCCGGGTAGGCGCGCGGCACCAACGGGAGGCCGGGGAGGATGCAGCGCCGGACGTCCAGGTCGTCGTTGGCGACGAACTCGCGCAGCGCGGTCTCGTACCAGGTGTCCCGGACGCTCGAACCCTCGTCGGCCGCCGCGCCGTTGCGGCCGTCCCCGACCGAGAGCGCCGTCCAGTACCACGCCCGCGCGGCACCGGCCCGCTCCGGGTTGGTGCCGGTGCGCAGGTAACCCAGCAGCGCGAGGCGGACCCGGCGCTGTCCGAAGGCGAGCAGGGCGGGCTCGACGAAGCGCCGGTTGAAGCTCGGGTTGGGGTCGTGGACCGCGGCCTCCAGCAGCGGCTCGAAGTACTCCTCGGGCAGCTCGGACCGCCCGGCGACCGCCTTGTGGACCTCCCATCGAGCCGCACTCCGGTAGTCGGGGCCGGGTGCGGCCTCGGCCCCGATCAGACGGAGCAGACGCGCGAGCTTGAAGTCGAACGCCTGTGATCCGCCCGCCGGGCACCCGGGCAACGGCTGGAAAATCCGCACCTCGCCGGCCGTGTCCTTGGTTTCCACGAACATCCTCCTCATTCTGAGTCACCGGCAGACTACTCGCCGATACACCAGTTCGGAGGTCGTTTTCGGCCAGCACGGGGCGCGACCCGTTTCCCGCGAAGGAATGTGACGACGCTTCAGCCAGCCCCCGGCCCACCTGCGGCGCGTGGTCCGGTCCGTGGCCGTCGGCGGCCACCCGGCGGGACCGCGGGTCGACCGAGGTCAGGACGGGCGGCCGGGCGGGACGAGACCGGACTGGTAGGCGATGGCGACGAGTTGGGCACGGTCCCGGGCGTCGAGCTTGGCCATCGCCCGGTGCACATGGGTGCGCACGGTGAAGGGGCTGACGACCATCCGCTCGGCGATCTCCTCGTTGGTGAGGCCCGTCGCGGCCATCGACATCACCTCGCGCTCGCGGGCGGTGAGGACGGCGAGCCGCTCGCTCGGCGGACCGGCGGCGCCCGGGTCGGGCTGGGCCAGGAGCTGGTCGATCACGGCCCGGGTCGCGGCCGGTGAGAGCAGGGCGTCGCCGGCCGCCACGGTGCGGACGGCGGCCAGCAGTTCCTTGGGGTCGGCGCCCTTGCCGAGGAAGCCGCCGGCGCCCGCGCGCAGGGCCTGGGCGACGTACTCGTCGATCTCGAACGTGGTGAGGATGAGCACCCGGGTGCCGGCCAGCTCCTCGTCGCCGCAGATCTCTGCGGTGGCACCGAGGCCGTCGGCGCCGGGCATCCGGATGTCCATCAGCACGATGTCGGGCTTGGTGGCGCGGGCCAGTTCGACGGCCTCCCGGCCGTCGGCGGCCTCGCCGACCACCTCCATGTCCTCCTCCGCGTCGATCAGCAGGCGGAAGGCGCCGCGCAGCAGGGCCTGGTCGTCGGCGAGCAGCACCCGGATGGTCATGCGTGGCCCCTGTCCTCTCGAACGGCGTGATCTTGTCGGCGGACCGCCGGAATTCCGACCGTTTGTCCACACCCGGTGCGGCCGCGGCCGGTCTGACCCCGGCCGACCCCGGTCGGGCCGACCCGGGCCGAGGCAGCTTGGGCCGAGCCAGCTTGGGCCGAGCCGGGTTGGGCCGAGCCGGGTTGGGCCGAGCCGATGTCGTCCTGGCCGTCGTCGCGGGCGCCGGTGCGCAGGGGCAGTTCGGCGGTGACCAGGTACCCGCCGTCGGCCTGCCGGTCGGCGCTGAGCCGGCCGCCGACCGCTCCCGCCCGTTCGCGCATGCCGATCAGCCCGAAGCCGCTCTCCCCGGGGACCGGCGCGGGCAGCAGCGCGGCGTGCGGGCGCCCGGTCGCGGTCGGACGGCCGTTGGCGACGGTGACCGCGACCCGGCTGCCGCTGTAGGCGAGGGTGATCTCGGCGTCGGCGCCAGGGGCGTGCTTGGCCACGTTGGTCAGCGACTCCTGGACGATCCGGAAGGCGGTGAGGTCGACGCCGGGCGACAGCGGGCGGGGTTCGCCCCGGACGGTGAGCCGGACCGGCAGTCCGGCGCGCTCGAAGGAGCCGATCAGCTCGGGCAGCCGGTCGAGGCCCGGCGTGGGTTCGAGCGGGGCCGGCTCCTCGGCCCGGCGCAGCAGGCCGACGGTGGCCCGCAGCTCCTGGAGGGCGGCGCCGGTGGCGTCCGTGATGTGGCTGAGCACTTCGCGGGCCTGGACGGGGTGGCTGTCCATGAGGTGCACGGCGATGCCCGCCTGGGCGTTGGCCAGGGCGATGTGGTGGGCGACCACGTCGTGCAGGTCGCGGGCGATCCGGATCCGCTCGTCGGCGACCCGGCGGCGGGCCTCTTCCTCGCGGGTGCGTTCGGCGCGTTCGGCGCGCTCCTCGATGGCCGCGAGGTGGGCGCGGCGGTTGCGGATGGAGTCGCCGAGGGCGCCGGGCAGCAGGGCCCAGGCCAGCACTCCGATCCGTTCGCCGATCGGACCCCCGGGGCCGAACAGCAGCGTGATGCCGGTGAGCAGGACGGCGGTGGTGATCGAGGCGCGCAGCGCCGTGGCCCGGTCGGTGCGGACGGCGAGGAAGTAGAGCGCGAGCAGCAGCGGGGTGGCCAGCATCGGTGTGAGCCGGGGGCTCGACCAGGCGAGCAGCATGGTGCAGAGCAGGGTGACGGCGGCCACCGCGCGGGGGAAGCGGCGGTGGGCGAACACGGCGACGGCGGAGACCAGCGCGATCACGCCGGTGGTCGGGTCGGGCGGGGTGAAGCGGCCGCCGCCCTGGTCGACGGTGGCGCCGAGGCCGGTGACCGCGAACAGAGCCGCTCCGCCGACGGCATCGAGCAGCCGGGGGTGGTCGCGGCGCAGGCGGTGCCGCCAGGTGTCGGTCATGGTCGTGCTCTCCGGGTCGGGGTTGCCCCGGCCACACCCGCCGGGCTCCGCCGGTGGGTGCCGCGCCGCGTCCGGTGGGTGCCGGGGCTCGTCGGGGGCCTGCGCGCGAGCGACGGCCCCCGACAGCAACGGTAGCGGTAGGGGCTCGAATCGGTGTCCGAGCCGATCGGGACGGACCGGGCGACCGGACGGGGCCGGGCGGACCGGACGGGGCCGGACGGGGCCGGGCCGCCCACGGCGTGCGTCAGACGCTGACCGTCTCCCGGGCGGGGCCCGGTTCGGGGGCGGGCGTCTGCAGCTTGCTGCCTTCGACGTCCACGTCCGGTATCAGCCGGTCGAGCCGGCGCGGCAGCCACCAGGCGCGGCGGCCGAGCAGGGCGAGGACGGCCGGGACGATGGTCATCCGCACCACGAAGGCGTCGAAGGCGACGGCCGCGGCGAGGCCGAGGCCCATCATCTTGATCATCGGCTCGCTCATCCCGATGAAGCCCGCGAAGACCGCGATCATGATGAAGGCCGCGGCGGTGACCACCCGGGCGTTGTGCCGGAAGCCGGTGACGATCGCCTCGCGGGGCTGCTCGCCGTGGACGAAGCTTTCCCGGATCCGGGTGACCAGGAACACCTCGTAGTCCATGGCGAGCCCGAAGACCACACCGATCATGAAGATCGGCATCATGCTCATCACCGGACCGGTCTGCTCCACGCCGATCAGGTCGGCCAGCCAGCCCCACTGGAAGACCGCGACCACGGCGCCGAGCGCGGCGGCCACCGAGAGCAGGAAGCCGAGCGCCGCCTTCAGCGGGACGAGCACCGAGCGGAACACCACCAGCAGCAGCAGGACGGCGAGGCCGACCACCACCGCGAGGTAGGGCAGCAGCGCGTCCGTGAGCTTCTGCGAGACGTCGATGTTCATCGCCGTGGTACCGCTGACCAGGACCGTCGCCCCGGTCGCCGACCTCAGGCCGGCCGCGTCGCCGCGGATGGTGTGCACGAGGTCCTTGGTCGCGGCCTCGCTCGGGCCGGTCGCCGGTACCGCGTTGAGCAGGGCCGTGTCGCCCGCCTTGTTGAACATCGGCGGCGTCACGGTGACCACGCCGGGCAGGGCGGCGACCTTCCGGGACACCGACTCGGCGGCGGCCTTGGGGTCGGCGACGCCGTGGGCGTCCACCAGGACGGTCAGCGGGCCGTTGAAACCGGGGCCGAAGCCCTCGGAGAGCAGGTCGTAGGCGCGCCGCTGGGTGGTGGAGGTGGGCTTGGCCTCGTCACCCGGCAGGCCGAGCCGCAGGTCCAGGGCGGGGGCCGCGAGGACGCCGAGGCCGATCACGCCGCCGAGCAGCACCGCGAGCGGGCGGCGCAGCACCAAGCGGGCCCACCGGGCGCCGCCGTTCTCCTTCGCCGCCGCCGGAGCCGCGTCGCCCCGGGCCTTGCGGACCTTGCGCGGCAGCACCTTGCGGCCGAGGAAGCCGAGCAGCGCGGGGACCAGGGTGAGGGCGACCAGGACGGCGATGACGACCGTCCCGGCGGCCGCCATGCCCATCTTGGCCAGGATCGGGATGCCGACCACGGACAGCCCGGCGAGGGCGATCACCACGGTGAGGCCGGCGAAGACCACCGCGGACCCGGCGGTGCCGACGGCCCGACCGGCCGCCTCGTGCGGCGTCCGGCCCTCGCCGAGTTCGGCCCGGTAACGGGAGACGATGAACACGGCGTAGTCGATGCCGACCGCGAGGCCGAGCATCATGGCGAGCGTGCCGGTGGTGCCGGACAGGCCCAGCGCGCTGCCGAGCGCGGTGATCAGCGCCATGCCGAGGCCGACCCCGACGACCGCCGTGAGCAGCGGCAGACCGGCCGCGACCAGCGAGCCGAAGGTGATCACCAGGACGACGGCGGACAGCGCCATGCCGATCGCCTCGCTGCTGCCGCCCGCGCCGGGCTTGGCCATCAGCGCGTTGCCGCCGACCTCGACCGTGAGCCCGGCGTCCCGGCCGTGCTGGGCGGCCTGCTCCAGCGCGGCGGTGGCGCCCTTCGACAGCTCGCCGGCCTTCACCGAGTAGCTGACCGTCGCGTACGCGGTGGTGCCGTCCTTGGAGACGGCGCCGGCCGTGAACGGGCTGACCGCGCCGGTGACCTGCTCGGCGTGGGCGAGCTCGTCGACCGTCCGCTGCACCGCCTGCTGGTGGGGCTCGGCGGTGATCTTCTGCCCGGAGGGCGCGACGAACACCAGCCGGGCCGCGGCACCGTCGGCGTGACCGCCGGGGAACCGCTCGTTCATCAGGTCGAAGGCCTTCTGCGCTTCCGTGCCGGGCATCGCGAAGCCGTCGTCGGGTGCGGCGGGCGCCTTGGCGGCGAGGACTCCGCCGACCGCCAGCAGGGCGACCCAGAGCAAGGTCACCAGCCGGCGCCGGGCGAAGGCCCATCGGCCCAGGCGGTAGAGGAACGTGGCCACGGGAGAGCGGACTCCTTCGGATGCGGATTCTCGGTGGGGCGCGCCACGGGCGGGCCGCCCGCCCCCTCGGGCGCGGTCCGCCGCAGCGTGACCCATCCTTGATCGCCGACCCCTGCTCCGTCGTCATCCAGGCGCAGGCCGTCTGCGTACTGCGGACGCAGTACGGCCCTCCCCCGAACGGCGGAGCGCACGCCGGACGTCCGGAGTAGCCCTCCTGCCTGCGGCGGAAGCAATCGGGTCACCCGTGCGGGCGGCGACGGCGGGCAGTGACCCCGCCGGTCGAAGTAGCGTGATGTGCCTGACCCGACCGTTTCCATGCGGTTCGGGAGGATCCGACCCGATCGGTGCTGCTCAGGCAGCCCGCCGCCGGAGGTGCCCCATGGGCGTTCCAGCCGCCCGCATCGTGTTCGACGAGAACGACCGCGCGGCCGTCGCCGAGGCGGTGGCCGAGATGCTCACCACCGGCGCCCTCACCCTCGGTCCGTGGACCGAGCGCTTCGAGCAGGCCTTCGCCACCGAGCACGGCGCCTCGCACGCCGTCGCGGTGAGCAGCGGCACCGCCGCCCTGGAGGTGATCCTGCGCACCGTGGACGTCCGGGGCCGCGACGTGGTCGTGCCCGCCGTCACCTTCTACGCGACCGCCGGCGCGGTGGTCCACGCGGGCGGGCGGCCGGTCTTCGCCGACGTCGACCCGGCCACCCTGGCGCTCTCCCCCGAGACCCTGGAGGCGGCCCTCACCCCGGAGACCGCCGCCGTCGTCCTGGTGCACATCGGCGGACTGGTCACCCCGCGGGTCGACGAACTGCGGGCGCTGTGCGACCGGCGCGGCATTCCGCTGATCGAGGACGCCGCGCACGCCCACGGCAGCAGCGTCGGCGGACGCGCCGCCGGGACCTTCGGGCTGGCCGGGGCCTTCTCCTTCTACCCGACCAAGGTCACCACCAGCGGCGAGGGCGGCATGATCCTCACCGAGTCGCCGGAACTGCGCGACGAGGCCCGGATCTACCGCGACCAGGGCAAGGGCTCCTTCACCACCAACCACCACGTGCTGCTCGGCTACTCCTGGCGGATGAGCGAACTCCACGCGGCGGTCGGCGCGGTGCACCTGCGCCGGCTCAAGGAGTTCATCGAGACCCGCCGGGCCGTGGCCCGCCGCTACGACGCGGCGCTGACCGGGCTGGACGGACTGGAGCCGGTGCTCGAACCGCCCGGCTGCCGGAGCAACTACTACAAGTACGTGGCCCTGCTGCCGCGCGGCACCGACCGCGCGGCGTTCAAGCGGGCGGTGGCCGAGGAGTACGGCGTGCGGCTGTCCGGCGAGGTCTACGACCTGCCGCTGCACCTGCAGCCGGTGCTCGCACCGTACCGGCGCGGGCCGCTGCCGGTGGCCGAGGACGTCTGCGCGCGGCAGGTCTGCCTGCCCGTGCACTCCGACATGACCGTGGACGAGACGGAGCAGGTCATCGAGGCCGTCTCCGCGGTGCACCGGCGACTGGCCGGCTGACCGGCCGACCGGCCGGAGCGAAGGGAGCAAGAACGTGCGGATAGCCGTCACCGGAGGCTGCGGATTCATCGGCTCACACGTCGTGGACCACCTGATCGCGGCCGGCCACGACGTCCTCGCGGTGGACACCACCGACAAGTACCTCAACCCCGACGCCGAGCACGCGCGGATCGACGTCCTCGACCTCAAGGCCCTCACCTCCGCCCTCGCGGGCAGCGAGGTGGTCTACCACCTCGCCGCGATGGCCGACGTCGAGCAGGTCTCCGCCGACCCGGTCCGCGCCGTGCGGACCAACATCGACGGCACCGAGGCCGTCCTGGAGGCCGCCCGGCGCAGCGGACTCAGCCGGACCGTCCTGGCGAGCACCGTCTGGGTCTACGGCGCAGCTCTCGCCGGCGAACAACTCGGCGGCGAGGAACAGGAGTTGGACGAGCACGTGCCGATCGAGCTGGAGCACAGCGGCCACCTGTACGTGGCCACCAAGCTCGCCGCCGAGATGCTGGTGCACAGTTACCGGGAGCTGTACGGGCAGCACTTCACCATCCTGCGCTACGGCATCCCGTACGGGCCCCGGATGCGCGACGAGCTGGTCGTCGCCCGGTTCGTCCAGGCCGCGCTGGCCGGCCGGCCCATCACCATCGCCGGCGACGGGCGGCAGAGCCGCAACTTCGTCTACGTGGAGGACCTCGCCGACGCCCACGTCCGCGCGCTCTCCCCCGCCGCCGAGGACCAGACCTTCGCCCTGGAGGGCTCCACCGCCGTGTCGGTGCGCGACATCGCCGACACCGTCGACGACCTGCTCGGGCCCGTCAGCATCGAGCACATCGGCGGCCGGAAGGCCGACTACGCGGGGCGGCGGATCTCCTCCGCGCAGGCCAAGCGACTGCTGGGCTGGTCGCCGCGGACCAACTTCGCGGACGGCGTGCGGCGGTACGCCGACTGGTACCGGGCCACCACCTCCACCACCGCCTGACCCGGGCCGCCCGATGCCGCACGCCCTGCTGGTCTCCGGCTCGCTCGGCCAGGGCCACGACGTCATGGCCCTGGCCTGCGCGGACAGTCTGCGGGAACGCGGCTGGACCACCGACACCGTCGACGCGATGGCCCTGCTCGGCCGGCACTCGGGCGCGGCGGGGGAAGCGGTGTTCCGCCGGCTGCTCGACCTGCCCGGGGTGTACGACGCCTTCCACTTCTCCGCGCTGCGGCCGGGCGCCCGGCTCGCCCTGCTCGCCGACGCGGCGGCCCGCTCCCGGCTGGTCCCGGCGCTGCGGCCGCTGGTCGAGGCGCAGCGGCCGCAGCTGGTGGTCTCGGTGTTCGCCACCGCGACCTCGGCGGTCAACCGGCTGCAGGAGTGGGGGCGGGGGCGGGAGTTCCGGCACTTCGTCTTCTGCACCGACGTGACGCCGCACCGGCTCTGGGTGCAGGAGGGCACCGACCTGTTCCTGGTCACTTCGGAGGTCGCCGCCTGCGCGGTGCGGCGGTACCGGCCGGAGGCCGACATCGCCGTCCTGCCCGCGCCGCTGCGCCAGCCCTTCTACCGGCCGCCCTCGCGGGCCGCGGCCCGCCAGGAACTGGGCGTGCCGGCCGACGCCCCGTGCGTGCTGCTGATGTCCGGCTCCTGGGGGCTCGGTCCGCTCGCCCGGACCGCCGCCTCGCTCGCCGCCGCCGGACCGCACGTGCTCGCGGTGGCCGGGCGCAACCGCGAACTCGCGCGCCGCCTGCAGGCCGCCGCGCGCCGACAGCCCCGGCTCCACCCGTTCGGCTACACCGACCGCGTCCCCGCGCTGATGACCGCCGCCGACCTCGTCGTCACCAGCTCCGGCGACACCTGCAGCGAGGCCCGGGCGCTCGGCCGGCGGCTGCTGCTCCTCGACGTCGTCCAGGGGCACGGGCGCGACAACCTCCAGCACGAACTCGAACTCGGCCACGCCGACGTCACCTCCGCCCGCCCGGCCGAGGTCGTCCGCAACGCGCTCGCGGCCCTGCGGCGGCCGTCGCCCCGCCCTTCCGCGGGCGCCACACCGGACGCCTGGCGGGAGGGGTTCGGGGCGGCACTCCACCGGGTCGGGCTGGCGTAGCCCCACCGGCGGGCCTGCGGACGGGGCTCAGGACGGCGGGACCGCGTGAGGGCGGAGGGAGCCGAGGGGTGAGGCGGCGGGTGCCGTCACAGCCGGACGGCGGGAGCGCCCGCGCCGCAAAGGGGCTGCGGGCGGACCACGGGAGCCCACGCGCCGCAAAGGGGCTGGGGGCGGACCACGGGAGCCCGCGGACACGGCTCAGGAGAGCGGCACCGCGTGGTCGCGGAGGGGGCCGAGAGTGAGGCGGCGGGTGCGGCAGTGGGCGGCGATCAGGGGCAGGGCGGCGAGGGTGGCGCGCCAGGAGTCCGGGGCGGAGGTGCAGTCGGAGTCGTGCAGCAGGAGCGTCGCGCCGCCGGTGAGGCCGGGGCGGGCGGTCTCGTAGACCGAGGCACCGGTGGCCTCCGCCGTCCAGTCGCGGCCCCAGGCCGTCCACAGCACGCTGCGCAGGCCGAGCCGGCGGGCCGCCAGGGCCGGACCGGCGGTCAGCACACCGTACGGCGGGCGGTACCAGAGCGGGCGGGCGCCGCAGAGCTCGGTCACCGCCTGGCTGGCGCGGCGCAGTTCGCGCAGGTCGCGGGCGGGGGCCGGGTACCACTGCGGCCGGTGGTGCCAGCCGTGCACGGCGACCTCGTGGCCGCGCCGCACCAGCTCCCGGCCCAGGGCGGGCGCGCGCTCCAGCATCGCGCCGAGCAGGAAGAAGGTGGCACGGGCGCCGAGTTCGTCCAGCGCGTCGAGCACGTACGGGGTGCTGCGCGGATCGGGGCCGTCGTCGAAGGTCAGCGCGATGTGGCCGGCCGCGGTGCCCTGGCCCGCCGTGCGGCGGGCCAGGGTGCGGCGCAGCGGCGGCAGGCGGACGGCGGCCGGGGCGAGGTGCAGGAACTCGACGGCGGCCGCGGCGGCGAGGGCCCTGCTCGCGGTCCTCACCCGGGGCTCACCCGAAGCGCGAGGCCATCCGGCGGAACACGCCCGGCGCGACGCCGTGGACGCGGGCCGGGAAGCCGAGCCAGTGCGGGACGTAGAGGCGGTCGCGCTCGGTGCTGATGGTCGCGACCACGGTGTCCGCGACCCGCTCCGCCGAGACGGGGCGCGGCCGTTCGCGCTGGTAGGGCGTGCCCCGACGGTCGAAGAACGGGGTGTCCACCGCTCCCGGGAGCACCAGGCGCACCCCCACGCCCGTACCGCGCAGCTCGTACCAGAGGCTCTCGGCGAACATGCTCAGCCCGCCCTTGGTCGCCGCGTAGCCCGATTCGTCGCGCACCCCGACCTGGCCGGCCATCGAGCCCAGCAGCACGATCCGGCCGTGCCGGCGCTCCAGCATGCCGGGCAGGAGGAGGCGGACCAGGCGCAACGGGGCGGCGAGGTTGACCTCGATCATCCGGTCCAGGGTGTCGGAGGGGGTTTCCGCGAACGGGCCGCGCCAGCCGAGGCCGGCGCTGGCGACCAGGGCGTCCACCCGGCCGGCCTCGGCCAGGGCCGCTTCGGCGAGCCGGCGCGGGCCGTCCGGTTTGCTGAGGTCCTCGGGCAGGGCCAGACCGCCGGTGCGTTCGGCGGCCTCGTCGAGGCGGGCCCGGTCGGTGCCGTTGAGCAGGGTCCGCCAGCCCGCCTCGGCCAGTCGGACGGCCGTGGCGAGGCCGATGCCGGAGGAGGCGCCGGTGACCAGCGCGACCGGGCGCTCGGTGGGCGCCGACCGCCGGGGCCGGGGGTGGGTTTCCGACCGGGGTTCCTCCGTCATCGCACACCTGCCGCTCTGGGGCCGTCTCGTCGTCGTTCCGTCACGCCGTCTGTTTTGTCCGGCAAGTCACCTTCGCATGGCGGAGCCGTCCGGGCTACCGGGGCGGGACGGCGGTGGGTCCGCGCCGCGGCCGGGCGCGGCCTCGGCGCCCGGTTGCGGCGCCGACGGTTCGGCCGAGCCGCCCTCCAGTTCGCCGAAACGGGACAGCAGGAAGGTGCCGCCCACCGCCACCGCGAAGCCGGTCAGCGCGCACCACTCGAAGCCGGGCCGCGCGGCGTCGCCGAGGGCCGCCACCCCGACCAGGGCCGGGCCGAAGGTCTCCGCCACCGTCCCGGCGGCGGTCGCGGCCGTCACCGTGCCGCGTTGCAGGGCCAGCGCGTACGCGAGGTAGCCGCCCAGGCCGCCGACGGCCAGCGCGTAGGCGGCGGGGTCGGTGAGCACCGCCGACGGGCCGGAGGCGTCCATGACCCGCACGGCGAGGCTGGTCACCCCGAAGCCGATCCCGGCCAGCAGGCCCAGCCCGGCGGCGGCCGCGGTGCCGCTGCGGCGCACCAGGACCAGGGTGGCGAGCAGCATGAGGGCGGTGGTGGCGAGCAGTGCCCAGTGGAAGGCGGCTGGGGCGTGGTTGCGGCCCTCCTTCCCGGAGCCCAGAGCCAGCAGGGTCAGGCCGACCACGACGGCGACGATGCCCACGAGGTCCGCCCGGTGCAGCCGCGCCCCCAGC
This sequence comes from Kitasatospora sp. NPDC053308, assembly GCF_055585785.1. Taxonomy (NCBI): domain Bacteria; kingdom Bacillati; phylum Actinomycetota; class Actinomycetes; order Kitasatosporales; family Streptomycetaceae; genus Kitasatospora; species Kitasatospora sp. NPDC053308. The sequence goes on along the minus strand of NZ_JBVJJY010000002.1, from coordinate 335,437 downwards.
AGCCAGACGGCGGCCAGCGCGGTGACGGCCAGGCTGGCGTTGGTGACGGCCTGCACCAGGAAGAGCGGGAGGGTGCGCAGGGCGACGATGCTCAGCACGAAGCCCACGATGTCCAGCAGCGTCCCGGTCAGGAACTGCCAGGAACGCACCAGCGCGGCCAGCAGGCCGGCCCGTACCCGGTCGGCCCGCGGGGCCGAGCGGGCGCCGCGCGCCTGGAAGACCGCCCCGAAGCCGAAGCAGACGGTCGCGACCAGCGCGGTGGTGAGTCCCAGCAGCATGCGTCTCCCAGCGTCGCGGGGCGGCATCGGTCCACCACCAGTCTGGGCCCGGTGAGGAGGGGGCGCACGGGTGGCGTGCCACGCCGGAAGGGGCGCGCGGCGGCCGGCAGGGTGCCGGAGGGAGCGTCGGCCGAGGGAGCGTCGTCCGGCACAGCACCCCGGGAGGAGCGCCGGCCGACAGAACGGTGACCAGCACAGGGCGCCGGAGGGAGCGTCGACCGAGGGACTGGTGCCCGGCACAGGGCGCCGGAGGGCGTGCCGACCGAGGGAGCGGTGCCCGGCGAGGTGGCCCCCGCCGGGCGGGTGGGTCTCAGCCGAGGACGGAGGCGAGCAGGGCCGCGGTCGTGGCGATGAGCGCTTCGTCCTTGACGGCGGCCTCGTCGGGCTTGGTGGTCAGGACGGCGAGGACGACGGGCTCGCCGGCCGGGGTCCACGCGATGCCGACGTCGTTGGCCGTTCCGTACCGGCCGGTGCCGGTCTTGTCCGCGAGGGCCCAGTCCGCCGGGAGGCCCTTGCGGAACCGGTTCGTGCTGGTCGTGTTGCCGCGCAGCCAGGTGGTGAGCTGCTCGCGCTTGGCGGGCGGCAGGGCGTGGCCGAGGGTGAGGCGGCGATAGGTGCGGGCGATGGCGCGCGGGGTGGTGGTGTCGGTGACCCGGTCCGGCTCGGCCGAGTTGAGTTCGGTCTCCCAGCGGTCGAGGCGGGTGACGCGGTCGCCGGTCGAGCGGCAGAAGTCGGTGACGGCCGTCGGTCCGCCGAGTTCGCGCAGCAGCAGGTTGCCGGCGGTGTTGTCGCTGTGGTCGATGGCCGCCCGGCAGAGCTCGGCGACGGTCATCCCCTCCGCCAGGTGCTTCTGGGTGGTCGCCGAGCTCTCCTGGCCGCCGGACCTCGTGATGTCCTCCGCCGTGTAGTGGATCCGCCGGGCGAGGAACTCGCCGTCCCGGTCCAGGTCGCGCAGGACGGCGGCGGCCGCGAGGGTCTTGAAGACCGAGCACATCGGGAACAGTTCGTCGGCGCGGTAGCGGACCGTCCGCCCCGTCGACACGTTCTGGGCGAACACGCCGAGGCGGGCGCCGTGGTCCCGTTCCAGGGCGGCGAGCTGCCGGTGGGCGTCGGATCCGCTCTGCGCGTAAGCCGGTCCGCCGGTCGAGGCCGTGACGGCGACGGCGGTTCCGAGGCCGAGCCCCAGGACGGCGCGGCGGCTGGGTCGGGCTTGCGAAGACTGCGTGGACATGGTCCCCCTCCGTCCGGATGTCGCGGCGGGCAGCCGCTTCCGGAATCACAGGACGCGACGCGCGCCCCGATGGTTCGTCGACGGCGGACATCGGCGGGGAACGACCCGCGCGGGTCACGGCTTGAGGGCGACCGCCCCGTAGAGCGCGGCCTCCGCGGCCTCGACGGCGGGCTGGTCGGCGGACGGGCGCCAGTGCGGTGTGGGGACGGGCCCCGGGGGGAGGAAGGTCCAGCCCTCGAAGAAGCGGATGAACTCGGGCAGGGTGCGGGCCTGGCCGACCGTACCGGCGGATGCGTAGACGCGGGTCAGGTCGGCGATGTCCTGCGGGGCGAAGTCGGGGGTGACGTGGGAGATCACCAGGGCGCTGCCGCGGGCCAGCACGGATTTGAGGTGGTCGACGAGCGCGTGCGCGCCCAGGTCGTCGGGGACGAAGTGGAGCAGGGCGTTGAGGGAGAGGGCCACGGGGCGGCCGAGGTCGATGGTGTCGCGCAGGCCGGGGGCGGCGAGCAGCCCGTCGACGTCCCTGACGTCGGCCTCGACGTAGGCGGTGCGGCCCTCCGGGGTGCCGGTGAGCAGGGCCTGCGCGTGCGAGAGGACGATCGGGTCGTTGTCGACGTAGACGACCCGGGCGGCGGGGTGGACGCTCTGGGCGACCTCGTGGAGGTTGGGCGACGTGGGGATCCCCGTGCCGATGTCGAGGAACTGGTCGAACCCGGCCTCGGCGAGCGCGCGGGTGGACCGGTGCATGAACGAGCGGTTGGTACGGGCGGCGGTGCGCAGCCAGGGTGCGACGGCGAGGGCGTGGCCGGCGGCCTCGCGGTCGGCGGCGAAGTTGGTGAAGCCGCCGAGGAAGTAGTCGTACATCCGGGCCGAGTGCGGCACGTTCAGCCGCAGGTCCACTCCGTCGAACAGACCCATCGCGTCTCCCTTCTCGTCACGGCACTGGATCGCATTGCTGCCCACGGTATCCGGGGGGCAATCGCGACCGTACCGGGGTCAATAAGTCACCCGATCCGATGGAATGACTATCTGTATTCACCGGGCAGCCTGGAGTGACGGGCCCGATGGACTGAGGATGGGCACGGACAGCCCGACCCTCGGGTGGCCCGGCGAGCAGTCGACGGCCACGGAAAGCAGGCTCGATGACGATCGACAGGGGTGCCCCCGTACGCGGCTACCGGGACGGGACGACAGTGGAGTTCAGCGGCGGGCCGGAGTCGGAGCGCACGGTCCACACGGACTTCGGCCTCCGCCTGGACCTCACCTACGCGGCCTTCTGCGAGACGCACGAACCCGCCTGGCACGCCCTGGCGTTGACCAGGATAGGAAGCCAGGCCGACGCCGCCCTGGTGGTCGAGGCGGTCAAGTCCGACCTGGCGCGCTGCTGGCCGCAGGTCCTGCGGTTCGAGGAACCGGCCGCGTACGCCTGGCGGTTGGCCAACCGGCACGTCTCGGACTGGGTGTCCGCCGAGGAGCCGGTGGAGGTCGAGGCGGTCACCTTCGCGGCGGTGATCGGCGCGTTCAAGCAGGTGGCGAACGGTCTGCTGCACAGCGAGGCGGACGAGGTGCGGCTGTACGCGGCGATCCTCGAACTCCCGGACCGGCAACGGGACGTGGTGATCCTGCGCTACCTCCTGGGCCTGCACGTCAAGGTGATCGCGGCGTACCTCGGCCGACCGGTGGCCACGGTGCACTCCAACCTGCGGCACGCCCGCGAGCGCCTGGCACGCCGGCTCGGGGTCGGCGAACTCCCGGACCGCGGAGGCGAACTGTGACGGAAAGGCGGCCGGTCGAGCCCCCGCCGGACGGGGCGTGCACGGCGGGCGGAGGGCGCGCGGTGTTCCACGTGCCCCGGCCCGAACGCGCCCACGCCGAGCGGATCGCCGAGGTCCGCCAGGCCCGGCTGACGGCCGCGCCGGCCCACCTGCCCACGGAGCACGAGCAGGCCGCCTTCGAGCTGGGCCTGGTGGTGGCCCTCGTCCTGGGCGCGCCGGACGCCTCGCGCGGCCTCGACCTGCTGGTCAACGCGCGCCGGATCGAGCCGGAGGGTGCGGAGGTGTTCGGGGCGCTGCTGTACGCCACCGGCAAGGCCGAGGGCGCCGAGTTCTGGTGGCGCTTCGCGGCCGGATCCGGCAGCGGGACGGCCGCGTACTGCCTGCACCTGCACCACCTGATGCTCGGTGAGACCGATGACGCCGACTACTGGCGGGCCTGGTCGGACCAACTGGCCATCGCCGAACGCCCGACCGGGCCACGCCCGTTGCGGATGACCAGGCCGCTGCTGCCGGAGGACGTCCGGCGCGACATCCTGTCCCGGGTGCACCGGGGGCTGGCGCCGCAGCTGCCCCCCGCACTGGTCGCGGTGATCGACCGGCTGCCGCTGCAGGGCGACGACGCCGAGGAGGTCCCCAGCCCGTGGGGGCTCACCTCGGGGGCGACCTCCACCTGCGCGTGGGACCTCGCCCGGGGACCCGCCGCCGACGGGGTGGAGGAGTGCGGGGAGCGGGGACGGCCCTTCGGGGCGGGCGTCGAGGACCCGTCGGGGTGAGCGTGCCACGGCGACCGACGGTCATCCCTTCAGGTGAGCCGGGCGCATCGGGTGAGCGGGGAGGGCCGCTCGGTGCGCGGACATCGGGCGGAGCGGGTGGTCCAGTCGGACGCCGGGCGGATCCGGGCGAGGCCGGCGCTACCGGCGACGGGCAGGCGGTTCAGGTGAGGGGCGGGCGGTGCAGGTGAGCGGCCGGTGGTTCAGCTGAGGGGCGGGCGGTTCAGGTGAGGGCGGAGAGCCGGGCGACGATCTCCGGGTCGCGGCCGCTGCCGGACTCGACCTCCTCGCCGTCCGGCGTCACGCGCCGGACGACGTAGCGGTGCGGCGCCATCGCGGTGTCGCGCCCCGGCAGGGCGGCGACGACGGCGCGGTGGGCGGCGGCCGGGTCGAGTGCGGGATCGGCGGTGGTGATCTCGGCCAGCAACTCACCGTCGATGAAGCTGAGTCGATGGCGCCCCAGGGCGGTGTCCAGCAGGTCGCGGACCGCCCCGAGGTCGATCCGGCTACCGTCGATCAGTCGCCACTCGCCCTCGCGCACCTCGGCCGGCGGGCCGAGCACGGCGGGCAGGTCGGCGAGCAGCACCGGGCCCTCCGCGGCGGCCGCGAGCACCGCGAGCAGGGCTCGGGCGAAGCCCTCCGCCTCCTCGGCGTCGAGCACCTGGGGGCAGGCGACGAGGACGAAGTCCAGGCTGCCGGTGATCCGCAGGATGGCGAGCATCAGCCGGACCGGCAGCGGGGGGCTGGGCAGCGGGGTCAGTTCGGGATCCGCGGACGGGAGCGGCTGGGCCTCTGCCACGGCGGGCGGGACGGTGAGGCTCAGGTCGTTGACGACGACCTGGCGGGCGAACCGCGAGCCGCGCAGGTGGGCGACGTCCTCGACCAGCTGCCAGACCTGCTCGGCGTCCAGGACGCTGTGCCAATAGGCCTTCAGCGAGGCCGACTTCGCGCGCCCGATCAGTTGATCGAGGTCGGCCGCATCGGTGTCCAGCAGGATCAGCGCGTCCTGCGCGAGGGTGCCGACGTGGTCGACCAACTCGGCCTGGTGGCGATTGGCGGAGAGCGCCGACATCACCAGCTCGCCCCGGCGGCCCGCCCGTTGGGCGACCAGTGCGGCGAACACGGCGAGCAGGACCACGGACGGGCTCGCGCCGACCCGGCGGCAGACGGCGGCGAGGTGGTCGGCCCCCGCCTGCGAACGCACCATCAGGGCGGCGTGGTCGCGCGGCGGGCCGGTGACACCCGCGTCGGCGAAGACGGTCTGCGGGCCCGTGCCCAGCACCCGGGCCCAGTGCCGCAGGCTCGCCGCCGCCTTCCGGCGGCCCTGCTTGCTCTGCTCGGCAGCCGCGAGCCGCAGCGGGGTCGGGGCGGCGACCGGGGGCAGCGGCCTTCCGGCGGCCAGGGCGTACCAGTCCTGGATGAGGACGGCGGTGGCGGCGCCGTCGGCGCCCGCGTGGCAGACCACGGCGGCCAGGCGCAGCAGCCGCTCGCCCCGGGCGACCAGGGTGAACCGGATCCGGGGCGCCACCGTGAGGTCGAACCGGACGGGGAGGTCCTCCCGGCCCAACCGGGCCGCCAGCGCGTCCAGTCGTTCGTCGTCCTCGGTGCCGCCGTCGACCACGGTCACGGTGAACCGGCCGCTCGGGTGCACCACCTGGCGATCCGGGAAGCCGTCCGGGCCGGAGCCCACGGGGAAGGAGGTCCGCAACGACTCGTGCCGCTCGACCAGCAGGCGCAGGGCGACCAGGCCTGCGGAGAGCGAGGTGCCGGGCGGCACCGGCCAGACGGAGTCCTTGTTGATCTGCTCCGGGGCGGAGCTGCGGATGCAGCGGATCATGTTGTCCTGTCCGCGGGTGAGCGGGCCGGAGCCGCTGCTCGCGGCCGCGAAGCGGACGGCGATCCGCCGGTCGGCCGGCCGGTCGCCGGCCGGGGCCGCGGCGTGCGGGGGCACGGCGTGCCGGGCCGCCGTGCGGGAGGGCGTCTCGCGGGGAGCCGCCTCGCGGCGGGGCGTCTCGCCGGGTGCCGTCTCGCGGGGTGCCGTCTCGCGGGGAATGAGGTCGTGCGGAGTCACGTCGTACGCGCCTTTCGGCTCGCCGGGAGGGGGCTGCGGCCGGCCCTGGGCCGCGTGCGGTCGGGACGCTACCAGCGGCCTCACAGGTTGGTCCAGACCACAGCCGCACGTCGTTGATGTACCGTCAAGTCCACTGCCATACATGGGAGTTGACATGTAACGGCGATTCTCCGAGCGCGGCCACCGCGGCCCGGAACGGCCCCGGGACCGGGACGTCGCAGAGCCTGACCGGACCGGGGCCGAGGGCGCCCGGGTCCACCACCAGCACCGGCGACGGACCCGCCACCGGCACGCCGAAGGACTGCGTCAGCCGCCCGCCGTACGCCTTCACGCAGGCCTCGCGACGGCACCAGAGCGCCGTGAACCGGGCCGCCCGTTCGGAGGGCTCGGCCGGCTCGGCGACCGAGCGCGCCTCCTCGACCGGGAACCAGCGGGCCGCCATCCGCTCGGCCGTCCGGGCGTCGTGGAGCCGCTCGACGTCGACGCCGACCGCGCGCCCCTCGGCGAGGGCCAGCACCCCGAGCACGCCCGAGGCGGACCAGCTCACCCCCAGGCCCTCGGCGCCATCGACCTCGGGCTTCCCGTTCGGACCGCGCCGCCAGACCAGCCCGGCCGGACACACCCCGAGCAGCGCGCCGACCAGCTGCCGGACGGCACCGCGCACCACGGTGAAGCGGCTGCGCAGCTCCGGACTCGCGCCGGCCGTCCGGGCGCGTTCGTGCGGGTCGAGCAGCTGCCACAACTCCTCGACGACGCTGGCGGGTTGCTCCGCGTCGATGCGCCAGAACCCGATCCCGGTCACGGCAGTGTCAGCGTGCTGAGCACCCCGAGCCGCCGGTCGTACCCGGCGAGCAGCACCGGCCGCCCGCGCGCCCGCCAGCGCGGCAGGTGCTCGGCCAGCCGCGCCCAGAGGCCGGTGAACGGCTGGGCCGGTGGGGCCTGCTCCGGGTCGAAGCCGCCGTCGAGCACGACCTCCACCCCGGGCCCCAGCTCCTCGGCCCGATCCCGTACGGCCCGCTGCGGAGCACCCCGCTGCGGCACACCCTGCCCCGGTGCGGTCTGCTCCAGTGCGGTCTGCCCCGGTCCGGCCTGCCCCGGTGCGGCCTGCTCCGGCACGGGCGCTTCCGGTGCGGACGCCGCCGGGGCGCCCGTGACCTGCCGCACGGTCAGGCCGGGGCCGGGCGCCTCCTCGCAGACCAGCACCACCGCCGCGTGCCGCTCCGGCAGTGCGACCGGCAGCGACGGTTCGTAGTGCAGGGCGGTCTGCTCGGCGAGCACCACCACGGCCCGCCGGCAGGCGCCGGTGCGCTGGTGCTCGGCGGCCAGCCGCAGGGCGGTGAAGGCGGCGGCGGTGCCCTGGTCGCAGATCGCGAAGGCGAGCGGACTGCCGGGTACGGAGCGGCTGAGCGCGAGCGAGGACGGCGCACCGGGGCGGACGTCCGGGGTGTCGAAGGCGAGGATCAGCAGGTCCACCGGCTCGTCCTCGGCGAGCGCCTCGCGCAGCAGTCCGGCGGCGAGCTCCTCGTAGCAGTGGCCGGCCCCCTCGCGCAGCAGGTCCTCGCGCAGGGGCAAACCGTAGGGGCGGACCAGGTCGGAGACGAACACCCGCAGGTCCGGGTCGAGCGCGGTCTCCGAGCGGCCGTCGAAGGACCGGGCGAGCGCCCGGGTGATCCGCAGGCCGCGGGGGCCGGGGGCCATCCGGTCAGTCCTCGGGGATGACGTGTCCGGCGACGTACTCGGCGAGCCGGGTGACCGAGCGCAGGTCGTCCTCGGTGATCTGCTCGACGTCCACCTGGATGTCCAGGGACTCCTCCAGTTCCAGGATGAGTTCGATGGTGCCGGCGGAGGTGAGGCCGAGGTCGTCGAAGAGGCAGGCGTCCTGCGGGATCTCGGGCAGGTCGCGCTTGAGGACGCGCGGCAGGAGTTCGCCGATGCCGTGCAGGATCCGCTCCCGCAGCTCGGGGTCACTGGTCTGGACCACTGGTTCTGACATGGGGGTACCGTCCCGTCGTACGTGGGAAGTGCGTCCTGAGGGGTTCCGGGTGCGGCCGACGATCCCGGGTCACTGACGGGCCGTCAGCACTGCAAGGCCATCGCGGAGAAGGTGGCTCCGACACCGGCGGCGGCGATCAGGTAGTGGTCGCCGCGGCGGAGCAGACCCCGCGTGGAGGCGGTGTGGAGATTGATGAGGCCGTCTGCAGCGAAACTGTGCCCGACCGACCGCACGTTGTCCAGCACCACTTTCTCGACCGGGTAGCCCATGCGGCGCGCGATCATCCGCCAGGACGCCTGGTTGACGTTGTGCGGCAGGATCGCGGCCAGGTCCGAGAGGTCCAGACCGGCCTGGTCGAGGGCGGCCTCGATCGCCTCGACCATCACGTTCGGGTACTCGCGCTGGTAGCGGGCGAGCAGGTCCGGGTCCTCGGCCAGCCGGCCGTCGAACTCCGGGCGCTGGCGCACCGCGAAGGAGAGCACCCGGTGGCGCTCGCCACCGGCGCTGACCAGGCAGGCAGCCGCGCCCTCGGCGAAGATGCCGGTCTCGGGCACCACTTGGGCGTCCCTGGTGAAGGTCTTCTCCCCCGCCAGGACCAGCGCGAGCGCCGCCGGGTCGGGATCGGAGGCCAGCAGCCGCCCGGCCAGGTCGATGGCCAGCAGGCCCACCGCGCAGGCGTGGTGGGTCACCGTGAAGGCGTCGGCGTGCGCGAGGCCGCGGGCGGCGAGCAGCTCGTGCAGGGGGTTGAACGGGTGGGGCACCGCCACCGGCATGCTGCGGGCGTGGATCACGAAGCGGATGTCGCGTTCGCGTCCGCGCAGCTCCGGCAGGTCGTCCAGGGCGGCGTCGAGCAGGTCGGGCAGCGTCCCGGCCGGATCCAGACGCAGCTGGTCCAGGCCGTGGAAGCGGCGGAAGAGACGAAGTTGACGTGGGGTCAGGCCGATGCGCTCGCCCACCGCCTCGATGGGCACGGCGTGTGGGGGGAGGTGAACGGCCACTGCCTCCAGTGCGGTCACGCGGGCTAGTATTCCGACGCCCGCCGGGTCGCACAAGTGATCTCGAACCCCGAGACGCGCCCGGTGGCGCCCGCCGCCGAGGCGGCCACCCTCCCGAATCCGTCGACCGCTCACCGGTGCGGCCGCCCTGCGCCGTCGCACCGCCGAGCAGGTGGGAGCCCCTGTCATGGCACATCCCGAACCGCCATCCCGCGCAGTCCCGTTGGATCCGGCGCTGGTCGCGCTGCTGGTCGAGGCCGCCGACGGGCCGCCCGGCTGGGCGGGCCGCGTCACGCCGGACGCCCGGCTGGACGGCGACCTGCTGCTGGACGAGACCGAACTCGCCGTGCTGGCCCAGCGCCTGAGCGAACGCTTCGGCCCGGCCGCCGACCTGGCCGCACTGCGCGCCGGGCTCGACCTGGCCGCCCTGGAGGCGCTGACCGTCGCCGACCTGCAGGGGCTGCTCCCCGAGGAGGGCGCCCGATGACGCGGTTCCTGCTGGTGATGCCCCCGCTGACCGGACACGTCAACCCGGCCGCGGGCATCGCCGCCGAACTCGCCGCACGCGGCCACGACGTCGCCTGGACCGGGACGGAGTCGGTGCTGCGGCCGCTGCTCGGCGCCGACGCCCGCGTGCTCGGCACCGGCACCCGGGCGTTCCGGGCGCAGGGCGGACACGGGCTGGCCGCGCTGCGCTCGCTCTGGGAGGGCTTCATCCTCCCGTACGCGCGGTTCACCGCGAAACCGCTGGACGCCGCCGTACGGGAGTACCGGCCAGACATGCTGCTGGTCGACCAGCACACCCCGGCGGGCGCACTGGTCGCGCACCGGCACGGGCTGCCGTGGGCGAGCTTCGCGCCCGGGGCGATGGAACTGGGCCGTCCGTACCGGGCGTTGCCGCAGGTCGAGGCATGGATGACCGGACTGCTGCGCGGGCTGTGGGAGCGCGCCCGGCTGCCGGCGGAGGAGTACGTCGACCCGCGGTTCTCCCCCGCCCTGGTGGTGGCGACCAGCGGTCCGGCGCTGACCGGTGCGACCGTGCCGGCCCCGCCGGGCCTCGCCGCGGTCGGGCCGGTGATCGCGGACCGGCCGCACGATCCCGGTTTCCCGTGGGAGCGGCTGCTGCCGGGCCGCCGCCGGGTGCTGGTGACCATGGGAACGCTGGCCGGCGAGCTGGGCGCGGACTTCCTGGCCCGGGCCGCCTGGGCGCTGGAGCTGTGCGGCCGTTCCGTGCAGCCGGTGTTCGCGGCGCCACCCGCCCTGCTGCCGGAACTCCCGCCGCACGCGGTCGCGGTGGACCGGGCGCCGGTGCTGGAACTGATGGCGCGCGGCGAGCTGGACGCGGTGCTGTGCCACGGCGGGATGAACACCGTGGGCGAGGCGCTGGCGCACGGACTGCCGCTCGTCACCGCGCCGATCCGGCACGACCAGCCGTTCGTCGCCGCCCGGGTCGCGGCGGCCGGGGCCGGGCTGCGGGTGCCGTTCGCCCGGGTCACCCCGGAGCGGCTGGCGGCCGCACTGCTGGCCGTCCTCGGGACGACGGCGTACCGCGACACCGCGGTCCGGCTCGGGAAGGACCTGCTGGCCGGCGGCGGAGCGGGGGCGGCCGCGGACCGCCTGGAGGCGCTCGGCTGAGCCCTGCCCGGAACCCCATTAGCAGACCGGGAGATCGCACGTCCATTGGTCTAGGCCATTGTTTCCGGGCCGGAGTTCGCCCTAGGGTGTCGCAGCAGCACCGCCCTCCGCAGGTGCCGAGCACCGCCTCCCAGGTGCCGTGGCAGCCCATCCCCGTACGGGAGTTCCGGTTGATCGAGACCACGGGACTGCGCAAGTCCTACCGCAAGAAGACCTCCCGCCGCGGCGGCGGGCACCAGACCGTCGACGCCGTCCGCGGCATTGACCTGTCGGTCGCCGCCGGCGAGATCTACGGCTTCCTCGGCCCCAACGGCGCCGGGAAGACCACCACCCTGCGCATGCTGGCCACCCTCATCCGCCCCGACGGCGGGCAGGCCGCCGTCGCCGGCGCCGACCTGTCCGCCGACCCGGCCGGCGTCCGCCGCCGGATCGGCTACGTCGCCCAGGGCGGCGGCACCACCGACCACGTCAGCGCCCGCGAGGAGCTGGTGCTGCAGGCCCGGATGTACGGCGCGCCCAAGGCGCGGGCCGTGCAGGCCGCCGAGGACGCGCTCAAGGCCTTCGACCTGGGCGAGTTCGGCGACCGGCCGTGCGCCACCTACTCCGGCGGCCAGCGCCGCCGGGTGGACATCGCGCTCGGGGTGATCCACCGGCCCCGGGTGCTGTTCCTGGACGAGCCGACGGTCGGACTGGACCCGGCCGGCCGGGCGCGCGTCTGGGAGGAGATCCGCCGGCTGCGCACCGAGGGCATGACCGTCGTCGTCACCACCCACTACCTGGACGAGGCCGACGCGCTCTGCGACCGGGTCGCCATCGTCGACCACGGCCGGGTCGTGGCCGAGGGCACGCCCGAGGCGCTCAAGCGCGAGATCTCCGGCGACGTCGTGCTGGTCGGCCTGGACGGCGGCGCAGGCGTCGCCGAACGGGCGGCCGCGGTGCTGCGCCCGCAGCCGTACCTGCACCGGCTGGAGGCCGACGGGGACGAAGGGCTGCGGCTGTACCTGGAGGACGGCGCCGCCGCCATCCCGCAGCTGCTGCGCGCCCTGGAGGCGACGGGTGTCACACCCGGCACCGTCCAGCTCCAACGGCCCAGCCTGGACGACGTGTTCCTGGCCCGCACCGGCCGCTCGCTGCGGCAGTCCTGACCCGCTCGCCCTGCGGGTAGACCGCGCAGGGCGGGGACCCGTACGACCTCCTGGGGAGACCGTGAAGCTCGCCCGTGACACCTGGCTGGTCTTCCAGCGCCAGCTGCTGCTCATGATCCGCACCCCGGTGTGGATCGCCGTCGGCATCATCCAACCGCTGTTCTACCTGCTGCTGTTCGCACCGCTGCTGAAGAAGGTGCTCGCCCCCGAGGGCGCGAACAGCTACGCCGACGCCTACCAGGTGTACGTGCCGGGCCTGTTGGCGGTGCTGTGCATCTTCGGCGGGTTGTTCACCGGCTTCAGCCTGCTCGGCGAGCTCAAGGCCGGGATCATCGAGCGCTCCCGGGTGACGCCGGTGAGCCGGCTGGCGCTGCTGCTCGGGCGGGCACTGCGGGAGATGGTGGCGCTGCTGGTGCAGGCCGTCCTCATCACGCTGATCGCGCTGCCGTTCGGACTGCGGGTGAGCCCGCTGAACCTGCTGCTCGCCTATCTGCTGCTGGGGCTGCTGGCGCTGATGACCTCGGCGATCTCCTTCGGCATCGCGCTGATGGTGCCCGCCGACGCGGCGATGGCGCCGGTGGTGAACACCCTGGCGCAGCCGATCGCGCTGCTGTCCGGGGTGCTGCTGCCGCTCACCCTGGCGCCGGACTGGCTGCAGCAGCTCGCCCGCTGGAACCCCTTCTACTGGGCGGTGGAGGGCATGCGCGCGCTGTTCTCCGGGCACGCCGGGGACAGCGCGGTCTGGCAGGGGCTGCTGGTGGTCGTGGCGATGACCGTCCTGGCGGTGTACTGGTCGGCGCGGCTGTTCTCCACCCGGGTGCGCTGAGAGGCCGCCGTCGAAGGGGGCCCGGCTCACCCCGAGCCGGGCCCCCTTCGGTGTGCGCGCCCGCGGCCGTCAGGAGCGGATGAAGGCCGCCAACTTCGCCACGCCGTCGATGATCTGAGCTTGCGTCAGCGAGCTGATCGAGAGCCGCAGCCGGTGCTCACCGCCGCCCGCCGGATAGAACGGCGCCATCGGCGTCCACAGCACCCCGTGGTCGCGGGCGCAGCGCTCCATGGCCGCGTCGTCGGCCGTGAACGGCACCGTCAGGACGGCGAAGAAGCCGCCGTCCGGCCGGTTCCAGGAGACGCCCAGGCGCCGGCGCTCGGAGGCCGGGAAGTGCCGGTCCAACTCCCGCAGCAGGGTGTCCATCCCGGCCGCGTAGTGGGCCGTGGCGCGGGCGTTGGCGGCGCGCAGCCGGCAGTCGTGCGCCAGCAGCATGCCGCCGATGACGGCCTGGCTGAGCGCGGGCGTGTTGACCGTCGTCATGCTCTTCAGCTTGGCCAGCTCGTCGGCCAGCAGCCGGCGCCGGCCCGCGGGCCCCACCACCTCCTGGTCGGCGACGACGTAGCCGAGCCGGGCGCCGGGGAAGCAGGTCTTGGCGAAGGACCCCAGGTGGACGACCCGGCCGTGCCGGTCCAGCGCCTTCAGGGTCGGCCGCGGACCGGGCGTGCGGGCGAAGAAGCCGTACGGGTTGTCCTCGACGACCAGCACGCCCTCCTCGGCGGCCGCTTCCAGCAGCCGGGTGCGGGCGGCGACCGGCATGCTGGCGCCGGAGGGGTTGGCGAAGTCCGGGACGACGTAGAGGGCACGCGGGCGGCGGCCCTCGGCCCGGACGGCGCGGGCGGCGGCGCGGACGGCCTCCGGGTCCGGGCCGCCGTCCGGGCCTTCGGGGACGGGCCGGGTGGTCAGGTCGAGCAGCCGCGCGGCGCCGGTGACGCCGACGTAGCAGGGTGAGCTGACCAGCAGCACGTCGTCCGGTCCGGCGCAGAGCGCGCGCAGGGTGAGCAGCATGCCCTCCTGGGCGCCGACGGTGAGCACCAGGGCCTCGGGGGCGACGGTGAGGCCCTCGTCGTTGGCCAGGGTGCGGGCGACCAGGTCGTTGACGATGCCCTTGGTGGGGCCGTACTGGAACAGCGTGGTGCGCACGGCGTCCCGGTCGAGGCCGCGGTCGGCGAGGTGCGCCAGGAAGCGCTCCAGGTGCGCCGGAACGTCCTCGGGCTCGAAGAAGCCCTCGTAGGGGCGGCCGGGGGCGAAGGAGACGGCACCGGGGTGGCGGGTGGTGACCTCGTTGAGGAAGGTCATCGCATCCAGCAGCGGGTCGGAGAGGGAGGCGTGCAGGTCGGCCGGCGAGAGCTTCACCGCAGGGCCTCCCGGAGCCGCGCGGCGGCGTACGCCTGCGCCTCGGTGGCGGCGTCCAGGGTGCCGGTCATGGCGAAGAATCCGTGCGGCACGCCCTCGTAGCGGCGCAGCTCCACCGGGATCCCGGCGGTGCGCAGCGCCTCGGCGTACTGCTCGCCCTCGTCGCGCAGCGGGTCGTACTCGGCGGTGAGGACGGTCGCGGGCGGGAGTCCGGCCAGGGTGGCGGCGCGCAGCGGGGAGGCGTACGGGTCGGCGCCGTCGACCCGGTCGGCCAGGTAGTGGCCCCAGTACCAGGCGACCGAGCGCCGGTTGAACAGCAGCGGGTCGTCGTGTTCGCGCAGCGAGGGGGTGTCGGCGCGGTGGTCGGTGTTGGGGTAGACGAGCAGTTGGTGGCGCAGGGCGGGGCCGCCGCCGTCACGCAGCAGCAGGGTGAGGGCGGCGGTCAGGTTGCCGCCCGCGCTGTCGCCGCCGACCGCAAGGCGGTCCGGGTCGAGGCCGAACTCCTCGGCCCGGGCGACGAGTTCCAGGAGCGCCGCGCGGCAGTCGTGCAGGGCCGCGGGGAAGGGGTGTTCGGGGGCGAGCCGGTAGCCGACGGAGGCGGTGAGGCAGCCGACGGCGTTGGTGAGGCGGCGGCAGACGGCGTCACTGGTGTCGGGCGAGCCGAGGGTCCAGCCACCGCCGAACAGGTAGAGCAGGGCGGGCAGCCGGCGGCCCGGCGGTTCGGGGCGGTAGAGCCGCAGGGCGAGTTCGCCGCCGGGGCCCGGGAAGCGGTGCTCCTCGACGGCGGCGACCGGCTCGGGGGTGCCGGCCGCGGCGCGGATGTCGGCGAGGTCGGCGGCGCGGGCCTCGGCGAGGGTGAGGGTGTAGAGCGGCGGTGCGCCGCTGCTCGCGCGCCGGGCGCGCAGGGCCTTGGCCTGGGGGTGCAGGGGCATGGGCGGTGGTCCCGTTCTGGGGCGGCGGGGTGCTTCGGGCGGGGTCGTCGGGCGGGGTTCGCCGAGGGCCTCGGCGGTCCGAGGGCCTCGGGGCCCGGGGCCTCGGCGGTCCGGGCCCTCGGCGGTCCGGGGCGGCGGCCGTCGGGGTGCGGGCTCGGGGCCTGCGTGGGCGGTTCGGGGTGGTCAGCGGTCGGCCTCGACGTAGACGGTCTCGTCGGTGCGGAAGGCCGTGTCGAGGTCGGCCACGTCCGCGCGCAGGCCCTGGCGGTAGGCGCAGGGGCGGATCTGCTCGGGCGCGAAACCGGCCAGCGTGAGGACGTGCCGCAGCTCGTCCAGGTCGTAGATCCACTGGTGGCCGTAGTGGCGGAAGATCTGGTTGACCAGGAAGGCCGGGCGCGCGGGCATCGGCGGGCCGAAGCCGAGGGTGGTCAGCCGGCGGCGGTGCTTGGCGAGGAAGCCGTCACCGGTGGCGTAGCCGACCAGGTAGCGGGCGAGGTCGGGGGTGGTCAGCCGCAGGACGCCGCCGGGGCGCAGCACCCGGCGGGCCTCGCGCAGCCAGCCGACCGCGACGGGCAGGGTGACGTGCTCGATCAGGTGCTCGGCGTACACCCACTCGACGCTGGCGTCGGCGAAGGGCAGCGGCCGGGCGATGTCCAGCTGGGTGAACCAGCGGTCGCCGTCGACCCGGTAGAGGGTGCCGGGCTCGGTGGCGGCGCCGGTGCCGGTGGCGGTCAGGGTGGCGAGGTCGGTGCCGAGGCCCTGCGGGTGGGCGGTCCGGAAGGCCGCGAACTCGATGCCGCTGAGGCCGAGTTCGCGGAAGTCGGCGTGGTCGTGCGGGAGCCCGCCGGGGTGCGCTTCGAGCGTGCCGCAGGTGGCGACGTCGGCGCTGAAGTCGTCCAGGCGGACGGCCAGGCCGTCGGGGTCGTCCCAGTCCCAGCCGGGAAAGCGGTCGGTGGTCTGCTCGGTCATCCGGGTCTCTCTCTCGAAGGTACGTGGGCGGGTGCCACGGGGTTCAGCCGGCGGCGCCGCACGGCCAGCGGGCGAGGGCCGTGCCGTCCAGGTCGGCGAGCCGGGGGCGGCCCAACAGGGCCAGGGTGTGCTCCAGTTCCTCCCGCAGCAGGTCGAGCACCCGGTGCACGCCGGCTTCGCCGCCGGTGGCGAGGCCCCAGAACACCGGACGGCCGACCAGCACGGCGCGGGCGCCGAGGGCGAGGGCGACGGCGATGTCCGCACCGGTCCGCACACCGCCGTCGAGCAGCACCGGGAGTTCGGCCGGGACGGCTTCGACGACCTCCGGCAGGGCGGCCAGCGCCGGTACCGCCCCGTCGAGTTGGCGGCCGCCGTGGTTGGAGACCAGGACGGCGTCGGCGCCGTGCTCGACGGCGAGCCGGGCGTCCTCGGCGGTGAGGATGCCCTTGAGGACCAGCGGCAGCCGGGTGCGCTCGCGCAGCCAGGCGAGGTCGGCCCAGGTCAGGGTGGGGTCGAACTGCTCGCGGGCGTGCTCGGCGATGCCCGAACTGCCGTCGGAGGCGAGGTGGCTGGCGGACATCAGGGCCGGATCCAGGTTGACGGCACGGACGGCGGGCGGGATGGCGAAGCCGTTGCGCAGGTCGCGCAGCCGGCGGCCGATCCTGGGCGCGTCCACGGTCAGCACCAGGGCCCGGTACCCGGCCGCCTCGGCGCGCTCGACCAGGGCGGCGAGGGCCTCGCGTCGGCGCAGCCAGTACAGCTGGAGCCAGAGCGGGCCGGTGGCGGCCGCGGCGATCTCCTCCAGGGTGCGGCTGGCGAACATCCCGGCGACCAGCAGGGCGCCGGTCCGGCCGGCGGCGCGCGCGGTGGCGGTCTCGCCCTCCGGATCGACCAGCCGGTGGTAGGCCATCGGGGCGACGCCGAGCGGGAGGGCGAGCGGCGCGCCGAGCAGGGTCAGCGCGGGGTCGCAGGCGGAGACGTCGACCAGGGTGCGCGGACGCAGCGCATAGCGTCCGAACATCTCCCGGTTCGCCGTCAGGGTGCGTTCATCGCCACTGCCCCCTTCGATGAAATCCCAGATTTCCGGGGGAAGTTGTGCGCGCGCGGCGCGCTCGATCCCGGCCAGCGTGAGTGCGCCCACGGGCATTCCTCGTTCCCGGACGGCCACGCGCGGGCCAGTCCCGGTTCGGCAGCGTAGGAGCAACGACCACATTGGTATAGACCTTGATTTGACCAAACGTCTGTGCCATGGTCTGGCAACGGAATTGACCGCTTTGGCTGTGAACGGCGTTCATGTCAAATCCCCTCACTTGTGTGGAGCCGCGTTGACCGGCTTTTCCCTCTCTTCAGTTCCGCATTCCGCACCGCCGCACTCGGACGCCCCCGGCGACTGGGTCGACCGGCTCCTGCTGGCCGGCCGCGGCGACGAGGAGTGCCTGCACCTCGGCGCGCCGCTCGACCGGGACGCCCTGCGCGCCCTGGTCGCGGAGCAGTCCGTACGACTGACGGCCGCCGGACTCGGCCCCGGCGGGACGGCCGCACTGCGACTGCCCCCCTCGGTGGCGTTCGTCGCCGTACTGCTGGCATGCTGGCGGCTCGGTGCCCAAGTCGCCCTGATCGACCACCGGTTGACCGACCACGAGGTCGACGCGGCGGTCTCGCGGCTGGCCCCGCAGGTGCTGGTAGGCTCCGCCCACCGGCCCGCGGCGGCGCTGCGCGGCTTCTCCGAGGTGGACCCGGTGCCCGTCGCGCTGCCGGACGGCCGGCCCGCCCGCACCGGGCACGCGCTGATCCAGCTCAGCTCCGGATCGACCGGCCCGGCCAAGGTCATCGGCCGAACCGCCTCCGACCTGCTGCGCGAACTGGACTGCTACCGGAGGCTGGTGGATTTCCCCGGCGAGGGCGAGCGGGTCGTCCTGCTCTCCTCGGTGGTACACGTGCTCGGGCTGGTCGGCGGGCTGCTCAACGGCCTGTACGCCCACGCCGCGCTCACCGTGCCGGAGCGGATGACGGCGGCGGGCATCCTGGCCGCGGTCGCCGGCTCCGACCGGCCGACCACCGTCCTCGGAGTGCCCTTCCATGCCGAGCTGTTGGCGGGGACGGTCGCTCCACCGCCGCTGCCCCGGCTGCGGCGGATGGTCGTCGCGGGGGAACTCGTCCGCCCGGGCCTGCCCGCGCTGTTCACCCGGCGCTACGGCGTCCCGCTCGGCACCATGTACGGCATGACCGAGACCGGGGTCATCGCCACCGACCTCGACGGCACCCTCCACCCGGCCAAGCGCCCCGTCCACGGGATGCGACTGCGCGTGGTGCAGGGCGAGTTGCAGCTCGGCGCGGCGTCCTCCCCGTACCCCGGACCGGACGACCCGACGCGGTGGTCGGACGGCTGGCTGCGCACCCGGGACGCCGCCGAGCTGTCCGAGGCCGACGGGCTGGTCACCGTGCTCGGCCGGCTGGACTCCCAGGTCTCGATCGGCGGACTGAAGGTCGACCTCACCGAGGTCGAGCAGACCCTCACCGCGCTGGCCGAGGTCCGCGAGGCGGTGGTCGTCTTCGACGGCGGAGCGATCGAGGCCTACCTGGCCACCGAACCCGACGCCGACCTCGCCCTCCTCCAGGAGGGACTGACCCGCCGCCTCGCCGCCTACAAGCGGCCGCGCCGGCTCACCCTGCTCCCCGCACTGCCCCGCACCGCCACCGGAAAGCTGCTGCGTGACCCGGCCGCCCTGCGCGACTCCGCCGCGGCCGCCGCCACCGCCGCGCCCGCCGTGACCGCCGCGCGCTGACCGCCCCTACCGCACGTACCGCACGCACCCCCCGACAGGCCCGACAAGGAGTCCACCACCATGCAGGACCGCATCCGCGCCTTCGTGCTCGCCGCCCTCACCGAGATGCAGTACGACGTCTCCGACGTCACCGGCGACACCGACCTCGGCCCGGCCGGGCTGGACCTCGAATCGCTCGCGCTGGCCGACCTGTCGGTGCAGGTCGAGGACGAGTTCGGGATCAAGTTCGACCTGGACGAGATGGAGACCACCGCGCTGATGACGCTGGACGAGTTCACCGCCGACGTCGCCCGGCGGATCGACGCCCTGACCGCCTCCCCCGCCACCTCCGGCAGCGCCGCGTGACCGGCTCCCCCGACGCGACCGACGCAAACGGCGCGACCGACGCAAACGGCGCGACCGACGCGACCGACGTTAACGGCGCAGACGGCGCGACCGGCGCGGACGGCCTCCCGGACCGGGCCGAGGTGCTCACGATGCTGGCGGCGTTCGGGCAGCGCGCCGCCGACACCGTGCCCGAGGAGCTCGGCTCACTCGAACTCACCTGGTTGGTAGCCGAGTTCGAGCAACGCTACGGACTGCAGCTGGACCTGGACGACGACAGCTTCGGCGCGGTACGGACGGTCGACGACGCGACCGGGCTGCTGCGCGACGCCGTCGCGGCCGGGCGACGCGCGGGCACGCGGCCGTGAACGGCCCCGCCGCCGGGGCCGGGCCCCCGCCACGGACGCCGGGGCGCACGCCGTGGACGCCCGGGATGCCGACGGTCGCGATCCCGGTCGTCACCGGCATCGGCGTGCTCAGCGCCGCCGGACGCGGGCTCGCGGCGCTTTCCGAAGCCGCCGCGCACGGCAAGGCCTCGTTCGGCCGGGTCACCCGCTTCGACGTCGGCGCCCGCCGCACCACCCGGGCCGCTCTCCTCCCCGACGCCCTGTCCGCCATGCCCGTCCCGCATGCCCAGGAGGCACCCCCTGGCAGCGCCGTCCTTGCCGCCGGAGCGGTGCTCGACGCGATCGGCCAGGCCTGCCGGCAGGCCGGACTGACCACCTCCGAGGGCGCCGCCCTGCCCGTCCTGCTCGCGCTGCACAGCGACGCGTCCACCCGGGCGACCGCCGAGGCCGTCGCCACCGGAGTGCGTGCGGACTGGGGCGCCCCCGGCGTCACCCGGGTGTACACCGGCGCCTGCGTGGCCGCCGCGACGGCCATCGCCGACGCCGCCGTCCTGGTGGCCACCGGCCGGCACGATCGGGTGCTGGTCGCGGCTGTCCACCTGGTCGGACCGGGCGTGTTCGCCGTCTTCGACGCCGGGCGCGCGCTGGCCCGCGACGGCGAGCTGCGCCCGTTCAGCACCGGGCGGAGCGGCACCCTGCTCGGTGACGCGGCCGCCGCCGTCGTGATCGAGGCCACCGCGGCCGCCGAGCGGCGCGGTACGCCCGCGCTGGCCCGGCTGGCCGGCTGGGGCAGAGCCGGGGACGCCCACCACGTCTGCCGCCCTGAGCCGGACGGCGCCGGAGTGGCCCGGGCGGTCGAGGCCGCGCTGACCCGCGCGGGCGTCGCCCCGACCGAGGTCGGTTACGTCAACGCCAACGGCACCGGCTCGCCGCTGTCCGACCTGGCCGAGGCGCGCGCCGTGCGACGGGTGTTCGGCCGGCACACCGACCGACTGCCGGTCAGCTCCAGCAAGTCCGTGCACGGCCATGCCCTGGAGGCCTCGGCCCTGATCGAACTCGCCGTCACTGTCGGCGCGTTGGGATCGGGCCTGCTGCCGGTCAACGCCGGCTGGCTCGGCCCCGACCCGGACGTCGGCCTGGACCTCGTCCTGGACGGCCCGCGCGCCGCCCGCCCCGCCTACGCGCTCAGCCTCAACTCCGCCTTCGGCGGCGCCAACACCGCCCTGCTGCTGGCCCCTGGATGACACCGACACCACCATGACCTCCCCCGCCGACGACACCCACGGCCTGCGACTCCTCGCCGAGGCCCGCCGCCCCGCCCCCGGCCTGCCCGGGCCGCCGCCACCGCTGCCCGGCTTCGCCGCCTCCGGCTTCAACCCGCTGGTCGCCGACACCGCCGACCGCTGCCTGCGCGCCCTGCACGACGAACCGCCCGCCCCCGGACGGACCGCCCTGCTGCTGGCCAGTGCGAGCGGCGACCTCGCCACCGCGCGGGCCATCGAGCAGAGCGCCGGACCCGGACGGCGCACCGGTCCGCTGCTGTTCTTCCAGTCCAACCCGAATGCCGTCCTCGGGCACATCGCCGCCCGCTGGGGCCTGACCGGCCCGGTGGTGGCGATCTGCCCGGCCCGGCCCGCGGCCCCCGGGCGCGTCCCCGCGGACGCGTACGAACTCGCCGCGCTGCTGCTCGCCGACGGTGACGCCGACCAGGTGCTGGTCATCGCCGCCGAGCAGACGCCCGACGGGGACCACGCCGCGGCCGTCCTGCTCTCGCACCCGTCGGCCTGACGGCCCGCGACCTCCGCCCGGCCCCCCCGAAGACCCGGCACCCCCGTCCGGCGCCTGAAGACCCGCGACCTCCGTCCGGGTCCTGAGGGCCCACAGTTCCGGCCCCACGTCCGGGCCCCCAGCCCCGGCCCGCCGCGCCGCCCGCGCGGCCGACCGACCCTGCCACCCGATCAGCCGACCGGGCCGTCCACCGGCCCCGAGGGAGGGACCCACCCCCGTGACCATCCGCAGTCTCCGCACCCTGCTCGCGGACGACCCCGACGTCGGCGCCGGCAACGTCCTCACCACCCGGATCGCGCTCGGGCTGGACGTCGACGAGCCGCTGCTCACCTTCGACACCACGGTGGACGACCACCCCGCCTGGCAGCCGCTCACGCTGCGCGAGCTGGACCGCGCCGTGCGGGCCCGCGCCGCCGCCCTGCACGCGCTCGGCATCGCCCGGCGCGACCCGGTCGTGGTGTACGCGAGCGCCGCCGCCGACCACGTGCTCGCCTTCCTCGCCCTGGCCCGGCTCGGCGCCATCCCCGCGCTGCTCAACCCCAACCTCGACGGCGAGCGCGCCGCCCGCTACATCGCCCGTCTCGGCGCCGCCGGTGTCCTCGCCGATCCCGCCCACCTGGCCGCCCTGACCGGCCACGACCCCGGCGCGCCGCTGCTGCCGGAGATCGGCACCCTCGCCGCCGGCGACCCCGACGACGCCCCGGAGCCGTACCGGCACTGGTCCGGCGACCCGGTGGCGATCACCCACTCCTCCGGCACCACCGGGATGCCCAAGGCCGTCGTCCACTCGCACGCGAGCCTGTACGCGGCGATCCGCCACCGGCTGCGGCTGCCCCGCCCGCAGGGCCAGGACCGGATGCTCAGCGCCCTGCCCGCGCCGCACGCCGCGACCGTCATCGCGCTCAACCTGGCGCTCAGCTCGCACACCCGACTGGCCTTCCTCTCCCGGCAGTCCGGCGACGGCGTGCTGGCCGCGATCGAGCGGTGGCGGCCCACCGGGGTGATCGGCTTCGCCGCCACCTGGGCCGACCTGGCCCGCCACGACCTCGCCGCCCGGGACCTCGGCTCGGTCGCGCTCTGGTGGAACACCGGCGACTGCGCGCACGAGGTGCACATCCGCCGCCTGATCGCCGTCGGCAGCCGGGAGACCGTCACCCGCGCGGGCCGCTCCCGCGTGCCCGGTTCGCTGTTCGTGGACGGCCTCGGCTCCACCGAGATGGGCCACTCGCACTTCTTCATCACCCACGGCCCCGGCACCGAGCGGTACGGCCGCTGCGTCGGGCGGCCGCACGCCTTCGTCGACTGCGCGGTGGTCGGCCCGGACGGCGAGCCGCTCGGGCCCGGCGAGGTCGGTGAACTCGCCACCGCCTCACCGACCTTGGCGCTCGGCTACTGGAACGACTCGGCCACCACCTTCCGCACCCGGGTCCGCGGCCGCTTCCTCACCGGGGACCTGATGTACCGCGACGAGGAGGGCTACTACTACCACGTCGACCGGGCCGTCGACTCGGTGGAACTCGGCGACGGCGAGAGGCTGTTCACCGCGATGTCGGAGGAGCGGGTGCTCGCCGCCTGCCCGGAGGCGGTGGACTGCACGGTGGTGGCGGTACGGGACGGCGGGCGGGTGGTCACCGACGTCCTGCTGCTGCTCGCCGAGGGGGCCGACCCGGCGCTCGACCGCACCGAGGACGTCCTCGCCGCCCTGGACGGGCCCACCGCCGCGACCGTCCGCCGGGTGTCGGTGGTCTCCGGGGACGACATCCCGCTCGGCCCGACCGGCAAGGTCCGCAAGGTCCTGCTGCGCGAACGCCACCTCGCGGCGGTGGACGCGTGAGCGGCACTCCGCGCGCGAGCGGCACTCCGCGCCCGAGCGGCGGCCGTCCGGTGAGCGGCGCGAGGCCGCGCCGCGGCGCCGTCGTCACCGGCATCGGCCTGGTCTCCCCGCTCGGCCGCAAGCCCGTCGAGGTGTTCGAGGCGCTGACCGCCGGCCGCTCCGGCGTGCGCGCCGTCCCCGAGGGCCACGCCGCGCACGGCTGGCTGCCCGCCGCCGGAATCGCCCCCGCCGTGGACGGCCGGGAGGTGCTGCCGCCGACCGAGACCCGCTGCGTGGACCGCTTCGTGCTGCTCGGCCTGGCCGCCGCCGACGACGCGCTGGCCGACGCCGCCCTGGTGGTCGGCCGGGACGCCGACCCGCACCGGACCGCCGTGGTGCTGGCGACCGGCGGCGGCGGGCTGGAGACCTTCGAGCAGCAGTCGCACCGCCGGCTGGAGCGCGGCCGCCCGGGCGTCAGCCCGTACCTGCTGCCCGGGATGCTCTCCAACATGGCCGCCGCCCGGGTCGCCATCAAGCACGGCATCCGGGGCTACAGCTCCGCCGTGGTGACGGCCTGCGCGGCCGGCGCCCAGGCGATCGCCGAGGGGCTGCGCCTGATCCGGGCCGGCGACGCGGACGTGGTGGTGTGCGGCGGCACCGAGTCCTCGCTGCACCCGACGATCGCCGCGGCCTTCACCAACGCCCGGGCGCTCGCTCAGGGTTGGGACGATCCCGAGCAGGCGAGCCGGCCCTTCGACGCCCGGCGCAACGGCTTCGTGCTGGGCGAGGGCAGCGCGGTGCTCGTGCTGGAGAGCGTCGAGCACGCCGAGGCGCGCGGCGCGGCCGGCTACGCGGAGGTGATCGGCTGGGGCGCCTCCACCGACGCCCACCACCCGACCATGCCCCGGCCGGACGGCACCGGCGCCGCCGACGCGATGCGCGCCGCGCTCGCCGACGCCGGCCTGGCGCCGGGCGACATCGACTACGTGAACGCCCACGGCACCGGCACCAAGCTCGGTGACGTGGCCGAGACCGCGGCCCTGCGCGCCGTCTTCGGCCCGCACCCGCCCGCGGTCAGCTCCACCAAGGGCGCCACCGGGCACCTGCTGGGCGCCGCCGGCGCGCTGGAGGCGGCGGTGACCGCCCTGGCGGTGGCGAGGGGGACGCTGCCGCCCACGCTCAACCTGACCGACCCAGACCCGGCCTGCGACCTGGACCACGTCCGGGCCGCCGCCCGGTCCGCCCCGGTGCGCGCCGCGCTGAGCAACGCCTTCGCCTTCGGCGGCCACAACCTCAGCCTCATCCTCGGCCCGGCCACCCGGGCCGCCCGGTAGACGCCGTACCGGGCAGCACGGCAGCCCGGTGGACGTCCCGCCGGGCAGCGCGCCGATCCACGACCCGCCATCCCTCCGGGGGGAGATCCCGTTGTCCATCCAGACCATCGTCCACGCCGAGTTCCACTGCGCCGACGCCGACAAGGCCGCGGCCGAGCTCTGCGCCGACTACGGCTTCACCGCCGCCGATCCGACGCTCGGCCCGGGCGGCACCCGCACCGTTGAGCTCGACCAGGGCGCCATCCGGCTGCAGCTGGCCTCCGCCGTCGACCCCGGCCACCCGGTGGCCGGGTTCGTCGCCCGGCACGGGGACGGCGTCGCCGTCCTCGCCCTCGGCTGCACCGATCCGCGGGCCGCCCTGGAGCGCGCCGAACGGCACGGCGCCCGCGTGCTGGACCGCGAGGGCGCCCTGGTCGCCGGCTTCGGCGACACCGCGCTGCGCTTCGTCCCGCTGCCCGTCCCCGGCTCCGCCCACGGATCCGGCACCGGCTCCGCCCGGGGATCCACCGACGGATCCACCGGCGCGCCGACCGCCGGCAGCGCGCAGCCGCCCCTGCTGGACCGGCTCGACCACGTCGCGATCTGCCTCCCGGCCGGCGAACTCGCCCCCTCCGTGCGGTTCTGCGAGGCCGCGCTGGGCTTCCACACGATCTTCGAGGAGTACATCGAGGTCGGCGAACAGGCCATGGACTCCAAGGTGGTGCAGAGCCCCTCCGGCGCGGTCACCTTCACGCTGATCGAGCCCGACACCCGCCGCCGTCCCGGCCAGATCGACGACTTCCTCGCCGCCCACGGCGGCGCCGGCGTGCAGCACCTCGCGTTCAGCACCCGCGACATCGCCGCCGCCGTCCGGACCATCCGCGCCCGCGGCGTGGAGTTCCTGACCACCCCGGACGCCTACTTCGACGTCCTGGCCGAGCGCTTCGGCGCGACGGCCATCCCGGTGGAGACCCTGCGTGACCTCCACGTCCTGGTCGACCAGGACCACGGCGGCCAGCTGTTCCAGATCTTCGCCCGCTCGACCCACCCCCGGCGCACCTTCTTCCTCGAACTGATCGAGCGCCAGGGCGCGGGCACCTTCGGCACCGCGAACATCAAGGCCCTGTACGAGGCGGTCGAGCGGCACGGCTCCGCCGCCGCCGTCTGACCGCCCGCGGCCGCCCCGCCGCACCTCTGCCCGCCGCACCTCCGCACCTCCGCACCTCCGCCCCTCCGCACCTCCCCGCACCTCCGAAGGAGGCCCGCCACCATGACCACGACCACCGGGTTCCGGCTCACCGAGGCCGAGCGCGCCCTGCTGCCCACCCCCGAGGAGGTGGCCCACTACCGCGAGCACGGCTGGTACCTGTCCCGCCGGCTGTTCGGCGACGAGGAGCTGGACACCCTCCAGGCCGCCACCGAGCTCTACTACGCCGGCCACCGCGACCGCGAACTGCCCGTCCGCCCGCCCCGGTTGGCCGCCTGGCAGCCCTCCGACGGGCCGGTCCAGCGGCACAACGACTACGTCCACTACGAGAGCGAGGCGATCGGCGCGATCCTGCGCAAGCCGCTGGTCGGGGCGGTGGCCGCCCTGCTCGCCGGGGCCGAGGAGATCCGGATCTTCCAGGCCACCCTGATCTACAAGCCGCCGGTGCCCGAGGAGCCCAGCAACCGGGTGCCGTGGCACTTCGACAAGCACTACTGGCAGACCTGCACCTCGCAGGAGATGCTCACCGCCTTCATCCCGTTCCACGACTGCCGGGAGGAGAACGGCACCATCACCATGGTCGACGGCAGCCACCGCTGGCGGGAGCTGCCCTCCGCCGAGGACTCCACCCGGCACTTCGCCGACCGCGACCGCTCCGAACTGGACGGCATCCTGGCCGCCAACGCCGCCCACAACGGACAGCGGGTGACCAAGGTCCCGATGCCGATCCCGCGCGGCCACGTGTCCTTCCACCACTGCCGCACCTACCACGGCAGCGGCCCCAACCTGGCCCGCCACCCGCGCCGGGCCGTCTCGCTGCACCTGCAGGACGGCGCCAACGAGTACCGCCGGCACGACCGGGCCGACGGCGAACCGGTGGTGTACAACCACGACGTGCTGGTGCGCCGCACCCCGGACGGACGGCCCGACTACGCCGACCCGGACTTCTGCCCGACCGTCTGGCGGGGCCGGCCGTGACGGCTCCCCCGCAGGTGCTGCGCGCACCCGGCGTCCCCGCCGCGCTCGGCACGCCCGCCGAGCGCTACCGGATGCTGCGGCTGATCCGCGACTTCGAACAGGTGGCGCTCGGCCTGGTGAAGACCGGCGGGATCCCCGGCGGCATCCACCCCTACATCGGGCAGGAGGCCGTCGCGGTGGGCGTCTGCTCGGTGCTGCGCCCGGCCGACCGGCTCACCAGCACCCACCGCGGCCACGGCCACGTGCTCGCCCGGGGCGCCGCGCCGCACCGGCTGCTCGCCGAACTGCTCGGCCGGGTCGGCGGGTTGAACGGCGGCCGGGGCGGCTCCATGCACGCGGCCGACCTTTCGCTGGGCATCCTCGGCGCCAACGGCATCGTCGGCGCCGGCGCCCCGATCGCGGTCGGCGCCGCCTGGGCCGCCCAGCAGGCGCAGGCGCGGCAGACGCCGTCCCCAGCCGCCCGGACCCGGCCGGACGGAACCGAGCAGGGGGAGCCGGGCGGCAGCTGCCCGGTGGCGGTGGCCTTCTTCGGGGACGGCGCGCTCAACCAGGGCGTCCTGCTGGAGTCGCTCAACCTCGCCGCGATGTGGCGCCTGCCGGTGCTGTTCGTCTGCGAGAACAACGGCTACGCCACCACCCTGCCGGCCGCGACGGCCGTCGCGGGCAGCGCCACCGGGCGGGCGGCCGCCTTCGGCATCCCCGCCGAGGCGGTGGACGGCATGGACACCGAGGCCGTGCGCGCCGCCGCCCTGCGCGCCGTCGAGCGGGCCCGGGCGGGCGGTGGCCCCGGCTTCCTGGAGTGCCGCACCTACCGCTTCGAGGGCCACCACACCATGGAACGCAGGATGAAGCTGCGCTACCGGACCCCCGAGGAGGTGGAAACCTGGCGCGCGCGGGACCCGCTCCCCCGGGCCGCCGCCCTGCTCGACCCCGCCGTCGTCGCCGAGCTGGACCGGTCGGTGGCCGAACTACTCGCGGACGCGGCGGAGTTCGCGCACGCCTCGGACCACCCGGACCCGGCGGGCGCCCTGGACCACCTGTACGCCGACGGGCTGCGGCCCCGGGCGGGGGCGGCGCCGTGACCAGGCTCTCGTACACCAAGGCCCTCAACCGGGCGCTGGCCGACGAACTCGCCGCGGACCCGGCGGTCTGCGTCTTCGGCGAGGACATCGGGGCCGGCCTGGCCGGGCCCACGCTCGGCCTGCTGGACCGCTTCGGCCCTGGGCGGATCGTCGACACCCCGCTGTCCGAACAGGCCTTCACCGCACTGGCGGTGGGCGCCGCGCTGGCCGGCCGGCGCCCGGTGCTGGAGTTCCAGATCCCCTCCCTGCTGTTCCTGGTCTTCGAGCAACTCGTCAACCAGGCGCACAAGTTCTCGCTGATGACCGGCGGCCAGGCGGCGGTGCCGCTGACCTGCCTGGTGCCCGGATCCGGCTCGCGGGACGGCTGGGCCGGGCAGCACTCCGACCATCCGTACAGCCTGTTCGCGCACGCCGGGATGAAGACCGTGGTGCCCGCCACTCCCACGGACGCCTACGGGCTGCTGCGCTCGGCGATCCGGGACCCGGACCCGGTCGTGGTGTTCGCGCCGGCCGCCGCCCTGCCGGTGCGCGAGACCGTCACCCGGGAGCTCGGGCCCGTCCCGCTCGGCCGGGCCCGGATCCACCGACCGGGCACCGACGTCACCGTGGTCGCCGTCGGACACCTGGTGCACGACGCGCTCGCCGTGGCGGAGGAGGTCGCCGAAGAGATCTCTGTCGAAGTCCTCGACCCGCGCACGCTGTACCCCCTAGATTGGGCCGCGCTCACCGCCTCGCTGGAACGTACCGGCCGACTGGTCGTGATCGACGACTCCAACCGCAGCTGCGGCTTCGGCGCGGAGGTCCTGGCCACCGCAGCCGAGGACATGCGGCTGATCGCGCCACCCCGCCGGGTCACCCGCCCGGACGGCGCCGTCCTGCCCTTCGCCCCCACCCTCGACCGCGCCCTTCAGCCCACCCGCGAACAGCTGCGGCACGCGCTGTACGGCGTCATGAAGCACCACCACTGAGCGACAAGGAGCCCGCATGTCCGCCAACCGCTACCACTGGGACCGTTCCCACCCCGGCCTCACCAGCCTGCAGCGGGCCATCGACCCGCTGCGCCACGAGGTGGTCGGCCACTCCGTGTACCACGAGCTCACCAGCATCGAGCGCGTCCGCACCTTCCTGAACAGCCACGTCTTCGCCGTATGGGACTTCATGTCGCTGCTGAAGAGCCTGCAGCGCGACCTGACCTGCGTCGAGGTCCCGTGGGTCCCGAGCGGCCCGACGGCCAGCCGCCGGCTGATCAACGAGATCGTGCTGGTCGAGGAGAGCGACGAACTCGGCGAGGGCTACACCAGTCACTTCGAGCTCTATCTCGAGGGCATGCGCCAGGCCGGCGCCGACACCCGCCCGGTGACGGAGTTCCTGGGCCTGCTGGGCACCGGCAGAGCCGTGCCGGAGGCCCTGAAGGCGGCCGAAGTCCCGCAGGCCGCCGTCGACTTCACCGGCACCACCTGGTCGATCATCGAGCACGCGCCGCTGCACTGCCGGGCCGCCGCCTTCGCCTTCGGCCGTGAGGACCTGATCCCGGAGATGTTCACCCAGGTGATCGCGATCGAGGACCCGGAGGGCGTGCTCACCGTCTTCAAGGACTACCTGGCCCGGCACATCGAGGTCGACGGCGAGCAGCACACCCCGATGGCGATGCAGATGCTGATCGACCTGTGCGGCGACGACCAGGCCAAGTGGGACTCCTGCGCCGAGACCGTCCGCACCGCCCTGCGGGCCCGCTCCGCGCTGTGGACGGCGATCGAGCGCTCGTTCACCTGACCGGCGGCCGGTAGCCGTCAGAGCACCTTCGGCAGCACGGCCGACGACCCGGGCAGCTCGTCGGCCGCCGTACGGTACCGGTGCAGTGCCGCCCGGCCCTCCGCCCCGCGGACCCGGGCGGCGAGCCGGGCCGGCAGCACCACCGTGCTCAGGTACCCCTCGCCGCGGAACCCCTCGACCGTCCAGCTGACCCACGGCAGCGGGTAGTTGGCGGCGGGGCTGAAGAACACCGGGCGGTGCCCCTGGAAGCTCACCCGGTAGGCCCCGAAGCGGCTCCAGTTGGAGAAGCTGAACCGGCGCTCCGCCGGGTCGAAGCCCAGGGGCACGCACTCGCGCAGCCGGGAGCGCCCGAGCGCGGCCAGGAAGCCCAGGTTGGAGCGGAGGTTGAGGTGCGCGGTCGGGAACTCCTCGACCGCCGACCGCAGCGCGCCGGCGAGCGCCGCCGGACCATCGGCGGGCCGGTGCGGGACGTGGACCTCGCTCAGCAGGTTGCCCACCAGGGCGGGCGGGAGGCCGAGCCAGCGGCGGGCGTTGACCGGGACGGTCAGCATCCGCTCGGCGTCGTCGCCGTCCAACTCGCGCAGGGTGTCGAGGAGATGGGCGCAGAGCACGTCACCGGAGGACAGCCGGCGGCCGGTCGCCGCGCCGAACTCCGCTCGCATCCGGGTCACTTCGGCGTCGGTGAAGGCGATCTGGACCGTCCGGTTGGCGCGCGGAGCGGCCGCCACCGTACGGGCCAGCAGCTCCGCCTCCTCGGGCGAGGGCACCCGGAAGCCCGGCCGGCCGCAGTCCTCGGCGGGGAGCACCCCGTCCAGCAACGCGTCCTGGTCGGCGACGAGTTCGGCCTCCGGCAGCGGCTCGCCCTCGACCGCCGCCGACCAGATCCGCAGCAACAGCAGGAAGCTGTGCAGGTCGCCGATCGCATGGTGCCAGGAGCAGCCGAGCACCGTCCCGCCGTCGGCGGTCCGGGTGATCCGGACGGTGAGCAGCGGGGCGCCGCCGGTCCGCGCGACCGGGGCGTCCACCTGGTCGACCAGGTCGGCGCCGGGGGCGGTGGCCCGGGCCATCGCCTCGGCGAGCGTGCCCTCCACGGTGGAGGCGCCGAACGGCACGCCGGAGTCGTCGCAGACCGCTTCCAGGACACCGTCGACGGTGCGCAGCCGTCCGGCGAAGACCGGCACCCGTTCCAGCGCGCGGGCCAGTCCGGCGGCCAGCCGGTCCTCGTCCAGCGCGTGCTCGAAGCAGAGCACCACCGAGACGGCGAGGTCGGCGAGCATGGTGTCCATCAGGCCGCAGCGCAGCACCCGCCCGGTGGCCCGCCCGGCGCGGACGGTCCGGGATCGGCGCAACCGGGGCCAGATGCTCATGGGTTCCGTTCCGCAGCACTCGACGACGCTCGGCAGGACTCGGCCACTCCGGCCGCGCCCGGCGCGGGCACGCCGGACGCGCGGGCACGCCGAACGATAGTGCCGGGCGCGTCCAGTGGTCCAGTCCAATCCCGCAGTCCGGCACGGCTCTTCGGAAACGACCCCGCCGAACGCCCCGGGTGAACGTCCTGCCGAACGCTCCTGCCGGGCGCCCCGGGTGAACGGCTCCGCCGAACGCCCGGGCGGACGCTCCTGCCGGGCGCCCGGTCCGGAAAGGCCGCGCGGACCGCCCGGCGATAGAATGCCGAGCATGGGAGAGCGCCCCGGCGCACTCACCGCGCCGCCCCTCGTCCTGGTGACCGACACCGACTCCCAGCTGATCGACCCGACCCGGGCCTACCACCTCGGCCGCGACCCGACCAGCGAGATCGTCCTGGACGACCCCCGGGTCTCCTGGCACCACGCGATCCTGCGCGCCACCGACGACCACTGGCTGCTGGAGGACGTCGGCAGCACCAACGGCACCTTCGACGACGGCCACCGGGTCGTCCGCGAGGACGTCGGTCCGGGCACCAGGCTGCGCTTCGGCGATCCGGCCGACGGCCCGTCCGCGACCTTCGCGGGCCTGCCCGCGCCCGCACCGGACGAGCGCCCGTCCCTGATCGCCCCGCAGAGCTCCGGCACCTTCCGCAGCCCCAGCGCCGTCCTGCAGCTGCCGGACCACACCGTGCGGATCGGCCGCTCGGACGACAACGACCTGGTCCTGGACGACCTGGTGGTCTCCCGGCACCACGCCGAACTGCGCGAACTGCCCGACGGCGGGCACGAGATCGTCGACCTGGGCAGCCACAACGGCACCTACCTCAACGGGAGCCCGGTCCAGCGCGCCCCGGTCGGCCCGGCCGACATCATCGGCATCGGCCACTCCGCGCTCTGCCTCTCCGACGGCCACCTGGTCGAGTACACCGACACCGGCGAGATCTCGCTGGACGTCCAGCACCTGGTGGTGCGGGTGGGCCCCGACCGGCGGGTGCTGCTGGACGACGTCGGCTTCCCGCTGCCCGAGAGGGCGCTGCTCGCCGTGGCCGGCCCGAGCGGCGCGGGCAAGTCCACCCTGCTCAACGCGCTCACCGGGCTGCGCCCCGCCGACGAGGGCACGGTGCTCTACGACGGACGCGACCTGTACCGCGACTACGCCGAGCTGCGCCGCCGGATCGGCCTGGTGCCGCAGGACGACATCCTGCACACCCAGCTCACCGTCCGCCGCGCGCTGTCCTACGCCGCCGAGCTGCGCTTCCCCGGCGACACCGACCCGCACGAGCGGGAGGCCCGGGTCCTGGAGGTGATCCACGAACTGGGCCTGGACGCCCGGGCCGACCAGGTGATAGCCAGCCTCTCCGGCGGCCAGCGCAAGCGGGTCAGCGTCGCCCTGGAGCTGCTCACCAAGCCGTCCCTGCTCTTCCTCGACGAACCGACCTCCGGCCTGGACCCGGGCATGGAGCGCTCGGTGATGCACATGCTGCGCGGGCTGGCCGACGACGGCCGCACGGTGGTCGTGGTGACGCACAGCGTGCTCAGCCTGAACGTCTGCGACCGCCTGCTGGTGCTGGCCCCGGGCGGGCGGACGGCCTACTACGGGCCGCCCGGCGAGGCACTCGACTACTTCGGCTACCAGGAGTGGCCGGAGGCCTTCGAGGCCTTCGAGAACGAGGACCACGCCTCGTGGCAGGCGCGTTTCCGCGCCTCCCCGCAGTACCGGCGGTACGTGACGGCCGAGGCGGTGCCCGCGCTGCCCGTCCCGGTCCGGGCGCACGAGCCGGCCCCGGCGATCGGCCGGGAGCAGCCGCAGGGCTGGTTCTCCCAACTGGGCACCCTGATGCGCCGGTACGCGTCGGTGCTGGCCGCCGACCGGCTGTTCCTCACCATCATGGTGGTGCTGCCGTTCGTGATCGGCCTGATGTGCCGGGCGATGGCCGGCTCGCGCCTGACCCCGGTCAACGCCGTCAACTGCCTGCTCACGCTCTGCATCGGCGGTCTGCTGACCGGCGCCGCCAACTCGGTGCGCGAGCTGGTCAAGGAACGCCCGATCTACCAGCGGGAACGGGTGGTCGGGCTGTCCAGGTCGGCCTACCTGGTCTCCAAGGTGGTGATCCTCGGCATCGTCACGGTCGGTCAGGCCGCGGTGCTCACGGTGGTCGGCCTGGCCGGGGTGGACCTCTCGACGGCGGTGCCGACGGGGGTGGTGATGCCGCAACTGCCCGAACTGATCATCGCGGTGGCCCTGCTCGCGTTCTCGGCGATGATGCTCGGCCTGGTGGTGTCGGCGCTCGTGGACAAGGAGGAGGCCACCATGCCGCTGCTGGTGCTCCTCTCCGTCGTCCAGATCGTCTTCAGCGGCCTGATGCTCAAGCTGTACGGCGTTCCCGGGCTGGAGCAGTTCGCCTGGCTGATCCCGTCCCGCTGGGGCATGTCGGCGATGGCCCGCACGGTCGAGCTGCACACGCTCTTCCCCAACGACATCACCCAGGACCCGATGTTCCGCCACCAGCGGTCCGGGTGGGAGCTGAGCATGATCATGCTGCCGGCCCTGTCCGCCGCGTACGGGCTGGTCGTGCTGGCCCTGCTGCGGCGGCACGAGCCCGCGATCATGCGCAAGTGACGGTGGGCGGCCCGCCGCGCGCCGGGCCCGGCGCGCGGGCGGCCACGGCGACGGCCACGGCGACGCCGGGTCGGGCCGGGCGGCCCCCGGTAGAGTGGGAACAGCCCTGTGGTGCGATTCGTGCCGCGCGCGGGGGTCGCGCGGCGGAGGAAATGTAGCCGCCCATGGACGAGTTCGCGTTCCGCCCCACCCACGTCGCCCCGCCGGGCGGCCTGGCCTCCTGGGCCGCCCCGGATCCGGCCCGGCCCTCCGCGCGGCTGGACTCGCTGCTGCCGCTGCAGCTGCTCGGCCACCAGGGCGACTGGGCACAGGTCCTGTGCTCCAACGGCTGGACCACCTGGGTGGACGGCCGTCTGCTGGTCGCCCTCCCGCAGCCGCCGCCGGCGGCCGGGGGCCCGCCCGCCCGGACGGCCGACCCGCGCCCGGCACTGGCCGAGGCCGAGGGCGCACTGGCCCGCTACCGCGCCCTGCTGGAGGACCTCGCGGCGGCCACCCTCGACCTGGAGTCCTTCCGGGAAGGGGCCCGCGGTCTGCGGCTGGGCCTGGTGGTGGACGGCGAGGCGCTCTGGGTGTTCGACCCCGTGCACGACCGGTGGTGCTACTGCGACGGCCTGCAGCTGCAGACGTACGCCGCCACCGACCGGCCGCCGTCCTCCGTCCCCCCGGCGCCGACGCCGCAGCCGGCACCGGCCCCGGGCCCCACGTCGACCCACACCCCGAGGAACACCCCGGCCCCCGTCCCGGGGCGCCCGCCGGGCCCCGCGCCCCGGCCGGGCGAAGCGCCGGCGCCCGGCCCGTACGCCCCGACCCAGGCCGGTGAGCCGTGAGCACCCCCGACCAGCCGTCCGCCCCCAGCCTGCCCGCCGGCCTGGTCGGGCGGAAGGTCGCGGGCTACCGGCTGGAGAGCGAGATCGGGCGCGGCGGCATGGCCGTGGTCTACCGGGCCAAGGACCTGCGACTCGGCCGGACGGTCGCGGTCAAGCTGCTGGCCCCCGAACTGGCCCGCAACGAGGTGTTCCGGCAGCGCTTCATGCACGAGTCCGAGGCCGCCGCCGCGATCGACCACCCGCACATCATCCCGGTGTTCCAGGCGGGCGAGCACGACGGCATCCTGTTCATCGCGATGCGCTACGTCGAGGGCGGCGACCTGCGCGCCCTGATCAACCGGGGCGGCCCCTTCGCGGTCGAGCGGGCCTCCCGACTGGCCCTGCAGATCGCCTCCGCGCTGGACGCCGCGCACGACCACGACCTGGTGCACCGGGACGTCAAACCGGGCAACGTGCTGGTCGCCGCCGGAACGGACAGCGAGCACCCCGAGCACCTGTACCTGGCGGACTTCGGGCTCACCAAGAAGTCCCTCTCGCTCAGCGGGCTGACCAGCGTCGGCCAGATCGTCGGGACGCTCGACTACGCGGCGCCCGAGCAGATCTCCGGCAAGCCGCTGGACGGGCGCTGCGACCAGTACAGCCTCGGCTGCGTGGTCTTCGAGATGCTGGCGGGCTCCCCGCCGTTCCGCCGGGAGAGCGACCTCGCGCTGCTCTGGGCGCACCTCAACGATCCGCCCCCCGCGCTGGACGAGCGCCGCACCGACCTGCCGTCCGCCGTGGCGGCGGTGGTCGCCCGGGCGCTCGCGAAGACGCCCGAGCAGCGGTACGCGAGCTGCCTGCAGTTCGTCGCCGAGCTGCGCGCGGCGTCGGCTGCCGCCCCGGTCCGGTGGGGTGGCGAGGGCCCGCCCACCCAGGTCGTGCCGGCGGCCGTCCCCGGCCGGATCGCGGTGCCCGAGCCGCCCGCGTGGGCCGCCCCGGTGGTCCACCCGCCGCTGTGGTGACACCCCCGAAGGGAGCACCGTGCCATGAACGCCGTGAGCCAGGTCTTCGCCATGGTCGCCGCCGCGATCCACCTGGTGGTGTGGCCGTTGGAGAGCTTCCTGTACGGCCACCCGCGGGTGCGCTACCTGCTCACCGGCAACACCGCGGACGCCCCCGAGGTCCGGCTGTGGCGGTTCAACGTGGGCTTCTACAACCTCTTCCTGGCCCTCGGCCTGGTCGCCGGCCTGGTCCTGCTGCACACCGGGCACAGCGCCTCCGGCCGCGCGGTGATCGTCTACATCGGCGCCTTCATGCTCGCCGGCGGGATCACCCTCTTCGTCTCCGAGCCCAGGCTGTGGCGCGGTGCGCTCGGCCAGGCCGTCCCGGCGGCGGTGATCCTTCTGGCCGAGGCGATCTGACGCTCCGTCACACCTTCCGTCCCCCGCCGCGGGGGGCTACAATCCGGCTGCCCTCCGCGACGGGCGCGGCGGCACGGCAGGGGGGTGGCCGAGTGGCACGGTCCTCGATCGGTGACCGGTACGTCGTCAGCCTCGGCTGCCGGGCGAGCGTGGAGCACGGGCTCACCACGACGACGGTCAAGTGGAGCGTCACCCGCCTGCCGGCCGGCGGCGCGCCCCGGCCCAAGAGCGGGGACCGGGAGATCTCCCTCATCTGCCCGCGCTGCACCCGCGCCCTCGCGGTCCGGGTGGAGAGCGCCGCCCGCGCGCGGGCCAAGCAGCTGGTCCACCGGAGCCTCGGCTGGCTGCTGCTGCTCTCGCTCCTCGTCACCGTCCCCCTGCTGATCGACCTGGGCGGCCGGACCGTCGAGGAGGGCGACCAGCGGACCACCGACACCATCGGCCTGCTCGTCGCCCTGGCCGCGGCGGGGGTGATCGTCGGCCCGTCCCTGCTGTTCAGCGCGAAGATGCACAGCGGCGTCAGGAAGCTGCGGCTCCTCCGGGACGACGGCACCAAGACCGCCCTGGTCCAGGGCCACCGGCTGTTCTGAACCGCCTCAGGGCCGCTCCTCCGCGACCTCGCCGGGGTGCCGCACCCGGGCGGCGAGCAGCCCACCGAGCGCGCCCGTGAGCAGGCCCCAGCCCGCCGCGAGCGGGACGGACGTCCACAACACCGGGCGCAGCACGAGGCTGCCCCCGGCGAGGCCGCCCAGCGGGTTCGCACCGCCGAGGGCGGAGCCGAGCAGGTCGGCGAGGCCGCCCTGGCCGAGGCCGACGCCCAGGACGGAGAGCCCGTACTCGGCGTCCATCCGGGTCCACAGGCCCACCAGCAGCATGGTGACGGCGGTGGCGAGCGCGAACCGCACGGCGTGCCGCCAGAGCCGGACGCCGCGCGGCGTGCGCCGGGCCGCGAGGAAGGCGGCCGCGAGCAGCAGGACGGCGGCGAGCGGCAGCAGCCACCAGGCGCGGGCGTCCTGGTCGGCCAGCGTGCCGAGGTCGACCGTCGCCTGCTGTCCGTCCGGCGCGCGCAGCACCTCGGCCAGCGGCTCGGGCACGGGCAGGCCGAGCCCGCCCTCCAGCCGGCCCCGCCACTCGGCTCCCAGCCCGAGGCCGAACGCCAGCCAGACCAGGTCCGGCAGGGCGAGCACCACCACGGCCAGGGTCTGCCGGGCGTTGCCGTGCACGATCGCGGTCAGCACCCCGGCGACCGCGCCGATCGCCAGACAGGCCAGCAGGACCGCCCAGAGCGCGAACGCCGCCGGACGCACGGCCGGTTGGTAGCGCACCAGGGCGGGCGGCAGCGGCGCCCGCCGGGACACCGCGAAGGTGGCCGCGAGGACGAACAGCAGCCAGGCCAGCCCGATGCCGATCGTGCTCGGGGCCTCGGCGTGGAAGCCCACCTCCGGGGTCAGGCCGAGGGCGCCGCCGATCGACTGCACCAGGTCGTTGCCGAGCGGGACGATGAAGCTGTGCCGGGCGCCGAGCGTGAGCAGGACGAGGGCGAGCACCCAGAGCACCACCGTCCGGACGATCCGGCCGAGCAGTTCGCCGCCGCCGGCCACCGCCCGGAAGCGCAGTTGACGCAGGAACACCTCGGCCATCGCGACCGCCCCGGCCAGCGAGACGGTCAGCGGCATCGCACTGATCCCGGCATCCACGGCGGCGAAGTTGCCCGCACCGCCGTCGAGTTGGACGGATCCGCCGACGGCGAGCGCCAGCGTCGCGGCGACCACGGAGGGGAAGCCGCCGTCCGGGAGGTCGTCGGCGCCGGCCAGCCAGAGGCCGAGCGCGGCCACCGCCGCCATCGCGACCACTCCCGCCAGCACGACGGCGAGCGCGTCCAGCCAGCCGCGGACGGCGCCGGGCGGGCCCGCGGCCCGGGTGGTGGGCTGCTGCATGCCGCCTCCTGCTCGCTCGTCGGGCGTCGTTCGTCGGGCCGACCGCGTGTGCGGGCCGGCGGTGTGTCGGACCGGACGGGTGCCGGACCTGCCGCCCGTCGGACCGGCCGGGGTGTCGCGCCGGTGTCGCCCCGGGCCGGGCCGACTCTGCCGACAGGCCGGGCCGGGCCGGTTCCGGGGCCCGGCCGGCCCGTCCCACCGGGTGTCCGGTCGGCGGGCCGGCCGCACCGGGTGTCCGGTCCGCCCGGTCGGCTTCCAGGGTGGCCGACGGACGGTGCGCACGCTCGGCGACGGGCGGCGCACCTGCTGTTGCGACGTACGGGGCACCGGGGGAGAAATGGAAACCGATGGCAGGAGCTTCCTGTGCCGGTCGTGATCGCCGGCCACCTGCGAAACGGAGCCTCGATGACCTCCCAACCGCCGCCGTCCGGCCCGCCGAGCGAGCCGCCGTACGGCCCTCCCTCCGGTCCGCCGTCCGGCCCGCTGGCCGGTCGGCCGTCCGGCGGGGGCGCGTCCGTGCCCCCGCCGCCCTCGGGCCCGCCCGGCGGCTCCGGACCGCCCTCGGGCGGCCGCAACGGTTCCAGCGGATCGGGCGGCAGGCCGCGCAGGCCGTGGTGGCGTTCCGGGAAGGGCCTGGCGCTGGCGGCGGGCACCCTGGCGGTGGCGGTGGTGGCCACCGTGGTGATCGTCAACAACCAGGGCAGCCACAACGAGGCCGTCCCCGCCGCGAACGAGGTGGCGCTGCAGCCGCCGTCCGATCCCGGGCCCGACCCCTTCACCCCGTCAGTGGAAACCCAGGGGATGAGCGCCCCCGCGCCCGCCTCCACCCCGGCGCAGCCCGGCGGCGCGACCTCCCACCCGGGTGGCGCAACCACCACGAACGGTTCACCGGCCGCCCTGCACAGCGTCGAAGGCAGCTCGGCCGGGCTGTACGGCGGGGTGATGGGCAAGTCCAGCTGTGACACCGAACGGCTGATCGGCATGGTCTCGGCCGGGGACAAGGGGCGGGCCTGGGCCTCCGCCGCCGGCATCGCGCAGGCCGACATCCCCGGCTACCTCCGCTCGCTGACCCCCACCTACCTGCGGGTGGACGCCCGGGTGACCAACCACAACTACAAGAGCGGCGCGGTGGTCGAGTACCAGTCCGCGCTGCAGGCGGGCACCGCCGTCCTGGTCGACAACCTGGGCGTGCCCCGGGTGCGCTGCTCCTGCGGCAACCCGCTGAAGCCGCCGAAGCTGGTGAGCAACGCCAAGTACACCGGGAAGGCCTGGGCGGGCTTCCAGCCGACCACACTGGTCGTGGTGGTGCCGGCGCCGCAGCCGGTGACCGAGATCGTCCTGGTGAACGTCGAGACCGGCGGCTGGTTCGCCCGGCTGACCGGGCGGGTCGAGATCGTCGACAAGCGCGTCGAGCCGCCGAAGGGCCCGCTGGTGCCGGGCGTCCCGCCGCCGGGGACGTGGACGCCCACCGCCCCGTCCGGAATGCCGACGGCCTCCGGGACCACGCCCTCGGGGTCGACCACCTCCGGGGCCACGACGTCGGGCTCGACCACCTCGGGTTCCACGACCTCGGGGTCGACCACCTCGTCGGGCGGGCCGAGCTCCTCGACGGCGACCTCCTCCAGTTCCTCGGGCACCCCGTCCGAGAGCAAGTCCTCGTCGAGCACCGCGGCCACGACCGCCTCCGGGACGACCAGCACCAAGGCGACCGTCACCAGCTCGGCCCCGCCCACCACGACCGTCCCCAAGACGCCCACCGCGTCCTGCGCGACCACCGCGCCCTCGACGCTGTCCCCCTGCCCGACCACTCCCCCGCCGAGCTGACCCGGCGCCTGCCCGCTGCCACCGTCCGCCCCGGCCGGTGGCAGCGGCCTTCCCGGGCCCGCAGGCCCGCAGCCCGCAGTCCGCAGTCCGCAGTCCGCAGGAGAGGAATTCGCTGGTCAGGGGGGCGGGCGGTGGGGCAGGGTGGCGGCATGGACACCACGCGGGGGCTGGACCCCGACGGATGCATCGCCCGCGAGGGCTCGCTCGACAAGGTGCCGGCCGCGTTCGGACCGGTGGTCGACGCCGCCCGTGCGCGGATCACCGCCGCCTTCGACCCCACCCGGCTGCACAGCGCCTACCTCTACGGCAGCATCCCGCGCGGCACCGCCGTCCCCGGCGTGTCCGACCTCGACGTGCTGCTGGCCCTGCACCACGAGCCGACGGCGGCGGACCGGGCCGACGCCGCGGCCGTGGAGGCCGCGCTCGACGCCGAGTTCGCGCAGATCGACGGGGCCGGCGTGCTGCTCTTCGCCACGGGCACGCTGCTCAGCGAGCTGGAACGCCACGACCTGGGGTGGTTCGTGGCCTGTCTCTGCACCCCGCTGCTCGGCGAGGACCTCGCGGCCCGCCTCCCCCGCTACCGCCCCACCCCGCTGCTCGCCCGGGAGACCAACGGTGACCTGGCCCTGGCCCTCCCCGGCTGGCGCGAACGCCTGGCCGCCGCCGGTACGGAGGCCGAGCTCCGGGCCCTCAGCCGGTCGGTCACCCGCCGGGTCGTCCGTACCGGCTTCACCCTGGTGATGCCCCGTTGGGGCGGTTGGACCAGCGACCTCGCCACCTCCGCCGAGGCGTTCGCCGCCCACTACCCCGAGCGCGCCGACCAGATGCGCCTGGCCGCCGCCACCGCCCGGACGCCGACCACGGACCGCGGCCACCTCGCCGGGTTCATCGACGACCTGGGCCCCTGGCTCGCCGCCGAGTACACCGCCGTGCACGGCGAGAAGGCCCCGCGCCCCTGACCGGCACCCCGGTCCGGCCTGCTCCGGCCGTCCCGGCGACGGCCGGGGCGGCGACGGCCGGGGCGGGGCACGGCTCGGTCCCCGCGGTGCCGGTCGGCGCCGGCCCGGCCCCGCAAGCTCGGCAATCCGCAGCCTCGCTCCCCGCCGGCTCGGCCCCGCAGGCTCAGTCCACGCAGGGGATGCCGCCCGCCTTCACCGCGGGCCCCTGCATCGGCAGGCCCGCCGCCGGATCGGTGGACGGGTCGCCCGGTGTGGCGCCCGAAGGCACCGCGGGGCCGGGGCTCGGGGTGCGGGTGGCGGCCAGGGTGAGCAGGACGTGGCCGGGCGGGACGGCGGCCGAGGAGGTGGCGGTGGCGCCGTAGCGGTCGGCGAGCTGCTGGGCGTCGGTCTTGGCGCCGGTGCCGTAGGCCACCGTGGTCACCCGGGTCCGCGCCGGAGCGTCGCCGATCTTGCCCGCCTGGTAGCCGAGTTCGGCCAGCGCCTTGGACTCGGTGGACGCCGCGCCGGCGCCGGCCGCCGCGTTGATGTCGACCACCGCCTTCGGGGGCCCGGCGGCGGAGGCGGAGGGGGACGGCGCCGGGTCGCCCGGGGTCTCGGCCGGGGCCTGGACGTCCGGCGCGGACTCGTGGTTGAACAGCTGCCGGACGATCTTCTTGATCAGCTCCGGGTTGACGGTGTTGACCTCCTGTCCGCCGACCGTCTTGAACCCCGCGATCGGCAGGGTGTTGAACTCGACGTTGCCGCCCGTCAGGTTCGGCGCCTGCTGGGCGAAGTCGAGGATGTTCCACTCGTTGTCGATGACGACGTCCTTCTTGATCACGCCGAACAGCTTCTGCATCTGCCCGAAGTCGTTCAGGATCCCCTGCTGCTTGAGCTTGTACTCGACGGAGGAGATGAACGCCTGCTGCCGGTGGGTGCGGTCGAGGTCGCCGTTGGTGAGGTGGTGGCGCTGGCGGACGAAGGAGAGCGCCTGGGCGGCGTTCAGGGAGCTGATCCCGGCCGGCAGTTTGAGGCCGGTGCCGCCGCCCTCGTGCGTCGCGGTCCGGGCGATGATCGGGTCGTCCACCGGATGGTTCAGGCAGACCTGGATCGGTTCGACGGCCTTGGCGATGTCGTAGAAACCGATCAGGTTGACCTCGGCGAAGTGGTCGATCGGGACGTCCAGGAGGCTCTGCACGGTCTGGATGGTGGCCGAGCGGCCCGCCTCCCGGCTCTGCCGCTCCAGCTCGGCCTTGGAGAGCCCCTTGCCGCCGAGTTTCTGCTCGGCCGCCTCCTTGGCGATGCCGTAGGCCTCCTTGATCTTGTGCATCTTTCCGTCGGCGCCGACGGTCTGCACGTAGTCGTCGCGCGGGACGGACAGCGCGGCGACCTTGCCGCCGTTGGCCGGGATGTGCAGCACGATCAGGGCGTTGGTGTTGTAGCCGCCGATCTCGCTGGAGCCGGCGTGCAGTTCGTCCTCGACGAACTGCTTGGGCAGGTCGTTGCCGTCCATGTCCTTGCGGCTGTCCAGGCCGATCAGCAGCAGGTTGACGGACTTGTCGAGGTGCGGCGGGGCGTTCTTCTTCGCCTCGCTCAGCGCGAGCGACTTGATCATGCCGTCGTCCAGGCTGCGGTACTCGTACCAGGTGAGGCCGCTGGCGCCGAGCACGGCCACGGACACCATGCAGGCCAGGGTGCGGCCCGCGGCGGTCAGCGGCGAGGTACCGCGCTGCCGGGCGCGGGCGCGCGCCGTGGCGGCGTGCCCGGTCGTCCGGCGGACGGCGGGGCTCCCGGCCGGTCGGCCCCCGGTCCGGTTCCCGCCGCGGTCGCCGGTCCGGCCGCCGTCGCCGTCGCGGCCCCGGTTGCGCTCAGCCACGGTGGCCCCTTCCGCTCGGGGCGCCCGCGCCGGCGGGCCGTCGGCGGTCGAGCACCACCCGGCCGACGATCACCAGCAGCGCCGCGCCGACCGCGGTGGCCATCACCGGGAACGCCCCGACCACCCAGCGCAGTGCGCCGGTGCCGAGGTTCCGGCCCTGGTACGCGTCGGGGTGCGCCGCGTACTCGACGCCCGAGGCGGCGAGCAGCACCACGACCGGGGCCGCCGTCACCACCCACCAGCGGCCCGAGCGGCTGCACACCGCCGCCGCGACGCCGGTGCCGAACACCGAGCCCATCGCGAACAGGAGGCCGACGCCGGGGCCGCCGAACTCGTCCGCGATCCCGCCCAGCACCGGCAGTCCGACCGCCGCGCAGACCGCGGCCAACCCGCCGCGGCGGCGGGCCTGTTGCCGGCGGCGCGCCGGGCCCGCCTGCACCCGTCCCGATCGCTCCGGTCGCGCCGATCGCTCCGGGCCCGCGTCCCCGGTGTCCGCCGCGCCCCCCGCGCCGGCCGCCGCGCGGGAACGCTGGGCCGGGAGGGCGCGGTCCTCGGTGCGCGGTCCCGCGTCCTGGTACGGCGTTCTCGCCCGCTGGCCGGCCATGCGCACTTCCCTCGATCGATCGTTGCGGCCGCGACGGCGCGTCCGCACCACCGCGGGTGCCGGAACGCCTCGGTCCCGGCATCGGTCCGTCCTCTACACCGCTGTAGAAGTCCGACTGGAGCCTACAAACCCATTTCAGCAAAGTCACCCGCCACCGACCGGCACCGGGCGAACCGTCCGGCGGGCCGTCGTCAGGGCGATCATGATCCCCGCCACGTCGGCACACCATGAGGAACGCCCCGAAGGCGCAGATCGTCACGTGTTTGACGGTCCGGAGAACCGCGCGGACGAGGCCACCGGGTAACCTGCCGCCGGGGACGGCCGATCGTACGGTGGTCGAACGAGCGCACGGGCGAGCGGGGAGGGCCGGCAGCGGTGAGCGAGGAACGGAAGAGCGCCGGCTGGGGGCGCTGGCTGGTGATCGGCGTCGTGGTCGTGGCCGGGCTGGGGCTCGTCCGCGGCAAGGGCCACGACGGCGCGACCTCCGCCGACCCCGCCCCCACCGCCACCTCCACCACCACCCCGTCCGCCGGCGCGACGCCCTCGACCGGCGCCCCCGCGGCACCGTCGAAGCCCTCCGGCCGG
This sequence comes from Kitasatospora sp. NPDC053308, assembly GCF_055585785.1. Classification (NCBI taxonomy): domain Bacteria; kingdom Bacillati; phylum Actinomycetota; class Actinomycetes; order Kitasatosporales; family Streptomycetaceae; genus Kitasatospora; species Kitasatospora sp. NPDC053308. The sequence goes on along the minus strand of NZ_JBVJJY010000002.1, from coordinate 292,033 downwards.
TACGACCCGGCCGACTACGCCGCGCCGGTCCGCCGGTACGCCGCCGAAGCCGGCGTCAACCCGCAACTGCTGATGGCGATCCTCTACAACGAGTCGTACAAGCCGCACGACCCGGAGTTCGAGAAGGCCTGGCAGCGCAGCAAGCCGGACGCCTCCTTCGGCATCGCCAACATGCACCGGGCCGCCTTCGACGACACCAAGCCGGGCCGCCCCTTCGCCTCCCGCCAGTGGGAGGAGCTCCCGGACGACCGCGACCTCGCCGTCCAGGCCGCCGCCTGGCACCTGCACGACCTCGCCGAGCAGCTCCCCGCCCGTCCGAGCGTGCCGCTGAGCCGGGACGAACTGGTGGCGCTCGGCTACAACGCGGGGGCGGGCAACATGCTGGCCTTCGCCCGGGGCGTCAAGATCGGCTCCCAGGCGCAGTCCTACCTGGACCGCCTGCGGGAGAACTGGACGAAGTCCGGCGAGGCCGTGACGGCGAGGTAGCACGTGGCCGGGAGGACCGGTCAGACGCCCAGCCGGGCCGCCCACGTGGCCCGCCAGGCGAGCGCGTCGGCGACGCCCTCGGCGATGCCGCGTCGCGGCTGCCAGCCGAGCAGCTCCCGGGCGGAGTCGACGACGGCGTAGCAGCCGATCACGTCGCCGGGGCGCGGCCCCGTCTCGCGGACGTCGAGCCGGGCGCCGACCGCCTGTTCGAAGGCGGTGACCAGCTCGCGGACGGTGGTGCCGTCCCCCGTGCCGATGTTGATCACCCGGTAGCGGTCCGCCGCGCCCGGGGCGATCACCTCGTCGAACCGCAGCAGGGCCGCGACGTGCGCCTCGGCGAGGTCCTGGACGTGGACGTAGTCGCGGATGCCCGAGCCGTCGCGCGTCGGCCAGTCGACGCCGGTCACGGTGAACGGGGCGCCGGTGGTGTGCGCCTCGATCAGCTTGCCGAGGGCGTGGGTGGGGTGGAGGTCCTGCAGGCCGGTGCGCAACTGGGGGTCGGCGCCGATCGGGTTGAAGTAGCGCAGGGCGATGACGCGTTGCCGCTCGGCGCCCTCGCCCCGGGTCCAGTCCTGGAGGACCTGCTCCATCATCTGCTTGGTGCGCGCGTACGGACTGGTGGCGTCCACCGGACAGCTCTCGTCGACCCGGGCGTCGGCGGTCGGCGCGTAGATGGAGGCGGAGCTGCTGAACACGACGCGGGTGCAGCCGAGGCGCTGCAGGGAGTCCAGCAGCTCGACGGTCTTGGCGACGTTCTCGCGGTAGTAGTACAGCGGCTTGGCCACCGATTCCGGTACGACGATCTTCGCGGCGCAGTGCACGGTGGCGTCGATGTCCGGGTGCTCGGTGAAGATCCGGTCGAGCAGGGCGGCGTCGGCGACGTCGCCCCGGTAGAAGATCCGGTCCTCGACGAACTCGGCCCGGCCCTTGGAGAGGTCGTCCAGCACGACGGGGGTGATCCCCCGGTCGAACAGGGCGGACGCCACCGTGCTGCCGATGAACCCCGCACCGCCGGTGATCAGGACCTTCTTCATGCGCGGCTGCTCCCTCGCGGTCGGCCGGGCGCCCGGTGGCGCCCGATGACCGGGAAGGACGCCGGTTCGTGCCCACGCGGTTCCCCGAGGGCCGTGGCGGAGACCTCGGCACGGGCTCCCTCGGGTGCGGGAGCCTCGGGTGCGGACGGCCTCGGGTGCGGACGGCCTCGGGCGTGGGTCCTCAGGCGCGGCGGCGTCGGCGGAGCCAGAGACCGGTGCCGACCAGGAGGACGGCTGCGGCGGCCGTGCCGATGGCGGCCCAAGTGGCGGTGTCGGAGGGGGAGTCCGAGGCGGCCGCGGCGGCGCCGGTGGGGGTCCGCACCGGCGCGGGGGCGGTCGTGGTCACCGGCCCGACGGTCGGCGCCGGGACGGGCGCGGTAGCGGTGGTGCTCCCGCCCGGCGGCGTGCCGGCGGCCCCGGCCGTCGGCGACGCGGCCGTCGGCGACGCGGCCGTCGGCGACGCGGCCGCCGTGCCCGCGGGCACCGGGTCGTCGATGACGGCCGCCTCGACGTCGAGCTCGCGCTGGGCGTGGCCGAGCGAGGGGAAGGCGCAGTCCACCGTCACCTGCCAGTGCCCGGCGGGCAGGATCTCCCGGGTGGTGTACGTCCCCGGCCGGCCCGGGACGGTGATCAGCCGCCAGGGGCCCGCGGTGCGGCCGTCCGCGGCGGTGGCGGAGAGCGTTCCGGCGAAGTCCGCGGTGACCGGGTCGTGGTCGTTCTCCCAGGTCGCGACGGTGGTGACGTGTCCGTTCTGCTGGCCGGTCACGTCGAGGTGGACGCTGTCGCCGTGGGCGGCGGCGGGTGAGGCGGCGGGCAGGACGGCCGCCGCGGCCAGGGCGCAGGCGGCGAGGAGCGTGCGGTTGCGCATGACGGGTGTTCCTCGTGGCGGTGGGGGACGGGTGCGGGAAGCAGGGGGCCGGGTGCGGCCGCCCCGGCGTGGGAGGCGGCCGCACCCGGCGGACGAGCCGGACCGGCGGGCTCGTGGGCCCGCCTGCGGTTCACGGGCTCACCGGTGTCCTGGTCACGTGGTCTTCAGCAGCGACCAGTTCTGGTAGGGCTTGCCGTTCGGCTGCTGCAGCTCCAGGAGCCAACCGCCGTAGTACCAGCGGTTGCCGAGCCCCAGCACCAGCGAACCGCCGTCCGCCGTCACGGTGAAACCGCCGTCGGCGGCGTTGAGCTGCCACTTCTGCGCGGCCGCGTCGGAGCAGGGCTGCTGGGCGACGTACTGGCCGGCCACCGGGGCGCCGCCCAGCTGCAGGCACTTGCCGGAGCGCGCGGACTTGATCCGCACCGCGCCGTTCCCGGCGTCCTCGAACTGCCACTTCTGGTTGGCGTAACCGGTGCGCTGGTAGGCGATGGCCACCGTGCCGTCGTTCATCGAGCTGCCCCACAGGTCGGCCGCCTGGCCCGTGAGGCCGTTGACCATGGTGTAGTTCGCACCGGGCTGCGGGCGCCCGGCGTCGGTGACGGTACGGAAGGTGGCGGCGCGACCGGGCTTGCCGACCGCACCGGCGGCGTCGCGGACGGCGACGGCCACGGTGTACGAGGTGCCGGGCGCGAGGCGGACCACGCCGACCACGGTCGCGCGGACGGTGCCGATCGTCTGGCCGTTCAGCAGCACGTCGTAGCCGGCCGCGGCGGGCGCGGCGGCCCAGCTCAACACGGCCGAGTTCTGGGTGACCTGGCTGACGCTCACGGCCGGACCGGTGTTGCCCGGAGTCGGGGTCGAGGTCGGCGTGGGGGTCGCAGTCGGGGTCGCGGTCGGCGACGGGGAGCCGGTCGGCGAGGGGGTGGTGCCGCCGGTGGGCGTCGGGGTGGGCGAGGGGGTGCGGGTCGGCGTGGGCGTCGGAGTCGGGGTGGGCGTGGGGTTCGGACCGGTGCCGCCGCCGGAGATGAGGAAGCGGTTGTTCGCGACGTTCCAGTGCGTGGTGAGGTAACTGCCGGGTGCGGGCGAGGTGTTGTAGTAGTCGTCGTGGTTGCAGTCCAGCCGGTCGTCATGGGCGCGGTCCGGGCACACCGTCCGCATCTGCGGGTAGTTCGGGGCGTCCGAGTAGCACATGATGTCCCACTCGTCGACGCAGTGCCCGGCCTTGCTGGAGTTGGGGGCGCTGTTGTTCACCGCGCCCAGGTTGTGGCCGAGTTCGTGCGCGGCGGTGCTGCCGCTCCAGCAGCCGGAGTCGGTCCGGCCGTACGAGGGGCCGAAGTTGCTCAGGTTGTCCTGGCTGGGGCGCTCGTCCCCGGCGAAGGTGCCGATCCCGCAGTACACCTTGGCGTCGGTGAACATCATGTACTTGCGGTCCTTGCGGTTGAACCCCTGCGCGGCGAGGGCCCGGTTGCTCGCGTTGAAGTCCTGGATCTCGGAGTCGGAGATCTGCACGTTCAACACCGATGCGGTGCAGTCGGATTCGGTGACGAAGCGGACGTGCCGCTCGCCGCCGGTCTCCGCGGCACTGGCGTTGTAGATGACGTCGACGTCGGCGGCCCACTTCTTGAACGAGGCCAGGTACTGGGCGAAGCGGTCGTTGCCCGGGGTGTGCACGTACACCACCTGGACGCGGTTGCCGGAGCTGCCGTCGCCCTCGCAGACCAGCTTCGAGCCCGCGGGCGCGGCCGGGGCGCCACCCTGGGCCGAGCCGGCGGCCGGGGCGTCGGCGGCGGCGCTGCCGGAGCCGCCGAGCAGGGTCTTCTGGGTGGCGTCCAGGACGGGCGCGGCGCCCTTCAGCAGGTCGGCGGCCGCGGGCGGCTGGGCGCCGGCGGTCGGCGTCAGCGCGGGCGCCTGGGCGGCCGGGGCCGCGACCGGCGCGACGTCCTGGTGGATGTCCACGCCCTTGGGCGGGACGTCCGGACCGTGGCTGCACTGGGTGCTGCCGGTGACCTCCAGGGTGCCGCCGCAGCGGTCGCTGCCCGGCAGGCTCAATCCGGCGTAGACCAGGCCGCGTTCGGGCTCGTCCTTGGGTATCGCCTTGAGCGGCACGGGCTTCTCGTCATGCTTCGGGGCGGGCGCCTGGGTGGCGCCCTCGGCGGTACCGGTCTCCCCCGGCCCGCCGTCGTCGCCGACCAGCCCGGCCCCCGACCCCGAGTTGTCGACCGCGTCCGCCGCGGCCGTGACGGCGCCGTTCGCGCCCGTCGGCTCCAGCGCGGTGCGGATGCCGAGCGTTCCCGCCACCAGTCCGGCCGCCACCAGGGCGGCGACCAGGGTGCTCCTGCGGGTGAGCCTGCGGCGCCTGCGCCGGCGAAGCTCGCTGCTCCGGTGTCCCATCGCGTTCCTTTCCTCGTGCGATGACCCGTGCCCCGTGGTGAAGGGGGGCCCGGGCCTTCCGACACTCCGGAGAGCGCACCGGACGACCAGGGATAACAGAAACCTCTTGCGAAAATCTTCGACCAGTTCGACCGGCCTGCGGCGAGCGGACGTTCGGGCCCGGTACGCAGGGGTGGTTCGGGTACCGTCGCCGACGACGTTGTCGGGCAGAGACCTTGACGACCGATCGGGTCCGGTCGCACGGACCGGGAGCGACCCGGCCCAGCACGTCCCGGGGCGGCTCGACACAGCCACGGCATCCGGGCACGGCAGGGCCGGGGAGCGCACTCGGGGGGTATGCGCTCCCCGGCATGGGGGGGGTGGCGGCCGCGTTGACGGAGTCCCGGAGCCACGCGACTCCGTCGGCCGTGACGGAATGCTAGACCCGGGGAGGGGCGCTGACCAGTGCCCTGACCAGGCGATTTTCCGCCCCGGACATGCCAGCGACACCTGTCAGACGACAGCCGGCCGCCCGCCCGTCGGTCTCCCGCCCGACGTTCAGGCGGCGGCCCCCACCGTCCCCACGGCCCCCACCGCCTCGACGGCCGGGCGCCGTGCCACCTCGACGGCGTCGCAGCCGCCGTGCAGCCGGGCCAGCGCGCCCACCAGGGCGGCGCGGTCCCCGGCGAGCCAGAGCCGCAGGGCGGCGGAGAGCGCGGCGCTGGCCGGGCCCGCCGCCGGACCGCCGGTCCTGGCGAGCAGCTCGCCGAGCAACGGCAGCAGGTCCGCGACCGGGGCGGGCAGCCACAGGGTGAGGGCGAAGGGCGCGGGCCGGGCCAGGACGCGCAGCAGCGGCAGGACGGAGGAGTCGTCGTGCAGCGCGGGGATGACCTCCAGCAGACCGTCCACCGCCACGTCGGACACGTCGCCGCCGTGCCCGCGGGCGAGTTCGCGCAGCAGCGCGCGCTCGGCGGCGGTGATCCGGACGGTCAGCATGACCTCGTCGCAGTCCATGGTCCCGGCTCCCTGTCGTGGAGTTCGTGGAGTACTGGGGTTCGCGGAGTACTGGGGTTCGCGCGGCACTGGATTTCGTGGAGTACTGGAGCTCGTGGTGCACGCGCGGTGCTGTGGAGTACCCGTGCGCGGTCGTGTGGTCGCCGTGTCAGTTCAGTGCCGACAGGGTTCCTGCCCCGATCCGGCCGCCCGACACCGGTCCGATCAAGCCGTCATGGCCGTCATGGCGGCGGTAGAGCACCCGGATGCGGTCGCCGCCGGGGTCGGCGCCCGCGACGTCGGCGGTTCGCGGCGGATCTCCACCCGGACGTCGAGCGCGGGCCGGTGGCGCACACGGGTCATCGGGTTCCTCCTTCTCCGCCACCATGCTGGCCCTCGCGCGGCCGCGCGGCGAGGGTCCAAAGACCCTGCGGCGGGGCCCTGTCCCGGACCCTTCGGCCCCCGGCATCCGCGCAGGTCAGCCCGGACGTCCGGGCGGGCGCGGAAGGGGCGGCGGGATCGGCCGTTGGAGTGATCCGCGCGCGTTCGACGCAACGCCCGTGGGACCGGCGCGTTTGCCATGGCGTGCGCCCTACAGCGGGGGTGCGCGCGGGGCCGCGTTGGCCGGCCCCCCGCCTCACGGCCGGCCCGCTGACGCCCTCCCGGCACCGCCCGCGCCGGCCCCTCTGTGAGAGGTAGTGTCATGACCCTGCGGACCGAGACCCCGAAACGGATCGTCCCGCCGAGAACCGCGCCGCGCCCGTCCCCCCTGGTCCGGGCCGCCGTCCCCCCGATCGCCCCCGGGGCGGTCCCCGGCCTCGGGCACGCCGCCGCCCTGCTCCGCGACCCGCTCGGCTTCCTCGGCTCCCTGGCCCGCCACGGCGGTGTCGTCCGCATCCGGCTCGGACCGCGCACCGTCTGCGTCGTCACCGACGCCCGGCTGGTCCACACCCTGCTCGTCGCGCTCGCCCACGACTGTCCGCGCGGCGCCGTCCAGGACACCCTGAAGACCGCCTTCGGCGACGGCCTGCTGATGTCCGAGGGCCAGGCCCACCGCGACCGCCGCAGGATCATCCAGCCCGCCTTCGGTCCGGACCGGATGGGCGCGTACCTCGCCGTGATGCACCAGGTCACCGAGGAGCGGGCCGGACGCTGGCGCCCCGGCCAAGTCCTGGACGTCGCCAAGGAGATGAACCACCTCGCACTGGAGATCGTCACCCGCTCCCTGTTCGACGCCAGGCTCAGCGAGGACGCCACCCTCGCCTTCCACCGCGCGCTGCCGGACCTGGTGAAGGGCCAGATCGTCCAGTCGCTCTACCCCACCCCGGTGCTCGCCCGGCTGCCACTGCCCGTCAACCGCCGCTTCGCCGCCGCCGTACGGGCGCTCAACCGGGTCGTCGACCAGGCCGTCAACGGCCCCACCGCGGCGGCCGGCCCCGCCAGGAACACGGATCCCGCCGACGGCCGGAGCACCCTGCCCGCCCTGCTGCGGGCCGCGACCGACCCGGCGACCGGCCGTCCGCTCACCGAGGCCGACGTCCGGTCCGAGGCGATCACGATGTTCGGCGCGGGCACCGAGACCGTCTCCACCACGCTGACCTGGCTGCTCGACGAACTGCTGCGCCACCCCGAGGTGGAGGCCCGCCTCCTCGCCGAACTCGACGAGCACCTGCCCGCCGGCACCGTTCCCACCCCCGAGGCGCTGGCCCGGCTCCACTACACCCGCAGCGTCACCCAGGAGGTGGTGCGACTGCACGCACCCAACGCCTTCCTGATGCGCACCGCCCGGGTGCCGGTCGAGCTCGGGCCGTACCGGATCCCGGCCGGCACCGAGCTGCTCTACAGCCTGACGGCCCTGCACCGCGACCCGGTGCGCTACCCCGACCCGCTCGCCTTCCGCCCCGAGCGCTGGCGGGACGGCGGCGGCGCGGGGCGCCCGTCCTTCCTGCCGTTCGGGGCGGGCAAGCACAAGTGCATCGGGGAGGCCTTCGCCTGGGCGGAGCTGACGGTCGCGGCCGCCGCGATCCTGCGCCGCTGGCGGCCGGTGGCCGTGCCGGGGGCCCGGGCCCGGGAGGTGGTCTGGACGACGGTCCAGGCGCAGGGGCTGCGCGTCCGGCTGGCGCCGCGCGAGCAGCGTCCGACCGGCGAGCAGCGGACGCCCGGCGGGGACCAGGCGCCCGCCGACCGGCGGACACCGCGCGGAACCGGTGCCGCGCCGTCGTCCGACGAGCCCGCCGTCCCCGCCGGCTGTCCGTTAACCGCCGCCCCCGAGCCCCTCCCGCCGCGGGCCCTCCGGTCGCGGGCCCTCGCCGAACGGCCCCTCGCGGAACTCCCCCTCGCGGTGCGACCGCTCCCACCCCGCCCGCGCGGCGAGCTGCGCACCGCCGCGGACCGGCACGCCGACTGGGTGCTGCGCCACGGCCTGCTCGCCCCGGCCGAACTCCCCGGCTACCAGGCGTACGCCCTGCACGAGCTGATCGGCCACGCCTTCCCGCGCACCCGCGGCGCCGAACTCGACCTCCTGGTGGACGTGCTGGGGTGGTTCACCGTCCTGGACGACCGCTTCGACGGCAGCCCCGGCCGTCGCCCGGCCGAGGCGCACGCCCTGGTCGACCCGCTGATCGCCGTCCTCGACGGCACCGACGCCCGACCGCCGCACGGACGACTGCTGGACGCCTGGCGGGAGTTGTGGGAGCGCCAGTGCGCCGCCATGTCCCCCGCCTGGCGCGCCCGGGCCGCCCGGGAGTGGCGCGCGTGCCTGGCCACCTTCCCCGCCGAGGCCCACCACCGCGCCCACGGCACCGTCCCCGCCCTCGGCCTGGCCGAGACCATGCGGCTGCGCCGGCACGGCAGCTGCCTCTACCCGTTCATGAACATACTGGAACGGGTCCACGGCGCCGACGCCCCCGCCGCCCTGCACGCGGAGCCCGCCCTGCACCGGCTGCGCGCCAACACCGCCGACGCCGCGACCCTGATCAACGACCTCTACTCGCTGGAGCGGGAGGAACGGCAGAGCGCCGCCGCCTTCAACACCGTGCTGACCCTGCAGCGGGCCCGCGGCTGCACCCGCAGCCGTGCCGTGCGCGCCGTACGGGACCGGGTGATGCGTCTGCGGCGGGAGAACGAGGCCCTGCGCCGCGACCTCGGGCGCCGCCACCCGGCGGGGCGGTGGTACCTGGACGGCACCCGGGAACTCGTGGCCGGCGTGCAGGCGTGGACCAGCACCAGCGACCGCTACCAGGTGCCGGACGGGGGACGGCCGCGCTGACCGGACGGCCGCGCCGAGACCGGGGCGAGCGGGGGTTCCGCCGGGCAGGGCCTCGGCCCGACGGGGCAGGCGCCGAGCGGGGCCGGCGCCGACGCGCTACTTCCGGCCGCCGAGCGCGAACAGCAGCAGGACGAAGCCGGCGAACAGGTGGGTGGCGAAGATGTAGATGCCCGCACGGATCAGCATCGCCTTGCGGCGCTTCTTCTCCTCGCTGGTGCTGTCGCTCATGGCGGGTGGTTCTCCTCGGTTCGTACGGCCCGGCCGTGCAGCCTGTCCGTTCAGCCCGGCCGTTCAGCCGGATCGGGCGTCCGGACGGGGCGTCCGGAGCGGGTGCGGTTCAGCGGGGCTGCCGGACGCCGGCCGCGCGCAGCTCGGTGAGCAGCACGCCCTGGTCGGTGATCAGCTCGGTCAGGATCCGGCGTGCCGCGCGCAGCAGTTCGGCGACGTCCGGGGTGCTGAGCGCGTACACCACCGTGTTGCCCTCCCGGGTGGCCGTGACCAGCTGGGTGCGGCGAAGCACCGCGAGCTGCTGGGAGAGGTTGGACGGTTCGACCTCGATCTCCGCCAGCAGTTCGCGCACCGGACGGGGTCCGTCCTGGAGCAGTTCCAGCACGCGGATCCGCACGGGGTGCCCGAGGGTGCGGAAGAACTCCGCCTTGGCCTGGTACAGCGGGACCGGCATCGTCCGCGCGCCTCCCTCGGTTCCGGTTCGGTGGTCATCCCGGCCGGGCGGGGTCCGTGCGCCGCGGCCGGTAGGCATCATCGCGACAGATGAAGATTTCTTCAAGTCGTCACAGCGCGCCGGCTCCCCGCCCCACCCGGAAGGTGACCCGGCTCACAGTCGGAGCCTGGCCGGGACACGCCGAAGCCGAGCCCGGGAGGCTGCCAACTCCCGGGCTCGGCGGCCACCGTGACGAGCCGTCAGCAGACTACCGGCACATCGACCGTGACCGGGGCCGGTCCCCGCCAGACCGCCTCGACCGAGAAGGATGCGTGCACGGTCGAACCGCACGGCGCGTGCACGGTGCCCCCGTCGACCCGCACGGTGCTGACCTGGAACACGGTGCGGCCGTTCACCGCGCCGAGCGTGCCACCCCCGACGACCTCGGCCGACAGGCGGGTGAGCAGCTCCTCCGGCGCCGGCGGCCACGGAGTGCCCGGCGACGGCGGACCGGCCAGCCCGATCTGCCCGTACAGCACGACGCTGTCACCGGTGACGTCGGCGCAGACCTTGGTGGACAGCCCCGCCTGCAGGCCGGACCACCCGCAGGTGGTGACGGCGGCGGCAGTCGACTGGGCAGCGGCAGTCGGCTGGGCGGCGGCGAACGCCGGCACGGGCGCGGCGAGCAGTGCGGCGGCACCGGCGGCACCGGCGACACCGGCCGCGATGCTGGCGATGCGGTTCATGGCTCCTCCTCGGAGGGCTTGAGGACGGTCAAGGACAGGTGGCGTGGCACATATGACATTTCACAGGCCCACGACAGAGACTGTGCCATGCGATTCCCATGGCGCGAGCCGCTTTTGCCCATTGAACCGATGCCGCGACCGAAATCTGACCTTCGATGGCGCGATCTCCCTCGCCCAGTCGAACCCGCGCACCCCTCCGGGCGACGGCCACGTTGCCCCCGGATGAACCGCCTGCGCACCACGGCCGCGGCCGTCATCGCCGACCTCGCCCCGCTCGCCGCCGGCACCGACCGCCGCCTCGCCTGCCTCCCTCGACTGCCTCGACGCCGAAGCCCTCCCCCGCGACATCGACGGCGCCCGCGCCCACGCCCGCGACGCCCGCGCCATCGACCCCGCAGCCCGCTCCGGCCCCGAGCGACCAGGGGGTGGGCGGTGCCGCCGGTCAGGGTGGGCGGGGTCAGCCGAGGGAGGCGCGCAGGGCGTCGACGCGCGCGACGGCGGCGAGGAAGGCGTCCCGGCCGAGGCGTCCGGAGTCGAGGGCGGCGGCCAGGGCCTCGGCGGCGTCCTCGGCCTGCCGCGGGTCACGGGCGGAGCAGAGCAGCAGGTCCATGCCGGCCCCCGCGGCGGCCACCGCGCGGGAGCCGGTGCCTCCGTACGGGGCGAGGGCGCCGGCCTCCATGGCGTCGGTGACGGTCACGCCGCCGAACTTGAGCCGGCCGCGGAGTTCGCCCTGGATGATCGTGGGCGACAGTCCGGCCGGGCGCTCGGGGTCGAGGGCCGGGTACACCGCCCAGGAGGCCATCACCAGCCGGACGCCGGCCGCGATGGCGGACCGGTAGGGCGTTTCGTCCCGGGCGCGGAGCTGTTCCAGCGGGACGGTGAGGGTGACCGGGCGCTCGTCGGTGTTCTCCTCGCGGGCCGCGGTGCCGAGACCGGGGAAGTGCTTGGCCGTCGCCGCCACGCCGAGCACCTGCTGGGCGGCGAGGAAGGCACTGCCCAACCGGGCCACCGTGTCCGGGTCCTGGCTGTAGGAACGCTCGTGGTGGTCGATGAAGTTGTCCGGCGTGGCGTAGACGTCGAGCACCGGGGCGAGGTTGACGTTCAGCCCGGCGTCGGTGAGGTTCCGGGCGGCGCCGCTGCCCGAGGACAGTGCGGCGTTCACCGGGTCCGCGGCCGATCCGGTGCGGCGGGCGGAGAGTTCCGGCGCCCCGGGCAGCCGCCGGACCATGCCGCCCTCCTGGTCGGTCATCAGCAGCAGCGGGCGCGGGTTCGGCGCCTCGGCGGCGGCCTGCTTCAAGGCGGCCACCGCCTCGGCGAGTTGCTCCGGGCCCGTGATGTTCTCGCCGAACAGGATCACCCCCGCCGCGCGGCCCTCCCGGATCGTCCGCAGGACCCCGGGAGGAGGCGTCGGACCCGCGTACGAGAGCACGATCCGCCGTCCGGCGAGCGTGCGGGACTGCTCGTGCTCCAGGGCGGCCATGGCGGCGGTCCTCTCGGGGTGCGCGTTGCGCGATGCGGACGCCGCCCCGATCGAGGCGGGCCCGAGCGCGGCCCCCAGGACCGCCAGCACCGCACCGAACCGGACGACTCGCCGGAGCCGGGCCATCACGCCTCCTGGGTCGACAGCGGGTCTACGGCCCGTCAGCGTACCCGGGAGCACGGCCGCCGGCCCTTCCCCGCGCCGGAGCCTTCCGGGATCCCGACCGACCGTGCACCGCGCGGGACGAGGGTTGCGTGGGTCGAACCCTCCTCCGGCCCGCCTTCCGGGCGGACGTCAGGAGCCTGACGACCGACCCTGAGTGGTCGGATGGTCGAGCGACCGGAGCTGCAGATCGTGCCCCCTGGCCTCACGCCCCGCCGGGGTGCGGGTCCACGGGGAAGGGCGAGGACGTCGTGGCCCCGGGGCGTCGGATCGGACGGCCGAGCTGCCGAATCCGCAGGACGGCGGAGCCGCGCCGGCGACGGCTCGGCGTGCCGAACCCGCCACCGGTGACTGCTGCCGCCGCCTCTCCGCGACCGCCACCGTGCAGCGTCCTCGGAACGCCGTCCGCGGGCCGGACCGTGAGCTGCCCGACGGCGCCCCGCCAAGCTCGCTCGCATCGCGGCCCCCTGGTGGCACGGCGCCGGGCGGCGCCGGGTAGCGGTCGACTCGGCGCTCATCCGCGCCGGAGCTGTGCTGGGAGGACGAGGTCGGGCAGGCCCTGCGGCTTGCCCTCCCGGTCCACGGCGGTGTCGTCGGGGTAGTGGGCGCACTCCGTCCCGGCATGGATGTCGAGGTAGCCCTTGTCGTACCAGACGGACACGGCCGCGGTGAGGCCGCCGGGGCCCGGGGCCGGCGGCGTCAGGTGGAGGCCGGCGCGGCCGGATCCGGTGGAGTCGGCGACCACCCAGCCCTGCCCGGTCAGCGTCCGCTGCGCCCGGAGGAGCGCCGTCTGCCCCTGGGAGTCGGTGAGCCCCGCGACGGTGAAGCCCGCGTGGATCCTGGCGGTGCGGAGCGCGGGCGGAGCGGAGGCGTCGAGACCGTCCAGGACATGGGCGAGCCCGCGGCGGTGGCAGTCGTAGACGTCCGCCTCGATGTCGGCGGTGGACCTCGCGTCGAGCACCGCGGTCGGCGGCAGGCCGAGGGCGTCGAAGACGGTCAGGGCGCGATCGTTCAGGTGCTTCGCCGTGGCGGACGGGTCGGCTGTCGGGAAGGGTTCGCCCTCCCACTCCTTCGTCCAGGCGCGGCCGAACGCCATCGCACTCGTCGCCAGGACCACCGACAGCGCCAGGGCGACCGACAGCGCCAGGCCGGTGACCAGCGGGGCGGCCATGCGACGCGGACCGGCAGGACGCGGATCGGCAGGACGCGTGCCGGCAGGACGCGGATCGGCAGTGCGGGAAACGTTCTCCATGCCCGGCATCGTGCCCGGTGGCGGCCGGTCGGCGCATGAGTAGCCGTCCCCTCCTCGTCTGAGTACCCGTACCCGACGCGGCAGCGGGCTCACCCCGCGCGGCGGACCAGGTCGCCCAGGACCGCGATGCCTTCGGCGAGGTCGGACGGCGAGAGCGCCGCGTAGCCGACCACCAGTCCGGGTGGGTACGGGAGGCGGGCGTGCCAGGAGAGGGGCTGGACCTTGACGCCCCGGGCCAGCGCCGCGGTGGCCAACTCGGTGTCGGTGCAGCCGAGTCGCTCCGGCAGCGTGAGCATCAGGTGGAGGCCTGCCGCCGCGCCGTGGACGGTGGCCCCGGGGAGGTGGGCGCGGATCGCGGCGATCACGGCGTCCCGGCGGCGGCGGTGGCGGCGGCGCAGCAGCCGTAGGTGCCGGTCGAGTTCGCCGGACTCCATCAGGCGGGCGAGGACGAGCTGGGGCAGCGCCGGGTTGCCGAGGTCGGCGAAGCGTTTGGCGTCGAGGACGGCGTCCCGGAGGCGGTCGGGGACGAGCAGCCAGCCGGTGCGCAGGGCGGGGGCGAGCAGTTTGGAGATGCTGCCCGCGTAGCAGACCCGATCCGGCAGGACGGCCCGCAGCGCCGGGACGGGCGGACGGTCGTAGCGGTGCTCGGCGTCGTAGTCGTCCTCGATGACCAGACCGCCCTCCGCCGCCCAGCGCAGCAGCTCGCGCCGGCGGTCGCCGCCGAGGACGACGCCGGTCGGGTACTGGTGGGCGGGGGTGAGCAGGACGGCCCGGGCGCCGGTGGCGCGCAGGGCGTCGACCCGGATGCCCTCGGCGTCCACCGGGACGGGCGGGGTGGCGGCGAGCCAGTGGGCGAGGTGCTGACGGGCGCCGAGCGAGCCCGGGTCCTCGACCGCGACCTCCGTGATGCCCGCCCGGTCGAGGGCGCGGCCGAGCAGGGCGAGGGCCTGGGCCGTGCCGGCGACGATCAGCACCTCCTCGGGGTCGGCGCGGATGCCCCGGTTGCGGGCGAGCCAGTGGGCGACGGCCCGGCGCAGGTCCGGGGTGCCGCGGACGTCCCCGTAGCCGAGGTCCTGCGCGGCGAGGCCGTCGAGGACGGCGCGTTCGGCGCGCAGCCAGGCGGTGCGGGGGAAGGCGGCGAGGTCGGGGACGCCGGGGGTGAGGTCGATCCGGGCGGGGGTGGCGCGCAGGAGGTCGAACACCTCGGGGTCCGGGTCGTCCCGGAAGAGGGCGGGCGCCGCCTGCGGTGCGCGGGGCGACCGGGGGGCGGGGGTGGCGGCGGGGACCGGGGTGGCGACGACGACCGTGCCGCCGCGGCCCTGCCCGGAGACCTGGCCCTCCTCGGCCAGGCGCCGGTAGGCGTCGGTCACCACTCCTCGGGAGACGCCGAGTTCGGCCGCCAGGACCCGGCTGGCGGGCAGTCGGCTGCCGGTCGTCAGGCGCCCGTCGGCGACGGCTTCGCGCAGCCGGCGGGCGAGCCAGTCGGTGAGTCCGCCGGGCGGGGCGTCGGCGGTGTCGAGCTGGAGGAAGTCGGCACCGGCCTCTTTGGACCGGTCGGATGCGGCGGCTTTGGACCTGTTCACCGGACCATAGTGGCGCGAGGGTGGGGCCATGACCACGGAAACGGCACTCGCCGGGAACACCGACCACGGCCGCGGCCGCGCCGGCGACCACGACCGCACTGACGACCAGGACCGTATTGACGACCAGGACCGCATGGACGAACCGAGCCACGCTGACGACCGGGACCGGTTTCACGAGTACGTCCACGACTACGTCCACGGATACTCGGACACCGAGGCGCGGCGCCTCGGCGACCAGGCCGACACCCTCGCCGGGCTGCTGCACGCGGACACCGTGTTCCCGGCGGGCAGCCGGGTGCTGGAGGCGGGCTGCGGGGTGGGGGCGCAGACGGTGCACCTGCTGGCCAACAGCCCGGGGGTCGTGCTGACCGCCGTGGACCTCTCGGCCGGGTCGCTGGCGCAGGCCCGCGCCCGGGTGGCGGCGCAGGCGCCGGCCGCGAACGTCTCCTGGCACCACGGCGACCTGCACCGCCTGCCGTTCCCGGACGACGCGTTCGACCACGTCTTCCTCTGCTTCGTGCTGGAACACCTGCCCGATCCGGCGGCCGCGCTGGCCGCTCTGCGCCGGGTACTGCGGCCGGGCGGGACGATCACGGTGATCGAGGGCGACCACGGCTCGGCCTTCTTCCACCCGGAGAGCCCGGCCGCCCGCCGGACGATCGACCACCTGGTCCGGCTCCAGGCCGACGGCGGCGGCGACGGGCTGCTCGGCCGCCGTCTGTACCCGCTGCTGACGGCGGCCGGCTTCGCGGAGGTGGACGTCCGTCCACGGACGGTCTACGCCGACGGCGGCCGTCCGGCGCTGACGGAGGGCTTCACCCGGCGGACCTTCGTCGCGATGGTCGAGGCCGTCCGGGCGGAGGCGCTGGCCGCCGGGCTCACCACACCGGCGGCCTTCGACCGGGGCATCACGGAGCTGCGTCGCGCGGCCGAGCCGGGCGGGACGTTCCACTACACCTTCTTCAAGGCGGTGGCGGTCGAGCCGTGAGCCGCAGTCACCCGGACGGGCCATGAGCCGGGCTCATGCACGGGGTCATGAACGAAGCTCATGGGCCTGGGCCATGAGAGGAGCTCATCGGTGCGTGCGCCCATGAGAAGCGCTCATGGCGTCGGCCCATGAGACGAGCTCATGCCCGCACCCCATGAGAGAAGCTCATGAGCCGCCGGTGGCGCCTACCGTCCCAGCTGGTCGGCGAGGGCCTCGATGGTGCGCCGACGCGGGGTGAGGGCCGCCACCGCCGAACCGTCCGCGAAGTGCAGCCGGAAGCGGGCCATCGCCTGCGTCCTCGGGCGGCGTTCGATCCGTGCGACCAGGTGGCGCGGTACGTGCCAGAGCACCTCGCCGGCCTTCCGGATGTCACGCGCGGAGACGAAGGCGACCCGCCGGTCGGTGACCATGAGCAGCTTGTGGAGCGCCGCGCCCTCACCGGTGGGGAAGCCGTGGGCCAGGCTGCCCGCCGCCCCCGACACCGCGCCCATCCGCCCCAGCTTGTTGCCGAGCCGGGCGCCCAGCCCGTCCCCCAGTCCCTCGGCTCCGGCGACCGGGTAGACGGTGGCCACGTCCAGCAGCCGTTCCCCGGGCGCCAGGAGGGGTGCCAAAGCCCCGCGGTAACGGTGCACCAGCTTGTCGGTCATCCGATCAGACTAGCGAAGTCCGTCCTGCCGGATCAGCGGGCCCGGCACGAGGGGCGCGACGACGCGTTGGGTCGGGTTGGTGGTGTCGCCGTCGTCGTCCGAGTTCACCGTGGCGGTGACGGAACTCGTCGCCCAGGAGGCCAGGCCCAGGATGACGAAGGCGACGAGCAGGCCGCGACCGGCACCGCTGAGGACCAGCGGGCGGGTGGCCGACACCGGGCCGTCCGGTTCGCTGCCCGGCTCGTCGCCGAACAGGCGCTTGGGGTAGGCCGAGGAGAGCATCACCAGGTAGGCGGTGTACCGCATCCGGTAGCGCAGGATGGCGGTCGTCGCCTCATACAGCGCCTGCGGCATCCGGCCGAGGACGAGCACCACGAGCCAGAGCACGAAGGACACCGCCCACCACCCGGCGTTCACCAGGCCCTGCACGATCGAGGCCGGGATGACGAGGACGATGCGGAACAGGACGGCGAGCCGGTTCAACTCGCCGGGCTCCAGTCCGACCTGCACCGGGTACTCGGGGGCCCGGAACCGGAACGGCGGATAGCGGTCCACCGTGAGCATCAGGTACGCGGTGACGCGGGTCTCGTACGGCACGTACCCGGCCAGGTAGTCCGCGACGAAACCGGGCAGCCGGCCGAGCACCAGCGCACCGAACCAGCCGATGACGGTGGCGAAGAACGCCACCACCGACAGCACCCACACCACCACGAACTGAGGGATCAGCAGCAGGGCGCGCAGCAGCACCGTCCAGCGGTTCTGCGGGCCGGGCGCCGGCATGTCCAGCACCGGGAGCCACTCACGGCTGACGGGGGCGGGGGGTGCCTGCCACATCCGGGGCCTCCACGGTCTCGCGACGACGCGTCCCCGGCGGTCGGGCACGGCCGGGTGCCCTCCGAAGATCGCAGCACCCCACCCGGCCCGCGCGCCGCGCTACGCCGACCGGGTCACCCGCCACGTGCCCCGCGCCGGTCGCCGGGGCGCCCGATGCCGGCCGCAGCCCCGGGCCCGGCCCCGGCCCCGGCCGCAGCTCCCTTCCCCGGGCCCCGGCCCGCGCGATGTCAGGTGCTCCTTGTACCGTCGACCGCACGCAACGCACAGATCGACACGGGGGAATGACCGATGATCAGGACCGACCCGCCGACACCCGACCTTTTCCGCACCCCGGTCGAGGACGTGTTCATCCGCAACCACCTCGGTCCGCACCCGCGGCTCGATCCGGCGAGCTGGTCGCTCACCGTCGAGGGCCTGGTGGAGCGGCCGCTGCGGCTGGACTTCCCGACCCTCCGGGGCCTGCCGCAGACCCGCTTCACCGCCGTCCACGAGTGCTTCGGCAACCCGCTGCACCCCACCGTGCCGACCCGGGCGGTCACCAATCTGGAGTGGGCCGGCGTCCCGCTCGCCGCCGTGCTGGAGCTCGCCCGCCCGCGCCCGGAGGCCCGGCACGTCTGGCTGGAGGGCGCCGATGCGGGCGACTTCGCGGGTGAGAGCGGCGTGCGCTACCTCAAGGACCTGCCCCTGGACGAGGCGGCCGCCGAGGTGGTCCTCGCGCACGGCATGAACGGCGAACCGCTGCGCCCGGACCACGGCTACCCGCTGCGGGCGGTGGCACCCCGGATGTTCGGCACCAATTCGGTCAAGTGGCTGACCCGGATCGTGCTGGCCGCCGAGCGCCCCGACCACCTCTTCACCACGCGCCTCTACACCCGCGTCCTGCCCGGCGAGAGCGAGGCCCGGCCGGTGCGCGAGAAGGACGTCAACAGCAAGCTGCTCGCCCCGGGCGACGGGTGCTCCGTCCCGGCCGGGACCCTCGAACTGGCCGGGTACGCCTGGAGTTCCACCGAGGTGACGTCCGTCGAGGTCGCCGTGGACGACGCCGGCTGGCAGCCCGCCGCGCTGGACCGGCGCGGGCCGGACCCGGCCTGGCAGCGCTTCCGGCTGCGCTACGACCTCGCCCCTGGCCCGCACCGCATCCGCTGCCGGGCCACCGACTCCGCCGGGCGCGTCCAGCCGCTCGGCGGCGACCGGAACGCCGTCCACGAGATCCACGTCGTCGCCGAGCCGAGTACCCGGCCGGCGGACCGCTGACCGGTGGGGACGGCTGCCTCGGAGACCTGGACGCGGACAGATCGACGAGGCAGCCGGGGGACGCCGGGTGCCGGCGGGCGGAGCTTCGCCGCTAGCCCTCGCCGTCCCCGAGGGCGGCGAGCAGGGTTCGCATCGCGTCGACCAGGGCCGCGGTCCGGGCGTCGTCCAGCCCGGCGAGGAGTTCGGCCTCAGTGGCGAGGTGGTCGGGCAGGGCGCGCTCGATGAGGGCGTGGCCCTCGGGGGTGAGGGCGACCTCCCGGCTGCGGCCGTCCTGGTCGCTGCGCGTCCGGGTGACCAGGCCCCGGGCTTCCAGCCGGTCGAGGCGCTGGGTGATGGCGCCGGAGGTGACCATGGCGGACTGCATCAGTCCGGTGGGGGTGAGGCGGTAGGGCGGGCCGCTGCGCTTCAGGGTCGCGAGGACGTCGAAGGAGGCGGCGTCCAGACCGTGCTCGGCGAAGGTGCGGTTGAGCGCCGCGTCCACCAAGCGGTAGAGGCGCTTGAGCCGGCCGAACACCTCCATCGGGGAGACGTCCAGGTCGGGCCGCTCGACGGCCCACTGCGCGACGACGCGGTCCACATGATCTGTCACCGCTCCAGGGTAGGCGATTCCGACTGGGTTCCTTAGCGGTGAGGTAACTGTGAGCCACGCCACCTCGGATGCGGACGGAAATTACCTTAGCGCTGAGCTACATTGGCTTAGTGCTAAGACATCGCCTCGCCATCGTGCTGGTGACGGCCCTCGCCCCCGCCATCTGGGGGACGACCTACCTCGTCACCACCGAACTGCTCCCGCCGCACCGTCCGCTGCTCGCCGCCGTCATCCGCTGCCTGCCCGCCGGTCTGCTGCTGATCGCCCTCACCCGCCGCCTGCCGCAGGCCGGTTGGTGGTGGCGCTCGCTCGTCCTCGGCGCCCTCAACATCGGGGCCTTCCAGGCCCTGCTCTTCACCGCCGCCTACCGCCTCCCCGGCGGCATCGCGGCCACCGTCGGCGCCGTCGGGCCGTTGATCACCGCCGGCCTCTCGGCGGCCGTCCTCGGCGACCGGCTCACCCTGCGCACGGTGCTGTCCGGCATCGCGGGCGTCGCGGGCGTCAGCCTGCTGGTCCTGCGGGCCGACGCGCGGCTGGACGCCGTCGGGGTTGCCGCCGCGCTCGGCGGCGCGGTGGTCATGGCCGCCGGCGTCGTCCTCTCCAAGCGCTGGGCCTCCCCGGCCCCGCTGCTCGCCACCACCGGCTGGCAACTCACCGCCGGCGGACTGCTGCTGCTCCCGGTCACCCTGCTCGCCGAGGGCGCGCCGCCGACCCACTACAGCGCCGCCAACCTGCTCGGTTACGCCTACCTGTGCCTGATCGGCGCGGCCTTCACCTACGCGCTGTGGTTCCGCGGGATCCAGGCGCTGACGCCGACCTCGGTCTCCTTCCTCGCCCTGCTCAGCCCCGTGGTCGCCACCGGGATCGGCTGGCTGGCCCTCGGCCAGGACCTCAGCCCGCTGCAGGCGCTCGGCGCGCTGGTCGTGCTCGGTTCGCTCGTCGTCGCCCAGACCCGACGACCGGGCGCCGCCGGGCCGTCGGCACCGCCGGCCCGCCCGGCCACCGCACCTCCGGTGCGCGAGCCCGCCTGACCCGGCCGCCTGGATCCCGATCCCGTACCGCCCTGCCCCGCACACCCTCCATCGCCGCTTCCGCCCTCCATCGCCCCTCTCACCCCTCTTCGCCCCTCTCACCCCAGGAGAACTCGCATGCGCATCACCGTGTTCGGCGCCACCGGCACCGTCGGCCGCCGGGTCGTGGCCGAGGCCCTCGCCCGCGGCCACGAGGTCACCGCCGTCGTCCGGGACCGGGCCAAACCGCACGACCTGCCCTCCGACCTCGCCGTGACCGTCGGCGACGCCCGCAACGCCGAGGACGTCGCCCGGATAGCCGCCGGGCAGGACGTGCTGATCACCGCGACCCGTCCGGCGCCCGGCAGCGAGCACGAACTGGCCGTCGCCACCAAGGGCCTGCTGGCCGGAGTCGCCGGGACGGGCACACGACTGCTGGCCGTCGGCGGCGCGGGCAGCCTCACCGTCCCGGGCACCGGCGGAGCCACCCTGGTGGAAAACCCCGACTTCCCCGCCGCGATCCGCCCGATCGCGCTGGCCTGCAACGAGCAGCTCGCGCACTACCGCGCGGCCGGCCCCGACGTCGACTGGACGTACCTGAGCCCGGCAGCCCTGCTCGAACCGGGCCTGCGCACCGGCCGGTTCCGGCTCGGCCGCGACGAACTGCTGGTCGACGCCGACGGCCGCTCGGCGATCTCCATGGAGGACCTCGCCGTCGCCCTCCTGGACGAGGTCGAGACGCCCACCCACCGCCGTACCCGGTTCACCGCCGGGTACTGACCGGCGGCGGCCCCGAGCGGGGGGGCGGGGCCGCCGCCGACCGTCGCCGCCCGGACGCTGCACCCCGCGCCCGGGCGGAGGTGCACCCAGCACCACCCCGAAGACTGTCGCGTACGTGATCGATCGTCAGGACCGGGCCCGGCAGGATCGATCCCGTGACCACCACCCGGACTCCCGCCACCACCCACACCGGCACCAGCGCCCCGGCCACCACCACGCCCCGGGGCCGGCGTACCGCGCTCGCCGTGGCCGCCGCCGTCCTGGCCTGCCTGGCCCTGCCCACGACCGCCCGCGCCGACACCGCCCGCGACCCGGGCGACGCCACCCCGGCACCCGGCCGCTACACCCACCAGACCCTCGACTGGCAACCCTGCGCCGACCGGCCCGCCCTGGACTGCGCCACCATGGCCGCCCCGCGCGACTGGCACCACCCCGGCGTCGGCGCCGACCTGACCATCGCCGTCTCCCGGCACCGCGCCACCGACCCGGCCCGGCGCAAGGGCACGCTGCTGATGGCGGCCGGCGGCCCCGGCGCCTCAGGCCTGCTGCGCCCCGCCGGACTGGCCGAGGCGGCCCCGGCCGTCGGCGCTGCGTACGACATCGTGGGCTTCGACCAGCGCGGAGTCGGCGCGAGCACCAAGGCCGTGTGCCAGACTCCGGAGGAGTTCCGGGACTTCCTAGCCGGCGACTACCGCGACCAGTCGCCCGCCGCGATCGACCGCGTGATCGCCAACTCCGAGAAGCTGGCCGCCGGTTGCCAGGAGCGCAGCGGCGACCTGATCCCCTATCTGAACACCGAGCAGACCACCCACGACATCGACCTGTTCCGCTCCCTGCTCGGCGAGCGCAAGCTGAGCTACTTCGGCCCGTCCTACGCCTCGATGATCGGCGCCTACTACGGGGCGCTCTTCCCGCACCGGGTCGAACGGATGGTGCTGGACAGCAACATCGGCTTCGAGGGCACCTGGGAGAACTTCCAGCTGGGCCAGCCGATGAGCTTCCAGCGCCGCTTCGACGAGGACTTCGTGCCCTGGCTCGCGGCCCGGGACGCCACCTACCACTGGGGCTCGACCCCGGAGCAGGTCCGGGCGCACTGGGAGCAGCGGCGCGCCGTGCTGCACGACGCCCCCATCGTCGAGGGCGCACTGACGATCGGCCCCAACCAGCTGGACGACGTGGCGATCTCGGCGATCTACTCGGCGGCCCACTTCCCCGACCTCGCCCGGCTGTTGACCGTCCTCGACTCCTGGCAGACCGCCGACGCCGCCACCAGGACGGCGGCCGCGAAGACGTTCAACAGCTACCTGAGCCCGGAGTTCCTCGCCGAGTACTTCTCGGTGACCTGCTCCGACACCCCGTGGACCAGGGACCTGGCCACCTGGGTCCGGCGCGGCGCCGAGAACACCGCCCGCCTGCCGCTGGTCGGCGCCCGGACGCTGGCCTTCGGCGCGGTCTGCGCCGCCTGGCCGGTCGCCCCGGCACCCACGGTGAAGGTCACCGGCGCCCACCTGCCGCCCACGCTGATGCTCAACTCGGTGCACGACCCGGCGACCTACTACGAAGCGGCGCTCGGCGCCCACCGCGCCCTGCGCGGCTCCAGGCTGGTGACCGTCACCGGGAACGGCGACCACGGCCAGTACCCCGGGCCCAACTCCTGCGTCACCGACGTGGTCGAGCGGTACCTGCTGGACGACCGGGCACCGGCGCATGACCTCACCTGCGCCTCTCCGCAGGCGAGTTGACGGCTCCAGCCCGACTCCCGGCCCCGCTCCGGCATGGGCCCCGGCCTCCGGTCGGCCCCGGGCCCCGGGGCCCGGGCCGGGGGCTCCGTCAGGTCCGGGCCGGGGGCTCCGTCAGGTCCGGGCCCGGAGCTCGGTCAGGTCCGGGCCCGGGGCCGCAGCCTGGCCCGGAGCCAGGCGAGACCGACGCCCACCGCGGCGAAGCCGCCGACGGCCAGCTTGATGCCGAGCTTGGCGACGAGCCAGCCGATCCCCGGGACGCTCCAGCCCAGCCAGTGGAACACGGCCAGCAGCACCGCCGCCCCGCAGAGCGCGGCCAGGACGGCGGCCGCGACGGCGGCGCCCCGCGAGAGCTCCTTCGGGTCGCCGCCCCCGACACCGTCCGTCGCCCCGGCGCCGCCTCCGACACCGTCCGTCGCCCCGGCGCCGGCCGCGCCGACCGTACCGTCCTCCACCACGTCGTTCGTACCCCCCTCATCCATGGGGCGATGATACGGCCTCAGCGGTGGGCGTGGTGGGTGTCTCCGAGGTGCTCCCCGGTCTCGTCGTCGGGGAAGCTGACGGCCATGGTGACGCGGTACTCGTGGACGTCCTCACGGTGTCCCGGTACCCGCGCCCAGGCCAGGGAGTGCACCTCGGCCTCCGGAGCCTGCCGGCACCAGGCGGCCGCCTCCTCCAGGGCGCGGGCGGCCGACAGTCCGGTGCACACCACGGCGGTGTACGCGGCGACCGCGACGTCCCCGCCGGTGCGGCAGCCGCGCGACACCGCCCGGACGGCGGCGGCGGCCTGGGTCAGGTCACGCGCCAGGTCGTCCACGACCCGAGGTGGCGCCGGCAGGACGACCGCTCCCTCGGCGACGGTCTCCGGCAGGTTCGGGCTCACGGTCTGGACCTCCATCCGCATCGTCACGCGGCACAGCATGCCGGGCGGCGATTCCTGGCATGCCCACTTTCACCGGAACGTCACCCGTCCAGGGGCGAGTTGGGGACGCACCCTGGCGCGCGGGGGCCCGTCCTGCTAGGGCGTGCCGACCGCACCCCGGAGGTTCCGGCAGGTCAGGCGGTCCGGCCGCGGGCGCCGCCGGGGAGCCCGAAACGCCGCGCCCGTACCACCCTCGTGCTCCGAACCGCCCGCGCGGGCCCGCGGGCGTCCGCCCCACCTCCGTCGGGGCCCTGGTCAACTCCCGGTAGCAGCAGGGGACATGCCGCCGCCCGGCGAGCCGGGGAACGCTCGGAGGACACCCGGGTTGCGACCTGGTCGCGTCCGGAGCCCCGCTGTCGTGCCGAATCAACCGCTCGGAGGGGTCCCGGCCGTCTCCAGGTCACCCCGTCCCTGTCAGATCGTCGTGATACTAATCGTCCGGTGGCGGCTCCCGTCCTCGGGTGGACGGGCACGATGACGACAGCTCAACCGTTCCGGGGTGGACCGGACGGCGACGGGGAGGGGAAGCGGATGACGGTGAGGTTCGGCAGCGCCCGAGGCGGGCGCAAGGTCCGGGTCGGCAAGCGGGTCACGGGCACGGCGGCGGCCCTCGCCGCGCTGGCCGCGCTGACCGGTTCCCAGGTGCCGGGCCTCGGGCTCGCGCCGGTCGCGGCCGCCGACACCGGGCCGGCCAACGGCACCGCCCAGGACGGCGGCCAGGGCACGGCCTCCTCCCCGTTCGGCACCCCCTCACCCGGTATACCCGGCACGGGAGTCCCGGCCGACGGTGGCGGTACCCTCCTGTTCCCGCAGCCGCCGGGCGCGCTGCCCGGCGCGCCCGCCGCCGGCCCGTTCGCCGCCACCGGCCCCGCGCTGCCCGCCACCGTGCTGGCCGCCTACCGCCAGGCCGAGACCTCGCTGGCGCAGCGCTCGCCGGGCTGCCACCTGCCCTGGCAGTTGCTGGCCGCCATCGGCCAGGTCGAGTCCGGCCAGGCCAACGGCGGCCAGGTGGACGCGGCGGGCACGACCCTCACCCCGATCCTCGGCCCGGCCCTGGACGGCAACGGCTTCGCCGCGATACCCGACACCGACGGCGGCCGCTACGACGGCGACTCCCGCTGGGACCGTGCCGTCGGCCCGATGCAGTTCATCCCGTCCACCTGGGCCTCCTGGGGCGTGGACGCCAACGGCGACGGCAAGGCCGACCCGAACAACGTCTTCGACGCCGCCGAGGCGGCCGGGCGCTACCTCTGCGCCGGCGGCCGCGACCTCGCCGACCCGGCCCAGCTCGACCGGGCGGTGCTCAGTTACAACAACTCGGGCGAGTACCTGCGGACGGTCCGCAACTGGATGGCCCACTACGGCAGCGGCACGGTGACCACCGTCCCGAACCGCGCCGGTTCCCCGACGCCGTCCTCCTCGCTGCCCTCGCCGTACCTCCCGACGGTCGGCGGCCCCACGACCGGCGGCGCGGCGGGCACCGGTACCGCGCCGGTTCCGACGCCGACCCCGACGCAGGAGCCCAGCACGCCGGTGACGCCGACCGGTTCGCCGTCCCCGACCGCGCCGCCGACGACGGACCCCAGCCCCACCACCACACCCACGCCCACGGGTTCGCCGTCGCCGACCGCGACGACCACCCCGACCGGCACGCCCAGCGGCACCCCGACCGCCACGCCCACCGGCACCCCGACCGGCACCCCCACGGCCTGCCCGGACCCGACGGCCACGCCCACCGGCACCCCGACCGGCTCGTCCACGGGCACGCCCACCCCGACGGGCTCCCCGTCGCCCACGGCCACGCCCACGGCCACGGCCACGCCCACCGGCACCCCGACGGCGACGCCGACCGGCACCCCCGGCTGCCCGACCCCGGCCCCGACCGCGACGGGCACCCCGAGCGCGGCGCCCAGCGCCACCCCCCACGCCTCGATGTCGCCCTCGGCGGCCCCGAAGAAGTGACCTGACCGGGGCGCGGTTCCGCACAGCGGAGCCGCGCCCCCGAAGAGCGCCCCGCACCCGCCGACGCACCGCAACCTGCCCCGCCCCGCCCCGCCCCGCCCCGCCCCGACGGAATGATCGTGGCCCGCACAGGAGTTGAGAACCCGTGGGCGGCCGGCCCGAGCGCCGACCGCCCCACCGGTTCACTCGCTCCCGTCGAAAGGCCCCGCCGTGCCCCGGCTCCGCATCGGTGTCTCGCTCCAGCCCGACCGCCCGTCGGACGACGGAGCCGGACTTCTCCGCGCCGCTCGGCGCGCCGAGGAGCTGGGCTTCGACCACGTCGCCGTCGGCAACCGCCTCCTGGAGAGCGGGCTCGGCCTCGACACCGACCCGTTCGTCCTGCTGGGCGCCGTCGCGGGCGCCACCACCCGGTTGCGGCTGGTGACCTCCGTGCTCGTCGCGCCGTACTACCCGGCGGCGGTGCTGGCCAACCAGGCGGCCACCCTCGACGTGGTGTCCGGCGGCCGGCTGGTCCTCGGCGTCGGCACCGGCTGGAACCCGGAGGAGTTCGCGGCCGTCGGCGTCCCCGTGCGCGAGCGCGGCACCCGTACCGACGACCACCTCGCCGCCGCCCGGGCGCTCTGGTCGTCCCGCCCCGCCGACTTCGACGGGCCGTTCACCACCCTGCGCGCGGCCCGGCTCGGCGTCCCCCCGGTCACCCCCGGCGGCCCTCCGGTCTGGATCGGCGGCCACAGTGACGCCGCACTGCGCCGGGCACTGCGCCACGGCGACGGCTGGTACGGAACCGGCGTGGACGTCGAGGAGCTCACCGCCGTACGGGACCGCCTGCACGCACTCGCCGACACCGAGGCCGAGCGGGCGCGAGGGGCGGAGCGGGCGCGAGGGGCGGAGCGGGCGCGAGGGGCGGAGCGGGCGCGAGGGGCGGAGCGGGCGCGAGGGGCGGAGCGGGCGCGAGGGGCGGAGCG
>NZ_JBVJJY010000002.1:123973-265340 GCF_055585785.1 Kitasatospora sp. NPDC053308 | reverse complement strand
GGCGGAAGGGGCCGGGCGACCGGACCCCGAGCGCCTGACGCTCGCCTCGGGTGCCTTCCTCACCCCGCCCGGCATCCCCGCCGCCGTCCCCGTCCCCGGCCGGGCGCTCGGCGGCGCGACCCCCACCGCACCGCGCGTCGCCGAGGAGCTGGCCCGGCTCGCCGCGGCCGGACTCGCCGTCTGCACGATCTGGATGCCGATCGCCGGTGCGCGGCTGGAGGAGGCCATGGAGTGGATCGCCGCCGAGGTCCTCCCCCTCCTCGACTGAGCCCGCCCGAGCCGGGCGGGTGCCGCGTCACTCGATCCGCAGGGTGAGCTCGGCGGTGTGGAGCCGGCCGGCGGTCTGGAACTGGAGGAAGACGCGCCAGTTCCCGGGTTCGGGGAGCATAGCCTGGAAGGTCAGCGTCGGGCCGCCGTGGTCGCCGGTGACGGCGTCCGCCGGGTGGAGGTGGGCGAGGGCCTGGTCGCCCTCGTGGAAGGCGCTGAGGTGGGCGTAGCTGTCCAGGTAGGGCTGGAGGTCGGTGACCGGGCGGCCGTCCTGTTCGACGGAGGCGGTCAACTGGTGGGCGCCCGCCGTCGGTCGGGCGCGCAGGGTGACGGTGTAGCCGTCCACGGTGGTGCGGTCGATGGGGGCGGGCAGCGGGACGGACGCGGCGTCGCCGGCTACGGTCACGGTGCGGCTGAGGACGTACTCCGTGCTGTGGGGGCCGGTGTTCGGGATGAAGTCGGCGTACAGCCGCCAGGTGCCCGGGTCGAGCGGGGCGAGGTCGGCGGTCCAACTGCCGTCCGGAGCCTGGTCCGGGTGGACGTGCTGGAAGCCGGAGAGATCGGTGCGGACCGCGTAGAAGTGCAGCTTCTTCGTCTGGTGGACGGTGAGGTCGGTGACCGGCGCGCCGTCCGGCCCGGTCACGGCGAAGCGGACCGGCGCGGGGCGGCCGGCGGACGGGGCGGGGGATTCCACCGTGAGCCGGTAGCCGTTCTCCTCCGGCGCGAGACCGCGGCCGAGTCCCGGTGCGAGGCCCGGTGCGAGGCCCGGAGCGAGTCCTCGGGCGAGCCCGTCAGCGGGCCCGGGCGCCTGGACGGGGGGTGTCGTGCCGGCCCACCCGGGCGCGGCCGACGCCGTGGCGGGCGGCGCGCTCGGCGGCATGGACACCGCCATGCCCAGCACGAACAGCATGGGTACGCAGGACGCGAGCAGCCAGCCTCGGGCGAACGGACGGGCGGCAGCGGTCATGGCAGGGTCCTTCGGGTGCGGGTGGTCGGCCTTTCGAAGAGGAGACCCGCTCGGCGGCCCGGGATCACAGAAACCGCGTGACGGCATCCGCACTCCCGGCCCGCGCACCCTCCACCGGCACCACCCGCCCGGCACCGCGCACCCACGCCCCACCGGCACCGCCCACGCCCACCGAACCGCCGGACCGTGCCCCACCGGCCCGTCCGACCGCGCCCTACCGGCCCGCCCGACCGCGCCCCACCGGCCCGCCCGCCACCGCCGCACCCCGCACCGCGGCTCGGCCCCGCTCAGAGGTGCTTGACCAGCTCCGGCATCAGGTCCTGGAAGGTCCGGCCGCCGGCCGGCTGCCCGATCGCGGTCATCTGCCAGCCGGTCGCGGTGCGTTGCACCTTGGCCATGATCTGGGCGGTGTACGGGCCACCGCCGGTGAGGGTGTAGCGGGCCAGCTCGGCGCCGGTGGTCTCGTCCACGAGCCGGCAGAAGGCCGCCTCGACCTCCTGGAAGGTCTGTCCGGTGAAGGAGTTGACGGTGAAGACGATCTGATCGACCTCGGCCGAGACCCTGGTCAGGTCGACGGTGATCGACTCGTCGTCGGTCGCGCCGCCCGAGCCGCCGACCAGGTTGTCCCCGCTGTGCCGCACCGAGCCGTCGTTGCTGGTGAGGTGCTGGAAGAAGACCACGTCCACCGGGCGCCCCTGGGCGAACAGCACCGCCGAGGCGTCCAGGTCGATCTCC
Organism: Kitasatospora sp. NPDC053308; assembly: GCF_055585785.1. Taxonomy (NCBI): domain Bacteria; kingdom Bacillati; phylum Actinomycetota; class Actinomycetes; order Kitasatosporales; family Streptomycetaceae; genus Kitasatospora; species Kitasatospora sp. NPDC053308. The sequence goes on along the minus strand of NZ_JBVJJY010000002.1, from coordinate 263,371 downwards.
CGGCCTGCGGCGAGCAGCTTGGCGAGGAAGCCCTTGCGTTCGGCCGCCTTCCAGCCGAGGCCCATCCGGACCACGCTCAGCTGTTCACCGCCCGGCTTCTCCAGGCTGATCTTCTGCCCTTTGGCCAGTGAAACGCTCATCGCGTCCTCCTCGTTCTGCCGCCGTCGCGTGCCGCGGATCCACGGCACGGTAGACAACCTATGATCATCCGGCGGACGTCCTGCGGGCACCCTTACCCGGCACTCCCCCGCGCCTCACCCCCGACCACGGTCCGCACACTGAGCGAACCGCTGGTCCGACGTCCGTCGTAGAGACGGACCGGGACGGAACGACCGGGGCAGCGCACAGTCTAGGGTCGGCCCCGAGATGCCGCCGAGCGCGACGGCGGAGCGTCCGCGCACCGTTCGTTCCGTGTGCACCACCGTTCCCGTGTCATGCCGACCGTGCCATGCCGACTCACGCCGGGGGACCACCATGCCCGAGCAGCACGAAGGAAACGACGACCACGCAGGAACCGGACACCACGACGAGCCACCGGCCGCGAGTGCGGCCGCCACCGCGAGCCTCGGCCGTCGGCGCCTGCTCCGGCGCCCGGGCCCGGGCGCCGGATGCTCCCGGGATCCGGGGCCGCTGCACCCGGCCGGCAGCATCGCCGCGCCGACCGCGACCATCCCGAGCATGCGAGATCTCATGCTCCGCACGCCAGTTGACGGTACGTCACGCCGTCGTACGCCGCCAGGCGGATCAGGTGTCGCCGTCCAGCAGGTGCTGGCGCACCTCGCGGAAGGCCCACGCCCCGCCGGCCGGCCGGGAGAAGGTCCAGGTCGTGTCGAACCGGTCCGGCCACTCGGCGGGCACGCCGCTGTGGGCCGCGCCGAGCGCCTCGACGATCCGGGGGATCCGCGAGTGCTCCCAGCAGATCAGCACCGGCTTCGCCTCGCCGGCCTCGCCCGCCTCGGAGGTGGACCGGGCGGAGTCCGCCAGGACGGAGCCGGCCAGCGCGGACTCCTCGGTCTCGGCGTAGCCGGTGTCCACCGTCAGCCCGAGCGCGCGGGCCAGCGGGCCCACGGTCTGGCGCATCCGGTGCGCCCCGGCGTGCGGGCCGACGTCGGACGCGGCCAGGATCCGGGCCGGCACCTGCAGGCCGGACACCGGCGGGGAGAACAGCGTGGGCAGCGCCTCGGCCCGCTCCCAGCCGCGCCGGGTCAGCGACTTGCCGTCCGTCCGGCCGGCCTCGTCCAGGCCCGGATGGCTTCCGTCGGGCTTCTCGCCGTGCCGGATGATCATCACGAAGGCCGCCAGGCCCGGGTCCGGCTCCCGGGCCCCCGCGCTCTTCCCCGGCCTGGCCGGCTCACCGATCAGCGCGCACCCCGCCACCACCAGCGGGGCGACACCCGCCAGCCCGGCCAGCACCGCGCGCCGGCCCGGCAGGGCCCGCCGGGCGGGTGGAACGGGCGGCCGGCCGGTCACGCGGCCGCCCGTTCCAGCCGGACCAGCGCGTCGACGGCGACACCGCCGGTGCCCCCGCCGCCGTCCCGGTGGCCGGACTCGCCGACCGTACGGTGCACCCGCTCGGCGCGGACGGTGCGCAGCCCGCGGTCGGCGAGGTCGGCCAGGACGTCCTCGGGGGTGAACAGCACCGCCGGGTCCTGCGGGCCGCCGACGCCCTCGGTGAGGTTGAGCAGGTCGTGCCCGACGACCAGCAGGGTGCCGCCGGGGGCGAGCGCGTCGGCGGCGCGGCGGAGGGCGGTCCGGCGGTCCCGGGCGGGGAGTTGGAGGTAGGCGACCAGGACGAGGTCGTAGCCGGCGGCGGGGGCGTCGAAGGTCCGGGCGTCGCCGTGGCGCCAGGTGAGGCGGTCGGCGACCTCGTCGGGCAGGTCGGCGGTGAGCCGTTCGGCGCGTTCCAGGGCGACGGCGGAGAAGTCCAGTCCGGTGACCTCCCAGCCCTGGGCGGCCAGCCAGATGGCGTTGCGGCCCTCGCCGGCGGCCAGGTCGAGGGCGTGGCCGGGGGTGCGGCCGGTCAGTTCGCGGACCACCCACCGGTTGGGCGCGGTGCCCCACACCAGTGCGCTCGCGGCGTAGCGGTCGTCCCAGTCCTGGCTGTCCATCGCGGCTCCTCCGTTCGACGGTCGTTCGACGGGCCTGCTCGTACCGTCAACCTACCGGGCCGCCGCGCCCCCGGGGCCCGGCGGTCCGACGGGCGGACACCCTTGACGGCGAATATTGGTCCAGTCCAATCTGTTCAGTCGTGGCCTACCCGGGCCTGCCGCCCGGAAAGCGTCCACGCACGGCTCGTCAGCACGCGTCACCCGCCCGCGCGCTCCCCCACCGCGCCCGGGCCGGCTCCCCACGGCCCGACCGGGCCACCGCACCGCCGGAACCCCCACACCTCCGGAGGACACCCCGCATGCACGACCGCGTCCTGCCCGCACGGCCCGACCGCTCCCGCCGGGAGCGCACCGGGCGCCGGGCCGCCCCGCGCAGCAGAGCCACCGCACTGGCCCTGGCCGCCACCCTCACCACCAGTGGCGCCGCCCTCGCCCTGACCTTCGGCTCCGCCGCCGCCACGCCGATCGACCTGCTCGCCAACGGCGACTTCGAGACCGGCACCCTGGCCGGCTGGAGCTGCTCCAACGCCTCGGTCGTCACCACGCCGGTGCACGGCGGCACCCGCGCGCTCAGCGGCGCCGCCTCGGCCTCCGACACCGCGCAGTGCCAGCAGGCCGTCGCCGTTCGGCCGAACACCACCTACACCCTGGCGGGCTGGGTCCAGGGCAGCTACGTCTACCTGGGCGCCACCGGCAGCGGCGTCAACGCCTCGACCTGGACGCCCGGCGGAACGGGCTGGACCCAGCTGAGCACCACCTTCACCACCGGCGCCGCGACGACCTCGGTCACCGTCTTCACCCACGGCTGGTACGGCACCGGCGCGTACTACGCGGACGACCTCACCCTGACCGGACCGGCCGGGCCCACCCCGTCCACCAGCCCGACGGCCACCGGCAGCCCGACGGCGAGCCCGACCGCCACCGGAAGCCCCACCGCCGGCCCCACCGCGACCGGCAGCCCCACGGCGAGCCCGACCGGCACCCCCACCACGGGTACACCGACCCCGACGGCCACCGCGAGCGGCCCGGCCGGGGACGGCAAGGTCACCACCCCCACCGGCGTCGCGGTCACCAGAACCACCGCCAACGCCGTCGTGCTGACCTGGCAGCCCTCCACCCTCCCCGGCGGCGACGGCCCGGTGGCGTACAAGGTGTGGTCCGACGGCCGGCTGGTCGCCACCTCGATGGGCACCTCGGTCGCGGTGAGCTCCCTGCTGCCGGGCCGGAGCTACACCTTCAGCGTCCAGGGCTACTCGGGCGCCCACGCCTCCGCCCAGTCCGCGCCGGTGAGCACCACGACGGCGGCCGCCCCCGCACCCCGGCCGGTCCGCTCGGCCTACTTCGACCAGTGGGGCATCTACGAGAACGCCTACTCCCCGAAGTCCGTGGCCACCAGCGGCGCCGCGGCCAAACTGGACGTCATCCACTACGCGTTCGCCAACATCGACCCCACCAAGTTCACCTGCTTCCAGGCGGTGAAGGCCTCCGACTCGGCCAACGAGTCCAACCCGGACGCCGGCGACGGCGCGGGAGACGCCTACGCCGACTACCAGGCCGACTACAACGCCGGTACCAGCGTGGACGGCAGCGCCGACACCTGGGAGCAGCCGCTCAAGGGCAACTTCAACCAACTGCGCCAGCTCAAGGCGGCATACCCGAACCTGCGGTTCACCATCTCGATCGGCGGCTGGACGTACTCCAAGTACTTCTCCGACGCCGCAGCCACCGACGCCTCCCGGAAGGCCTTCGTCTCCTCCTGCGTCGACATGTTCCTCAAGGGGAACCTCCCGACCGGGATCGCCGGCGACGCCTCCGGCGGACAGGCCTCCGCGGCGGGGATCTTCGACGGCATCGACCTCGACTGGGAGTACCCGGGCTCCGCCGGCGGCCACACCGGCAACCACTACTCCCCCGCCGACAAGCAGAACTTCACGCTGTTGCTGAAGGAGTTCCGCACCCAGCTGGACGCGCTCGGCTCCGCCCAGGGCAAGCGCTACCTGCTGACCGCCGCGCTGCCCAGCGGCCAGGACAAGATCGCCCAGCTGGAGACCGACAGGATCGGCGCGTACCTGGACTACGCCGACGTGATGTCCTACGACATGCACGGCGCCTGGGACGCCAAGGGCCCCACCAACCACCAGGACCCGCTGCACGACAGCCCGGCCGACCCGACCACGCCGATCGCCCCCGGCACCCGCAAGTACAACGTGGACACCACGATCGCCGGGTACACCACCGGCCTGCCCGAGTACGGCATCCCCGGTGGCTTCCCGGCGAACAAGCTGGTGCTCGGCATCCCGTTCTACTGGCGCGGCTGGACCGGCGTCCCGGCGGGCCCGAACTCCGGCCTCTACCAGAGCGCGACCGGGCCGACGCCCGCCAAACCGCTGAGCCAGGAGGCCGGTCTGGCCGCCTGGAAGGAGCTCAACCCGACTGCGGCGCAGACCCATTGGGATCCGGTCACGGAGAGCAGCTGGGTCTACGACGGGAACAACTTCTGGACCGGTGACACCCCGCAGGCCGTCCAGGCGCGCGGCGCCTACGCCAAGGCGAAGGGACTCGGCGGTCTGTTCGCCTTCTCCCTGGAGAACGACGACCAGGCTGGCTCGATGCTCAACGCACTGGACAGCAGCCTGCGCTGACGTGGCCTCAGGTGGACCCGAGGGCGGCCCGCGCGATCCCGCGCGGGCCGTCCGCCGCTCAGCCCTTGAGGTCGAGCGAGGGGAAGAGGTCCTCGAAGGGCTGGGTGGTCACCGAGACGCTGCGCGCGAACGGGTTGTCGAAGTCCCAGATCATGAACAGCAGGAAGGCGATCAGCGCGCTGAAGCAGAGCGCCAGGATCAACTCCCTGGGCGTGTTGCGGATCTGGAGCGCGAACAGCATGCCGACGGTCACCACGGCACCGCCGATCAGCCCGAACCAGACCACGTCCGGCATCGTCGGACCGGCGTTCTGGCCGCGTGAGTTGCGGGCGTCGGAGGCCTGGTCGATCCGGTCCAGCATCGGCTGGTAGGCCTGGGACTCCAGGTCGGAGGCCGGCGGCCGGGTGGCGACGTCCGTCTGCAGCTTCTGCAGTAGCTGGCCGCCCTTCTCGGTGAGCTCGCCGTTGTCCTGCATGTAGCTCCACTCGGTGTTCACCACGTACGTGACGTAGGCGTCCACGTCCGCGCGGACCTGGTCGCGGAACTCCACCGGGTAGACCACCGCACGGTCGCTCACCTCGCGCAGCGACTGCGCCTCGCGGAACAGGTCGTCCTGGGCCGCGCCACGCGCCTCCCAGACGCCCGCGATGGCGAGACCGAGGACGATCGCGTAGACCACGCCGATCATCATCGTGATGTACTCGATGACGTCCGGCGTCTCGTCGACGTTCTCCACGGCGCTCGCGCGGCGGTGCCTCAGCAGCACCACCGCCACCACGACGACACAGGCCGCCGCGATGGCGATGATCAATGCCACCCACTCGGACATGGGAACTCCCTTCTCTGGCTTGGCTTGTGACGGGAACGGAAAGTCAGGGGGCGGCCCCGGGCCGGGAGGGTCCCGGGGCCGGACGGCGGGCGCTGGGGCCCACCCGGTCGATCAGGACCGGCCGGAGCCGCCTCGGCCGGTGCCGCCGCCACGGCCGCCACCACCGGGGCGCAGGGCCACCGCCGCGAGCACGGCGGGGACCATGACCAGCAGCATCGTCTTGGTCATCGAGCCGCCGTGGTGGCGCTGCGGCGCGGCCATCGGCTTCGCCACCGGCGCGTGGAAGGACGGCGGCGCCGGTGCGGTGGGCCGGATCGGACTCGGACGCGGCGGCGACGGGACCGGACTGGGCGCCACCGGGGCCGGCGGCGGGACGACGGGGGCCGGGACCGGCACGGGCGGTGACGGCGGAGCCGGAACCGGGGGCGCGGGCGGCGCCGGAGGCGGCGGCGCGGGCGCCGGGGGCCGGGGCGCCGGGGAGGCGGGCGGCCGAGTCGGCTCCGGCGTCGGGCTGGGCTTCGGCGGAGTCGGCGTGGGGGTCGGCGTGGGGGTGGGAGTCGGCGTCGGCGTCGGCGTCGGCGTGGGGGTGGGAGTCCGCGTCGGCGTCGGCGTGGGAGTCGGCGTGGGGGTCGGACTCGGGCAGGGGTGCGGATGGTGGTGGTGCGGGGGCTTGTGGCCGTGGTGTCCCGTGCCCGCATGGGGGGCGACGCTGACCCCGACCTGGACGTCGACCCCGACGCCCACGTCCACGCTGCCGCCGGGCCCCACGGACACCGCGACGTCGGTGTCGGTGCAGACGCAGGTGTCCACGACCGGGCCGTGCGGATGCCCGTCACCGTGCCCGCCGTGCTCGGCGACGGACGCGGAGGCGCCGGTGGCCAGCGCGAACATCGCGACCACCCCGACCGCCGCGCCGATCAGCCGCACCCGCCGCCCTGCGGCCGCCGCCCCACCGCCCTGGGGCGGTATCCGTCGTAACTGCCGACGCTGGGACATGGGCTCCACACACCTCTCGGATCGTCTGGGGAGTACGGGGAACGGGAACGGAGAACGGGGCACGGGCACGAGGACGCGCTCGATCGACCCGCCGGGCCGGAGCGGGCAGAGTGTTGACGGTTCCCAGCAGTCGCGTCCGATCGAGAACCAAGCAGGATTCGATCGGGTACGACCAGAAACGATCAGTCCCGCTCAGCCGGACGGCCCGCCTGCGGGGGCGGGCCGTCCGTCTTCAGGTCAAACGATCATCGAGCAGGCCGGTTACGGCTCGCGCCCGTTGTTCCGCGCACCGGGAGGCGGTGCTCAGTGACGGCGCTCAGGGGCGGCGCTCAGGGACGGCGCTCAGTGGCGGCGGTGCGCGATCTCCACGTTCTCCAGGACGCCGACGGCGTCCGGCACCAGGATGGCGGCCGAGTAGTAGGCGCTGACCAGGTAGGAGATGATCGCCTTCTCGTCGATCCCCATGAACCGGACCGACAGCGAGGGCTGGTACTCGTCCGGGATGCCGGTGTGGTGCAGGCCGATCACGCCCTGGTTCTCCTCACCGGTACGGATCACGATGATCGAGCTCGTGTTCTCCTTGGTGATCGGGATCTTGTTGCACGGCAGGATCGGCACCCCGCGCCAGGCCGGCACCTGCTGCCCGCCGAGGTCGACGTGGGTGGGGTACAGACCCCGCGCGTTGAACTCGCGGCCGATCGCGGCGATGGTCCGCGGGTGGGCCAGCAGGTAGTCGGGGTCGCGGCGGCGGTTGAGCAGCTCGTCCAGGTCGTCCGGGGTGGGCGGGCCGGAGTGGGTCTGGATCCGCTGGTCGAAGTCGGCGTTGTTGAGCAGGCCGAACTCCGGGTTGTTGACGAGCTCGTGCTCCTGCCGCTCGCGCAGGGCCTCGATGGTCAGCCGGAGCTGGTGCTCGATCTGGTTCATCGGCTCGTTGTACAGGTCCGCGACCCGGGTGTGGACCTTGAGGATGGTCTGCGCGACGCTCAGCTCGTACTCGCGCGGCTTCAGCTCGTAGTCCACGAAGGCGCCGGGGAGTTCGAACTCGCCGTGGTGGCCGGCGGACATCGCGATCTCGGCCTCGCCGCGCTCGTTCTGGGCCTGCAGCGGCAGGGCCAGGAAGGCCTGGAGGTGCTCCTGCAGGCTCGGCGCGTTGTCCCGGATCGCGGCGAAGTCCGCCCGGGACAGGGTGAGGGCGACGCCGGAGGTGGCGGTCTTGGCGGTGAAGTCCCAGGCGGCGTCCGGGTTCAGCAGCGCGTCGTCGCCGAAGCGGTCCCCGTCCGCGGCCACACCGATCTCGATCTCGTCACCGTACTTGCCGGTGCCGACCAGGTTGACCCGGCCGTGCGCGATCAGGAAGATCCGGTCGGCGGCCTCGCCCTGAGTGGTGAGCACCTCGCCGGGGCCGAAGTCCCGCTGCTGGCAGCGGTCGGCCAGGGCGGTGAGCACCTCCAGGTCCTCGTAACCGCGCAGCAGGGCCAGCTCGCCCAGCTCGGCCGGGATGACCCGGACCTGGGAGCCGGTCTTGATGAACTCCACCACGCCGTTGCCCACGGCGTAGGTGAGCCGGCGGTTGACCCGGTAGGCGCCACCGGCGGCCTGCACCCAGGGGAGCACCTTGAGCAGCCAGCGGGAGGTGATCTCCTGCATCTGCGGGGCGGACTTGGTCGTGGTGGCAAGGTTGCGGGCAGCGGCCGTCGCAAGGCTCTGCTGCTTGACCTGCGCTGTCTCCGGGGTCGTGTCCACGGGCATCGGCAGGGTCTCCATTCCTGTGGTCGGGTCACGCGGCCAGGGCCATGGGGACCGCCCTGGGTGCATGCCGTGACGGATCATCAGATCCGTAGACTGGTGGGGGCGTTGGCGAATTGTCGCGAATGCGGCCGTCGTCACCCGGCGGCCCATCCGGAACCCTAGATCACCAGAACCCGACCGGACCCGTACGGACGCCCAGTACCCCCCGATAGGGTGAATCTCGACTGATCGACACCCACCGTGCGGAGATCCCGAGGAACATCCGTTCGCTCCTGCGGTCCCCGTCCCCGACAACGGCTTTCCCGTCCGCACCTCCTCTCGGCGCGTGTCGGACGCGGCCCGGCCCGGCGTCAACCCGGCACACCGGCAGGGTGGTTCGGCGGCGGACGGCCCCCGGTTCGAGGGCGCAGCGGCCGGGCTTGCGCGGACGGCGCGGCCGGTGGTTCGCGGACGGCGCGGCCTGCGCCCCGGGGAAACGCGGAACGGCCCGCCAGGTGCCGGAACGGGGGTGGCCGGCACCTGGCGGGAGAACGGGGGGCGCGCCGTGGGGAGTGCGCACCGGGACGGTCAGGCGCAGGCGACCTGGGTGCCGGGGACGCCGACGATGCCCGACTTGTTGTTCAGTCCGCCGTTGTACTCGAAGTACAGGTAGGAGTAGAAGTCGATGCGGGTGGCGTCACCGCAGGCCGAGTCGGGGGCGATGGCGTAGGTCACCGTGAAGGTGCTGGCGGCGCCCGGTTCGAGCGGCACGTTGTACCGGGCGATGCCGCCGTGGACGTTGTCGCTGCAGCCGTTGGTCTGGGTGCCGCAGGCCGTCGCCGTGAACTTGAGACCGGTCTGCAGACTGGTCCCGTAGGTCTCCTGGACGCTCTGGTAGACGAACTGGATCGGTGTGTCGTACGGGTTGGTGAGCGTCAGGGTGAGGGTGAACTCGCCGCCCCGGACGGTCGTCTGTTTGTCGGAGACGACCGTGAGCGGCAGCGGGGAGTCGGCCCGGGCGGGAGCGGAGGAGAGGAGCAGACCGACGACGAGGGCCGGGCACGCGACGAGCGCGGCGCGGATCGGATGTGTACTGCGCATGACCAAGGAGCGTAGGCGGAGCCACCGCTTCGGTTGTGCCCCTCGGCCCGGTTCCGTACCGACGCAGGAGGGGTGAGCGGACGCCGTGCACCGCCCGGTCGCGTTCCGGCCCCACCGGTGCGCCCGGGGGCCTATCCTTCGCCGTTCCCCCGGCCCGGATCCCCGGCCCCGCAACTCCCGCCCGTCGCCTCCCGTTCGTCCCGGCAGCCCCACGGATTCAGGCCGACGGCGGCAGGATGTCGCAGAGCGCCGCGACCGCCGCCGGGTAGGCGTGGTCGGGCGGGGTGGCGTAGCCGACCACCAGGCCGTCGGCGGCGGGCATCTCGTCGGGGGCGACCGCCGGGTGGCGGAAGTCGGCGAGGCCGTCGACGGCCAGGCCCCGGTGGGCGGCGGCCTTGAGCACCGAGCGCTCGGTGCCCGGCTCCAGCCGCAGCACCGCGTGCAGGCCGGCCGCGATCCCGGAGACCCCGACGTGCGGCGCACTCGCCGCGAGCGCGGCCACCAGGTGGTCGCGGCGGTCCCGGTAGTGGCGGCGCATCCGGCGCACGTGCCGGTCGTAGCCGCCGGAGTCGATGAACTCGGCGAGGGTCAGCTGGTCCAGGGCGCTGGCCCAGCCCTCGCGTTCGCCCTTGGCGGCGAGCGCCCGGTCGACCAGGTGGTCCGGCAGCACCATCCAGCCCAGGCGCAGCGCGGGGCTGAGGCTCTTGCTGGCGCTGCCGAGGTAGACCACCCGCTCGGGGTCGAGCCCCTGGACGGCGCCGACCGGCTGGCGGTCGTAGCGGAACTCGCCGTCGTAGTCGTCCTCCAGGAGCAGTCCGCCGCGGCCGCGCGCCCAGTCGACCACGGCGGCGCGCCGGCCGGGGTGCAGCGGCCCGCCGGTGGGGAACTGGTGGGCCGGGGTGAGCAGGACGGTGCGGACGTCCCGGTGCCGCGCCAACCCGTCGACGACGGCGCCCCGTTCGTCGATCGGCAGCGGTACCGCGGTGACGCCGGCGGCGGCCAGCAGGCCGCGGTGGAAGCCCAGTCCGTACGCCTCGACGGCCAGCGGACCGTGCTCGGCGGGCGGCAGCACCGCTCGCGCGCCGTCGAAGAGCAGCCGCAGCGCGTGGGCGAAGCCGGAGCAGATCACGATCCGGTCGGGGTCGGTGCGCACCCCGCGGGCGCGGGCCAGGTAGTCGGCCAGGACGGTCCGCAGCTCGCGGCGGCCCTGCGGGTCGCCGGGGCCGAAGGCCTCGTTGGGCGCCACGGACAGGGCCCGCCGGGCGGCGGCCAGCCAGGCGGTCCGGGGGAAGGAGGCGCCGTCGGGCCGGCCCTGGCGCAGGTCGTGCCGGGGACCGGGCCGGGGCGCGGGCCGGCGGGCCCGGGTGGGCGGGACGGGCTCGGCGCGTTCGGCGACGGCCGTACCGGAGCCCTGACGGGCGGTCAGCCAGCCCTCGGCGACGAGTTCGGCGTAGGCCTCGGCGGCGGTGTTGCGGGCCAGGCCGAGGTCGGCGGCGAGCGCCCGGTACGGCGGCAGCCGGGTGCCGGGAGCCAGTCGGCCGCTGCGGATCGCCTCGCGCAGGGCCGCCATCAGCGCGGCGCGGCGGCCCCCCGTGGCGGGCAGGTCGAGGTGCAGGTCGTTCCCGGCCGGGGGGGCGGGTGCGGAGGGGTGGGCGGGCTCGGAGGGGTGCGTGCCCCGCGTGTCCGTCATGTTCACGCACCCTACCGGCCGCCCCACGCCGCCCCGCGCGCGGTCCCGCCCGCGCTCCGGGCACCCCGCCGGGCACTCTTCGCACGGGGCGACGGGCTCCCGGCCCGCAGGACGAGGGACACGTGCAAGGGGACGGCGGCCCCCGGGGGGCGACGATCAGCGGTCAGCTCTCCACGTCTCTACGGGACGACGGTCACCGGCCAGCGGCCCGCCTTCACCAGCCGGACGGCCACCGATCCGATCACCTTGTGCCCGGCCTGCTCCGAGACACCGACCACCACCGCGTCCGCGCGCAGCTCGTCCGCGAGCTTGGCCAGCCCGCCGTACGGGTCGCCGCGCATGGTCAGGAAGCGCCACTCCACCTTCCACACCTCGCGCACCCGCTCCTCGGCCTCGCGCAGGGCGGCCAGCAGTTCATCGGCGATCTCCTGGGTGGTCTCCTCCACGGCGGCTCCGGCCAGGGCGGTCGCGGCGCCGAGGATCGGCTGGATGTACGCCACCGCGAGGACGGCGCCCTGCCGGCGGGCCAGTCCGGCGGCGTAGGCGGTGGCACGCCAGGAGGAGTCGGAGCCGTCCAGCCCGGCCAGGACCACCTTGGGCCCGTCCGTGCCCAGCTCGAAGCCCTGGGGTGCGGCCGCGGCCTCGGGGCCCTCGCCGCCGCTCGGCACCCGGGCGGACGCCCCCTCCGGCGTCCCGGCCCCGGGCGCCCCTCCGCTGCCCGCGTCCGCCGCTCCGGCGGCCGCGGTGTCCGCTGCATCGCTGTCGTTGCTCATGCGCCAGAGGCTATGCCCGGCACCGTGTGTGCGGGCAGCGGGCACTCCGGGTGAGGCCTGTGGTGCGGGCCACCCGGAGCGTCGGCGGGCCGGGCGGAATCGGCACCGCCGGCGCGGGCGCCGTCACGCGCTGTCGACGATGTGCGCGGCCTCACACGGCTTCTCGTGTGGTCCGGGCCACGTCGCGGGGCTTTTTGATCTTGGAAATGGGTGTAAATCGGGCCAAATTGGCACAATTCCTTGATCTTTACCCCTGGTAACGGCCCTCTGACGTGCCTAAACCTTCGAATCCTTGAACCCGGCACCACCGCCCCCGTAACTTCGAACCCGTTGCACCGAGCGATCCGCTCCGGAGGGCCTCACCGCCCCGAGCAGGACACGGTGCCGGACCACGCGAGTGATGTGTCCCCGAAACCGACGGCCTTCCGAGGGCCTGGTTCCGCGCGCTCGCAAACCCCTCCGAAAGGAAATCCATGACCTTCCGTAACGAGACCGCCGCTGCCACCACCGCTGCCACCCCGAAGCGCCGCAACCGCGTCCGGATGGCTCTGATGGCGGGGGCGCTCACCGCCCTGCCCGTGGCCGGCCTCGTCGCGGCGACCAGCGCCTCCGCCGCCCCGTCCACCGTGTGGGACAAGGTCGCGGCCTGCGAGGCCACCGGCAACTGGGCCATCAACTCCGGCAACGGCTTCTACGGCGGCCTGCAGTTCACCTCCAGCACCTGGGCGGCCTTCGGCGGCACCTCCTTCGCCCCGCGCGCCGACCTGGCCACCAAGGACCAGCAGATCTCCATCGGCGAGAAGGTCCTCGCGGCCCAGGGCCCGGGCGCCTGGCCGATCTGCTCCGTCAAGGCCGGCCTGACCAAGTAAGGCCTGACCGAGTCCGGCCTGGACAGGCACGGCCCGACCGGATGACGCCTGGGCGGGCAAGGCCTGAGCACCAGAGGCCTGAGCACGTCAGGCCCGGGCAGCCAAGACCCCCGCGAAGCCGCCGCACCCCCACGGGTGCGGCGGCTTCGTCATGCCTCCGGCCCCGGGCGGGGCGGGAGCGGCAGCGGCAGGGCGGGCAGGCCGTCGATGCTGGTGACCACGAGCGGCTTGCGCTCGCAGTAGGAGCCGAACCCCTCCTCGCCCTGGCGGTCGAAGTACTGGGCGTGCAGATCGCGTTCGGCGCGGTAGTCCATGAACGGCACCGCGTAACCGCAGGAGTCGCTGACCCGCTCGGCCCGCACCAGCACGATCGCCCGCAGGCCCGAACCCTCGGCGGCCGGACCGAAGTGGCCGAGGAGCTCCGCGAAACGCGGATCGTCCCGGAAGACCGGCTCGCCCCGGCCGTGCACCCGCACCACGGTCGGCGGCCCCTCGAAGGAGCACCACATCAGCGTGATCCGGCCGTTCTCCCGCAGGTGCGCGACCGTCTCGGCCTGCGAGCCGCCGAAGTCCAGGTAGGCGAGGGTCAGTTCGTCGAGCACCGCGAGGGTGCCGGAACGCCCTTTGGGGGAGAGGTTGACGTGCCCGTCGGCGGCCAGGGGGGCGGTCGCGACGAAGTAGACCGGCTGGCGCTCGATGAACTCGCGCAGCCGCCCGTCGATGCGTTCGTGCAGCTTTCCCATGGGCGCGATTCTGCCCCCATCCCGACTGCCGGGAAAGGAAGATCCGTTCCCCGAGACGCCTGCGCGGCCCAGGACCCACGCGGCCCGGGACGCACCACGGCCCCGGACGGCACCTTCGAACGGCCCGGCCGGCCCGTGGGGCCGGCCGGTCACCGGTGCGCGGACGGGGCCGGGCAGGGACGGGCGCGAGGTCACTGCTTCATGTAGACGCTGTCCATGAAGTCGATGATCTGCTGGTCGGTCAGCCGCTGGCCGTCGCGGTGGCCCATCGCCAGGTCGGCCTCGCTGATCATGCCCACCAGCCGCTCCCCCTCGATCACCGGGATGCGCCGGATCTGGTGCTGCTCCATCTTGCGCAGCACCGCGTCCATGCTGTCGTCGGCACGCACGCAGTGCAGGTGACCGGACAGCTCCATGGCCGTCATCGTGTTCGGGTCCTTGCCCTCGGCGATACATCGCAGCACGATGTCGCGGTCGGTGATGATGCCCTTCAGCTTCTGGTCGTCGCCGCAGATCGGCAGCGCGCCCACGTTCTTGTCGCGCATCATCATCGCGGCCTCGGCCAGCGTCTGGTGGGCGCCGATGCACTGGGCACCGGTGTGCATGATGTCTCGGGCAGTGGTCACGGGGACTCCTTCGTCGATGGTTCCCCCCGCCTTCCCCCCCGGACGGTGCTCCCGCACGCCCCAGCCGGGCGCGCGGAGGGTCACCGCGCCATCACCATAAGCAACGCCGGTCCCGCCCGCGACCGCGACCGGACGCCGGCGCCCGACGCCGCCGATACTGGAGGCGTGACCACGGACACCGGGAATCCGGCCCCCCGGGCGGCCGGCCCGGCCCCCGGCGGCGCCGTCGACGAGGCCGTCCGGGCCCGGCCCACCACCGCGCTGCGCCCGTACGTGGCCTGGTACTCCGGCTACCGGCAGCGCGGCCTCGCCCCCGCCGTCCACCGCGGCCTGCCCTCCCCGTACCTGACCTTCATCCTCACCCTCGACGAGCCGCTGGTGATCGCCGGGCACCCCGATCCCGCCCAGCCGCCCGGCAGCTACCCGACCCTGCTCGGCGGCCTGCACACCACCCCCGCGCTGATCACCCACCAGGGCGCGCAGTCCGGAGTGCAGATCGCCGTGCACCCGCTGGCCGCCCGGGCGCTGTTCGGCTTGCCCGCCGGGGAGTTGGCCGGGATCGACGTGCCCGCCGACGAGGTGCTCGGCCGGCTCGGCCCGCGGCTGCGGGAACGCCTGCAGACCGCGCGCACCTGGGCGGAGCGGTTCGCCGCCCTGGACGGAGCGCTGCTGCGGGCCGCCCGGCCGTCCGGTCAGGTACCGCCCGAGGTGGGCTGGGCGTGGCGGGCGCTGCGGCGCAGCGGCGGCACGCTGCCGGTGGCGGCGCTGGCCCGGGAGACCGGCTGGAGCGCCCGGCACCTGCAGGAGCGGTTCCGCCGGGAGACCGGGCTGACGCCGAAGGCCGCCGCCCGGGTGATCCGCTTCGACCGGGCCCGGCACCTGCTCGCCGCCACCGCCCCTACCCACCGGCTGGCGGAACTGGCCGTGCACTGCGGGTACTTCGACCAGGCGCACCTGGCCCGCGAGTTCCGCGCGCTGGCGGGAGCGGCACCGAGCGCCTGGCTGGCGGTGGAGGGGCCGGAGACCGCGAAGTTCCGAAACGTCCAAGGCGGGGCGCCCGGGGCGGCCGCAGAGTGGGAGCCGTAAGCCGCTTTCGAAGGCCTGGCGGAACTCCGCCCCCTCCCCGACGACCCTGAGGAGAGCAGCCATGGACGCCACCGAGACCCCCGCCCCGCAGGTCTGGCCCAGCCTGCGCGCCACCGACGCCCGCGCCCTGATCCGCTTCCTGGTGGAGGCCTTCGGCTTCCAGGAGGTCGTCGCCTACGGTGAGGGCGACTTCGTCGCGCACGCCGAGCTGGCCTGGCCCGAGGGCGGCGGTGTGATGCTCGGCTCCGGCCGGGAGACGCCCGAGGGCGCCGCGCCGTGGGCGGGCGAGCCGGGCGGCTTCACGGCGTACGTGGTCACCGCCGACCCGGACGCCGTGCACGACCGGGCGGTGGCCGGCGGCGCCCGGATCACCACCGCGCTGCACGAGACGGAGTACGGCTCACGGGACTTCGCCGCCGCCGACCCGGAGGGCAACCGCTGGTACTTCGGCACCTACCCGGGCGCGCCCCGGCCCGCCGCGCGGTGAGCCCGGTGCCCGCGCCCGGAAGCCGGGAGCCGGCGCCGGCGAACCCGGTGGACCGGCTGCGGGCGCTCTGCCTGGCGCTGCCGGCGGTCGAGGAGCGGGTCAGCCACGGGGAGCCGACCTGGTTCGCGGGCTCCGGCCCCCGGGCCCGGATGTTCGTGATGCTCTCCGACCACCACCACGACGACCGGATCGGCTTCTGGTGCGCGGCGCCCGGCGGAGTGCAGCAGCGCCTGGTCGACGAGGACCCCGAGCGCTACTTCCGGCCGCCCTACGTCGGCCACCGGGGCTGGCTCGGCGTGTACCTGGACGGGCCGGAGCCGGACTGGGGCCGGATCGAGGACCTGGTCGCGGACGCCCACGCGCTGGTCGGCGGCCCCGGCCGCTAGTCGGGCCCCCGTCGGTCCCGGTCGGTAGTCGGCCGCCCGTCGGCTTCGGCCGGTACTCAGGCCCGCCGTCGGTCCCGGTCGGTAGTCGGGCCCGCTGCCCGGGGTACCGGGCACCCCGGGCGGTGGCCGCCGAAGCGGGGCAGACTGGCCTGCGGGGGCCACCCACCGGAGGCGTCGGAGGCGGACCGTGCCGCAGATGACGGTGGACGGGCGCACCCTCGCCCTCTCCCACCTCGACAAGGTGTACTACCCGCGCACCGGCACGCCCAAGGGCGAGGTGCTGCGCTACTACGCCGCCGTCCACACCGCCCTGCTCCCCCACCTGCGCGACCGCCCGGTCTCCTTCCTGCGCTGCCCGGACGGCGTCGAGGCGGAGGTCTTCGTCGCCAAGAACCCGCCCCCGGGCACCCCGGACTGGGTGCGCACCGTCGACGTCCCCAGCACCAGCGGCGAGCTGCGACAGGTGGTGCTGGAGGACGGCGCGGCGCTGCTGGCCCTCGCCAACCTGGGCTGTCTGGAACTGCACGTCCCGCAGTGGCACGCGGCCGCCCCCGCCCTCGCCGACCGGCTGGTCCTGGACCTCGACCCCGGTGAGGGCGCGGACGTGCTCACCTGCCGGACGGTGGCGCTGCTGCTGCGCGAACGGCTGGCGGCGGACGGCCTCACCGCCTGGGTGAAGACCTCGGGCTCCAAGGGCCTGCACCTGCTGGTCCCGATCGAGCCCACGCCCAGCACCAGGGTCTCGGCGTACGCGAAGGCGCTGGCCGCCGCCCTGGAGGCCGAGCACCCGGAGCTGGCCGTGCACGCCATGGCCAAGGCCCGCCGCCGCGGCCGGGTACTGGTCGACTGGTCGCAGAACAACGCCAAGAAGACCACCGCCGCGCCGTACACGCTGCGGGCCCGGCCGCTGCCGACCGTCTCCACCCCGCTGTCCTGGGCGGAACTGGAACGGGCCGCCGACGAGCGGGAGCTGACCTTCACCCTCGCCGAGGTACCCCGCCGGCTGGCCGCCGACGGCGACCTGTTCGCCCCGCTGCTGGCCCCGGAGCGGGCCCGCCCGCTGCCCGGCCGACCGGCCGGGCCCGCCCCGGCCCGGAGCGGGGCGCCCCGGCGGCGGTCCCAGGTGCTCCGGCCGCCCGTCGAGGTGATGCGCCCCGCCGCCGTCACGGCCGTCCCGCCCGCCGACGGCCTGGGCGGCGGCGGTGTGCAGTACGAGCTGAAGCTGGACGGCTTCCGCTGCGTCGCCTTCGCCCGCGGCGACGACCCGCCGTTCCTGCAGTCCCGCACCGGCCGGGACCTCGCCCCCGAGTTCCCGCCGATCGCCGCCGCCGTCGCCCGGCTGCCCGAGGGCCTGGTGCTGGACGCCGAACTGGTCGCCTGGCGCGGCGGCCGGTTCGCCTTCGGGGAGCTGCTGCGCACCCGCCAGGCCCGGGCCGCGGCCCCGGACGTCGTGCTCGGCCTGATCGCCTTCGACCTGCTGGCCCTGCCCGGCCGCGACGTCCGGGGCCTCCCGCTCGCCGACCGCCGCCGCCTGCTGCTCGCCGCCCTGGCCGACGTCCCGCCGCCGATCCAACCGGTGCTGGCCACCACCGACCGGACGGAGGCACTGGAGTGGATGGAGCAGCTCGCCGACAGCGGGGTCGAGGGCCTGGTCTGCAAGGCTTCCGCCTCCCCGTACCGCCCGCGCGGCGCGGGTCGGGCCTGGGTGAAGTACCGGCGCAGCGACACCCTCGACGCCACCGTCCGCGCCGTCACCGGGCCGGCCGCCCGGCCGCACGCGCTGATCCTCCAACTCGACGACGGCCGCGTCTTCCTGACCACCCCCCGGCTCACCCCGGTGCAGTCCCGCGAGGTCGCCGACGTCATCCGCCCCCTGCTCGGCCCGCCCTCCACGGACCCCGACCACGGCCCGGTCCACCCCCTCACCGCCCCGCTGCGCGCCGAACTCACCCTCACCGGCCGCCCACCCACCGCCACCTTCGTCCGCCTCCGCGGCGACTGACCCGGCCGCACGGCCGCAACCCGGGCCCGGGCCCGGGCCCGGGCCCGGCGCCATGGCGGCACGCGACCTCCGGACGGAAGCCGCCGCGCCTCGCGCGACCTCGCCGCACCCGGGCCGCTCGTGCCCTAACGCCGCCCAGCCGTGGCGTGGGCGAACTCCGTCACGAAGGCGTCCTCGAAGAGCGGGAGGTCGGCGGGCCGGCGGCTGGTGACCAGGAGACCGGGGCCGTCGGGGCAGACGTGCACCGGTTCGTCGACCCAGTGGGCGCCGGCGTTGACCAGGTCGGTGCGCAGGCTGGGCCAGGAGGTGAGGGTGCGGCCGCGGACGGCGTCGGCCTCGATCAGGGTCCAGGCCGCGTGGCAGATCGCCGCCACCGGGCGGCCCGCCGCGCAGCAGCCGTGCACGAAGGCGACCGCCGCCCGGTCGACGCGGAGGTGGTCGGGGTTGGCGACGCCGCCGGGCAGGACCAGACCGTCGTAGTCGGCCGGGTCGGCGCCGGAGACCAGGGCGTCCACGGCGAAGGTGTCGCCCGGCGCCCGGTGCCGGACGGCCTGCACCCGCCCCTCGGCGGTGGACAGCAGGCGCGGGGTGCCGCCGGACTCGGCGACGGCCTGCCACGGGGAGGTCAGCTCGGACTGTTCGACGCCGTACGGCGCCACCAGGAAGGCGATCGTCCGGCCGGTGAGCGTGGTGGACGGCCAGCGCATCGCTGCGGGCCGCTCAGCGCGGTCGGGGGGCGGTGAGGTCGACCGCGGCGGGCGGGGCGGAGCTGAGCCTGGCCCGCGGGCAGTCGAGGTGGACGGCGAGCACCAGGTGGTCGACCCGGGCGACCAGGCCGACCGGGACGAGCACCCGGGTGCCCGGCACCCAGGGTTCGGCGTCGACCAGCAGGTGGTCCCCGGTGTCCTGCTCGACCCGGCCGACGCGGCCGTCGGTGGCCAGCACCTCGTACCCGACCAGGCCGAGGTCGGCGGCGGGGTGGGTGCCTGGGCGGTGCTCCCACAGGTCGGTGGTCATCGCGTCACGCCTCCGGCCGGTCCCAGGGCCGCCGTTCGCGGCGCTCCTCCGGCTCGGCGGGCGCGGCCCGTCCGGCCCGCGAGGCGCCGCGGCGGCGGAGCAGCGCCGAGGTGGCGACGGCGGCCGCCACGGTGGCCGCCCAGACCACCCCGAGCGCGGTCAGTACGGCCGCGGTCGGGGTCCGTACGCCCACGCTGAGGCAGATCGCGCTCATCACCAGGGCGGTCAGCACCACCCCCGCCGTGACCCGTCGGCCGACGGCTCGGAACACGCGCCGGACCCGGCCGGGGCCCTTGGCCCCCATCGTGCTCAGCTTCCGGTCGAGCCGAGTGTCATGGCGAAGATCGGACTCGATCTCCTCGAGGAGCCGCCGCTCCCATCCGCTCAAAGCGGGTCCGTCCATCTCGGTCACCTCCGACACTTCGGTGACGTGCTCGCACCCGGCGGTTGCCCGGCGCGGGCCGGCGCTAACCGTTCCGGGCACCGCCCGTTCCCGCGCCCACGGGTCCGAAGGCCCGGGGGCGGGCGAGCAGGCTGTCGTCCAGGACGCGCAGCAGGGCGGCGGCGTCGCGGTGGACCTCGGCCGCACCGGCCGCCCGCAGCTCCGGACCGGCGTTTCCGCCGGTCTCCAGGGCGACGCACGGCACCCCGGCCCGCCGCGCCGCCCGCACCTCGCGCACGCTCCCGGCGACGGCCACGGCGTGCGAGGGCTCGCCGTCCACCAGCTCCAGCGCGGCCCCCACCGGGTCTCCCCCGGGGTCGGCCACGGTCAGGACCGGGACTCCGACGGGACCGGGCCCGGTGAGCACGACCGTCCAGCCCCGGGCGGCGCACTCGCGCAGCAGCTCGGTGCCGCCGGGCAGCGCGGGCCGCCAGTCGGTACCGAAGAGAGCCGCCGAGATCACCGTCATGGCCACCGCTTCCGTTCGAGGGCCAGGCACCGTATGCGCCCTTCCAGGTTAGGCCGCTCCCCCGCCCGGCGCGCTGCCTACCCGGCACCGCGCACGACGTCCACCGTTCCGGCGCGGTGCCGGGCACCGCGCCGGAACGGGAGGGCGCGGGACGGGAGCGCCCGGGGCCGGGCGGGAAAACGGCTTGGCGGCCCGGCGGGGCACGGCGATACTCCGGGAGTCCGTGAGGGGGGAGAGCGTGTGGCGGTGTTCGTGTGCGCCGGGTGCGAGGGGGAGCTGAGCGTTCCGGTGTCCCGGGTGGCGCTGCCGGCCCATGCGCACGGCGGGGGCGGCGACCGGTTCCTGCCGCCGGTGCTGCAGCCGGGCAGCTACGCCGTCGATCCGGAGCCGTCCGGGCCGCCGTTCCGGAGCTGGGCCGAGATCGGAGCACGGGAGGCCGCCGCGCGCGGGGTGTACGCGCCGGTGCGCTCCCTGTCGTTCGCTCCGCCGGGCCGGATCCTGCTGGCGCCAGGGGACACCCGCGGCACCGCCCTGATCCCCGAGCGCTGCGACGGCTGCTGCGCCTCGGACGGCCGGCTCGGCCCCAACCTGGCCTGCGCCCGCTGCGGGCGTGAGGTGGGCACCCGGATCGACGACTGCTACCACTGGCAGGCGGTCTGGTTCGAGCCGGTCGCCGTGCACGAACGGCCCCTCGGCGGCCCGGCGCGCCCGCCCGGGGACGGCTGGAGCGTGCCGGGACTGCCGCCGGTCGAGCCCCAGGGCTGGTGGAGCGAACAGTGGCGGGCCGCCGTCGGAACGGCACTCGCCGACCTCCTGGCGGCCTCCGGCGGCGAACCGCTGGACCTGCCCGAGGGCCTGCTCACCGAGACCTTCGGCCACGCCCTGGCCGGGGTGCTCCCCTGCGGCACCCCGACCCGCCGGGTCGGCCTGGCCGGGCCCGGCCATGTCCGCCCGGTCCCCTCGCCGGACATCGCGCTGGTTCCCCGGCACCCCTGGACGGGCGTCGTGTGGCAGCCCGCCGACGGCGCGGTGCCCGTCCCCCTGGACGCCGAGGTGTGGACGTACCTCGCCTTCCCGGAGCCGGCGTCCACGACCCGCCTGCCCGACGGGGTCGAGCGCGACGACCCGCTCCCGCTCCGGCCGCACCGGCTGTTCACCCCCGACCGGCGGCTGTTCCTGCACCGCCTGGCGCGGCTTCCCGCCGTCCGGGAGCCGTGGCTGCGCGCGATCTACGACCGGCTCGCGGCCGACGGGCCGTTCTGAGCAGTGCCCTGCGAGCGGGCGGGGCGCGGTCCCGGGCCGGCGTCAGGCCGCCGTCGGCACACCGGCGTTGGCGAGGACCTCCCAGGCCGGCATCGCCACGCTCGCGGCGGCGGTGAGGCCGGTGGCCGCGAGGTGGGCGTCCGCGATCCGCTGGCAGGCCGCGTTCCCGGCGAAGTCGGGCAGCCCCACCGGCTCGCAGCCCCATCAGCCGCGCGGTCGCGTCGCCGTGGACGTACGGCGGCAAGTTCCGCATCCCGGTCACGTCGATCCCGGCGGTGACCTTCCGGTGGACGCGTTCCAGCTCGGCGCCGGTCAGGGCCGTGGCCCACGGGCCGAGGGCCTGCTCCCCGACGAGTTCCCGGACGAAGGCCTCGGCCAGTCCTTCGGCGACGACCTGCTTGCCGACGGTGACGGTCAGCGGGTCCCAGGCCACGTTGGCGTAGCGCACGTTGTGGTGGAGTTCGTGGGCCGCCGCGTGGCCGATCTTCACCAGGGCCGTTGCGGTGGGCCACATGCGCAGCTGGATCGCGCCGGGGAAGCCGCCCGTCCCGAAGTAGCCGTGGTTGCGGACCGTCAGGTGCTCGTCGTCCGGGTCGCCGAGCACCAGGACGTCGTCCACCGGGCCGGCGTGCGCGGTGCCGGGCAGCGCGCCGTCGATCCGCTCCCGGGCGGCGGCGAGCGCCTCCTCGACCCGCTGCCAGGCCCCTGTCGCCCGGATCGCCCGCACGGCGGGCAGGTACCGTTCGTCCTCGCGGTCGAACCGGAAGCCGCTGGCCGGCCGGTGCATCCGGACCGGGTCGGCCTCGCCCGTCAGCCGGGTGAGCACGCTCTCCAGGGGACGGTACAACTCCTCCAGGGCGTCGGCCCGTTCGGCCACCGGTCGCTGCGGGAGGTCGAGCATGGTGCTCGCCGTGTGGTGAACGATGATCCTCATGACACGGACGCTGGGCCGTTCCGTCGCGCGAGGGTCAACTCCTCCGGAAGTCCCGGCCGTTCACGCCGTCAGGACCGGATACGGGTCGGAGGCGAGCCGGGCGTGCAGGTGCTCGTCGTTGTAGTCCCGGCCCTCGTGGCGGAAGGAGGCCCGCAGGGTGCCCTCGTACGGGAACCCGGCGCGGATCGCGACCCGGCAGGACGCGTCGTTGCCGACCCCGTGGAAGAGCTCGATGCGGCGGGCGCCCGCGGTCTCGATGCCCCAGCGGGTGACGGCGTCGGCGGCGCGGGTGGCCAGGCCGCGGCCGCGGGCGGCGGCGAGCAGCCAGTAGCCGACCATCGCGACGCCCTCGGCCCGGTCGGTCCAGCGCAGGATGACGTTGCCGAGCAGGCCGTCGTCCGGGGCGTCGGTGATCGCGAAGGAGGCCGTGGTGTTGTCGGCCCAGCGGGCGTCGCAGCGGTCCAGGTAGGCCTCGGCGCCGGCCGGGTCGGTGGTGGGCAGCGGGGTCCACCGGGCGACGGCCGGGTCCGCCGAGGCGGCGACCAGGGCGGGCGCCACGCCGCCGGGCAGGTCGAGGGCCCGCCCCCAGGGGCGCAGCAGGGCGTCGCCGAGGTCGAGGACGGTGGGGCGCAGGACGCGCGGGTCCGGCGCGGGGTCGGTCTCGCGGGCGGTCCCGGCGGCCGTCGCGGCTTCACCGGTGGAAGCGGAAGGGCCGGAAGCAGCAGAGGCAGCGGAAGCGCCGGAAGCAGCGGAGGCGGGGGAAACGCGGGCTGCGGAGACGCGGGCGAGGGAGTCTTTGGCGGTCACCCGGCCTTCCTATCCCCGCTCCCCCGGGCCCGCCAGCGAATTTCCGCCCGGGCGGACGCGTCCGGGTGCGAGGATCGGGCGGCGATCGAGCTGCTGACGGCCCACACGGCCGAGGTGGAGCGCGCCGTGCTGGACGAGGCGCGGGCGCTGCTGTTCGAGGTCTTCGACGACATGACGGACGAGGACTGGGAGCACGCGCTGGGCGGGGTGCACGCGCTGCTGCGCGAGGACGGCGTGCTGATCGGGCACGCGTCGGTGGTCCAGCGCCGGATGCTGCACGGCGGGCGGGCGCTGCGGGCCGGGTACGTGGAGGGCGTCGGGGTGCGGGCGGACCGCCGGGGGCGGGGGCACGGCGGGGCACTGATGGACGCGATCGAGCGGGTGGTCCGCGGGGCGTACGAGGTGGGGGTGCTGGGCGCCGCGGACGGGGCGGTCGCGTTCTACCGGCGGCGCGGCTGGCAGCCGTGGCGCGGGCCGCTCTGCGCGATCACGCCGGGCGGTCTGCGGCCGACGCCGGACGAGGAGGGCGCGGTGTTCGTGCTGCCCGGCTCGGCGCCGCTGGACCCGGACCGCCGGCTGGCCTGCGACTGGCGCGACGGCGACGTCTGGTGACCGCCCGGGCGGGCTGATGCCCCCGGCGCCCAGGGGAGGGCGACCCGGGGGTGCTGCAGCGGGCGAAGCGATCCGCGCAGCGGTGTGGTCCCCGGACGCCGTCGTCGGTGCGGGCCGGTCAGATCCGGGCCAGGTACCCGTTCTCCACCAGCCAGAGCACGTTCAGCCTGGCCGGGCCGCCGGGCACCAGGGCGGCGTCGAGCTGGTACTGCAGGCCCCAGCCGGGCTGGTTGAACCAGGGCGCGATGGGGCCGGCGTGCACCTTGAACGCCTTGACCACCTTGTAGTCGTGGTAGTTGCAGGCGGCCGGCGGGGTGCCGTCCAGGCTCTGCGGCGGGATCGCGCGGTTGGCGTAGGGCAGCCCCTCGGGGGCGAGGAAGGCGCCGTACTCGCTGCCGTAGCGGTCGATGTTCTGGTTCGGCTGGAGGGTCAGGTCGAACTCGATCGGGCTGCCGTCCGGGAAGGTGACGTAGCCGTCGGCGGGCGGGTAGATCCAGCCGCCCGTGCCGCCGTTGGCGGCCGCGTCGTAGTACCTGGTCAGGAAGTCGTGGTCGCTCGCGCCGCCGGTGCGCTGGTAGCCGAGGAGCTGACGGCCGACCGGGCCGCTGCGCGGGAGGTCCTGCGGGCCGAGTCGGGCGTCGTCGTGGAAGAAGGCGGCCGAGCACTCGGCCGCGGCGGCCACGGGGGCGGGGGCCGCTGCGGCGGCCGGGAGGCTCGGGGCGAGGGCGGCGGCGGCCGCGACGAGGGGTATGGCGAGCAGGCGAAGGCGCACGGTGTCTCCGTGATGGGGGCTGGTACGGAGGGGCGTGTCACTCACCCTCCGCGTTCGGACGATCACCAGGCAAGCGGATCGCCTGATCATCCGTCAACCCGGCTTGGCCGAAAGTGTGCTGGATCCGCCGGTTTCCTCCGAGTCCGGGACAGCGGACCGCTCACCCGGAGGATGAGCGGTCCGGCGCGGTGCGTTCAGCGCCCCGGGGCGACCCGTCCCACCAGGTGGAGCAGCCGGTCGAGGGAGTCCTTCGCGTTGGGCTCGGTGAGGTTGGCCATGAGCCGGAAGGCGACCTTCAGCAGCGCCGGATTGCCGAGTCCGGCCGCGCCGGCAGCACCGAGCAGCCGGGGCCGGCCGAGCAGGTCGGCGGCCAGCCGGCCGAGCGCGAAGTATCCGGCGTAGGCGGAGCGCAGCGCCTGCGGATAGGCGCGCAGGGCGAGTTCGCGGCCGCGGTCGGTGCGGCGGGCGAGCGCCTGGACGATCGCCTCGGCGGCGTAGCGGCCGGATTCCATCGCGTAGGCGATGCCCTCGCCGGTGCCGGGGCTGACCGTGCCGCCCGCGTCGCCGACGAGCAGCAGGCCGTCGGCGTAGTGGGGCCGGCGGTTGAGGCCCATCGGGAGGGCGGCGCCGCGGATCGGCTCGGTGACGCCGTCGGGGGTGTAGCCGTACGCCGGCGGCAGGTCCTCGCACCAGCGGCGCAGCAGCTCCCGCCAGTCCACGTCGGTGCCGGCGGTGTCGAGGACGCCGAGGCCGACGTTCGCGGTGCCGTCGCCCATGCCGAACACCCAGGCGTAGCCGGGCAGCAGGCGCCGGGCCGGGTCGCCCGGGTCGCGCAGGTCGAGCCAGGCCTCCAGGTAGCGGTCCTCGTGGCGCGGGGTCTTGACGTACGTCCGGTAGGCGACGCCCATCGCGCGGTCGGTGCGGCGGTAGCGCTTCATGGCGACGGACAGCCGGGTGGAGTTCCCGTCGGCGGCGACCACGATCGGGGCCCGGTAGACGGCGGGCCGGCGCTCCTCGCCCAGCTTGGCGGTGACGCCGGTGATCCGGCCGGTCCGTTCGTCGAGCAACGGACCCGCCACGTTGGCGCGTTCGACCAGCCGGGCGCCGTAGGAGGCGGCCTTGCGGGCGAGCAGCTCGTCGAAGTCGGCGCGGCGGCGGACCAGTCCGTACCCGGGGAAGGCGGAGAGCTCGGGCCACTCGAACTCGAACGAGCGCCGCCCGGTGACCAGCCGCAGGCCCCGGTTGTGCAGCCAGCCGGCCTCCTCGGAGACGTCGATGCCGAGGTCGGTGAGCTGCTTCACCGCGCGGGGGGTGAGGCCGTCCCCGCAGACCTTCTCGCGCGGGAAGGCCGACTTCTCCAACAGCAGGACGTCCAGCCCGGTCCGGGCGAGGTGGGCCGCGGCGGTGGAGCCGGCCGGGCCGGCGCCGACCACGATGACGTCGGCGCTCTCCTCGGGAGCGCTCTCCTCGGGGGCACCCTGCTGGGCGGCGGTCTGCTCGGCAGCACTCTCCTCGGCGGCGCTCTCCTCGGCGGTCTGCTCTGGGCCGGGCATCGCACTCTCCCACGGGTCGGATCGGCTGCGCACGCAGCGGATTCAGCGGACTGGGCGGTTCCAGACGGACGATAGAGAAAGCGGGTGCCCGCCCGCCGCCCCGACACGCAGGCCGCCGACGGGGACCGGTCGATACCGGCCACCTCGACCCCCGGGGTTCACCCCCCGGCTCGGGCCCGGAGTTGACCGGCCGCCGAGCGCACACCGGCCGGAACACACACGAAACCATGACAAGCGGGTGATCGGATCGTTGTGACGGACTTGCCGGACCAACCGCCCGGAGCGATGCATTTCGGCCAAACCGCCCTTGCATCACCTTTCCCGCTGCGGGAACTTTTGTGCCCCTCACGTCGTACGGCACCGGCTCCCGCCGAAACGGCCGACCCGAGGCTCCCTCCCGCCGCGCAGGCTCGTCCCGGCCTGCCGTACCCGATGGAACGCCCATGCACATCCGCTCCACCGCCGCGCGCTCCCTGGTGGCCGTCCCGACCGCCGCCGCCCTGATGCTGCTTGCCCCCGCCGCCGCGCACGCCGTCTCGGGCGGCAAGGGCGGTGCTCCCGGCAACAACGGCACCGTCAAGATCCACGACGCGGGCACCGGCCAGGAGGACGTCCGCAACGAGCCCAAGGTCTGCACCTTCTACCTGGACTCCTTCGGCTTCGACGCCGACCAGGACGTGATCTGGGCGATCACCACCGTCGGCGGCGGCCCCACGGAGAAGCTGGTCGCGTACGGCGACCTCCCGGTGGACGGCCACGGCCACGTCCGCACCGAGGACATCCACCTGCCCGACGGCCACTACAAGCTGTACTGGCAGTCCGTCGAGCTGGTCGACGGCGAGCTGCCGAAGGACGCCAAGCTCAACAACCCCAAGCACAAGGTCTTCAAGGTCGACTGCGGCGCCGAGACCCCGGCCCCGACGGGCAAGCCCTCGCCGACCGTGACGCCGACCCCGACCAAGACCCCGTCGAGCGGCCCGACCACCGTGCCGACCCCGCCGGCGCACAGCCCGTCCGCGCCGGCCACCCCGTCGGCCCCGGCCACGCCCACCGGCACCACCCCGGCGAAGCCGACCGCGACCCCGAGCGCCACGGCCACCACCCCGGCGCCCACCACCCCCGCGCCCACCGCGCCGGTGACCGGCGAGCCGACCGTCGCCCCCACCGACGCGCCGAGCGCCGGCCCGTCGACCCCGCCGACCGCGACCGTGCCGGTGCACCAGCCCACCACCGACACCCAGGTCAGCCCGGAGGCGCCGCTGACCCTGCCCACCAAGGTCAGCGTCCCCACCCCGATCCCGGGCGCCCCCTCGGACGGCAAGAAGCTGGCCACCACCGGGAGCGACGGCACCCTGCTGTACGCGGGCGTCGGAACCGCGCTGGTGCTCGGCGGCGCGGGCGCGGTGGTGTACACGCGCCGCCGCCGTACCTCCTCCTGAGGCGGTGCGTCCCGGGGCGGTGCGCCGTACGGCACCTCCGCCCCGGGACGCCGGGGTCCGTCGCCGGCCCCTCGGGTCCGGCGAGCAAGCCCGTCCGGGGCGCTGACCCCCGCCCCGGACACCGCGCCGCGTCCGAGCCGTGACGCGCAGGGCCCCTGGACCCGCGAGCAGCCGCGGGGCCGGGGGCCGACCGCCGTCGGCGGCGCCCGTGCCCCCGAGGGCCACGGCCGACGGCGCCGCCGACGAGGGACTCCCGGCCACGGGGGTGAACCGGGGCCCTCATCCGGCTCTACGGCCGGTCGGGCGCCCCGGGTTCACCACCCGCACCACGGACACCGGCCGGGCCCGCCCCGGCCACGGGCCACGGGCGACAGGCCACGCACCGGAGCCCACAGGCCACGCGCCACGGGCCACAGGCCACGGAACGCCGGAAGCCCCTGGCTCCATGGGGGGAACCGCCAGGGGCTTCCACCCTTCAGCACGGACGGCCCGGCCCCGCCGGTTCACCACGCGCACGGCCGGTCCGCGCCCACACGTCGGCCCCGCCGGGCCGGGAGAGCCGGAAGCCCCTGGCCGCACGGGGGAACGGCCGGGGCTTCCAACCCCCGCTACGACTGAGCCGCCGTCACGGGTTCACCGCCAGCACCACGTACCCCGCGAGCACCGCCAGGTGCACCGCACCCTGCAGCGGCGTCGCCCGGCGCGGGATCACGGTGAGGATGCCCAGCACGACCGTCAGCGTCAGCAGCACCATGTGCGCCGGCCCCAGGCCGAGCACGAGCGGGCCGGACAGCCAGGTGGAGGCGATGGCGACCGCCGGGATGGTCAGGCCGATGCTGGCGAGGGCCGAGCCCAGGGCCAGGTTGAGGCTGGTCTGCACCCGGTTGCGGACGGCCGCGCGCAGCGCCGCGATGGTCTCCGGCAGCAGCACCATCATGGCGATCACCACGCCGACCACGGCGTGCGGGAGTCCGGCGTCGTCCACCGCCTTCTCGATGGTCGGCGAGACGCCCTTGGCCAGGCCCACCACCGAGACCAGCGCGACGGCGAGCAGCAGGAGGCTGAGCCCGGCGGCCCGGACGGTGGGCGGGCTCGCGTGGTCCTCCTCGTCCAGCACCCG
Organism: Kitasatospora sp. NPDC053308; assembly: GCF_055585785.1. NCBI lineage: Bacteria > Bacillati > Actinomycetota > Actinomycetes > Kitasatosporales > Streptomycetaceae > Kitasatospora > Kitasatospora sp. NPDC053308. The sequence goes on along the minus strand of NZ_JBVJJY010000002.1, from coordinate 234,877 downwards.
GCCCTCGGGGGTGACGGCCAGGAAGTAGTCCCGGTGCCGCACGGTCTGGGTGGCGACGAACAGGCCGTAGACCACCAGCGAGGCGGTGGCCGCGTAGGTCAGCTGGGTGGTGGAGAACTGCGGGCCGGGCGAGCTGGTGGTGAAGGTCGGCAGCACCAGGCTGAGGGTCGCGAGGGTGGCGATGCAGGCGAGTGCGGCGCCGGTGCCCTCGGCGTTGAAGACGGCGGTCCGGTACTTGACCGCGGTGACCAGGATGGACAGGCCGAGGATGCCGTTGCAGGTGATCATCACGGCGGCGAACACGGTGTCCCGGGCCAGGGTGGAGGACTTGTCCCCGCCGTCGGCCATCAGCGTCACGATCAGCGCGACCTCGATCACGGTGACCGCCACCGCGAGCACCAGCGACCCGAAGGGCTCCCCCGACCAGTGCGCGATGACCTCGGCGTGGTGCACGGCGGACAGCACGGCGGCCACCAGGAAGCAGGCGACCACACCGACCACCCAGCCGGGCAGGTCCTCGTGCCAGGTCAGGGCGAGGACGACGAAGGACACCACCGGAACGACGACGGTCCATCGCGCGGCGGCCGCGCGGAGCTTCGTGATCATGCCGCCGAGGATCCCAGACCGCGAGCCGGTCGCCCGCGTGCCCGCGCCGGGATTCGCCGGGATGTGGCACGACTCGTCCCGGGACGTCCCCTCACCCGCCGTAGTCGGCCAGGTAACGGAGCATCCGGTCGACGTGGGGCCGCACCCGCTCCGGGACGCCGCGGGCCGTCTCCACGGTCTTGTCGCTCGTCCGGTAGGCGGCCGTGAGCAGGGCGGGCAGGTCGCTGCTGAAGCCGGCCCGCTTGAGCTGCTGGTCGAGCCAGCAGACGTAGTTGCCCATCGCGGCGATCGCGTCGCCCGGATCCAGGTAGGACTTGGGGCCGGGGTGGCTGGCCGCCTTGGCCCAGGCGTCGAAGACGGAGGGGGTCCACATCGCGATGCCGTACTCGCCCGTCTCCGGGCTGGCCGCGTTCGGGTCGAAGCCGCTCTCGGCCTTCAGCATCGCGGCCAGCAGCACCGGGGTCACCTCCGGCTCCGGGCAGCGCCGGGCGGCCGTCTCGATCATGCCCCGGTAGGCCACCGGGACGTCCGAGTCCGCCGGGATCGCGCCGGGCAGCGCAGGCCGCGGGGGCGGCGCGCGGTGGGCGCCCGGCCCGGCGGGCTCCGGCCCTCCGGTCAGCGCGAGCACCGTGACCGCGCAGGCCAGCAGGCCCGCCCCGGCCCGTACGGCGGTGCGGCGGCGCCGGGCCGGACGGGCAGTGGCCCGGGCGACCAGCGCGGTCAGGTCGGTCCGGGCCCGCTCCTCCCGCCCGGGGGCCAGGCAGGCCGTCACCACCGGGCGCCAGCGCGCCGGCAGGGCCTCGTCCAGCCGCAGCGGCGCCGCACCGCGCGCATACGCCTGGGCGGCCAGCGAGCGGGCCCGGGCGGTGGCGCCGAGGAAGGGGTGCAGGCCACCGGTGAGCACCTGGTGGGCGATCACCCCGAAGGCCCAGACGTCGGCGCTCGGGCGCACCGCGACCCCACGCGCGCCGGTGCGCTGGGACCACCACTCCGGCGGCACGTGGTCGGGCGAGCCGAGCGGCGGGGCGTAGGCGTGGGTGCCCTCCAGCTCGGCGGTGAGACCGAAGTCGGCGAGCTTCGCGGTGCCGTCGGGCATCAGCAGGACATTGGCCGGTTTCAGGTCCCCGTGCACCCAGCCGGCCCGGTGCATGTGGGTCAGTCCGGCGCAGACCCCGGTGAGGATCCGCTCGGCGCCGGGCACCGCCGTACCGGGTCGGGCGGTGGCCAGGACGTCCTGCAGGCTGCGGGCGGCGCGCTCCATCACCAGGGCGACGGCGCCGTCGAGAGCGGGGTGGTCCCGGTCCCGGACGGTGGCCACGGCGAGGGTGCGGATCAGGTGGGGGTGGTCGGCGCGGCTGCTGAAGCGCTGCTCGCTGCGGGCCATCTGGGCGACGGTCCGGCGCTGGCCGGGGCTGAACCGGGCGGCGCCCAGGAGCTTCACGGCGACGGGGGTGCCGTCCGGGGCCTGCGCGGCGTGGACGCGGCCCCAGGCGCCCGCGCCGAGGAGGGCGCCGAGGCGGTAGCCGGCGACCGGGTAGCCCTCCGGGACCTCGATGGGCGGGCTCTCCGGCGACGGGCTCTCCGGCAGCGAACCGTCCGGCGCCGGGCTCTCCGGCGGCGAACCGTCCGACGACGGGTCGTCCGACGACGGGTCGTCCGGCGGCGGGCCGGCGGCGGGGCTCACGGCCGGGCGGCCGCGCGCCGGGGCGGGAGGAGCGCCAGGTGCTCCTCCCGGACCAGGTCGAACTTCATTGCCAGGGCGGCGAGTTCCTCGCGCTTGCCGCCACCCGTGCCCTCCTCGTACGGGGCGCGCAGCCGCAGTTTCGTCTCCACCAGGTAGTCGATGTGGTAGTTCACCGCCGATCGGGTCAGCCCCCGGCAGGAGGGCAGGGCGCGCAGCCGGGCCAGCACCTCGGTCACGCCGGGGACGGCGGCGGCGGAGGGCGAGCGCAGCCGGGGCTCGCACAGCGCCAGCAGGACCAGGAAGTACTTGGCCGTCGGGTCCAGGGCGAAGGGGCTGACGGTGCGTTCGCCGCCGGCGTCGCCGGGCCCGCCGTCCAGGTAGGCGTGCTGCGGAGCGAAGACCTTGAAGGAGGCGGGCTCGCCGAGCGCGGGCAGCAGCACCCGGGAGAGCTCGAACGGCACCGGCGCCCCGAGCCGGCCGGGCGCCACCTTGACGTGCTCCCCCGCGCCCTCCAGGTTCTCCACGACGTACGTGGCGGTGGCGCTGAAGTTGGACAGCCGCCAGTAGTCCTCGGCCGCGACCACCTCGCCAGCGCGGCGCGAGACGCCCTGGTCGGGCAGCGGGACGGCGACCGGCCGGCCGGGCTCGCCGCGTCCGAACACCGCCGCCTCGCCCGGGCCCATCCGCAGCAGTCCCGGGGCGCGGCCAGGCGCCATCTCGGGCCCCGGGCCCGGCAGTTGCACGATGACCGTGTCCACGCAGCCACCTCCGTGGGATCGGAATCGATGGTATCCACCCTTTTCGCCCCGAGGGCACCGCGCCACTCGGACGAGTGAAGGGTCACCGCCAACGCCGCCCGGGCCGCCGGGAGTTGCCGCCCACCTGCGGGGCCGCCCAGACAGGCCGACGGTACGTACACGGCAGGGGAAAGGGTGATCCAAGGCTTGGTCAAGGCCGCGGCGCTCGCGCGCGGCCGCACGGACCTACCGGCCGCCGCGGCGGTCCGCGGCGCCCCGGGCTGCCGCGAACGTCCACGCACCCTCGGGCACCGGGGGGATCGGGGCCGCCCTGCCGACCGGAGCGGTCCGCGGCGGCCGACCCCGCCGCCGACGCCGCCGCTGACCTCGGACATCGCCGAGCTCCGAGACGGCCCCGCCGAGAGGCCGACGCCGATGAACCGATCATCCGTCAGACGCCGAGCTGTCCGGACTCCGAACATCGGGCGAACGGTTGCAGCACGTAGTTGAACGGTCACCATGAGTGTGACGCAACGCACACCCTCCACCGTCCACAATGTGTGCAAGACTCATCCCAAGGAGTGAGATTCCCTTACTTTCCAAGGAGGTTCGCATCATGCGCACTCGGATCGCAGCTGTGATGATGACGGTGGCAGGGATCGCCGGGCTGACGGCAAGCCCGGCCGTCGCCACCACGGCAACGTCCGAGAACGACACCGCGGCCTGCGCCACGGTGCTCAACCACCCCTGCATCTCGCACCAGGTCGACGGCGAGGGGGTCGTCGGCGTCGCCCAGGTCACCGCCGACCCGGGCCAGTTGACGATCGTGCGGGTCGAGGTCCGCACCCAGGCCGCCTGGGGCAGCCCGTGGGAGACCGCCGCCTCGGCCACCACCGTGCGGCTCGGCTCCGCCAAGGCCGTCACCCCGCGCGTCGTCACCACCGACCTGCACATGGTCTGCGCCACCGCCGGCCCGGCGCTGGACGCGGCCAAGCAGGTCACCACCTGTACCAGCCCGTTCTGACCCGGGAGGGCGGGCCGCCGGGACCCCCGTTCCCGGCGGCCCGCCCGGCCCGCCCCACGCCCCGCCGGGGCCACCGTCCAGCCGTCCGGACCGAAGAACAGGAGGTCAAGGACCGCCTCCGACCGACCCCGGGTGGACCTGGGGCACCCGTTCACGGCAAACTGGTCTAGACCTCGGAGGTCTAGACCTCAGACGCGCCTCAGAACGGTGGACCCAGTATGGAAATCGTGATCGTCCCAGACGCCCCGGCGGCCGGCGAACTCATCGCCGCGGCGATCACCGATCTGCTGACCGACAAGCCGGACGCCCTGCTCGGCGTGGCGACCGGCTCGACCCCGCTGCCGATCTACCAGGCCCTCGCCGCGCGGGTGCGCGACGGCCGCCTGGACGCCTCCCGGGCCCGGATCTGCCAGCTGGACGAGTACGTCGGCCTGCCCGCCGGCCACCCGGAGTCCTACCGCTCGGTGGTGCTGCGCGAGGTCGTGGAGCCGCTCGGCCTCACCGAGGACTCCTTCCTGGGGCCGGACGGCAACGCGACGGACATCGCCGCCGCGGCAGCGGCCTACGACCGCGCGCTGGCCGAGGCCGGCGGCGTCGACCTCCAGCTGCTCGGCATCGGCACGGACGGCCACATCGGCTTCAACGAGCCCTGCTCCTCGCTCGCCTCCCGGACCCGGATCAAGACCCTGACCCGGCAGACCCGCGAGGACAACGCCCGCTTCTTCGACAGCATCGACGACGTCCCGCACCACGTCATCACCCAGGGCATCGGCACCATCCTGGAGGCCCGCCACCTCGTCCTGCTCGCCACCGGCGAGGCCAAGGCCGAGGCGGTCGCCCTCTCCGTCGAGGGCCCGCTCTCCGCCGCCGTCCCGGCCTCCGCCCTCCAGCTCCACCCGCACGCCACCGTGGTGGTCGACGAGGCCGCGGCCTCCCGCCTCAAGCTCGCCGACTACTTCCGCGACACCTACGCGGCCAAGCCCGCCTGGCAGAAGCTCTAGCGCCGCCGCACCTCCGAGGGCGGCCGCGCGGCCGTGCCGCCGGGGCGCCGGTCACCGATCCGTTCGGTGGCCGGCGCCCCGGTTCCGTCCCGGGGTGGCGGTCCGACTCCGTCCCGGGCGGCGGTCCGAGTGCGGGGCGGTCAGCGCTTGCGGAGCCAGCTGGTGAGGGCTTCCAGCGCGGGGGCGGGGTCGCGGCGGCCGACGCCGATGCGGAAGCGGTCGGTCGGGGTGGGGGTGAGCTCGGAGCGGAAGATGCTCGCGGGCAGCAGGAGGACACCGGCCTGCTCCACCAGGCCGGTACAGAAGTCCTCCACGCCGTCCGCACCGAGGTAGCGCGGGAAGGCCACGCAGCCGCCGTCGGGGGCGCGCCAGGCGAAGAGGTCGGCGAACTCGGCGAAGAAGGCGTCGAACAGCGGGAGGTTCTCGGCGACGATGGCGCGGTTTCGCTCCAGGATCCGCTCCCGGGCGGTGATCGCGATCCGGGCCAGCACCTCGCTGGGGGCCGAGTTGCAGATCGTGGTGTAGTGCTTGGCCCGCTCCAGGCGGGAGCGCAACTCGGCGTCCCGGCAGGCGATCCAGCCGATCCGCAGGCCGGGCAGGCCGAGCGCCTTGGAGGTGACGTTGAGCGAGAGGGCGCGTGCGGAGAGGTCGGCGGCCTGGGGCAGGGTGCGGGCCGGGTCGCGTTCCAGGCCCCGGTAGACCTCGTCCGAGAACAACCGGATGCCGCGTTCCTCGCAGAGTGCGGCGAGCCGGGCGAAGTCGGCGGCGTCGATCACCGCGCCGGTGGGGTTGTTGGGGAAGTTGACCGACAGCACCTTGGTGGTGGGGCGCAGCGCCGCCTCGACGGCGTCCAGGTCGAGTGCCCAGTTCCGCCGTTCGTCCAGAGCGACGCCGGTGACCTCGCACAGGGACAGCGGGATCGTCTCGGCGGACTGGTAGTTGGGGGTCAGCACCACGGCGTGGTCGCCCGGTTCGAGCAGCACCCGCATGGCGAGGTTCAGCCCCTCCTGGGCGCCGCCGCAGCAGATCACGTCGTCCGCGTCGACGTGGTCGTACATCCCGGCGATCGCCCGGCGCAGCCCGGGGTCGCCGTAGGTCTCGGTGTAGCCGAGGGCAAGGGTGTCCCAGGCCTCGCGGTCCTCGGGCCCGGCCAGGGCGAGCAGTTCGGCCAGCGTCATGGTCTGGGCGTCGGAGGCGGTGAGGTGGTACCGGGCGGTGAACTCCCAGCGCGAGAAGTGGGTTTCCAGCCGGAAGTCGGGGAGCTGGGGCACGGGGGCTGTTCCTTCCTGGGGTGCTGCGGGTTCGCGGGGCCGCCGGGATTCGCCCGGCCGGCAGGGGGCACGGGCCAGACGCAGTCACACGCCGGACGCAGTCACGATCCGGACGGCGTCACGAGCCGGACGGGGCGGCGGGGTCACGGGCCGGCGGGGTGCTTGAGTTCGGCGAGCAGGCTGTAGGCGGTCGAGCGGGAGATCCGCAGCGCGGTGGCGACGACCGGGACGGCGCGGCGGACGGCGAACACCCCGGCCTCGTCGAGTTCGCGCAGCACGGCCAACCGGTCCTCGCGGGTGAAGCGCTCCAGCGGGCGGCCCCGGGCCCGGACGTGGCCGGAGACGACGTCGTTCATCCGCTCCGTCCAGTCGCGTTCGAAGAGCGGTTCGGGGCGCGGCGCGCAGGGGGCGGCGAAGCCGGCCAGCAGGGCGGCGGCCTGTTCCAGCGGGCCCCGGTCGAGGTTGACGCAGAGCACCGCGGAGGGCCGGCCGGCGTCGTCGCGCAGCACGGCGCTGACCGAGGAGAGCCGGCGGCCGTCGGGCAGGGCCTTCTCGTACGGTCCGTAGACGTCGGGGGCGGAGGGGTCGACCTCGTCGAGTTCGCCGAGCATCGACGGGTCGCCGGGGGCGCGGGGGGTCATCGGGTTCCAGATGGCGAGCACCCGGTCGGTGGCGGGGTCGTGCAGCACCACCTCGGCGTACGGGCCGAGCAGCAGGGCGACCGCGCGGCAGACCGGGGCGAAGGTCCGGACGCGGGGGTCGGTGTTGTCCGCAGGCATGTCCGGACTGTACGTCCGATTCGGACGATCCGTCCAGGACCGGGAGCGGCGGAGGCCCCGCCGTTTCCTTCCGGCGGGGCCTCGCGGGGGTGGAGTCCGGTGCTACTTGCAGGTGATCGAGAGCCCGAGCACGGACGTGCAGCTGCGGGTGGCCGTGCTGGTGGCGGGCGAGGGGTCGGCGGGCACGCCGGCGGTGCGGGCCACGGTGACGTCCCAGGTGCGGATCGCCAGCCCGACGCCGATCGAGAAGTGCCGGGTGGCGCTCGCCCCCTTGGCGAGCGGTGCGGTCAGCGCGCAGGTGAGCTTCCCGGCGGCGACCGTGCAGTCGGTGGAGGTGGTGGTCAGCCCGGAGGGCAGAGCGGCCGCGACGGTGGCCGAGGTGATCGGGTCGGGCCCCTGGTTGGTGAGCGTGACGGTGTAGTCGACGCGGCTGGCGAGCAGCTGGGTCACCGGGGTCGCGGTCAGCGCCACGGCCAGGTGGGCGCCGGGCGCGGTGTAGGTGAAGCGGTCGGCGGCGACGGCCGCGCTGGTGCCGCCGGGCGTGGTGACCCGGACGTCCACCGGGCCGGTCACCGTGGTGGCCGGGGCGGTCGCGGTGCAGCTGGTCCGGGTGCAGCTGAAGGAGGTGGCGGGGCCGGCCGCGCCGAAGGTGACGGCGGTGGCGCCGTTCAGGTCGGTGCCGGTGACGGTCACCGTGGTCCCGCCCGCTCCGGAGCCGGTGTTCGGGGTGATCGCGGTCACGGCAGGGACGGGCAACGGGAAGTTCAGCACCTGGACGGCGTCGGCGGTGAAGTCGGCGAGGTAGCCGTGCCGCCCGTCGGCGCTCAGCGCGAGGGTGTACGGGCTCGCGCCGACGGGGACGGTCGCGGTGACGGTCCGGCCGGCGGTGTCCACCACGCTCAGGGTGTTGTCGGCGTAGTTGGAGACGTACGCGGCCGTGCCGTCCGGGGCGACGGTGACGGCGTACGGGCCGGAGCCGACCGGGACGGTGCCGAGCAGCGCGTTCGCCGCGGTGTCGATGACGGCGGCGGTGGCGTCGTCGCCGTCGGCCACCCAGAGGCGGCTGCCGTCCGGGCTGAGCGCGAGGCCGAAGGCGCTGTGCCCGACGGGAACGGTGCCGCTCACCGTGCTGCCCACGGTGTCGACGACGTTCACCGCCTTGGCGCCGGAGGCCGCCACGTACAGCCGCTTGCCGTCCGCCGAGAGGGCCAGCCCGTGCGGCTCGGCGCCGACCGGGACCGTCGCGGTCACCGTGTCGGTCGCGGTGTCCAGCACGCTCACGGTGTTGGCGGCGGCGTTGCTCACGTAGGCGCGGGCGCCGTCGGCGGAGAGGGCGAGGCCCCAGGGCTGGGCGCCCACCGGCACGGTCGCGGTGACCGTGCCGGTCGCGGTGTCGACGACGCTGACCGTGTTGTCCAGGTGGTGGGTCAGGTAGGCGCGGTGCCCGTCGGGCGACACGGCGACCGCGTAGGAGCCGGTGCCGGCGGTGAAGCTGCCGGTCACCGCCTTGCTCGCGGTGTCCAGCACGCTGACGGTGCCGCTGTTCTGGCTGGTCACGTAGGCGCGGGCGCCGTCCGGCGCCAGGGCGACGCCCGCCGGGTAGGGCGCCACCGGCACCTGGGCGATGACGGCCGGCGGCGGTGCGGCGGCCTGGGCGGTACCGGGCTGGGACAGCAGTGCGGCCGTGGCCGCGGCTATCGCGGTCACGGCCGTCAGGGTCCGGCGGGGGGCTCGGCGTGTTCTCATGCGATCTCCAACTGGTTCAGGGGCCAGGGGCCGCACGAAGCGTAGAAGCCGCCCTGACCGGCCGTCAGGTTGTGATCGGTAATGTCGTCAACTGTTCAGTTTCGACCGTTTCACCGACGTGGCGTTCACCGGGGCAGCGGCCGCTCGCCGCCGGTTCACCGCGGCGGCGTCCGCCCCGGCCCGATCGGGGTCGTGCAGTCGGCCGGTCCCGTGGTGAGGCCGAGCAGGACCGGCCCGGTGGGAGCGGCCACCACATCTCCGAGGGTTTCGGCCCGGACCTGTGGCTCGGCGCGTGATCCCGGCCGCCGCGGGGTGGCCCTCGGCCCGAGCCCGGGCACGGGCACGGGCGCGGGCGCGGGCGCGGGCGCGGGCGCGGGCGCGGGCGCGGGCGCGGGCGCGGGCGCGGGCGCGGCGGCCGAAGTTCCGGCGGCGGCACCGCCCGGCTCGGTACGATCACGAGCCGGGCGATGCCGTCCGGCCGGTGCCGCACGAGTGGAGGGAGCCCGGATGCGGGTCGCGCTGTTCGCCACCTGCGTCAACGACGCGCTGTTCCCGGCGACCGCGGTCGCCACCGTGCGGCTGCTCGAACGCCTCGGCGTGACGGTCGACTTCCCCGCCGGGCAGACCTGCTGCGGGCAGCCGCAGTACAACACCGGCTACCGCCGGGCCTGCGAGCCGCTGGTGCGGCGGACGGCGCGGGCCTTCACGGGCTACGACCACGTCGTCACGCCCTCCGGCTCCTGCGTGGCGATGGTCCGGGACAACTACCCCCGGATCGGCGCCCGCGCCGCCGCCGAGGGCCGGGGCCCCGAACTCGCCGACCTCGCCGCCGACCTGGCGCCCCGGACGTACGAGCTGACCGAGTTCCTGACCGATGTGCTCGGCGTCGAGGATGTCGGCGCCCACTTCCCGCACACCGTCACCTACCACCCCTCCTGCCACGGCCTGCGGCTGCTCGGCCTGGGCGACCGCCCGCGCCGACTGCTGCGCGCCGTGCGGGGGTTGGAGCTGCGCGAGCTGCCCGGCGCCGAGGAGTGCTGCGGCTTCGGCGGCACCTTCGCGGTGAAGAACGCGGCGGTCTCGGCCGCGATGGCCGCCGACAAGATCGCCAATGCCCTCGGGACCGGCGCCCGGGTGCTGTGCGGCGCGGACAACTCCTGCCTGCTGCACCTGGACGGCACCCTGCGCCGCCGGGGCGAGGCACTGCGCCCGCTGCACCTCGCCGAGATCCTGGCCAGCACCGAGGAACACCCCTGGAGGCCGTCATGAGCGAACGGAGCACAGCGGGCGCGGCGGGCACAGCGGGCGTGGCGGGCACAACAGGAAAAGCGGGCGCGGCGGGCGGAACCTTCCTCGGCATGCCCGCCTTCCCACCCTTCCCGCGGGCCGCCGCCCGCGCCGTACGGGACGAGCAGCTGCGCGCCAACCTGCGGCACGCCACCCACACCATCCGCGACAAACGGGCCCGGGCGGTCGCCGAGTTCGCCGACTGGGCGGAGCTGCGGGCCGCCGGCAAGGCGATCAAGGACCACACGCTGCGCCGTCTCGACCACTACCTCGTCCAGTTGGAGGAGTCCGTCACGGCTGCCGGCGGCACCGTGCACTGGGCGGCCGACGCCGAGGAGGCCAACCGGATCGTCGCGGACCTCGTCCGGGCCACCGGTGAGACGGAGGTCGTCAAGGTCAAGTCGATGGCCACCCAGGAGATCGGCCTGAACGAGGCGCTCGCCGCCGAGGGGATCACCGCCTACGAGACCGATCTCGCCGAGCTGATCGTGCAGTTGGGCGACGACCGCCCCTCGCACATCCTGGTGCCGGCGATCCACCGCAACCGGGCCGAGATCCGGGAGGTGTTCGCCGAACGGATGGCCGCCTGGGGCCGCCCCGCACCCGAGGGCCTCACCGACTCCCCCGCCGAACTCGCCGAAGCCGCCCGGCTGCACCTGCGGGAGAAGTTCCTGCGCGCCCGGGTCGCCGTCTCCGGCGCCAACTTCATGGTCGCCGAGACCGGCACCCTGGTCGTCGTCGAGTCCGAGGGCAACGGCCGGATGTGCCTCACCCTGCCGCGCACGCTGATCTCGGTGGTCGGGATCGAGAAGGTCGTGCCGACCTGGCGGGACCTGGAGGTCTTCCTCCAGCTGCTCCCCCGCTCCTCCACGGCCGAGCGGATGAACCCGTACACCTCGCTGTGGACCGGCACCACGGACGGCGACGGCCCGTCCGAGTTCCACCTGGTGCTGCTGGACAACGGCCGCACCGCCGCGCTCGCCGACCGGGTCGGCCGCCAGGCGCTGCGCTGCATCCGCTGCTCCGCCTGCCTCAACGTCTGCCCGGTGTACGAGCGGGCCGGCGGCCACGCGTACGGCTCGGTCTACCCGGGCCCGATCGGCGCCATCCTGACACCCCAACTGCGCGGCACCGCGAGCCCGGTGGACGCCTCGCTGCCGTACGCCTCCTCGCTCTGCGGGGCCTGCTACGAGGTGTGCCCGGTGGCGATCGACATCCCCGAGGTGCTGGTCCACCTGCGCGAACGCGTCGCCGAGCAGGGCGGGCACCCTCTGGAGCGGGCCGCGGTGGCCGCCGCCGGGTACGTCCTGGACCACCCGGCGGCGCTCGCGGCGGCCGAACGGATCGCCGGTCGCACCCGTGCGCTCCACCCGCGCCGGCTGCCCGGGCCCGGACGGGCCTGGACCGACACCCGGGACCTGCCGGAGGTACCGGCCGAACCGTTCCGCGACTGGTGGCGGAGGAACCGCGCATGACGGCGACCACGAGGGATCTGGTCCTCGCCCGCATCCGGGCCGCCCTCGGCGAGCCGGGCGGGGCGCCCGGGGGCGCGGAGGACGGACCGCCGCTGCCGCGCACCTATCTGACGGCCCATGTGCCGCCGGACGACCCGGCGGCGCTGGCCGACCTGCTGTACCGCAACCTGGCCGACTACCGGGCCCTGGTGCACCGCTGCCGGGAGGACGAACTCCCGGAGCGGATCGCCGGGTTGCTCACCGCGCGGGGCAGCCGGACGGTCGCCGTGCCGGACGGGCTGCCCACCGGGTGGCTGGCGGCAACCACCGCCGCCGTCGACCTCGTCCCGGACGACGGCACGCTCACCGCCGCCCGGCTCGACGCCGTGGACAGCGTGGTCACCGGCTGTGCGCTGGCCGTCGCCGAGACCGGGACGATCGTGCTGGACGCCGGTCCCGGCCAGGGGCGGCGGCTGCTCTCGCTCGTCCCCGACCACCACGTCTGCGTCGTCCGGGTGCCGGAGCAGGTCGTCGCCTCGGTGCCGCTCGCGCTGCCGCGCCTGGACCCCCGGCGGCCGCAGACCTGGATCTCGGGGCCGTCCGCGACCAGCGACATCGAGCTCGACCGGGTGGAGGGGGTGCACGGGCCGCGCACCCTGGAGGTGCTGCTGGTCACCCGCGGGACGGAGCTCACGCCGGGGAGGGCCTGAGCTCCAGGGTGCAGCACTTGGCCCCGCCGCCGCCCTTCAGCAGCTCGGAGACGTCCACCGGGATCGGCTGGTAGCCGTGGTCGGCGAGCCGGCCCGCCAGGTTCTTCGCCGTCTCCGGCAGCAGCACCCGGCGGCCGTCGGAGACCGCGTTCAGCCCGAACACCTCCGCGTCGGCGCGGTCGGCGAGGATCGCGTCCGGATAGAGCGCGCGCAGCACGGCACGGCTCTCGGCGTCGAAGGCCTCCGGGTAGTACATGACGTGGTCGTCGGAGAGGACGGCCAGGGCGGTGTCCAGGTGGTAGAAGCGCGGGTCGACGAGGGTGAGGCTGACCACTGGGACGCCGAACAGCTCGCCCGCCTCGGCGTGCGCGGCGCGCGAGCTGCGGAAGCCCGTCCCGGCGAGCACCCGGCGGCCCACCACCAGGTGGTCGCCCTCGCCCTCGTTGACGTGCCGGGCGCGGTGCACCTCGCGGAAGCCGCGGGCCCGGAACCAGTCCTGGTAGGCGCCCGACTCGGCGGCGCGCTCCGGATGGCGGAAGGTCGCCACCAGGGCCCGGCCGTCCAGCACCGTCGCGCCGTTCGCGGCGTACACCATGTCGGGCAGGCCGGGCAGCGGCTCGATCAGCTCGACGGTGTGGCCGAGCCGGCGGTAGGTCCGGTAGAGCCGCTCCCACTGGCGCAGCGCGAGTGCGGTGTCGGTGGGCTGGGCCGGGTCCATCCAGGGGTTGATCGCGTAGTCCACGGTGAAGTGCGTCGGCCGGCACATCAGGTAGCGCCGTGGTCGCGCGGTGCGCTCCGGGGTCTGCGTGGGCATGGCTCGACCGTCCTTGGCTCGCGGGGAGAGCCGGGGTTCCACCGGTGCGGAACGCCGCTCTGCTTCCAGTGGCGGCTGCCCCGGCTGGACCGTTCGCACACCCGCGCGGGCGCTCCCGGTGGACGCACGCCCCCGCGCAACCGGCGCGAGCCCCGGCGCACGGGCTCCCCCACGCGGTTCCGGCGGCTGCGCGCCCGGGCTACCAGCGGACCGCGGTGAAGTCCACCGGCGCGGGCCGCAGCTTCCGGGCGCGTTCGGCGAGCGAGCGCAGCCGGCGGTCCGCCTCCTCCCCGGACATCCGGCGCCGGTCCCCGTGGCCGGGCAGCAGCCACTCGAAGCGGAGCACGCCCAGATTGCGCTCCAGCGAGGCGGCCTGCTCCTCGATCGAGTACCAGGTGACGGCCTCCTGCACCTCCACGTCCCCGGTGGTGCGGGACCAGTAGAGGCTGTCGCCGCTGAAGCAGTACCGCTGGTCCGCGACGTACAGCACGCTGCCGAGGGTGTGGCCGGGGAACGGGAGGGCGACCAGCCCGGGGGAGACCTCCACCGGCCCGGTGCCGCGCAGCACCCGGTCCGCGTCGGGCGCGGCGGCGAGGTCGCCCTCGTGGATCCACAGCCGGGCGCCGAGCCGGTCGGCCCACGCCCGGCCGTGCGCGGCGTGGTCCCGGTGGGTCAGCAGGACGTCGGTGACCGGGCCGAGCTCGGCGTACCGGGCGGCCAGCGACTCGCTGTAGCGGGGCGTGTCGACCATCACCCAGCCGGTGGGACGGCGGCAGAGGTAGGAGTTGGCGCCCGCCGTCCATCGGGAGTTGTGGCCGAGCAGCAGCACCCCGTCGTCGAGCGCGAGGGGGAAGGGGTCGGAGCCCGGGTCGAGCAGGCCGGAGCCGGGGCGGATGGAGCGGGGCGGGCAGGCGTGCGCGGCGGCCCGCAGCTGTCGCAGCTCCGCCTCGCCGCGCGGCTGGCGGACCAGCTCGGAGCGGCCGGCGTGCTCGCGGACCAGCCCGGGCGCGAGCTGCCGGGCGACGTCGCAGTTGGTGCAGCGGTCGTCGATGGACCAGTTCTCGGACGCGTCGGAGCGCGGGTGCGTGCCCATGGCTGCCTTTCCCCGAAGGACGGCGGCCGGGGCGGCCGCTCCCTTCGAGCATCGGCCGCTCGGCGCCACAAGCGATAGGGGGTAAGGATCTTGTGCTTTCCGGGACGGGGCGCTCTGAGCGGCAGGGCGGCCCTGGCGGACGGCCGGCGAGGATACGTGGTCCATCTCACGTGCCACCAGGGTCACCTACGGTGGCGTAGGTCACTTGATTGGGTGAACTATCTCTTTCATGCCGAACCTCCAGGAGACCCTTGACCTCAGTTCGTACGCCGCCCTCGGGGACAGCTTCACCGAAGGCCTGAACGACCCCGGAGTCGACGGCAGGTTCGCCGGCTGGGCCGACCGCCTCGCGGGGATGCTCGCCGGCGGCCGGCCCCCGGGCGAGTTCCGCTACGCCAACCTGGCGGTGCGCGGCCGGCTGCTGGACCAGATCGCGGCCGAGCAGGTGCCGCAGGTCCGCAGGCTCCAGCCCGACCTGGTCACCTTCTGCGCCGGCGGCAACGACATCCTGCGCCCGGGCGCCGACCCGGACGAGGTGGCCGAGCGCTTCGAGGCCGCCGTCGTCCGGCTCACCGAGGCCGCCGGGACGGTCCTGATCTGCACCGGCTTCGACACCCGCGACGTGCCGCTGCTCAAGCACCTGCGCGGCAAGATCGCGACCTACAACGGGCACATGCGCGCCGTCGCCGACCGCAACGGCTGCAAGGTGGCCGACCTGTGGTCGCTGCGCTCGGTGCAGGACCGCCGCGCGTGGAGCGAGGACCGCCTGCACCTGTCCCCCGAGGGCCACCAGCGGGTGGCCCTGCTGGCCGCCCGCTCGCTGGGCCTGGCCACCGAGCAGGACCCCGAGGCCCCGTGGCCGGACGCCCGCGTGCTCACTCCCGCCGACCAGCGCCGGGAGAACATCCAGTGGGCCCGCGAGCACCTGATCCCCTGGGTCGGACGGCGCCTGCGCGGCGAGTCCTCCGGCGACCACGTCGAGCCCAAGCGGCCGGAGCTGCTGCCGCTCTGACGGGCTGACGGGCCGCTCCGACGGCGGACGGGCTGCTCTGACGGGCTGACGGGCTGACGGGCTGACGGGCTGACGGGCTGACGGGCCACTCCACCGGACGCGTCGGGCGGTTCGCCGCAGCGCCGCCGCGTCCCGTGGAGGGCAGTCCGGCACCCGTCGGAGCGGCCGTTCCGCACCCGCCCGGGGCGGCCGTTCCGCACCGGCCGCCCCGGGCGGGACGAGTCTCACCCGCCCCACCGGAACCACCGCACCGCCCCGGACGTCACTCCCCCCGTGAACCATCCGCGCAGGTCGCGGGCGGGTAAGGGACCGGAAGGGACGGGCGGGGCGCGGTGGCGCGGATGACCGAGGCAGTGGACGGGGCGGAGCCGAGAACGGCAGGAGGCCGGGGCGCACCGCGCGTCGGGGCCCAGCAGGGTCCGGACCGCGCGGACGGCCGGGGCGGGCCCGCCCGGCGCGGGTTCGCGGTGGCCGGGTTCGCGCCGGCGCAGGACGGCCGGGCGCGGGAGCGCGGGAAGGCGCTGCGGGCGCGGCTGCCCCGGGAGCGACACGCGGAGTTCGCCCTCGGCGCCGGACGGCCGACCGCCGTCGAGGCGATCGAGGCGTCGAACGCGGGCCGGATCGCCGAGCTGGTGCCGATCCGGGTGGGCCGGATGGCCGCCACCCCCTTCGCCTTCCTGCGCGGTTCGGCCGGACTGATGGCCGCCGACCTCGCGGGCACGCCCGCGACCGGGGTGGACGTCCAACTGTGCGGTGACGCGCACGCCGCCAACTTCGGCCTGTACGGCGACGCCCGCGGCCAACTCGTGATGGACATCAACGACTTCGACGAGACCGTGCCCGGCCCGTGGGAGTGGGACGTCAAGCGGCTCGCCGCCAGCCTGGTGCTGGCGGGCCGGGAGGTCGGCGCGAGCGAGAGCACCGCGCGCGAAGCCGCCGCGCACGTGGTCGGCTCGTACCGCCGGACCCTGCGCACGCTGGCCAAGCTGCCCGCGCTGGACGCCTGGAACGCCGTCGCCGACGAGCAGTTGGTGTCCTTCGCCGAGGCGCACGACCTCGCGGACGTGCTGCGCAAGGTCGGGGCCAAGGCACTCGGCAACACCAGCGCGCGCTTCGCCGCCCGCAGCACCACCCGTACGCCGGACGGCGGTTGGCGCTTCACGGCCGCTCCCCCGGTGCTCACCGAGGTGTCCGACGCGACCGCCCGGGCGGTCGCCCACGCGCTGGGCGCCTACGTGGCGACGGTGCCCGCCGAGGTGCGCGCCCTGCTGTCCCGCTACCGGGTACAGGACGTGGCGTTCCGAGTGGTGGGCACCGGCAGCGTGGGCACCCGCTCGTACGTGGTGCTGCTCACCGACCACCGGGACCAGCCGCTGGTGCTGCAGGTGAAGGAGGCCCGGCCGTCCGCGCTGCTGCCGTACCTGCCGCAGGTGGACCGGGACGGCCACGAGGGCCGCCGGGTGGTGCTCGGGCAGAAGCACATGCAGGTGGTCAGCGACACCCTGCTGGGCTGGACGACGGTCGACGGACTCCCGTACCAGGTACGGCAGTTCCGCAACCGCAAGGGCAGCGTCGACCCGGCGGCGCTGCAGCCCTCGCAGCTCGACGACTACGCGCGGATCACCGGAGCCCTGCTGGCCCGGGCGCACGCGCACACCGCCGACCCGGGCCTGCTGGCCGGGTACTGCGGCAAGGGCGACGCCCTGGACGAGGCGATCGCGGCCTTCGCCGTCGCCTACGCGGACCGCACCGAGGCCGACCACGCCGATCTGCTCACCGCCGTGCGCAGCGGGCGGCTGCCCGCCGAGCACGGCGTGTAGCTCCCGGCGGGTTCGGCGGGAAAGCGGTTCGGTGGCAGGCCGCCGTTCGGCGAGGGAGCGCTTCAGCGGGAGAGGAACGGCGCCACCACGGCGACGAACTCCTCGGGCCGGGCAGCGTGCACCAGGTGTCCGGCCTCGACGGTGACGAGGCGGCAGTCCGGGATCCGCCGGACGAGTTCGGCGATCCGCTCCTGGGGGACGGGGCTGGCCGTGCCGCCGGCCACCGCCAGGGTGCGGGCGGTGATCGAGGCGAGCCCGGCCCGCCAGGCCGGGTCGGGCTCGTCCAGCTGGGCCTTCACGGCCCTCACCATGGCCCAGTCGAAGTGCACGTCCTGGTCCGGGTCGTCGGGCGGCACGCTCGCGGGGCGCGGGTACAACGCGGGGATCTCCTCCAGCACCAGCCGGCCGATCCGCCCTGGCGCGGCCTGGGCGAGGAGCTGGGCGACGGCGCCGCCCATGGAGTGGCCGACCAGGTCGACGCGGTCCAGGCCGAGCGCGTCGAGGAAGGCCAGCACGTCGTCCCGCATGGCCTGCAGGCTGTACGCCCCGGGCCGGCCGCTGTCGCCGTGGCCGCGCAGGTCCAACGCGTACACGTGGTGGGCGGGCGCGAGAGCGGGCAGGACGACGTCCCAGTCGGAGCCGCGCTCACCGAGGGCGTGCAGCAGCACCAGGGGCGGGCCGTCGGCGGGTCCGCTCTCGCGGTAGGCGAGCGTCACGTCGGGCAGGTCCACGGTCCGCGTCTCGGTCATCTGGGCTCCTTCGTGGATGCCCCCGGCTTCAGTCGGGGGAGGAAACGAACTTCCCGCGCGGCGGGACAGGTTGCGGCGTTTCGCCTTCTGGGCGGACCAGGCGGGAATCCCCCTCGTCCACGAGGGGGAGGAGGTCAAGCCCACCACGGTGCGGTCAGCGCCCGGCCGGTGGTCGGGCGCCCGCCTCCGACTCAGCGGACGGGTATCCGCCCTCCGGCTCAGCGGACGGGTACCCGCCCTCCGGCTCAGCGGACGGGAGTCCGCGTCCGGCTCGGTGCGGCCGGCTCGGCCTCGGGCTGCTCCCGGGTGGTGGCGCGGCCGGCCAGGACGGATGCCAGGACGGCCAGTCCGGCCACCGCCGCGCAGACCGCGCTCGCGGCCAGGTAGGCGGAGCGGTGCCCGCCGCCGGCGGCGGTCTGCCGCAGGTAGACCCCGGACAGCGCCGAGACGGCGACCGCCGCCGCGATCCGCTGCGCCATCTGCAGGATCGCCCCGCTGACCCCGGCCGCCTCGGCGGGCGCGTGGCGCAGCACGTAGGCCTGGTTGGTGGAGCCCATCAGGCCGATCGAGGCGCCGCCGAGGAGCTGCAGGAAGGCCAGCAGCCAGGGCAGGACGGCGGCGGGCGACCAGTGCGCGACCAGTCCGCTCGCCAGCATGGTCAGGGCGGAGCCCGCCATGCCGACGGTGACGGTGCGCCGGCCGAAGCGCTGGACGACCCGCCAGGCGAGCGCGGAGGCCACGCCCATGGCCACGGCGGAGGGCAGCGCGACCAGCGCGGCGCCCATCGGGGAGAGTCCCAGGCCGTCCTGGAGGAACATGGTGAGGACCAGCGAGGCGGCCAGCGAGGAGCCGAACTGGGCCATCGCCGTCGCCGTGCCGAGCGCGTACGGCGCGGAGCGGGTGAGCGCGGGGTGGATCAGCGGGTGGCCGCCGGCGCGGGCGTAGCGGCGCTGCCACCAGGCCAGGGCGCCGAGCAGGAGCAGGGCCACGGCCGCGAAGGCCGACCAGCCGGTCCAGCCGGGCGGCTGCACGAAGGGCAGCATCAGGACGAGGGTGAGCACGCCGACCAGCAGGAGGCCGACCAGGTCGAGGTCGGCGTGCCGGGCGCTGGGGCGGGGCCTGGGCAGGTGGCGGACGGCCAGGACGACGGTGGCCAGACCGAACGGGACGTTGAGCAGGAAGGTCAGCCGCCAGCCGAGTTCCGGGCCGGCCGCCGCCAGCACCGCGCCGCCGATCGGCGGTCCGAGGGCGAAGGCGAGGCCGCCGGTGACGGCGTACATGCCGAGGGCGCGGGCCCGCAGCTGACCGTCGAAGACGTCCTGGAGGGTGCCGATCATCTGGGAGTTGACCAGTCCGGCGCCCGCGCCCTGGGCCAGCCGGGCGGCGATCAGCACCCCGGGCTCGGCGGCGGTCGCGGAGACCAGGCTGACCAGGGTGAACAGGGCGAGCCCGGTGACGAAGAACCACTTGCGGCCCTTGACGTCGCCGAGGCGTCCGCCGGGGATCAGCGCGAGACCGAAGGCGAGCGAGTACCCGGCGACGATCCACTGCAGGTCGGCGGGCCCGGCGTGCAGGGTCTCCCGCAGGGCGGGGATGGAGGTGTTGAGCACGGACTGGTCAAGCAGAGTGGTGAAGCCGCCCGCGACGCAGACCAGCAGGACGCGGCGGCCTGCCGCGTCGAACCGCTCCTTCGCTATCGGGCCGGTGGCGGCGCTCACGGCTCGACCACCACCAGCGCGTACCGGGCCTCACCGGGGCCGAGGCTGCAAAAGCGGCTCGTCCCGGCGACGTAGCGCAGGCAGTCACCGGGGGCGAGCAGCTGCGGCTCGCCGTCCACCGTCAGCTCCAACTGCCCCTCGAACAGCCAGAGGTGGTGCTCCCGGCCGGGCACGCAGGCGCGGTCGTACGCGATGTCCGCGCCGGCGGGAAGCCGGCCCTCGACGATCTCCGCACGCAGCGAGCCGTGCGGCGGCGAGACCGACCGGCGGACGAAGCCGGTCTCGGCGTCCCGCCAGACCTGCTGCTCCCCGGCGCGCACCAGTCGCGCCGGGCCCGCCTCCACCTCGGCGAGCAGCCGCGACATCGTCCGCCCGTGGACGGCGCACAGCCGCCCGAGCAGCGCCGCCGTCGGGCTGACCTCCGCCCGCTCCACCCGCGACAGCGTCGACCGGCTGACGTCCGCCAGCCGCGCCAACTCCTCCAAGGTCCAACCGCGTTCGAGCCTCAGCTCGGCGAGGCGCTGTGCCAGCCGCTCGTCGGCGGCCGTGTCGATTCCCATATTCGCGATGCTATCCCGGATATGAGATCCCCTCGGCGGGCTTTCCGCCAGCGTGCCGGATGCCGTGCCGGGGCCCGTGCCCGGTCACGCGCCGCGTCGACGTGACGGGCGCAGCCCACTGCCGCGGCGCCGCCCGTCTCATGGCCTCCCCCGGCCGTACTCCTGGCCGTACCCCCGGCCATACCCGGCGCCGTACTCCCGGCGCCCGGCGGGGAGTTCTCGGCGCCGGCCCGGACGGCCTCCGCCGGGAACCGGACTTGCACGCGGGCGCCTCCTGCTCGTTGAGGGCTCGGCCCACGCGCGCCGCTGATCATATGATGTGCGGCGAATCGTGGCCGGTCAGCGGCCCGAGAGGCGAGGGGGACGATCGTGTTCGGCATCATCAGACCGTGCAGGCACCGGCTGTCCGAGCGGCTGCAGGCCTCCTGGATGGCCCACCTGTGCGGGCTCTGCCTCGCGCTGCGCGACGACCACGGCCAGCTCGCCCGGACCGCCACCAACTACGACGGTCTGATCATCTCCGTCCTGGTCGAGGCGCAGGCCGACCGGGAGGACTCCTCCTGGCGCCGCACCGCCGGGCCCTGCCCGCTGCGCGGCATGCGGACCGCCTCCGTCGCCAAGGGCGAGGGCGCCCGGCTCGCCGCCGCCGTCTCACTCGCGCTCGCCTCGGTGAAGATCCGCGACCACGTCGAGGACCGCGACGGCGTGTTCGCCCGCCGCCCGGTCGCCGCCGGGGCCCGCGCGGTCACCCGGCGCTGGGACCGACAGAGCGCCGGCAGCGCCTCGACGGTCGGTTTCGACACCGCCGTCCTGCTCGAAGCGGCTTCTCGGCAGGGCGAGTTGGAACGCTGCTTGCGGCCCGGCGGGTCCGTCCTGCTGGTCACCGAGCCCACCGAGACGGCCACCTCGGCCGCCTTCGCGCACACCGCCGTGATCGCCGGCCGACCCGGCAACGCGGCCCCGCTCGCCGAGGCCGGGCGGCTCTTCGGCCGGCTCGCCCACCTGCTCGACGCCGCCGAGGACCAGGCCGCCGACGCCGCCTCCGGCGCCTGGAACCCGCTCACCGCCACCGGCACCGACCGGGCCGAGGCCGAGCGGCTCTGCCGCGACGCCGTGCACGGCATCCGGCTCGCCCTGCGCGAGGTCGAACTGACCGACCGGGCCCTGGTCCACGTCCTGCTCGCGCACGAGACCGAGAGCGCCGTCGACCGGGTCTTCGGCGCCCGGCACGCGGGCTC
This sequence comes from Kitasatospora sp. NPDC053308, assembly GCF_055585785.1. Taxonomy (NCBI): domain Bacteria; kingdom Bacillati; phylum Actinomycetota; class Actinomycetes; order Kitasatosporales; family Streptomycetaceae; genus Kitasatospora; species Kitasatospora sp. NPDC053308. Next base: position 213,574 of record NZ_JBVJJY010000002.1, on the reverse strand, counting down.
GTGCCGCGCCAAGGGCGGTGGCGCGGTGGAAGACCCGGTGCACGGGCCCTCCGGCGAGCACCCGCACGACGCGCCGCCGCGCCAGGCGCCGCCCGGCCAGGACCCGACCGCGCCGGTCCCGCCGTGGATCCCGCAGGGACCCGGCTTCACCCCGCCCGGCGAGAAGCCGCCGCGCCCGCGCAACCTGCTGGCCGGCTGCGCGGTCTGGGCGCTGATGGCCTGCACGTGCCAGCTGCTCTGCTGCGAGCACGACGATCCGTTCAGCCGCCGGCGCCGGAAGGGCTTCTGCGAGCGGCACGACTGCTGCGACTGCCCGGACTGCTGCGACTGCTGCAGCGGCTGCGACGGGTGCGGGGACTGCTGCAGCTGCTGTGACGGCTGCGACTGCTGTGACTGCGGCTGCGACTGCTGACCCGCCGTCAGCCGCGCGCCCCGACGGCCGCCCTCCCGGTCTCCCCCGCCGCCCCCGACTGCTCGGTCCCGGCCGGTCCGGGGTGCCCCCGCAGCACCCCGGACCGGTCCACGTCCGCGAACCCCGCGCCCGCGGCCACGCCCGCACCCGTGGCCGTTCCCGCGCTCCCGGCCGCGCCCGCAGCCGCGCCCGCGCCCCGTAGCCAGAGCGGCAGCACCGCCACCGGGCGCCGCGCGGCGACCTCAGGCCTCACGCCCCGCCGCCTCCCGGTCCGCGGCCAGCGAGTTCTCCAGCCGTGTCAGCAACTGCCGGAACCTTTCGGCGTCCTGCTCCGTCATCCGCCCCTCGGGCGCCGCCCCCGGCCGCTCGACCGCTCTCTCGTCCATGCGCCCGACGCTAGGCGGCGACGATCAACGGCCGATAAACGCCGCCGGGAGCCGCCAGCGCCTGGCATGTTCCGCACACCCGGGGTTGGTGGTTCAATGCCTCAGGTTAGGAAGGTTTCCTAACGAGAGTCACGACCGAGCACGCCCCTCCCCCGAGAGGACGACGTCCCCATGGGCCGTAGCACCGTCAGGACACTGGTCGCCGGAGCGGCACTCTCCGCCCTCCTGCTGCCGCTCGCCTCCGCACCGGCCGGCGCCGGCGCGTCCACCACCACCGCGTCCATCACCGCGTCCACCGTCGCGTCCGCCGTCGGCGCCCCGGCCGCCGAACGCCCGCGGCAGGCCGCCTTCCAGCACCCCGGCGTGCTGGTCGGCGCGCAGCAACTCGCCTTCGCCAAGGGCAAGGTGGCCGCCGGGGCCGAGCCGTGGAAGTCCGCGTTCGCCGACCTTCGGGCGAGCACGTACGCCTCCCCGGACTGGAAGCCGAAGCCGCGCGCGACCGTGGAGTGCGGCTCCAGCTCGAACCCGAACAACGGCTGCTCCGACGAGCGCGACGACTCGATGGCCGCGTACACCCAGGCCCTGCAGTGGGCGCTCACCGGCGACCACCGGCACTCCGACAAGGCGATCCAGATCATGGACGCCTGGTCGGCCGTCATCAAGGAGCACACCAACAGCAACGCCCCGCTGCAGACCGGCTGGGCGGGCAACAACTGGGCCCGCGCCGCCGAGCTGATCCGGCACACCGGCGCCGACTGGCCCACCGCCTCGGTGAACCGCTTCGCCACCATGCTGCGCACCGTCTACGTGCCGCAACTCACCCCCGGCAGCCCGCGCAAGAACGGCAACTGGGAGCTGATCCAGACCGACGCCCTGATGGGCATCGCGGTCTTCCTGGACGACCGCGGCCTCTTCGACCAGGCCGTCGACCTGTGGCGCAAGCGCCTGCCCGCGTACGTCTACCTCTCCTCCGACGGCCCGCTGCCCGTCCCGCCGCCACGCGCCGGGATCGAGGGCCGGTCGGCGCTGGTCACGTACTGGAACGGCCAGTCCACCTTCGTGGACGGGCTGGCGCAGGAGACCTGCCGGGACTTCGGCCACACCGGCTGGGGGCTGGAAGCCGCCGCGCAGACCGCCGAGACCGCCCGGCTCCAGGGGCTCGACCTGTGGGCCGAGGGGCGCCAACGGCTGATCAAGGCCCTGGAGTTCCACACCGCGTACGACAACGGCGCGAAGGCGCCGGGCTGGCTGTGCGGCGGCGCGGTGAAGACCGGCCTCGGCCCCGCCGTGCAGCTCGCGTACGACGAGTACCACCTGCGCGAGGGGATCGCGATGCCGCAGACCCAGAAGTACGTGGCCGCGCACAGCCCGTTCGGCGCGAACTACTTCATCGGCTGGGAGACGCTGACCCACACCGACGCGCCCTGACGGGAATGCCCCCGGCCGGGCCCCGCGCCTGCTGCTGGACGCGGTGCCCCGCCCGCCACTACCGCGCGAGCGCCGCGTCCAGCAGCACGCGGGCGGCCTCCTTGGCGTCGGCGGCGGCCGTCGGGTCGCCGTGGACGGCGGCCGTGGTGATGGCCCCCTCGGCGAGCAGGGCCAGGTGGGCGGCGGTGGCGGGCGGGGCTCCGGCGGCCTCGGTCAGGGCCGCCAGGTAGGCGCCGAACTCCTCCTTGTGGTGCCGCGCGGCGGCCGCGACGACCGGCGTGGTGGCGCCGAGTTCGCCGAAGGAGTTGACGAAGGCGCACCCCCGGAAACCGGGCTCGGCGAACCACAGGCCGAGCCAGTCGAAGACCGCGAGCAGCCGGTCCCGGGGCGAGCCGCCGGCCCGGGAGACGTGCACGGCCAGGCTCCCCCGCCAGCGGCCGTCGCGGCGCAGCAGGTACGCCTCGACCAGGTCGGTCTTGGACGGGAAGTGCTGGTAGAGGCGGCGCATCGTCACGCCCGAGGCGGTCCGGACGGCGTCCATGCCGACCGCCTGGATGCCCTGTCCGTAGAACAGCTCCTCGGCCGCGTCGAGGATGCGGGTCCGCGGGTCTTCCTGCTCCATCTGCCGTGCCCTTTGCGCGAGAACGATGATTCTCCTATCGTAGCCAGGACCGTGAGAACGATCGTTCTCGCCGGCGGAATGCCCGTTCTCGAGGAGTTCACGCATGCCCGGACAGCACGACGGACCGCAGCACGACGGACCGCAGCACGACCGAAACCGGCACGACGGACCGCAGGAGCTCGGACCGCAGCAGGACGCGCCGCGCCCGCCGCTTCCCCCGTTCACCGAGGAGACCGCCCGGCAGAAGGTCCGGGCCGCCGAGGACGCCTGGAACACCCGCGACCCGCAGCGCGTCGCCCTCGCCTACACACCCGACAGCCGCTGGCGCAACCGCGCCGAGTTCCTCACCGGCCGCGGCCCGATCGCCGGGTTCCTCACCCGCAAGTGGCAGCGCGAGCGGGAGTACCGGCTGGTCAAGGAGCTCTGGGCGTACGACGGCGACCGGATCGCGGTCCGCTTCGCCTACGAGTGGCAGGACGACGCCGGTCACTGGTACCGCTCCTACGGCAACGAGAACTGGGAGTTCGCCCCGGACGGCCTGATGGCCCGGCGGCACGCCTCCATCAACGACCTGCCGATCACCGACGGGGAACGCCTGTTCCGCTGGCCGCTCGGCCGCCGCCCCGACGACCACCCGGGCCTGAGCGAACTCGGCCTCTGACGCCCCGGCCTCCGGCGCACTCGGACTCCGCCGGGGGCCGCCGACGCGGCGTCGGAGGCTTCCGCCCGGCACTGTTCCACTCCTGTGACCCAGCGCGAACCGGTCATTGACCTGGCGCTGGGAGTCTTCCCTCGGTACGACGAACAGCACTCGAGGGGGACCTGGACATGTCCGTGCGCAACAGATTCGGCACCGCCGCCGCGATCGCCCTGATGACCACCGTCGGCGCGGTCCTGCTCTCCGCCTGCGGTCCGGAGACCACCGGTTCCGGTCCCTCCGCGGCCCCGACCGACGCCCCACCCACCTCCGCGGCCCCGACCGACGCCCCACCCACCTCGGCGGCCCCGACCTCGGCGGCCCCGACCGGAACCGCACCCACCTCCGCGGCGCCGGGCACGGCCGCGCCCGGCACCCCGTCCCCCTCCGGCAGCACCGCACCGGCCGTCAAGGAGGTCAACGGCACCTCCGCCGCCAACCACCTCACCATCAGCACCGGCACCCAGAGCGTCGCGATGAACGGCACCACCGTCGACTTCGGCACCGTCGTCCGCGACCTCGCGTGGTCCCCCGACGGCAAGCGGGCCGCCTTCGTCAACGGCAACGGCGACCTGGTGCTCGCCAACCCGGACGGCACCGGGAAGGTCACGCTCGCCAAGAACCCCGGCGGGGAGACCTGGTCCCACCCCACCTGGCTGCGCGCCACCCTGGAGCCGGGGGACACCTCCGGCGCCGCGGGCCTCGAACGCTTCGACGCCATCGTCTTCGCCTCCGCCACGGGCGGTGCGCTGAAGCTGGAGCAGGTGCCCACCAAGACGCCGGGCGCCACCCCCGAGGTACTCACCCCGCACAGCTACGAGGGCGGCGACGACAACCTCCCGCAGCCGCCGCAGACCGGCAACACCTGGCCCAACGCGGGCGGCCACCGCGCCGCGATCGCGTACGCCAACACCCCGGCCGGCGAGGTGTACATCTACGACGACTACATCCGGCCCAACGCCCGGGACATGGGCAAGGGCTCCCAGCCTGCGCTGTCCCCGGACGGCGAGCACCTGGTCTTCGTCCGCTCGGTGGACGGGCACGACCACCTGTTCACCCGCTCCACCCAGTTCGACCGGAAGACCGAGAAGGACCTCACCCCCTCGGCCGCCACCGACTACACCGAGCCCGTCTGGTCGCCCGACGGCAGGACCATCGCGGCCCGCACCGCGGACGGCGTCAGCACCGTGCCCGCCGACGGCTCGGCCGCACCGGCCCAGATCTCCACGATCAAGGGCCTGCCCGCCTTCCGGCCGTGAGCCCCCACCCGCGCGGCCCGGGCCGCAGCGTCCCGGCCGACGGCCTCCGTACAGCGGACTCAGTGCAGCGACCTCCGTAGAGCGGCCTCGGCGCAGTGGCCTCAGTGCCCCCGGCCGGGCTTCGCCAACTCCGCGCGCAGCTCGGCCAGGTGCTCGTCGGCGGAGCCGTGCGGCAGGAACTCGACCAGGTCGAGGAAGCGGAACAGCACCCGGGTCTCGGTGACGGCGTACTCGTAGTCGGCGAACCCGACCACTGCCCCCAGGCCCCCGCGCGCCGCCCCGCGGACGGCGGCCGAGGTCAGGCCGTCGGCCGTGTCCTCGGCGGTCGCCCGCCGCCGGGCGTTCGGCCGCGCCAGGTACGGGCAGACCATCGAGGCGTACAGCATGCACGCGCGGTGCCCGGGGCCCTCCATGGTCGGCGCGAGGTTGCGGTACGACCGCCCGTCCGCGAGCGCCGCGGCGATCGCGGCGCTCTCGGCGGGCCCGACGACCCGCCACACCGGCCCGCGTTCCATGAACCGGCCGCACACCGAACAGCGCCGCTCCATCGCGCAGTTCGCGCTGCGCCCGGGATCGGTCAGCGCGAACTGCGGCTCGCCCCGGTGCCAGGGCGTGATCGCCGGCACCGGGTACCCCCGCCCGTCCCGGGGGCGCGCCCCCACACCGTCCGGCATCGGCACCTGTTCGAATCGCACGGCCCTATCGATACCAGCAGCGCGACCCCCGGGTCGACCCCGGCAGGCGTGCCGCCCCCGGCCCCCTTCCGCCCGAGCATCTCAGGCCGGACGGCCGTCCTCGGGGGCCTCCTGGGCCAGCGTCACCTTCCGCAGCAGGTCGGACAGCGTGCGCCGCTCCTCCTCGGACAGCACGCCCAGCAACCGGCGCTCCTCCCGCCCGACCACGTCCAGCGCCTCGTGCCAGGCGGCGCGCCCGGCGTCCGTCAACACGATGTCGACCTTGCGGCGGTCCGCCGTTGACGGCGTGCGCACCACGAAGCCCCGCCGTTCGAGGGCCTCGAGGCGGCCGGTGATCGACGCCGGGGCGAGGTTGAGGTCGGCCCGGAGGTCGGAGGGGGCGGCGTGGCCACCGCGCCCGGCGAGCTCGTGGAGCGTGTCGAACTCGTGCTTCTGCAGGCCGAAGTCGGCGACGCCCTGTTCCCGGACCCGGCGGAAGTGCCGGGTGAGCTTGCCCATCCGGGTGACGGCGGCCTCGATGTCCGGGTCGAGGTCGGGCAGCACCGGCCGCCAGCGCTCGACGTGGCCGTCCGTCCAGTCGCGGGGCGGGGTGGAGTGCTGATGGGGGTGCTCGGCCATGGGAGGAGTCTACAAACCCCAAAGCTACGTCACCAAAATATTCGTTGCCAAAATTTCGTCACCGAAATACAGTGCGGCGCGTGACCAGACTTCCGTGGGCCGGACACCCGGCGACCCGACACCCGCACCCCCGGCACCCCTTGCACCTGCCGGGCTTCCGCCTGCTCTTCCTCGGCCGGACGATCTCCACCCTCGGCGACGCCGTCGTCCCCGCCGCCCTCGCGATCGCCATCACCCGGGCCACCGGCTCCTCCGGCGCGCTCGCCCTGGTGCTGGGCTGCGCGATGGTGCCGCGCCTGCTCCTGCTGCCCTTCGGCGGGGTGGCCGGGGACCGGTTCGATCCGCGCGTCGTCGCGCTCACCACCGACCTGGTGCGGGCAGTGGCCCAGTTGCTCGTCGGCCTGGAACTGCTCGGCGGTCGTCCCGACCTGGGGCACATCGCGCTCGCCTCGGCCGTCGGCGGCACCGCCTCCGCCTTCGCCATGCCCACCTCCTCGCCGCTGGTCGCGGCGACCGTCCGGGGTGAGCTGCGGCTGCGGGCGAACTCCCTGCTCGGCACCGCGACCGGGGTCGCCCGCCTCGGCGGCCCGGCGCTCGCCGGGGTCCTGGTGTACACCGCCGGAGCCGGCTGGGCCTTCCTGCTGGACGCCGCGTCCTTCCTGGTCAGCGCCGCCCTGCTCACCCGGCTCACCGTCGTGCGCGGCGCCGACGCGGAGGCGACCGCGGCCGAACCGCGCTCGCTGCGCCGGGACCTCGCGGAGGGCTGGAGCGAGGTGCGCTCCCGGGACTGGTACTGGACCAGCCTGATCGCCCACGGCGTGTGGAACGGGGCGAGCGCCGTCCTGCTCACCCTCGGCCCGCTGATCGCCGCGACCCGGCTCGGCGGCGACGGCGTCTGGGTGGCGCTCACCCAGGCCGGCGCGGTGGGTCTGCTGGTCGGCTCGCTGATCGCCGGGCGCCTGCGCCCGCGCCGTCCGGTCCTGGCCGGCAACCTCGCGCTGGCGCTGTTCGGGCTGCCGCTGCTCGCGCTCGCCCTCCCGGCCCCGGCGGCCCTCGCGGTGGCCGCACAGGGGGTGGCGATGGCCGGGCTGGGCTTCCTCAACCCGGTCTGGGAGACGGTGGTACAGCAGGACTTCCCGGCCGGGACGCTGGCCCGGGTCACCTCGTACGACTGGCTGCTCTCGCTGGGCGCCGCGCCGCTCGGGTACGTGCTGGCGCCGCTGGCCGCCGACGCCTGGGGCAGCCGGGTGCCGCTGTTGACGGCGGCGGCGCTGGTGACGCTGGTCTGCGCGGGCACGGCGGCGGTGCCCGGCGTCCGGCGGCACGGGACCCGGCGGCCGGACGCGCGACCCCTGACCGGAACCGAGTCCGGGTCCGGGACCGGAGCGGCGGCCGGGACCGGGACCGGAGCCGGGCCGGCGACCGAGCGGCCACCGGTCCGGACCGAGACTCCGGCTCCGGCCCCGGCTCCGACTCCAGCTCCGACAGGGGTCACGCACCGATCGGCCGGGCTCAGCTCCAGATGCCGGTGATGTCGCTCGCGGAGGCCGCGTTGCCCGCGTGGCCGCCGGTACCGGCCAGGTCCTCCACCGTGCGCAGCACGTTGTAGTGGTTGTAGGTGGTCGAGGAACTGCTGCCCGGGGTGACGTGGGCGCCGTAGATGACGGTCGGGATCCGGTTGCCGGACAGGCTGTTGTCCTCGTCGAAGGTGACGATCAGCAGGCTGTTGTGGGTCTGCGCCCAGGTGGCGTAGGCGCCGAGGTTGTTCTTGATCCAGGTGTCGCCGGTGCTGACCGAGCAGTCGTGCATGTCGCTGCAGAGGTTCGGCACCACGAAGGAGACGTTCGGCAGGGTGCTGTAGTCGGTCGGGAACTGCGCGAAGGTCTTGGCGGAGCTCAGCGGGACGTTGCCGAAGCCGAACCAGGGGTTGTGCTTCTGGGCGTACTTGCCGCTGCTGCACGTGGTGCTGCCCTGGCTGGGCAGGGACTCGTTGTAGCTGGCCCAGGTCTTGCCGGCGGCGATCACCTCGGAGGCCAGGTTGGCGCTCTGGAAGCCGCCGACCGTCACGCAGCTGTCGTCGACGCGGCCCTGGGTGGAGCCGGAGAACAGCGCGTAGTAGTTCGGCTCGCTCGGGTGGGTGATGCCGAAGGACTGGGTGAGGTTGGCGCCGCCCGCCTTGAGCGAGTTGAGGTACGGGGCGCTGCTGCTGCCGATGACCTGGGTGTAGGCGTGGTTCTCCATCACCACGACGACGACGTGGTCGGGCGTGGGCAGGGCGGCCGCCGACGCGGTGGTGGCGGTCGCCGCCCACAGGCCGGCCGAGGCGGCGACCAGGGCGACGGCCGAGCCGATCGCGGTGGCGGTGCGGCGGGATCGGACGCTCGCGGGCTTCGTGGACGAAGTCATGACAATCCTTGGGTGAGGGAGCGGCCCGGCGCGCCACCCGGCATGGGAGTGGGCGGCGCCCCGGGCCGCCGCGGCCGGTGACGGGGTGTCGGGCGGGTGTGTCGGTGACCGGGGGTCCGGCAGGCAGCCGGAGCCGGGGGACCGGGACGCGCGGGAGCGCCCGAACAGCATGGGGTGCGCGCCGTGACCCGGGTAGACGACGGCAGGTGAAACCTTGGCCCCGGAGCGGGAAACGAACGGTGCGGCCACCCGGGTGGCGCCCGCAACGGACAGCGCGGGCGGACCGGTTCACTTTGAATTCGGCCGCGCGGCCGGTGATAGTGATCTTCGAACGGCGCGGCCCGACGCCGCGTCAGCTGACGAGAGAGCCGAGGAACATGGCGAAGACCAGCCTTCTGCGTCCCCTCGCGGTGGCCGCCGCCGGTGTCGTCCTGGTGGCGACCGGCGCCGCGCACGCCGCGGCCGCCGACCGGGGCACCGCCGACGCGCCCGCCTCCGACATCGCCGGCGTGCGGGCCGCCCTCCAGGCCACCACGGCGGCCGGCGCGCCGGGCGCCTTCGCGGTGATCCGCGACCACGGCGACCTGGAGGGCACCCGCTCGGTCGCGGTCGGCAAGGCCGACCTGGACGGGACCCCGATGAACTCCTCGTGGAGGTTCCGGGTCGGCAGCAACAGCAAGATGTTCGCCGCCGTTCTCGTGATGCAGCTGGCGGAGCAGGGCCGGATCGACCTCGACAAGCCGCTGCGCGACTACCTCCCCGCGGGCACCCTGCCCGACGGCGACGCCTGGACGATGACGGGCCGCCAGGTGATGGAGCACCGGGCCGGCGTCTACGACCACACCAACGACCTGCTGGAGCAGGCCGGCGAGGAGACCACCAGCGCGTTCGAGGCGCGCATCCGCAGCACCGTGTACGACCCGCGCGACCTGGTGGCCATGTCGGTCAAGCACGGCGTGCAGTACGCCCCCGGCAGCCGCTACTCGTACTCCAACACCGACTTCGTGCTGATGGGCCTCGCGGTCGAGCACCTCACGGGCCGGCCGTACGCCGAGGTGCTGAACGAGCGGATCATCCAGCCGCTCGGCCTGCGCAAGACCTCCTTCGTGGTGCCCGACCAGAAGATCCGCGGCGCCCACGTCACCGGCTACCTCACCAACGACGACCGCAGCAAGCCGCTGCTGGACTCCACCGAGCAGAACGGCTCCTGGGTGTGGAGCGCCGGCGCCGTCATCTCCGACGCCGAGGACCTCGACACCTTCCTCACCGCCCTGCTGGCCGGCGAGCGGGGCGGGCTGGTCTCGGACGACTCGCTGCGGCAGATGACCGCCGCCCTGCCCACGCCCACCGCGAAGGTCTCCTACGGCCTCGGGCTCCGCCGCATCTCGCTGACCTGCGGGGACGTGTACGGGCACGGCGGCATCGTGCAGGGCTTCCAGACCCAGTCCTTCGCCACCCCGGACGGGCGGCGCAGCGTGGTGGTCTTCGCCAACGCCTCCAACAACGGCGCGGTGACGCAGGGGCTGATGAACACGCTGGAGCAGGCCTTCTGCGGGAAGAAGCCCGCCGTCGCGCCGCGGTCGGACTTCGCGCCGGGTGCGCACGCCCCGAGCGCCTCGGTGGAGCGGGTGCCGGTGGTGGAGGACCTGCCCGTGGTGGAGGACACCCGGATCTGACCCACCGGCCTCCCGGCCCCAGCCCCAGCCCCGGCCCCAGCGCCGGGACGGCGCCCGCTCCCCGCCCGCTCCCACGCGCGCGGGGAGCGGGCGCCGCCGTCAGTGCCCCGGCGGGCCGGGCCGGGGGCCGTCCGCGCTCAGGTCGGTGAGCGCCTCGGTGAGCAGTTCGCGGGCCTCCTCGGGGCGGCCCTGCTCGATCAGCGCGGTGCCGAGCTCGGTCAGCGTCTTGGTCATGCTGTCCGGTCGGCCGACCGCCTCGTAGTGCACCAAGGCCTGCCGGTAGGCCTTCTCCGCGGCCGGCCAGCGTTTCAACGCCGCGCGGTCCAGGCCCAGTTCGTGCGCGGTCATGGCCGCCATCAGATTCATCAGCGGCGAGGACCAGCGCTCCACCAGTTCCAGGGCACCGGCCAGCGCCCGGCGGCGGGTGTCCGCCGCCTCCTCGGCCCGGCCGGACTCCCGCAGGCAGTTGGCGGCGCCGCGCAGGGTGACCAGTCGGCCGATCAGCGCCGAGCGGCTGTCCACCTCGGCGAACGCCTCCGCCGCCCGCTGGAAGGCCTCGGTCGCTTCGGGGTGCCGCTGCAGCCGGCGCAGCCCGGCGGCGAGGTAGGTGAGCGCCCAGCCCTGCTGCTCGCGGTCGCCCAGCTCCTGCGCCAACTCCAGCGCCTCGGAGGCCAGTTCGATGCCGCGCTGGTAGCGGTGCAGACAGGTGACGTGCGTCCAGGCCAGGTAGTTGACGTGCACGGCCTCGGCGCGCCGGTCACCGAGCGCGCGGGCGGCGTCCACCGAGAGCTGGAACACCTCCTCCCAGATGCCCCAGCTCAGCAGGCGGTCCGAGAACCAGTGCATGGCCTCGGCGGTGTCGACCACCTCCCGGTGGCGGCCGGCCTGCTGCGCGTGGTACAGCGCGGCCAGCCACTCCGGGTGCTCGTGCTCCAGCCAGCGCGCCGCCTCGGTGAGGTGGGCGACAGCGGACCCGGCCGGCTCGACGCCGTCCTTGGCGCGCTCGGGGTCGAAGCGCAGCCCGTAGTCGGCGGCCCGGTCGAGGATCCAGCGCCCGGCCCGGGTGCGGGCCCCCTCCAGTTCCTCGGCCGTCTCGTCGAGGGCCAGCCGCTCGGCCGCGTAGAGCCGCACCAGGTCGTGCAGGCGGTAGCGGTCCGGAGTGGCCGGCTGCACCAGTCCGGCGTCGACCAGCTGTTCCAGCACCAGTTCGGTCCTGGCCGCCGAGCGGCCCGCGTAGGCGCCGGCGACCATCGCGGTGAAGTCCGGCCCGGCGGTCAACGCACAGCGGCGGAGAATCAGTTGGGCCTCGGCGGGCAGTCGGCGGTAGGACAGTTCGAAGGCCGTGCGGACCGCCAGGTCGCCGGTCTCCAGCAGGTCCAGCCGGTTCTCCTCGGCGGCCAGCTGGCGCACCAGGTGGGAGACCGGCTGCTGCGGCCGGGCGACCAGCCGCTGTCCGGCGATCCGCAGCGCGAGCGGCAGGTAGCCGCAGAGCGCGGCCAGTTCGGCGGTGGCGTCCGGCGCGGCCTCGATCCGCTCGCGGCCGGCGATCCGGGCCAGCAGGCCGGCCGCCTCGGCCGGGGACAGCACGTCCAGGCTCAGCCGGTGCACCGACTCCAGGCCTGGCAGCGCGTTGCGACTGGTCACGAGGGTCACGGCCGGTCCGGAGCCCGGCAGCAGCGGGCGCACCTGGCCCTCGTCGGCGGCGTCGTCCAGCACCAGGACCAGCCGCCGCTCGCGCACCAGCGCCCGGTAGAGACCGGCCCGCTCCTCCGTCCCGGCGGGCACCGCGCCGTCCTGGACGCCGAGGGCACGCAGCACCTGGCCGAGCGCGTCACGGGCGGGCAGCGGCTGGGCGGACGTCCCGCCGAGGTCCAGGGAGAGCTGGCCGTCCGGGAAGCGCTCGGCCAGGCAGTGCGCGGCGTGCAGGGCGAAGGCGGTCTTGCCGAGGCCCGGCTGACCGCTCACCAGCACCACACGGGGGTGGGCGGGCCGCTCGTCCGCGGCGAGGCGGAGCAGCGTGGCGAGGGCGCTCTCCCGGGCGGTGAAGTCGGCGATGTCGCGCGGCAGGGCGAGGGCGTGCTGGCCCCCGGCGAGCGGCGGAGCGGTGGCGGTCGTCCCCGTCGTCCCCTCAGCGGCCGACGTGCCGGCGGAGGGCGCGGCGGCGGCGGAGCGCGGCAGGGCGGTCGGCGGCGCGGTGGAGGGCGCGACGGCGGTCGGTGCCCCGGCGGAAGGCGCGGCCGCCTGGGCCACGACCCCGGCCGGGCTCGGCCGGACACCACGAGGCCGCCCGGACTGGGCGGCGCGCTCCAGCGCCTCCGTCCGCGCCCCGTCCAGACCCAGCGCGACCGCCAGGGCCCGCACGGTGCGCCGCTGCGGGCCGCGGGTGCGGCCGCGCTCCATGTCCCCGAGGGCGCGCAGGCTGACCCCGGCGGCCGCGGCCAGTTCCTCCTGGGTCAGGCCGGCCGCCACCCGGTGCCCGGACAGCAGCCGACTGAACTCGCCGATGTCCGCTCCCGCGCCCGTACCCGCGTCCGCACGTGGCCCGCCGCCAGCCGTCATGTCCCGCCCCCACTCCGTCGGCCGCTCGCTCGGCCACGCCCGCGCGGCCTCGTTCGCCCCGCCCTGCCCGTGTCGGCACTTCTGCCGGCTTCGCCCGGCAGCAGTGCCAGGCAGAAGTATGCCCTGCCGGCGGAACTGCCCTGTACCCGATCGTTCGCCGACGTCCCACCCGCACCGGGGCGTACGCCCCGGCGCCGGGCGGCCGGGCCCCGCGGCGGTTCCACTCATCAGAACTGCCGGTAGTTCCGCCTGTGGTCCCGCAATCCGGTGGAACCGCGGGCCGCCGGTCAAGGGATCACGCGGGGATTCCGGGCCCGCCGACGGCCCGGTTCGGCCGGATTGCGGGACCGCCCACCGCCCGCGACCACCCGCGCCGGTGAGCAGGCGGGCACCGGGGGGGCGCACAACCTCAGCCGCCACCCGCCGTCAGCGCCTCGGCCCGGCGCCGGGCCTCGGCTGCCTCCACGCTGCGGCCCAGCTCGCCCAGCAGGTCCGCGAGCAGGCCGTGTGCGCGCGCCTCCAGGGCCGGATCCCCGACGGTACGGCCCACGGCCACGGCGAGCCGGGCCGAGGAGAGCGCGGCGTCCCGGCGGCCGAGGGCGTGCAGGGCGCCGGCGCGGCCGAGCGTGGCGAGCACGGCTTCGGCGCCGCCGCCGCGCTCGGCAGCGACCCGGACGGCCTCCTCGGCGTGGGCGAGGGCCCGCCCCGGCTCTCCGGCCAGGACCAGGGCGTCCGCGAGCTCGGTGAGCGAGCCCACCAGCAGGTGTCCGGTGGCCGGAGTGCGGGCGGCGGACACCAGCTCGGTGAGCAGGGGCAGCGCCCGGTCGGGGCGGCCGGCCTGCAGCAGCGCGGCGGCCACCCGGCTCCGGCAGTGGTGGCGCAGCGCCGCGTCGCCCGCCCGCTCGGCCGCGGCGACAGCCCGGTCCAGCTGCTCGGCGGCGGTGCGGTGGGCGGCGCGGGCGACGTGCAGCACGGCGAGGTCGGTGCCGAGCCGGGCGACGGCCGCCTCGTCCCCGTCCGCGTGCGCGGCGCGCAGCCCGGCTTCGACGACCTCGCGCCAGTGCGCCCGGTCGTGGCCGGTGGCCTGGTACAGCCGGGCGATCCGGTGGGCGAGCCGCCAGCAGCCGACCGAACGCCCGTACTGCTCGGCGCAGACCACGACGGCTCGCAGGGCGCGCTCCTCGCGTCCGAACCAGGCCGCCGCGCGCGCGCCGCCGCTGCCGGCCGCGCCTGCGGCGGTGCACTCGGCCGTCCACCCGGCGGTGGCGTCCAGGTAGTGCGCGATCAGCCGGTCGAGGGCGACGAACCGTTCGTCGCAGGTGAGGTCGGCCGCCTGCCGGGCGGCGTAGCGGCCCACCAGCGCGCGCCGGGCGTAGTGGCCGGGCTTCGCCTCCTCCACCAGGTGGACGGTGTCCAGCTCGGCCAGCAGGGTGCGGGTGGCGGCGGGCGGGAGGTCGGCGAGGGCGGCGGCGGTGTCGGTGTCGATCACCGCGCCCGGGTGCAGGCCGAGCAGGGTGAACAGCCGGGCGGCGGCGGGCGGCAGGGTCCGGTAGGTCCGGTCCAGGGCGGTGGTGAGGCCGACCGGGCCGCGTCCGGTGCCGGTGCCGCCGCCGGAGAGGGCGGCCAACCCCGTCTCCTCGTCGGCGAGTTCGCGGACCAGGTCGGCGACGGACCAGTCGGGCCGCGCGATCAGCCTGGCGGCGGCCAGGCGCAGCGCGAGCGGCAGGCGGTCGCAGCGCTCGGCGAGGTCCTCGACGGCGTCCGGGTCCTCGGCGGTCCGTTCCGGTCCGAGGGTGCGGGTGAGCAGCGCGGCGGCGTCCTCGGGGGTGAGGGTGTCCAGCGGTACCGGTACGGCGCCCACCCGGACCAGCAGGTGGCGCTGGCGGCTGCGGCTGGTCACGACGGCGACGGGGGCGCACGCCCCCGCGGCGTCCTCGCGCGGCGGGTCGGGCAGCAGGGGGGCGAGCTGTTCGTACGAGGCGGCGTCGTCCAGCAGGATCGCCGCCCGCCGGCCGGCGACGAGCTCGCGGTAGCGGCGGGAGCGGTCCGCGGTCGAGGCCGGGAGGTCGTCCGGGGCGACGCCGAGGGCGACGAGGAACTCACCCAGGACGTCGCCGGCCTCGCGCGGCCCGTCCGGGTCGAAGCCGCGCAGGTCGGCACTGAGCACACCGTCCGGAAAGTGCCCGGTGCCGCGCACCGCCGCCCAGTGCCGGACCAGGGCGGTCTTGCCGACGCCGGCCGGGCCGGTCACCAGGAGCGGGCGACCGGACCGGGCGGCGGACAGGGCCGCGTCCAGCCGGGCGAGTTCGGCGCTCCGGCCGACGAAGCGGCGGTCGGGCGGGGCAGCGGGGGCCTCGAACCGCTCAGCGGCGCGCCGCAGTTCGGGCCCGGGCAGGCCGGCCGGCCGAGCCGGCCCGCGCTCGTAGCGCTCCCGCGCCTCCGCGCTCCGCCCGGCCTGCTCCAGGCAGCGGACCAGCAGCACGGGCAGGGTCTGCCGGGAGGGGTGGGCGTCGGCCGCCGCCGCCAGTTCGGTGACGGTCTCACCGCCGCGCCCCGCCCGCAGCAGCCCCTCGGCCAGCCGCTCCAGGGCGCGTAGCCGCAGGTCGGTGAGGTGCGGCAGGGTCCGTTCGCGCAGCAGGGCGGATCCGCAGTCGCTGAGCGCCGGGCCGCGCCACAGGTCCAGCGCGGCCCGCAGCAGCGGCAGCGCGGGATCGTCGTGCGCCGTGCCGTCCGGCGCCGTCCCGCCCGGGGCGGACGGCGCGGGCAGCAGCACGCCCGCTTCCTCGCACAGCCGGGAGAAGCGCAGCGCGTCGACCCGCTCGGGCTCGCCGGCCAGCGCGTACCCGGCGCCCCGGGTCTCCAGCGCCAGCCCCGGCCCGTCCAGCAGCTGACGCAGCGCCGCGACGTGCCCCTGCAGCGCGGCCCGTGCGGTGGGCGGCGCGGCGCCGTCCCAGACCAGCTCGATCAGCTCCCCGGTGGCCACCGTCTGGTTCAGCCGCACGGCGAGCGCGCTCAGCAGCGCCCGCCGCTTGGGCGCCGAGGGCGTGACCGCCGTCCCGTCCTCCCGCCGGACGACCACCGGCCCGAGCAGATCGATGTGCACGCGTCCCTCTCCTCCCCCAGCCGTCGGCTCCCGTCCGAGGATAGGCCCGACCTGCCCGTTCATCCGCCGGCGAGCCCCGTCCACCCGGGCGGTCGCCCGGCTCGGGGCCCGCGCACCGCGCCGCCGCTGCCGCAGCCGTCCGAATTCCGAAGAGTTCTACACGAAGGATCCTTCGGCCCCAAGGCCTCCACGCCCGGCGCCGGTTTAGGCGGCGAGAAACCTCGGCGGTGGGTGCAACCCGCACCCACCCCGTGTGCGTACAGGGGGCAGACCGCCAACCTGGCACGGACCGGACAGGTCCGCGGACTACACTGCTCCGCCCCGGGTCCCACCTGGGGTTTGGTGCGAACGGAATGGGGTACGTGGTGCGAATTCGGCTGCTCGGCCCGGTGGAGTTGCGGGTCGGGTCGGACGGCTTCGCCACCCTCGCGGGGGCGCAGCGGCGGGCGATCCTGGCACTGCTGGCGCTGGAACTCGGGCGCGTGGTCACCATGGACCGGCTCTGCGAGGCCCTGTGGGGTGAACGGCCGCCGGCCAGCGCGCGGGCGGCGGTGCAGGGACACGTGGCCGCGCTGCGCAAGCTGCTCGCCGGCACGCCGTTCGACCTGCACACCCGGGCGCCGGGTTACCTGCTGGCCGGCCCCGCCGACGAGGTGGACGCGCTGCGGTTCCAGACGCTGACCGCCCGGGCCGCCGGGCACACGGAGCGCGCCGAGGACGCCGAGGCCATCGCCCTGCTGGAGGAGGCTCAGCGCCTGTGGCGCGGCGAGGCCCTCGCCGACCTGCCCGACACCCCGCTGCGGGCCGCCGCGGTGGACCACCTCAAGGAGTCCCGCACCGCGGCCCTGCTCGGCTGGGCCTCGCTGCGGCTGCGCCAGGGCACCGGGGCGGCGGCGGTGGCCGTGCTGGAGCAGGAGGTCCGGACGGACGGGCTGCGCGAGGAGCTGGTGGCACTGCTGATGCGCTGCCTGCGCCAGGCCGGCCGCCCCGCGGACGCGCTGACCGCCTACCACCGGGCCCGCCGGCGGCTGGACGGCGAACTGGGCATCCGGCCCGGCCCGGCCCTGCAGGCGGCGCTCGCCGAGGTCCTGGCCGACGACCCGCCGCAGCCCCCGCCCGCCGCGCCTCCCGCGCCCGCGCCGGCCGCCCACGTCCCGGATCGACTCCCCCGCCGGTTCGTGGACTTCATCGGCCGACAGGCCGAGCTCGACCGGCTCGACCAAGCCTGCGCACCGGACCGCGTGACCGACGGACCGGTCCTCGTGGTCGGCCCCGCCGGGGTCGGCAAGAGCGCCCTGGTCGCCGCCTGGGCGCACCGGGCCGCCGACCGCTTCCCCGACGGCCGGCTGTACGCCGACCTGCGCGGCCTGGCCCAGGACGGCCCGGCCCGGCCCGAGGCCGTCCTCGCCGACTTCCTGCACGCACTCGGCGTCCCGGCCGACGCCGTCCCCGCCGACCGCGCCGCACGCGCCGCACTGTTCCGCGAACGCACCCGGGGCCGGCGGCTCCTGGTGGTCCTCGACGACGCCGCCGGCCCCGAGCAGGTCGGTGAGCTGCTGCCCGACGGGCCGGACTGCGTCGCGGTGGTCACCAGCAGGACCTCGTTGGAGGACCTGATCACCCTCGACGGCGCCGTCCTGCTGCGCCTGGCCGCGCCGTCCGAGGAGGAGGCCCTGCTGCTCCTGGAACGCGCCCTGACACCCGAGCGGGTGCGCGCCGACCGGGAAGCCGCCGGCCGGCTCGTGCGGCTCTGCGACCGGCTGCCGCTCGCCCTGCGGATCGCGGCCGCCCGGCTGACCGCCCAGCCCGACTGGACGGTCACCGAGCTGGCCGACGAACTCGTCGACGAGCGCACCCGGCTGGCCGTCCTGGACGCCGGCGGCACCCTCGGCGTCGAAGCGCAGCTTCGCCTGACCTATCGTCAACTCTCCTCCACAGCGTCCGAGCTTTTCACCGCCCTGGCCGTCCACCCCGGCGCGGAGTTCGACCTCACCGCGAGTGCCGCCCTGCTCGCGGCCGACACCACCACCACGCACGCGGCACTCGGCGAACTCGCCGCCCACCACCTGCTCACCGGCACCACCCCCGGCCGCTACCGCCGCACCGGCCTGGTCCGCCTGTTCGGCGCCGGACTGCTCGCCGAACTGCCCGAGGCCGCGCGGCGACTGTTCCGGGAGCGCCTGGCGGACTACTACCTCGCCGCCCTCCAGCACTGCGGGTTCTACCTGGACCCCGGCCAGGAGGACTCCGACTCCCCCGCCCATCCGCCGCACACCCTCCCGGCTGTCGGCGACATCCGGGCCGCCCTCGACTGGTTCCGCGCCGAGGAGCCCGCCGTCCGGGCGCTGGTCGGCGCCGTCACCACCACCGATCCCGAGCGCGCCTGGCGGATCGCCCTGACCGCCGGGTCCCTCTACTACGGCGCCAGCCTCTTCACCCACTGGCTGGACCGTGCCACCGCGGGCCTGGCGGCGGCCGAACGCTGCGGCGACCCGGGCGCGATCGCGCTGCTGCTCAACTGCCGTGCCCAGGCCCTGATCGCGCTCGAACGGCGACGCGAAGCGGCCGACGCCGCCCGGAAGGCCGTCACCCTCACCGACACCGCGGACGGGCCCCGGGCCACCTCCGCCCGCATCCGGGCGCTCGCCACCCTCGCCCTGGCCACCGCGATGCTCGGCGACACCGCCGAGGCCCAACGGCTGGCGGCCTCCGCCACCTCACTCGCCGTGGCCTCCGGCAATCGCCGACGGCTCGTCGACGCCAAGATCCACCAGGGCGCGGTCGGCCTGGCCTCCGGCGACCCGGACACCGCGCGGCGCCACTCCCGCGAGGCCTCCGACCTGCTGCCGCCCACCCCGGTGACCCAGGTCCACCTCTGGGCGTTGCTCACCGAAGCACAGTCCCTCCCACTGACCGTCCGCGAGGGGGCCGCCGACCTCGTCTGGCACCGGCTGCTCGCCGCCTGCGAGGAGGCCGGGCTGCTCTACGGGCACGCGCTCGCCGAACAGTCCTACGCCGCCTACCTGGTGGCCCGCGGCCGCGCCCCGGAGGTGAGCGGCCGGCTGCGCTCGGCACTCGACCGCTTCCGCCGCCACGAGCAACTCGCCGGGTACCGCAGCGAGTTCGCCAGCAGCCTGGAGCAGTCGCTCAACCTCCGCTCGCCGGACCGGTCGCCGGCGCGTTAGCCGGGCCGGTCACCGGACCGCGGCGGCACCGTTCTCCGCCGCCGTCCGGCGCTCGGGCTGCGGGGGCCGGCGCTCCGCCGGAGCGTACCCGTGCTCCGCCGCCAGCACCGGGCGCATCGCGCGGATCGCGTAGAAGTTGCGCGACTTGACCGTCCCCGGCGGCACCCCCAGCCGCGCGGAGGCCTCCAGCACCGACCGGTCCTTCAGGTGCAGCTCGACCAGCACCTCGCGGTGGTGCTTCTGCACCCGCCGCAGCGCCAGCGCGATGTCCCGGGCGACCACCACCCGCTCGTACGGGTCGTCGTGCTGCGGGCGGTCCTCCACCGGCTCGCCGATCACCTCCTTGGCACGGGCGGCGGCCATCCGGTAGTGGTCGATGGCGATCCGCCGGGCCACCGTGAACAACCAGGGCCGGCTCTGCTCGGCCCCGGCGCTCAGCGCCTCCGGGTTCTGCCAGGCGCGCAGCAGGGTCTCCTGCAGGATGTCCTCGGCCTTGCCGCGGTCCCCGCCGGTGGCCCGCAGCAGCGCGCGCAGCAGGTAGCCGCCGTGCAGGCGGTGGATCTCGGCGAGCGTGTCCGGGTCGAGGGTCGGTCGGGCCCGGTCGGCGGGGGCGGTGACGGGCTCCGCCCGGTCGGTGACGGGACCGGCCGGGGCGATGACGGCCCCCACCGCGTCCGACGGGTCCCCGGAGGGCTGGGTGACGGACGTGGACGGGGCGACGGACGGATTCGACACGCGCTACCTCTCAGATCGGGCAAGGGGACACGGCACGGCAGGCGCCGCTCGGCGCCTGCCGGACATCCCCGGCGGCGGCTACGACCCTCACGCTGCCGGAGCGCGCCAAGTCCTCACCAACGATCCGCCAACGCCATCCGCCGGCCTCCGACCGACCACCGGACCGAACCACCGGACCGACCACCGGACGGTACGTCAGGGCGAGCGCGGCACCCGGCCCGCCCGCCCGCAACCCGCCATCCCTCAGCGGAGGTTGAGCTCCCGCAACAACTCCTGCACACCGTCCTCGCCGCGGTGCTCGATCAGCGTCGCGACCCAGGTCACCACCCGTTCCCGCTCCACCGGCGACCACCCCGATGACGACGGGTGCTCGTCCACCACCATCGCCGAGGCCACCCCCCACAGCCCCCGCGGCGCCGACCCCGGCTTCCAGCGGCCGTCCGCGACCGCCCGCAGTGCCAACCGCCGCGCCACCGCGATCACCTCCTCCGCAGTCGCCTCCGGCACCACCAACCCGGTCGGACCTGGCACGCTCGGCGCCCCCGCCCGCACCAGCGCCGCGACGAACGCCCGCACCTCCGGCCCGTCCGCGTCCATCCCCTGCTCATCCCCCGCCGTCCCCATCACGGGACTCACACTCCTTCGACCTCGGTGGCACTCGGCGGGCGCCGAGTGCCACCGCATGACGGTACCGATCGGTGTCCGGTCGGGTGCGGCAATTTCGCGCGTACGACGAGGGGAGCCAGCAGCGCTCCGCCCCGCTCAACGGTCCTCCCGCGAAGAACGGTTCAGGTGAACCGGAACGAAGGCTTCGAGCGTAGGGACAGCTGTACGGAGCGGCCGGACGCACCCGCCGCGCGCAACACGGACCGGAAGGACAGACCGTGGCCCTCTCCGACGGCACCACCGGCGCCGCACCCGGCAGCACGGGCACCCGCACCCAGGCCGCCCCCGACTACTCGCCGGCGGCCTGGCCCGCCCCCGTCGCCCTGCGGCCGAGGCAACCGCTCGACCCGCTCGGCACCGTCCTGATCCCGGCCGCCGAACGGCAGTTGTACACCCGCGGCCCGGTCGGCAGCCCACCCCCGGCGCCGACGCCCACCCCGCCCCCGGCGCCGGCCCGGCCCCCGGCAGCGGCACCGACCCGGCCCCCGGCAGCGGCCCCCCGAGCGATCGCCGATCCGCCGCGCAGCCGCATCCTCGCCCTCGGCGGCCAAGCCCGACGCCGACACCTCGTCGACCGCATCCGCGTCCCGCTGCGCGCCTGCCACCGGATCACCGTCCTGGGCGGCCCCACCGCAGGGGGCATCGCCGCCGTCCTCGGCGCCGTGCTCGCCGAACACCGCACCGACACGGTCCTCGTCCTCGTCCCCGGCGGTCCGACCACAGCCGAACGGCACCCCGGCAGCCGGCTCGTCGTCCACGCCGCGCCACCGCACCCCGCGGCCCTCCCCGCCACCCTCGCCGAACTCAGCGGCCACTACCCCGTGATCCTCACCGACACCACCACCTCCCCCGTCGACCTGCGACCGGCCGCCGTCCCGCACGCCGACCAAGTCGTCATCTGCGAACCCGCCACCGCCACCGGCGCCCGGAACGCCGACGCCCTCCTCGACCACCTCACCGCCCTCGGCCGCCACGACCTGGTCCACGGCGCCGCCACCGTGTTCACCCCCGCCCCACCCACCGACCGCGCCATCGCCGAACGCGACCTCCTCACCCACTTCCGCACCCGCTGCCGCGGCGCCCTCACCCTTCCACCCCACACCCCGGCCGCCCCCACGGCCCTCCGCCCCCGCACCCGCCTCGCCTACCTCGAACTCGCCGCCCTCATCGGCGACACCATGTCCAGCCGCCACCCCTGACCCGTACCCGGATCCGCCCAACCCCGGGCAACCACGCGCAATGCGAGCACGCCGACGAGCGAGACGACCGCGCCCGCGGGCACAACACACCCCGCGACCCGCGCGACTCCACCGCTCCCGGTCGCGACCGCGAGGGCCATGGACAGCGGGCCGCGACCTCGGCGACGACGGTCCGCCGCACGGATCCGGCATTCCGCACCGGAGCGCCCACGAACCCGCCCGCGGCCGAGCCGCCGCCGCGGCCCCCTCGAAGTCCTCCACCCCGCACGCTGACCCTCACCTGCCCTCCACCCGGCCCGGGCTCGAGCCAGGGTGAGAGCGCGAGGCCGGCCGGCGTGGCGGTGGCGGGGCCATGAGGGCGAATCGGCCAAGCCCCGCTCAGCGGACGTCGGCGCAGCCCCCGCACCAGGCGCGCGGGTGAGGACGGCGCTGACGACGATGGCGACGAAGCAGGTCAGGACACCAGCCGCCGGGCGCTCTGCCGGAGGCCGAACGGCATGACGGACCGGGCCACGAGAACGAACCGGCCAAACCCGCTCAGCGGACCCCCGCGCGGCCCCGGCGCCGGAGCGGCCCTGGTCGGGAGGCGAGGGAGCGGCGGCGAGGCGGCTGCGGGGCGAGCGGCGGGGCGAGCGGCGGAATGGCGCGGGCGGGGTGGCCGGCGGGGGGGTGTGGGCGGGTGGTCTGCGTCCCTGTGCCGCGCGCCGGATCCCCGCGGTCCTCCCGGCGGGCGGCGTGTGAGGGCCATGGTGGTGGCCGGGCGGGGCGTCGGTCGTGGGGCGGGCGGCGTGGGGGGCCGTGAGGGCCGAGCGGCTGCGCCCTTGTCAGTAGCGGGCCCCGGTCTCCTCGACCACTACCAGCGTGCCGGGCTTGGCCCAGGCGTCGCTGCCGCCGGGGCTGATCACCCCGTACACCGTGACGCCGAGCCCGATCAGCACCGCCACCGCCAGCCCGGTCATGGTGCCCCGGGTGGTCCGCCCGGTGGGGGTGTCCGGCGCATCGGGCTCCGCTCGCAGCATGCCCGAGGCCAGCCTGCTCATCACGAACAGGTGCGCCTGCACCTGGTCGCGTCGGGACTGCATCCGGTTCCTCCCCGCCTCGTGGGGCGCACTGGTCCACCGGGGGCGGACGCCCCCCCGTGCCACGCCTTCCTTCGAGCTACGGGCGGCGGCCCGGGCCGGGTTCACGGTCCGTCCGGCGGCGCGCACAGGCCGGACGGCGGCGCACCGGCCGGGCGGCGGCGCACCGGCTGGGCAGCCGCACAACGTCCGGGCGGCGGCCGGGCGGCCGAACGTGTTCAGACAACTCAAGGCGTTCGCCCGGCGTACAGCGGGCAGTCATGAATGGTCCGCCGGGAGGTACCCCACAGGCGCTGTCCTGGGGGCACCGTCCCGTCCGCCGCTCCCCCGACACCCAGAGGTCACCCCACCCATGGCAGAGCTGAACCGCCGTCGTTTCCTCCAACTCGCGGGCGCCACCGCCGCGTTCACCACGTTGTCGCAGAGCATCGCCCGGGCCGCGGCGATCGCCCCGCAGGGCGCCACCGGCACCCTCCAGGACGTCGAGCACATCGTCGTCCTGATGCAGGAGAACCGTTCCTTCGACCACTACTTCGGCGCGATGAAGGGCGTCCGCGGCTTCGGCGACCCCCGCCCGGTGACCCTGCCCAGCGGCAAATCCGTGTGGCACCAGACGGACAGCGGCAAGAAGGAGGTGCTGCCGTTCCGCCCCCAGGTGAACGACCTCGGGATGCAGTTCGTCCAGGACCTCAACCACGACTGGGCCGGCGGCCACAAGGCCTTCAACAACGGCAAGTACGACCAGTGGGTGCCCGCCAAGACGGCCACCACCATGGCCTACCTGACCCGCCAGGACATCCCGTTCCACTACGCGCTCGCCGACGCCTTCACCCTCTGCGACGCCTACCACTGCTCGTTCATCGGCTCGACCGACCCGAACCGCTACTACATGTGGACCGGCTTCACCGGCAACAACGGCACCGGCGGCGGCCCCGTCCTCGGCAACCAGGAGGCCGGCTACGGCTGGACCACCTACCCCGAGCGGCTGGAGCGGGCCGGGGTCTCCTGGAAGATCTACCAGGACATCGGCGACGGCCTGGACGCGGCGGGCTCCTGGGGCTGGATATCCGACCCCTACCGCGGTAACTACGGCGACAACTCGCTGCTCTACTTCACCAACTACCGCAACGCCCAGCCCGGCCAGCCGCTCTACGACAAGGCCCGCACCGGCACCGACGCCAAGGCCGGCGACGGCCTGTTCGACGTCCTGCGCCGCGACGTCCAGGCCGGCACGCTGCCGCAGATCTCCTGGATCGCCGCCCCCGAGGCCTTCACCGAACACCCCAACTGGCCCGCCAACTACGGCGCCTGGTACGTCTCCCAGGTGCTCGACGCGCTCACCTCCAACCCCGACGTGTGGGCCCGCACCGCGCTGTTCATCACCTACGACGAGAACGACGGCTTCTTCGACCACGTCGTGCCGCCGTTCCCGCCCTCCTCCGCCTCCCAGGGCCTGTCCACGGTGTCCACCACGGCCGACTACTTCGCCGGCAACGCGAGCTACGCGGCCGGCCCGTACGGCCTCGGCCAGCGGGTGCCGATGCTGGTCGTCTCGCCCTGGAGCACCGGCGGCTACACCTGCTCCGAGACCTTCGACCACACCTCGATCATCCGGTTCATGGAGCGCCGCTTCGGCGTGCTGGAGCCCAACATCTCGCCCTGGCGGCGCGCCGTCTGCGGCGACCTGACCTCCGCCTTCGACTTCACCGCGTCGAACACCGCCCCGGCCGCGCTGCCCTCCACGGCCGGCTACCTCCCGCCGGACCGCAACCGGCACCCCGACTACGTGCCCGCCCCGCCCGCCACCGGCACCATGCCCAAGCAGGAGCCCGGCGCCAAGCCCACCCGCCCGCTGAAGTACGCCCCGTACGTGGACGGCGCCGCCGACACCGCCACCGGCAAGTACCGCCTCGCCTTCAGCGGCGGCGCGGCCGCCGGCGCCCAGTTCCTGGTGACCTCGGCCAACCGCACCGACGGCCCCTGGACGTACACCGCCGAGGCCGGCAAGTCCATCACGGACACCTGGAACACCACCTACTCCAAGGGCGTCACCGACCTGACCGTGCACGGCCCCAACGGCTTCCTGCGCCGCTTCCGCAACCCCGGCAAGACCGCCGGGCCCGAGGTCACCGCCCGGCACAACCCGACCACCGGCAGCCTGGACCTCACCCTCACCAACGCGGGCACCGCGGACGTCGTCCTCACCGTGAGCAACGCCTACGCCGGCACCCCGCAGACCGTCACCGTCCGCCGCGGCGCCACCGTCTCCTACACCGTCGACCTGCGCACCTGCCGCAACTGGTACGACGTGACCGTCACCTCCAACGCCACCACCGACTTCGTCCGCCGCCTGGCCGGCCACGTCGAGACCGGCGCCCCGGGCCTGTCCGACCCGGGCATCCTCACCTACTGAACCTCCGGAACCCCCTGAAACCACGGGACCCGCTGGACCCGCCCCGCTGGACCCGCTGGACCCACGGCACCGCCGACACCGGCGCCCCGCCCCGGGCCCCTCACCTGTCCGGGGCGGGCCGCCGGGCCCCACCCGGCCCGCCGGGAGGCCAACGCACCGGGAGGGCCCACCCGTCGGGAGGGGCCCGCCATTCGGCGCAGCGCACCTCCGGGCGGCACCGGCCCGGCCCGGCGCCCCGCCTATCGTGGGCGGATGACCGACCGTCGGACCGCCCGGCCGACCGCGGGCCTCCCCGGCTACCTCGTGGCCGCCGCCGCCTTCGCCGTCTGCATGACGGGCACCACCCTCCCCACCCCCCTCTACGGGCTGTACCAGGACGAGATCGGCTTCTCCGAGCTGACCGTGACGGTCGTCTTCGCCGTCTACGCCCTCGGCGTCATCGGCGTCCTGCTGCTGGTCGGCAACGTCTCCGACACCGTCGGGCGCCGTCCCGTCCTGCTCTGCGGGCTCGGCTTCGCCGCCTGCAGCGCCGCCGTCTTCCTCGGCGCGGACTCCGTGCCGCTGCTCCTCCTCGGCCGGCTGCTGTCCGGCCTCTCGGCGGGCCTGTTCACCGGCACCGGCACCGCGTACGTGCTGGAGCTCGCCGCGCCCGAGCAACGCGCCCGCGCCGGCTTCGTCGCGACCGCCGCCAACATGGGCGGGCTCGGCTGCGGGCCCCTGCTCGCCGGGGTGCTCGCCGAGTACGCGCCCGACCCGCTGGTCCTGCCGTTCGTCGTGCACCTGGTGCTGCTCGCGGCCTCCTTCGCGCTCACCCTCCGCCTGCCGGAGACGGTCGCCGGCGCCCGCCCGCTGCGCACCGCGCGGCCGAACCCGCCGTCCCTGCCGCCGGAGGTCCGCGGGGTGTTCGTCCCGGCCGGGATCGCCGCCTTCGCGGGCTTCTCCCTGCTGGGCGTGTTCACCTCGGTCAGCCCGGCGTTCCTGGCCGGCGAGCTCGGCGTCGACAACCACGCCGTGATCGGCCTGATCGTCTTTACCGCCTTCTTCGCCTCCACCCTCGGCCAGCTCCTGGTGCCCCGGCTGGGCACCGCGCGGGCGATCCCGCTGGGCTGCCTGGTGCTGATCGCCGGGCTGGCCCTGCTGTCCGCCTCGCTCGCCTGGACCCTCCTCGCCCCGCTGGTGCTCAGCGCGCTGGTCGGCGGGGCAGGTCAGGGCATGGCGCTGCGCGGGGCGGTCGGCGAGGTCGCCGCCGCGAGCCCCGCCGAGCACCGCGGCGGGGCCCTCTCCGCCCTGTTCGTGGTCGCCTACTTCGGGATCTCGATCCCGGTCATCGGCGTCGGCCTGCTCACCGGGCCGGTCGGCCTGGCCCGCGCCGGCCTCGTCTTCGCCGCCTGCATGGCCGTCCTGGCCGCCGCCTCCGGCGCGTACCTGCTGCGCCGGGCGGCCGGCGGGGCCTGAGGCGCCGGTACGCACCGCCGGGCGCTCCGGGTGGCGGTGCTTGCCGCCCCGGCCCCGGTACCGGTAGACACGGTCCGAACACTGTGCGTGATACCCGGAGGTCAACCGCCATGAGCGTGACGAGTCGGTACAGGGAGGCCTGGGAGGGCTTCTGGCGCGAGGCGCCGGAGGAGCCGAGCTCGGTGATCTGGGACGCGGAGCCGGCCCTCACCGCCGAACGCCACCTCGCGCTGTTCGCCCCGCACCTCACCGACCCCGGACTGCCGCTCGTCGACCTCGGCTGCGGCAACGGCACCCAGACCCGCTACCTGGCCGAACGCTTCGGGCGGGTCCTCGGGGTCGACCTGTCCGCCGCCGCCCTGGACCTCGCCCGGCGCCGGGATCCCACCGGGGCGGCCGAGTTCGACCGACTGGACGCGACCGACCCCGAGGCCGTCCGGGCCCTCCACGACCGTCTCGGCGACGCCAACGTGTACGTGCGCGGGGTGATCCACCAGAGCGAGCCGGCCGACCGCCGACCGGTCGCCGAGGCCGTCGCCGCCCTGCTCGGCGCGCACGGCCGGGCCTTCGTGGTCGAGCTCTCCGAGACCGCCAAGAAGGTGCTGGCCGACCTCGCCGAGGGCCCGTCCGGGCCGCCGCCCAAGCTGCGCCCGGTGTTCGCCCACGGCCTCGCCCCCGCCGAGGTCGCCGACGCGGCCTTCGGCGACCTCTTCCGCGCGGCCGGCCTCACCGTCCTCGCCTCCGGCGACCTGCCGCTGGCCACCACCGAGTCCGCCCCCGACGGCAGCCGGATCGAACTCCCGGCCCGGTGGCTCGTCGTGGGCTCCTGAGCCCTGCCGAGGTACGCCCGACGAACAGCGGGGAACGGCCGTTCTCGAAAGCGAGAACGGCCGTTCCGGCGACGCGGGCCGCTCAGCCGCGGCCGAGGACGCGGTCCACGGCGATCTCGATGACCACCCGGTCCGGGTTCACCCGCGGCGGGCGGTAGCGCTCGGCGTAGCGCCGCTCCGCGTCGGCCACCTGCTCGGGCTCGTCGCGGACGACCGCCACGCCCTCCAGGGTCGCCCAGCGGGCCCGGTCGACCTGGCAGACGGCGACCCGCAGTCCCCGCGCACCGGCGGCCGCGACGTTGAGCGCCTTGCGGCTGCTACGGCTGGTGATCACCCGGGCGGTCGCCGTCTCCGGCTCGAACGTCACGCCCACCGGCACCACGTGCGGCGTGCCGTCCGGACGGATGGTGGTCAGGGTGGAGATGTGCCGCTCGCGCCAGAAGGCGAGCATGGCGTCGTCGAGGTCGCGCGGGTCATGGGCCATGGTCGGGATGGTACGGCCCCCGGGGAACGATCCGTCCCCGGGGGCCGTGCGGCTACCGGGGCCGTACGGGCACCGGGGGCCGTACGGGCACGACGTCACGGCCGTGCGACCGTCAGTGGCCGCGGGCGATCCACTCCGGCAGGGCCGGGGCCTCGGCGCCGATGGTGGTCGGGTCGCCGTGGCCGGTGCGCACCACCGTCTCGGCCGGGAGGGTCAGCAGGCGCTCCCGGATCGAGTCGATGATGGTCGGGAAGTGCGAGAAGGACCGGCCGGTCGCGCCCGGGCCGCCCTGGAAGAGGGTGTCGCCGGTGAAGACGGTGCCCAGCGCGGGGGCGTACAGGCAGACCGCGCCGGGGGCGTGGCCCGGGGTGTGCAGGACGGTCAGTTCGACGCCGGCCACCTCGATCCGCTGACCGTCCGCCAGTTCGCCGTCCGGGAGGCGGTCGGGGTGGGTCTGCTGCCACAGCGGCAGGTCGTCCGGGTGCAGCAGGATCGGCGCGCCGGTCCTGGCGGCCAGGGCCGGGGCCGCGTCGATGTGGTCGTTGTGCGCGTGGGTGGAGACGATCGCCAGCAGCCGACGGCTGCCGAGCGCCGCCTCGATCGCCTCGGCGTCGTGCGCGGCGTCGATCACGACCGCCTCGCGGTCGTCGCCGACGATCCAGACGTTGTTCTCCACCTCCCAGCTCCCGCCGTCGAGTTCGAAGGTCCCGGCGGTCACCAGCCGGTCGATCCGGGCGGAGGTGCTCACAGGACCACCACCGAACGCAGGACGTCGCCGCGGTGCATGCGCTCGAAGGCCTGCTCCACCGCGTCGAGTTCGATGGTCTCGGTGACGAAGGCGCCCAGGTCCAGCCGGCCCTGGAGGTAGAGGTCGATGAGCATCGGGAAGTCCCGCGAGGGCAGGCAGTCGCCGTACCAGGAGGACTTGAGGGCGCCGCCGCGGCCGAACACGTCGAGCAGCGGGAGTTCCAGCCGCATCTCGGGGGTGGGCACGCCGACCAGGACGACGGTGCCGGCCAGGTCGCGGGCGTAGAAGGCCTGCCGGTAGGTCTCGGGCCGGCCGACCGCCTCGACCACCACGTCCGCGCCGTTGCCGCCGGTGAGCTCGCGGATCGCCTCGACCGGGTCGGTGGTGCGGGAGTTGACGGTGTGGGTGGCGCCGAGGGCGCGGGCGGTCTCCAGCTTGCGGTCGTCGATGTCCACGGCGATGATCTTCGCCGCGCCCGCCAGCCGGGAGCCCATCACGGCCGCGCCGCCGACGCCGCCGCAGCCGATGACGGCGACCGCGTCGCCGCGGCCGACGTTGCCGGTGTTGATCGCGGCGCCGATGCCCGCCATCACCCCGCAGCCCAGCAGGCCGGCCACGGCCGGCTCGGCGGCCGGGTCGACCTTGGTGCACTGGCCGGCCGCGACCAGGGTCTTCTCGGCGAACGCGCCGATCCCCAGCGCCGGGGACAGCTCGGTGCCGTCCAGCAGGGTCATCCGCTGCTTCGCGTTGTGGGTGGCGAAGCAGTACTGCGGGCGCCCGCGCCGACAGGCCCGGCACTGTCCGCACACCGCACGCCAGTTGAGGATCACGAAGTCACCGGGCTCGACCTCGGTGACGCCGTCGCCGACCGACTCCACGACGCCCGCGGCCTCGTGGCCGAGCAGGAACGGGAACTCGTCGTTGATGCCGCCCTCGCGGTAGTGGAGGTCGGTGTGGCAGACGCCGCACGCCTGGATCCGGACCACCGCCTCGCCCGGGCCTGGGTCCGGCACCACGATCGTGGTCACCTCCACGGGCGCGCCCTTGGCGCGCGCGATCACTGCCTTGACCTGCTGGGGCATCCGATTCCACCTCCGACGGCCGGTGCCGCTCTGCACCGGCGTGACCTGCGACGAAACGACTGCGGTGACACCGCCCACGAAGCGTAACGCCCGTTCCGCCGACCGCCCCGGCCCGGGCTCGGCGATCCGGCCCGCCCGGGCCCGCCCGCCTCCGTCCGCCTCCGTCCGGCTCCGTCCGGCGACGGCACGCCGCACGGCACGTGTCGGCGGCATATCCCGTGGTTGGGCCGCAGCGGGGCAAGCGAGGGCCCGGGGCGGGCCGCACCGCAGGGGCGCACGGACGGCGCTGAGCGCCCATCAGCGCGCCTCGAACTGCCCGGAAAGCACCGGTGTTGGCTGGAAGTGCCGCTGACGGGCGCACGGCGGCCCACGTACGGTCGTAGCAGAGACGGTCCACGCGACCACGCTCAGCACACCCGCCCCACCTGACGGCGCGCCACCGCGCGCCGCGGTGCCGGGCGCGTACCGACCGTACGCCCCCGCACATTTCGCGCCACCCCGTAGCAGCCGCTCGAAACCCCGGCCCGAGTCGAGCCGCCCGCCGGCCGCACCACCCGTCCCCGCACCATCCTCCGATCCACCCCCCGTCGGGCCGCCCCCGCGGCCCATCGCCCTGGAGTCTGGAGTACGGATGTCCACCGAGAACAGTGCGACCGGTGCCGGCACCGGCACCGCCCCGCTCCCCCCGCTGCACTGCCTGCGCCACCTGGAACCCGGCCCGCCCCGGCTGGCCGCGCTGCCCACCGGCACCCCGGTCTGGCTGGTCAGCCGACACGCCGACGTGCGCCAGGTGCTGACGGACCCGCGCCTGGGCCGCGCCCCGCTCTACGCGCCGGACGCGCCGCCGATCACGGTCGTTCCCAACATCCTGGACAACCCGCAGAGCATGTTGAACATCGACGGCACCGAGCACCAGCGGCTGCGCCGCACCGTGCAACGCGCCTTCACCCCGCGCGCGATCGCCCGCTGGAAGCCGTGGGTGGCCTCGGTCGTCGAGTCCCTGATCGACGAACTGATGGACCACGGCTCCCCCGCCGACATCGTCGCCGGCTACACCCGGCCGCTGCCGGTCACGGTGATCAGCCGGCTGATGGGCCTGGACAACCTGGACACCAAGCGCCTCGCGCACTGGAGCGACCACGCGCTCTCGGCCACCGCCTACTCCGCCGAGGCCATCGTCACCGCGATGCGCGAGTTCACCGCCTTCGGCGCCGAGGTGATCGCCGAGCGCCGCGCCGAGCCCGGCGACGACCTGGTGAGCAGCCTGCTGGCGGCCGCCGCCGAGGACGGCTCGATCACCGAGGACCAGCTGGTCTCGCTGGTCGTCGGCCTGGTCGTGGCCGGCCACGAGACCACCATGACCAGCCTCGGCAACGCGCTGGTCTACCTGCTCACCGACGGCCGGGAGGCCTGGCAGCAGCTCGCCTCCGACGAGGCCAGCGCCGCCGCCGCGACCGAGCAGCTGCTGCGCGCCGTGCCGCTCGGCGACGCCCACGAGCACATGCCCGGGCTGATGCGCCGCACCGTCGAGGACGTGGAGATCGGCGGTGTGGTCATCCCGGCCGGCAGCGTGGTCGCCGCCGACACCGGCGCCGCCAACCGGGACCCGGAGGTGTTCACCGAGGACCTGCTCAGCGAGCTGTTCTCCCCCCTGGCCGCGCCGACGATGACCTTCGGCGCCGGGCCGCACCACTGCCTGGGCGCCTGGCTGGCCCGCATGGAGCTGGAACTCGCCCTGCACCGCCTCGCCCGCCGGCTGCCCGCCCTCCGGTTGACCGAGCCGGTCGAGCGGATCGACTGGCGGCGCGGCCTGCTCACCCGCAGCCCGCACTCCCTCCGGGTGGCCTGGTGACCAGCCGGGCGGACACCGAAGCGGTGATCGTCCGGGTCGACCGGGACCGCTGCATCGGCTCCGGGATGTGTGCCCGCAGCGCCCCCGACTCGCTGGCGCTCGGCGCCGACGGACTCGCCGCTCCGCTGGCCGGGTACGCGGACGGCGGGGCGGAGTTGACGGACCGGCTGACCGAGGCGGTGGACTTCTGCCCGGTCGAGGCGCTCACCCTCCACGCGGCCCGCGACGGCCACCGGATCGACCCTGCGGAGTGACCCCCTCCCGGGGGCCCTTTCCCGGGGGTGACCTCGGGTGAGCTCTCCCGGGGCCGGCACCCCCGGGGCCCGCCCTCCCCGAGGGAACCTGCTCTCCCCGGTGGTGCCCGCCGACCCCGACCCCAGCGGCGGGCACCACCGGGGCAGCCCCATCGATGAGCCGGGCTCATCGATCGATGAGCTGATCGATCTTGTTCGGTCCTCCGGCCTGCTGATCAGCTGGCCGCATGACGAACCCGGAAACGACCGACGCGGAAACGACCCACCCCCCGGCAACGATCCGCCCGGCACCGACCGACGCACGAACGACCCACGCGGCAACGACGACCCGCGCGGCAACGACCCACGCGCGAACGACCGACGCGCGAACGGCGCGCACTCAAGCCCTCCCGGGCGAGCGGACCCACGACGCACCCCCGTCCGACCCGCCCGCCGGCCTCCGCTGGTCACCGGTGCTCGCCGTGGCCCTCGCCACCTTCACCCTGGTCTCCTCGGAGATGATGCCGGTCGGTCTGCTCACCCCCATGTCCCACGGCCTCGGCATCTCCGACGGCGCCACCGGCCTCTCCCTCACCGTCACCGGCCTCATCGCGGCCGTCCTCTCCCCCCTCACCCCCGCGCTGATCGGGCCGCGCGACCGCCGTACCGTCCTGGTCGCCTTCCTGCTGCTGCTCGCCGCCGCCGACGCGCTGGCCGCCCTCGCGCCGAACCTCGCGGTGCTGACCGTCGGCCGTGTGCTGCTCGGCGTGGCGATGGGCATCGTCTGGGGCCTCGCGGCGAGTCTCGGCCCGCGCCTGGCCGACGGTCCGCGCGTCGCCACGGCGATGACGGTGATCTTCTCCGGTGTGTCCATCGCCTCCGTCCTGGGAGTCCCGCTGGGCACCTACCTCGCCGCGCTGCTCGACTGGCGCGCCGCGTTCTGGGCGCTCGCCCTGCTCGGCGCCGCCTCCGCCGCCGTCCTCGCCGCCACCCTGCCGGCGCTGCCGCCGCTGCCCGTCCCGCCGGGTACGGAGCGCGGGCGGTCGGGCGGCCCGGGTGGCGCGCTGCGCGACCGGGGCGTCGCCACCGGCGCCGCGGTCACCGCCCTGGTCGTGCTCGGCCACTTCGCCGGCTACACGTACGTCCGCCCGGTCCTCGAAGCCGAGGCGGGTCTGAGCAGCGGCGTCATCGCCGGCTGCCTGCTGGTGTACGGACTGGCGGGCGTGGCCGGGAACTTCACCCTCGGCCCGCTCTCCGGGCGCCGTCCGAGGACGGCCGTCGGCCTCGCCCTCGCCGGTGTCACCCTGGCCGCCGTCCTGCTGCCGTACGCCACCGGCGGCGTCGGCACCGTCCTGCTCGCCCTGGTGGTCTGGGGCGTCTCCTACGGCGGGGTGTCGGTCTCCACCCAGACCTGGATCCGCACCGCCGCCCCGGCCCGGATCGAGGCCACGGCGGCCCTCTGGGCGGGCGTGTTCAACGCGAGCATCGCGCTGGGTTCGCTGGCCGGCGGGCTGGTCGTCGACCGGGCCGGCACCCACGCCGTCCTGTTCACCGCGGCGGCGCTGGCGGGCGCCGGCCTGCTGCTCACCCTGCTGTCCCGGCCGGCCGCACCCGGGCGACGGTAGCCGGGGAGGGCAGCCAGAGGGACGGCAGCCGGGCGGAACGGCAGCCCTGCGGAACGGCAACCAGGGACGACAGCCAGGGGGACGGCCACCGGCAGGGACGGCAGCCGCGCTCAGTCGACGTGCCGCACCAGCAGCTCGACGAAGTCCGCCGTCATCCGGTGCGGCCGCCGCTCGTGCTGCACCACCGCCAGCGTGGTCGACGCCAGGTCGGGCACCGGCAGGAAGCGGATGTCCGGCCGCTGGAGGTACGCGGTGCTGCGCTCGCACAGCAGCAGCCCCCGGCCGGTGCCGGCCACCATCGACAGGCCCTCCTGGATGGTGGCGGCGCCCGCCGGGTACACCAATGCCCGCCCGTCCGGCGTCCACCGGGGCGCGTTGACCTCGCGCCAGTAGGCGGGGGCCGGGCCGCGCGGCTCGATCAGCGGCAGCGCGGCCAGCTCGTCGGCGCCGACACCGGCCGCCCCGCCCACGCGCCGCGCGGCGGAGACGGCCACGCACACCGGCTGCCGGGAGAACTCCAGCAGCACCTCGAGCTCCGGCTCCCGGCAGGGGGCGAGCACGATGGCCAGGTCGACGTCACCCCGGGCGAGTTGCGAGAACGGGTCCGCCCAGGGCAGTTCGACCAGTCGGGCGGTGCCCTCCGGCAGGCACGCGATCGCCCGGGCGACCGGCTCGTAGACGGCGCACTGGAAGCCCAGCCGCAGCGGCCGGGCGGCCCCCGCCCGGTCCCGGGCGGCGGCGTAGCCGTCCCGCAGCCGCTCGAAGGCGGGCACGGTCTGCTCGGCAAGGGCGCGCCCCAGCTCGGTCAACTCGACGCGGCGGCTGGTGCGTCGGAACAGCGGGGCGCCGACCCGGGCCTCCAGCCGCTTGATCAGCTGCGAGACCCGGCTCTGGGAGAGGCCCAGGCGCTCGGCCGTCCGCCCGAAGTGCAGCTGGTGGACGAGGACGGAGAAGCACTCCAGCTCCTGCAGGGGCAGCTCGGGGAGCACGGAGGGCCCGGTCGCCGTGGTCGGTCGTTCCACTCCGGCAGTCTACGATCCGTCGTCAGGCACCCGACACCCGCACGGCCCGCAGCAGCCGGCGCAGCTCGCCCGCCGGATCGCCCTCGTGGTAGGGGCGTTCGCTCGGTTCGATGTGGTCGAGGAACTCCTGGTACCGCAGCGCGTACGCGAGGTGGTGGAAGGGCTCGGCCAGTTCCAGGGCGCGCACCGGGTCCGAGCCGGGGGCGTGCCGCAGCCAGGCGCCGGTCCAGACCCGGGCGTGGTGCTGCCAGGCCTCGGGCGAGACGAAGTCGCGCGGACGCAGCCCGTCCAGGGCCGGGTGGCCGAAACAGGCGTCGGCGAAGTCGATCACGGTGGCCGGGCCGCCGTCCTCGGCGCGCCAGTTGCCGGGGTGGAAGTCGCCGTGCAGCACCGTCTCCGGCAGTCCGCAGGCCGCCAACTCATCGGCAGCCGCGGGGAGTTCGTCTAGCAGGTCACGCAGCGCGGCGAGTTCGGCGGGGGCCAGGTCGGTCTCCTCCGCGAGCTGGTCCAGCCGGGTCTCCAGCTGGGTCAGCAGGGCCCGCGGCGTGCGGTCACGCAGTGCGGCCGCGGCGGCCCGGCCGTCGGCCAGGGCCGCCTGGGCGGCGACCAGCCGGGGCACCGGATCGGTGACGGTCCCGGGTTCGGGTCCCCAGCAGTCCTCGCCGGGCACGTGGTCGAGCAGCACCCGGCCGCCGTCCCGGTCGGCGGCGAGGACGGTCGGGACGAGCGTCGGATCGACACCGCCGAGCAGGGCGACGACCTCGCTCTCGGCCGCGTTGAACGCGGGCGTGGTGGTCTTCAGCCAGACGTCGACACCGGTCGCGGTGGGGATCCGGAACAGGCCGGACAGGTTCCAGGTCCGGATCTGCCGCGCGGGCCCGCTCTGCGGGCGCCCGATCCGGGCGAGTTCCGCCTCCGCCCAGGCCAGCGCCTGCCGCAGCCCGTCGGGCGTGGCCCAGACGGCACGGCGTTCGGCGGGCCCGATCCGGGCCGCGGTGTCACCGGCCGGCGGTCGGGCGTCGAGCTCCTCCGGCCGCTGCAGCGCCTCGGCGTGGTAGCGCACCCGCCCGCCGCTGCCGGTCTCCTCGCCCTCGCCCTCGATCAGCCGTAGCACCAGCACCGGCACCCCGGCGAGCCTGGAGGCCCCTGCCACGACCCCCTCCACGGAGGACCACCCCGGGCTCTCCACCTCGAAGGGGCCCAACTCGCCGAAGTACTCGTCGCCGTGGGTGACATCGACCGTGACGGTCCGGTGGTTCGCGTGTCGCATCCGGGCAGCTTCGCCCACCGGCGCGACCGGGCGCCACGGGTTTTCGGGGCGGACCGAGCGCTGCCCCACCGCCCGGAACGCCACTGCCCGAAACGCCGCTTCGCCGGACACCACTGTCCGGAACGCCACCGCCCGGGCCCGCGCCCGCGCCGCCTCCGCCGCGGCCTGCTCCCGGTCGGACGCGAACACGAGCCGGACGGCCAACGCGGCCGGCGCGTCGGCCCATGCCTCGTACCAGTCGGCGAGGCGGCCCGGATCGTCGCCGTCGGGCCTACGCGACCGCACCGCACGGAACCACCGCAGCGCCTGCCTCAGCGCGGCGTCGGGCGCAGCCTCGGGCACGGGATCGCGCACGGCGTCGGGCGCAGCCTCGGGCCCGGGAACAGGCCTGGGATCGGGCACGGGATCGGGCACCGGAGGCCTTCTGTCGTCGAGGCGTTCCCCCCTGACACGATACCGGGCGCCTAACCTGGCGGCATGACAGAGCGGTCGAGCACGGTGGTGCTGATGTGCGGTCTGCCCGGCGCGGGCAAGACCACCTATGCGATGGGCCTGGTGCGGCGCGGCTACGTCCGACTCTCGCTCGACGAGGTGGTGTGGCAGCGCCTGGGCGGACAGGACGCCGGCGTGGCGCTGGCGGAGGCGGCCTTCGACCGGCTGAAGGACGAGGTGCGCGCCGAACAGCGCCTGGAGCTGGTCAAGTTGATGAGAGCCGGGCGTGACGTGGTGGTCGACTACAGCTTCTGGAGCCGGGCCGCCCGCGACGACTACAAGGCGCTGGTGGAGAGCCACGGGGCCCGCTGGGAGCTGGTCCACCTGAAGGCCGACCGGGCGACGCTGGAGCGCCGCCTCGCGGTGCGGAACGGGCAGCGGGGCGCCAACGCCGTGACCGTCGGGGAGGCCCTGTTCGCCCGCTACCTGGCCGACTTCGAGGAGCCGAGGGGCGAGGGCGAGCAGGTCCTCCTGCAGCCCTCGCCCGCCCGGGACTGATCCGCTCCGGGCCGTCGGCCCCTCCTACCGGATCGCCACCGCCGTGCCCGAGACGCGCACCCGCGCGTCCTCCGCCCGCAGGTCGACCGTCAGCACGCCCGGGCGGCCCAGGTCCTCGCCCTGGTGCAGCGTCAGCACCGTCGGGGCCGTCACCGCGCCCAGCTCGCGCAGGTACGCGCCGAAGGCGGCCGCGGCGGCGCCGGTGGCCGGGTCCTCGACCACGCCGCCGACCGGGAAGGGGTCACGGACGTGGAAGACCTCCGGGGCCTCGCGCCAGACGAGCTGGAGGGTCGTCAGGTCCCGGGCCCGCATGAACGCCGCCAGGCCGTCGAAGTCGTAGTCGAGGCGGGCCAGTCGGGCGCGGGTGCCGGCGGCCAGGACGAGGTGCCGGGCACCGGCGTAGCCGAACCGGGGCGGCAGGGCCGGGTCCAGGTCGGCGGCGGACCAGCCGAGCAGCGCGAGCGCCTCCTCGACGTCGGCGGCCGGGACCTCCTCGACCTTCGGCTCGACGCTGGTGAGGGTGGCCCGCAGCAGCCCGTCGGCGCCGGGCGCGACCTCGACCGGGACGTCCCCGGCCGCCGTCGCGAAGACGTACCGCCCCGGGCCGGTGCGCTCGGCGAGCGCGACGGCGGAGGCCACGGTCGCGTGCCCGCAGAACGGCACCTCCGCGAGCGGGCTGAAGTACCGGACGCGGTACGTCCCTTCGCCCTGACCGGCGGTCAGGAAGGCGGTCTCGGAGTACCCCACCTCGGCGGCGATGGCGAGCATCCGCCGGTCGGTCAGCCCGGTGGCGTCGAGCACCACGCCCGCCGGGTTGCCGCCCTCGGGGCGGGTCGCGAACGCGGCGTAGCGGAGCACCTCGGGCTCGGACGAGGGCGAGGCGGCGGAGGCAGCGGAGGCGAGGGCCGGGGCGGCGGAGGCGCGGGAGGCGGCGGAGGCGGAGGCGGCGGAGGCGGAGGCGGAGGCGGGGGCGGCGGAAGCGGCAGCGTCGTCGGTCATGCCCGGACGAACGCGTGCCGCCCGCCCTCTGTTCCCACCCGCCCCGCCGCTCACCGCAGCACCGCCTCCAGGAAGTCCGAGCCCAGCCGGGCGCTGCCCGACAGGTCGAGCTGGTAGAGCATGTACCGCCCGCGGCGCTGGGTGGTGAGCAGCCCGGCCTTGCGCAGCACGGCCAGGTGGCGCGACACCTCGGGCGCGCTGAGGTCCCAGGCGGAGGCCAGTTCACCCGTGGTGTGCGGGCCGCGGGCCATCGTCCGGGCGAGGCGCAGCCGGACGGGGTGGGCGAGCGCCTCCAGGCGCTGCTGGACGAGGGCGAGCG
Source organism: Kitasatospora sp. NPDC053308 (assembly GCF_055585785.1). Lineage (NCBI taxonomy): Bacteria > Bacillati > Actinomycetota > Actinomycetes > Kitasatosporales > Streptomycetaceae > Kitasatospora > Kitasatospora sp. NPDC053308. The sequence goes on along the minus strand of NZ_JBVJJY010000002.1, from coordinate 175,527 downwards.
AGACCGGCTCGGGCAGTCCGGCCTCGGCGACCGGGTACTGGAGGACGGGCCGCCAGCCGGGGGCGTAGACCACCAGCAGGTGCGGGCGGCCGAAGGCGGTGGGGATGAAGGTGACGCCGCCGTTGTCGACGGCGCTGGTGGTGCTGTCCTGCAGCTTGTCGACGACGATCCGCCGCCGGCCGCCGCCCTCGTCGAGCGACACGGACGGCGAGACGGCGGCCAGCGTCTCGGTGAGGCCCCGACGGGCCAGCAGGTCGCTCTTGCGCCGGGCGTCGGCGGCCAGGTCGGGCAGCACGCGCTGCCAGGCGTCGGCGAAGAACGCGGACACGCAGTCCTCCAGCATCCGCCGCACCAGCGCCCGGACGGCGGGCGGGTCGGCGAGCAGCCGGTCGGCGAAGGCGGCCTGCCGGGGGCCGCGGGCCAGGGCGAGTTCGCGGGCGCGCTCGTTGGCGACGGGGTCGGTCAGCGGGGAGGCCGTGCGGGGGGTGAGCCGGGAGGAGCCGCAGGTGGTGATGAGGGCTCCGGCGACGAACAGCTCGTCGTCGATCCGGTCGACGGCGTCGAGTTCCTCGGCGAGGGTCGCGCCGGGCAGGCCGGGGACGAGGAAGTCGGCGCGCGAGGAGCGCCAGAGGAAGTCGGCCTCCAGCAGTCGCTCGGCCAGCTCGGGCGGGATCGACGCGGTGGTGCTGCTCGCCCAGCCGTGCAGCGCCGGGTGGTGCTCGGGCTCGGCGAGGACGTGCAGCATGGCGTTCAGCTCGGCCAGCGGGGAGGGCGTGAAGAGCAGGCGCTCGTCGGACAGCCCGGTGATGTCGATGGTCACACTCACGCGGCTGATCCTTCCACCCGGTCCGCCGACGGTTCCCGTCGATTGACGGGAACCGTCAATCGACGTGCTCAAGGCCCCGGCCCGGACGGACGGTACCGGCCATGAGCCTTGTCCAGGAGAAGTCCGTCCATGACCACGCCGCCGTCCGCACCGGCCAGCCGCCCGCCCCGCCGATCGGCGTCGGCCGCCGCGACCCGTCGGCCCTGCTGAGCCTGCTGACCGCCGCCGGCGGGCCCCGGTACGCCGTCGCGCTGGCGATGGACGCGGTGGGCGGCGGCCTGCTGCGGCCGTTCCTGCTGCTGTACGGGATCGCGCTGCTGCACCTCGGCGCGGGCGCGGTCGGGCTGGCGCTGTCGTCCGGGATGGTGGCCGGCCTGCTGGTGGTGCCGCTGACCGGCCGGTGGATCGACCGCGGCGCCCGGACGCTGCCCGCCGCCGCCACCCTGCTGCTGCGGGCCGCGGGCGCGCTGACGCTGCTGCTCGCGGACGGCCTGCCGGGGTTCACGGCGGCGGCGGTGCTGTTCGGGGTGGGCAGCCAGTCCTGGCCGACCACGCACGCCGCGGTGGTGAGCACGCTGACCGGGGGACGGCTGCGGGACGCGGCGCTCGCCGCCGGGCGGTCGGTGCGCAACGCCGGGCTGGGCCTGGGCGCGCTGCTGGCCACGGTGGCGGTGAGCGGCGGGGCGGAGGCGATCCGGCTGCTGGCCGGGGTGACGGGCGTGGCCTGCCTGGGCGCGGCGGTGCTGGTGGGCTCGCTGCGGGTGCGGGCCGACCGGGAGACGCCGCGCCAGGACCAGCAGCAGGACCCGCGCCGGGACCGGGGGCAGGACCGGCGGTGGGACCGGGGGCAGGACCGGCGGCAGGACCCGCGCCAGGACAGGCGCCAGGACCGGCGGCAGGACCCGCAGGGCGACCCGCGGGTGCGGCACGAACCGCTGCGCCGGATCACCCTGCTGAGCTTCGCGAACCTGCCGTACGCGTTCTGCTTCGACGTGCTGGAGGTGGCGCTGCCCACGCTGCTGGTGCTCCGGCAGCACGCCTCCGCGGCCTGGTCCTCGGGCCTGTTCGTCGGCAACACGGTGCTGGTGATCGCCCTGCAGCTGGCCCTGGTGCTGCGGCTGGCGAACCGGTCCCGGCACGCCGTCCTCGCCGCCTCGGGGGCGCTGCTGGCCGTCTCGTACCTGGGTTTCTGGGGCGCCGGGGCGCTGGGCGGCACACCGGGCGCGGTGGGGATCACCGTGGTCTCGGTGGTGTACACACTGGGCGAGATCCTCTACACCGGCTCGGGTACGGCGCTGGTGGCGGCCGTGGCCCCGCCGCACCTGCTCGGGCGGGCGCTGGCGCGCTGGGAGCTGTCGATGGGCGTGGGCCGGGCGGCGGCGCCGGCCGTGGTGACGGCGCTGCTGGCGACCGGGCCGGGCGCGCTGTGGGTGCCGCTCGCCGCGGCCACCGCGCTGGGGGCGCTGGCGGTGCTGCGACTGGGCCCGGCGCAGTAGCACGCCCGGTCCACCCCCGGCCCCGACGGCCCCGGGCCTCGCCCCCGACCCGGTGGGATGATCGGCCTCATGGCCCTGACCCCGCAGCAGCAGCGCCTCCGCGACCGGATCCTGGCCGCCCCGTTGACCGCCCCGCCGGAGCCGTGGCGGCCCGTCGGCCGGGGGACGATCGCCGTCGGCGGACTGCTCGGCATCGGCTTCGCCGTCCACCCGGAGAGCGGGCACGACCTGGTGCTGACGGTCTCCACCCGCGGACACGGCCTGTTCGACGCGGTGACGGGCCTCAAGCTGGCGCGCGACCACGACCCGGCGGAGGACCCGGACGGCCCGGACCTCTGCTGCCCCGGCCTCGGCCAGGTCGCGGACGTGCGGATCCCGGTGGCCGGGTCCTGGGGCGGCGGTCTGCACACGACCGCCGAGGGCGGCTGGCACGTCGAGGTCGCCGCGCCGGAGTGGCCGCACCACCGGGTGCTGCTGGCGACCGGCCGGGGGCCGTGGCAGGGCGAGCACGGCGAGACCTGGTGGCAGGTCTTCGACTCCAGCTGGTCCACCCTGCGCGCGGCCGGCTTCTCCCCCACCGGCCGCACCCTCGCGGTGGCCACCAGCAGCGACCTCGCGCTCTGGACCCGGGCCGGCTGACCCCTCCCGGCCGGAGGCCGCGCCCCGGATGCGGGTACCGCCCTCCGGATGCGGGCACCGTCCACCGAACGCGGGCACCGCTCCCCCGGGTGCGGCACCGTCCTCCGAACGCCGGGCACCGCTCCCCCGGGTGCGGCACCGTCCTCCGAACGCCGGGCACCGCGCTCCGGATGCGGGCACCGCGCCCAACGCCGATGCTGACGGCGAGGCGTGCCCGGCCCGAGGAAGGACCCAGATCGTGAGTGCTCTCGACTTCGAGATCATCGACAGCCCCGACAGCTCGCTCAACAAGACCTCCGTCCTGGTCACCGGCCCGCACGACGCCCTCCTGGTGGACGCCGGATTCACCCGCTCCGACGGCCGCCGCCTGGTCGAGCGGATCACGGCCACCGGCAAGCGGCTGACCACCGTCTTCGTCAGCCACGGCGACCCGGACTTCTACTTCGGCGCCCAGGAGGTCCAGGACGCCTTCCCGCAGGCCCGGTTCCTGGCCACCGCCTCCACCGTCGAGCACATCCAGCAGACCTACGAGGACAAGCTCCGCGCCTGGTCCCACCTGGGCCCCGAGCTGCCGACCCGGCTGGTGCGGCCCGACGTCCTGCACGGTGACGAGATCGTCTTCGAGGGCCACCGCTTCGAGGTGCGCGGCGCCGACTTCCACCTGCCGGACCGGCACTACCTGTGGCAGCACCACCACCGCGCCGTGCTCGGCGGGGTGCTGCTCTTCGAGGGCCTGCACGTGTGGACCGCCGACACCCCGACCTCCGCCCAACGGGCCGCCTGGATCGACCTGTTGGACGGCATCGAGGCCCTCCACCCGGCCTGGGTAGCGGCCGGCCACCGGGTCGCCGGCGCGCCCACGGACCTGAACGCCGTCGACCACACCCGCGCCTACCTGCGCGCCTTCGAGACCGAGATCGGCCGCGCCGCCGACGCCGCCGCAGCCAAGGAGTCCCTGGAGCGGCGCTTCCCCGACCTGGGGCTGCGGATCGCGGTGGACATCGGCACCAAGGTCGTCATGGGCGAGATGGCCTGGGGCTGAGCCGGCGCCGAGCGAGATCCCCAGGGCCGCCGCCTCCGGCTCCGCCGGGTGCGGGAGGTGCCCCCGGCCCTCCCAGCACGAGGACACCTCCGTGGGACCCCTGTGTGGGACGCCTCCGTGGGACCCCTCCGTCGTGGACGACGAGGACGACGTGGTCCCGGCCCGCTACACGGCCGTCCCCAAGACCCCTGGAGAACCGCTCGCGGCCCGGGTCGCCCGCCACGTCACCGTCCGTGTCAGCCCGGTCCTCCGCTTCGCGCAGGTCACCGACCCCGCGCTGGTCAGGGACACGATGACCCCGTAGCACCGCCCGGCCACCCGGCCCCGCGCCCGCCCCGGCGTTCACCCGTACGGGCGAGCGTGGCGCGGCGCGCCCGGCCCGGCCTCGACACACCACCCGGACGGCGGCAGGCTGGCCCCGATTCAGGGCCGGAGAACGAGGAGTCGGGACATGGCGGGCACGGACAGCGGCACCACTGGAGCGGGCGGCGGGCAGGACCGCCCGATCGTGATCGTCGGGGCGTCCCTCGGCGGCGCGAAGGCGGCCGAGGCGCTGCGCGAGGCCGGGTACCGGGGCGGCATCGTCCTGATCGGCGAGGAGCACGAGCGGCCGTACGAGCGGCCGCCGCTGTCCAAGGGCTACCTGCTGGGCAAGACGGCCCGGGAGAAGATCTACGTGCACCCCCCGCAGTGGTACGCCGAGCACGACGTCACGCTGCGCCTGGGCACGGCGGTGTCCTCGATCGACCCGGCCGCGCACACCGTCACGCTCGCCGACGACGGCCGGGTGGAGTACGCCAAGCTGCTCCTGACCACCGGCTCGGTGCCGCGCCGCCTACCGGTGCCGGGCGCGGACCAGGACGGCGTGCTGTACCTGCGCCGGGTCGAGGACAGCGACCGGATCAAGGCGGCCCTGCGGCCGGGCGCCCGGATCACGGTGATCGGCGCGGGCTGGATCGGGCTGGAGGTGGCGGCCGCCGCCCGCGAGGCCGGCGCCGAGGTGACGGTGCTGGAGGCGCTCGAACTGCCGCTGCTGCGGGTGCTCGGCCGGGAGGTCGCCCAGGTCTTCGCCGACCTGCACCGGGAGCACGGCGTGGACCTGCGCTTCGGCGCCAAGGTGGCCGAACTGACCGGCGACGGCGGCACGGTGAGCGGCGTGCGGCTCGACGACGGGACGACGGTGGCGGCCGACGCGGTCGTCGTCGGCGTCGGCATCTCCCCCGCCACCGGCCTCGCCGAGGCCGCCGGGCTGGAGGTCGACAACGGCATCAAGACCGACGAGCACCTGCGCACCTCCGACCCGGACGTCTACGCGGCCGGCGACGTCGCCAACGCCTACCACCCGCTGTTCGGCAGGCACCTCCGGGTCGAGCACTGGGCCAACGCCCTCAACCAGCCCCAGACCGCCGCCCGCGCCCTGCTCGGCCACCCGGACGCGGTCCACGACCGGGTCCCGTACTTCTTCACCGATGCCGAGTGGACACCCCGGCATCCTAACGAGCCGGTGGCCTCACGGGACAAGTTGAGCATGGAATACCTCGGCTACGTCGAGCCCGACGGCTACGACCGGGTCGTGTTCCGGGGCGACGTGAAGGCCAACGAGTTCATCGCGTTCTGGCTCAAGGACGGCCGCGTCCTCGCCGGTATGAACATGAACATCTGGGACGTCACCGACCCGATCCGCGACCTGATCGTCTCCAAGCGCGCCGTGGACGTCGACCGCCTGGAGGACCCGAACGTCCCCCTCAGCGAGGTCTGACTGGGCGTTTCGTTCCTGACTTCTGAGGTCAGGTTCCCCGTAGGGTCTGGGCGGTGGCGGCCTGGGTCAGCAACTGCCTGCTCGCAGCGTAGTCCTGGACGCTTGCGGCGATGATCGGCACCCGGAGCGGCGAGCCCGGAATGCCGGTCAGAGACGCCCGAGCACTTTGCCGCTCCCGACGTCGCTGGAGGACTTCACCCGATCGGGGATGCGGCGACGGAACTGAGCTGACCCCTCGTTAGGATCTCTGGCATGTCTGGTCGCTCTTCTGCCGATAGCTCCGAGCGTGCTCGCGCCCACCGCCTGGGTCGCCAGCTGCGAGCACTGCGAGAGGATCACGGCTTGACCCGAACCGAGTTGGCCTCCGCAGCCGGCGTACCCCTGCGCACACTGTCCCGTCTAGAGACCGAGTGCGTCGCGCAGCCCGGACTGTTCACCATCGCGGCGTTGGCGCGAGTCCTGGAGATGACGGTGGACGACTTGGTGGCGGCCGCGGTTTCGGCGCCAGGTCTGTGGTCCACGGGTTACGAGGGCCGCACGATCGACTCGTTCGTGGCGGCGCTGGTCGACGCGGGCGTGGACGCGGTGGCGGATGTCCGGCTGACGCCGATCAGCCGCAAACCTGGGTTCAGCAAGTCGCGGCTGAGCGCAGCCCTGGCCGAGGCGGACATCTCCTACGTGCACCTGCGCTCGCTGGGCAACCCGAAGGACAATCGGGCGCCGTTCTGGGACGGTCGCGTCGGCGAAGGCCTGGCGGCGTTCGCCGACGTCCTGGCGACGGAACCGGCCCGCCGGGAGCTGGAGGAACTGGCCGGGTTGGCCGTCGAGCGTTCGGTGGCAGTGCTGTGCTTCGAGCAGGACGAGCGCCGCTGCCACCGCCAGGCCGTCCTGGCTGAACTGCACCAGCGAACCGCGCTGCCCGTCGCCGCCCTGGCTTGATCCGCTGCAACTCCACGCCGGACACGCACCCTTGCGCATTCGGCACCGTGCCCGCCCAATGGTGACAGGAGTCAGACCAGGGGGCTGGAATGGTGGCATCGGGCTGGGAACGAGCGCGCATCCTGATCACGGTCAAGACGTATCCCGACGTTTCGCACAAGTACCTGGAAACATGCTGCGTCGCCGGTATCCGCCTGGACACCGACCCGGTGGGGCATGTGCGGCTCTTCCCAGTCCCTCACCGGTTGCTCGACGAGGAGAAGCAGTTCGGGAAGTACTCCGTCGTCGAGGTCGACGTCCGGCGCCACCACACCGACCGGAGACCTGAGAGCCTGCGACCCAACCTGGACACCCTCCGGGTCGTCCACACGGTCAGCAGCCGGAACGGCTGGGCCGAGCGCCTCGACATCGCCAGACCGCTGATCCAACCGTCCTTGTGCGCGATCAAACGCCTCCAAGCTGCCGACGGAACCTCCCTCGGACTCTTCCGCCCCGCCCGCATCGACTCCTTCCGACTCGCCGACGCCAACCCGTGGACCGCGGAGCAGCACGGCATCGTCAACCAGACCGACGTGCTGCATCCCGACCACCGCCCCCTCGAATGGGTGCCCTACGAGTTCCGCTACCGCTTCCACTGCGACGACGACACCTGCCGGGGCCACGACATGGGCTTACACGACTGGGAAGCCGGCCAGTCGTGGCGCAAGTTCCGCCGCACCTACCCGGCCTACCGGCTCACCGACGTCCTGCGCGAGCGCTGGTGGACCAGGATGGTCACGCCCGATCGGGCCACGCACTTCTTCGTCGGTAACATCGCGGCCCGCCCGAGGACGTTCATGCTCCTTGGCGTGTTCAACCCCACGATTGCCGCTCTCACCGCCCCGCGCCAGGACGCGCTCTTCTGAGCGCGCGCTCGGAGACTTTACCGGTATCAAACCGTAGGCGTATGAGGCCTCTCATGGGAGCAGCCCCATCGCCACGAAGTCCGACGGTTGGACGACCTGCCGCCCGAGCAGTGGGACAACACATCCGGAAGGCGTTCGGTTGACAGTCTCCCCGCAGGGCACGGGCACGCGCGACGGCCTCTACCGACTCCGTCGCGCGCTCGCCCTCATCGCCGCTGCTGACCTTCGTCGGCTGTAACGTGGTGATCGACCTCCTCGTGCTCTGGTGCGCTCGCGCACCTCGTCCCCGCGCTCGCCCCGGCCGCTGAGCTTCCGGCTCCGCATCGGCGCGGCTCGGCAGCCGTACCGGGCTTCCACCTGTCTGCCCGGCACACCGCCGGAGGGCCAGTGGGCCGGGCGGACCGTCAGGGAGTGCCGAGGGCGGCTTCCTCCCGGTCGAGGTCGTGCTGGACGCGGCGGCGGGTGGTGTCGCTGATGCGGTGCTCGTCGTAGAAGCGGTGCAGTTCGGTGCTCTGGACGGCGATGACCTCGCGGCGCAGCTGGCGGTAGGCGGCGTCGGCGGTGGTGCCGTCGGGCGTCTCGGGGGTGCGGTCGAGGCGGGCGGTGAGGGCGTGGCGGACCCGGTCGAGGGCGGTGTCGGGGACGGCTTCCAGCTCGGCGAGGTTCTCGACGTGCTGGAGGGCGGCGCGGTTGAGGGCGTCGCGGGCGTCGTCCTCCTCGCGGGCGGTGTGTTCGGGTTCGAGGGCGAGGCCGGAGCGGTTGACGACGGCGGCGAGGGTGAGGCCCTGGACGACGAGGGTGAACACGACGACGGCGGTGGTGAGCACCAGGACGAGGGGGCGTCCGGTGAGTGTGGTGCCGTCGTCGGCGAGCAGCGGGATGGACAGCGCCGCGGCGAGCGGCATGACGCCGCGGGTGCCGGCCCAGGTGACCACTCCGGCGACTCGCCAGGACAGCCGGCCGCGGCCCTGGCTGGGCTTGACGGCACGGGTCAGCGGCAGCGTGGAGAGGACCCGCACCGCGATCAGGACGGCGGCCAGCACGAGCGCCTGCAGCGGCCACCAGCCGGTGCCGGCCGGCAGGTTGCGAACCAGGGGTGGGCAGTTCCAGGCCGACGATGCTGAAGACGACGCTCTCCAGCAGGAAGACCACCACGGCGTACACGGCGTGCAGCTGCAGCCGGATGTGGGCGTCGGTGAGCCGGTGGCCGGAGCGCCCGAGCAGCACGCCCGCGACCACGACCGAGGTGACGCCGGAGGTGTGCGCGGACTCCGCGATCACGTACGCCGCGTACGGGGTGACCAGCGCGATGACCGTCTCCAGCACCGGGTCGGTGGTGCGTCGGCGCACCAGCCAGACCAGGCCCGCGACGGCGGCGCCGACCAGGCTGCCGCCCCCGCCCAGCAGCAGGAACTCCCCGCCGGCCGCCGGCACGCTGACCGAGGCGCCGACGGCCACCGCGATGCCGACGGCGACCTTGAACAGGACGAGCGAGGTGGCGTCGTTGAACAGGCTCTCCGCCTGCACCAGCACCTGGAGCCGCCCCGGCAGCGCCAGTCGGCGACCGAGCGCCGTGACGGCCACCGGATCAGTGCTGGAGAGCACGGCGCCGAGGACGAAGGCCATCGCGGGCGGCAGCCCGGCGACGGCGACGGCGGTGAAGCCGACGGCGGCGGCGGAGGCGAAGACCAGTCCGAAGGAGAGGATCGTCACCGGCCGCCAGACCGTGCGCAGGTCCCGCAGCGACAGCTCCTCGGCCGAGGCGTACAGCAGCGGCGGCAGGACCACCGTGCCGATCACCTGCGGCGGGACGTGCAGCGCGGGGACACCGGGTACCAGCGCCACCGCGATGCCGGCCAGGACCAGCAGCGAGGGCGCGGGCACCCGCAGGCGCCCGGCGAAGGTGGCCACGGTCGTGGCCAGGACCACCAGGACGAGAACGATCGCCACTACGTGCATCGGCGGAAAGGACCCCATCGCAAGAACCGGGGTCACCGCCCCCGATCGCCGCAGTCATCCCCCGCGCCGACCAGGCTTCCCGGCACACCTGCGGCCATCTTATCGGAGCATTAGCGGCCAGCGGCAGAGCAGAACCGCGAGCCACCGGAGCTCGACCAGCGCGAACGAGGCGTGATCGCATCGGGCCGCAGCCGGCATGGCAGCCGTTCGCACTTCTACGACTACGGGCAGCGAACGGCCATGAGCCAAGTGCGCTGCGGCCCGTGTCCTCCGTCAGGCGAACTCGCGCAGGCGCGGCCGCACTCCCAACGCGGTCAGGGCGAGCGCCACCGCCAGTGCCATCGCGCCGAGGCCGGCGGTAGTGGCGTCGAGGTCGTCGTCGGTGGTGGCGACCGCGGCCTCGAAGGCCCGCTGATTGATGGCCTGGTTGTCGTCGAGCGCGGCGCTGAGCACGCCGAAGTCGGCGTTGGACTGGCCCGGGTTGAGGCCGGTGTTGAAGGTGACGGCCTCCTTGAGTTTGCCCTGGGCGTTCAGCTCACGGATCTTCCGGTCGTCGCGTTGGTACTGCTGGAACGCGGTCAACACCCGCTCCGCCGCGTCCTGTTCACCGGCGAAGGTGATGTTGCGAAGCTCGTCGCCGAGGTACCCGCCGAAGCCCACCTGGCTGTGGTCGGCCCGGTGCTTGTCGGCCAGTGCGGCGAGCCGGTCGTTGTACGTGGCGAGGGTGGCACCGTCGACCCGGGCGAAGGACTGGGTCTTGTCGAGGAAGCTCTGCTCGTAGGCGGCCGCCCGGGCGGGGTCGGTCAGGTAGCGGCTCTCGTCGGCGTTGAGGTCGTACGCGACGGCGCGGGCCCGGCTGAGGGCGATCACCGAGTCGAAGGAGTTGCTCTTCGCGACCACCAGTTGGTCGTCCGCCCGCGAGGCCAGTGCCAACGCGCTGACCAGGCCGACGAGGGTGAGCAGACTCGCCACGGCCAACGGCAGGTTCACCAGCCGCCGGAATCGCACCGCCAGCAGCCGCTGCAGCAGCCCGAGGGCGAACAGGGCCAGCAGGCCCGTGAGCAGGATCCACCACCAGCCGCCGGCCAGGGCGTCGCGCTGGTCGGTGTAGTTGCCTTCCACGACGGCCGCGTTGGCCTTGGTCACCTCGTCGACGGCCGGCAGCAACTGCTGGCGCAGCAGGTCGGTGGCTTGCCGGTAGGCCGCGAGGGCCTCTCCCGAAGGGCGGCCGGCCGGGGCGTGGGCCTGGTCCTCCAGCAGCTGCGCGCGAGCCACCAGCGCTTCGTAGCGGCCGAGTTGACCGATGACGGTCTGGACGGCCCGCTGCCCGGCCTCGTCGCCCGCGACCGCCTCCGTGACGCGTTGCAGGTCGGTGTCGGCCTGGGTGCGCCGCTGTTCGTAGGTGTCCAGGGTGTCCTTGCGCAGCGCGGAGTAGTCCGGGTCGGCGCCGAACAGCAGCAGGTTGGCGGCCTGGGCGTCCATGTCGTTCAGCGCGAAGTACAGGTCCGCCGAGCGCACCACCTGCGGGGCGGCATGGTGTCCGATGACGTCCGTGCCGTCCCGGGCCCCACCCAGGACGGTCGCGGTCGCCGTTGTGGCAACGAGAAGCGCGGCGAGGCAGAGTCCGGTGAGCCCACGCACCAGGCGCGGAGTATTCCACCAGTCCCGGCTGCGCCAGGAGCGGCCGAGCCAGTGGCGGGGGGCGCGCGGCGCGGGGAGTGGTACGGCTGTCTCCTGCCGAGTCGTTTCCGACGCGACCGTTTTCCCCATGACAGCCGTACCGCCCGACGTTCCCGTTGGCATCGCCGTGCGCCCCCCTCCCCCTGTTTTTCGCTGGCCGCCGAACCTTCCCCGGAGGAACCGCCGGGGATCGGGGTTCGGCAAACGGTCCGCCGCCAGGCCCCACGCCCGGGCAGCGAACCGTTTCCTCGCAGCTCACACTAGGTGCGGCCGAACACCTGCCCGCCTGCTCTGACGAGTCCTTTACGCGGCCGAAGGCCATCTTGACGAGGCATTCACGCAAGATCCGTCCAGGTGCGCGGCCCCGGCACAATGCGTGCAGGGCTGCTGTCTCTCAGTGCGCGATCGTCATTGCTGTTCGGTGGCCCGAGACCGAGGTGTTCTGGGCCGAGTTCCGCGCCCTTCCCGCGAGCGTGGGCTGGCCGGGGTCCACTACAGCGGCCTCGTCAAAGCGATCCGCCAGGTCTTCGCCCCGGCCCCCCGAGGCTTGCGGTCCGGGCCCAGCCCGACATCGTCGCAGAGGTGCTCGGCAGGCGGGTCCACAAAGTCGGCCTGATCCTTCGGGAGGCCGAGGACGACCGGCCCGCGTTCACGGCTGGAACCGGTAGCCGATCCCGGGCTCCGTGATCAGGTGGCGCGGCCGGCCCGGGTCGGGTTCGAGTTTCCGCCGCATGCTGGAGAAGTAGACCCTCAAGTAGTTGCCGTTGGCCGCCGCGTCCGGACCCCAGACCTCGGTCAGGATCTGCTTGCCGGGCACCAGCCGGCCGGGGTTGGCGAGTAGCAGGGTGAGGATCTTCCACTCGGTCGGGGTCAGGCGGACGGGGCCGTCCGGACCGGTGATCGTGCCGGCGCCGAGATCGACCTCGTGCGGCCCGATCCGCGCCGACGGCGCGGGGGCCGTCGGGGCGCCGCCCAGCGGCCGGCGCAGAATGGCCCGTAACCGAGCCAGGAGTTCGTCCACGACGAAGGGCTTGGTCACGTAGTCGTCCGCGCCCGCGTCGAACGCCCGGAGCTTGTCCTCGATGTCGGCTCGCCCGGTCAGCACGATGATCGGCACGCTCAGCGTGGAGCGGATGCCCTTGATCACGTCCACGCCGTCGAAGTCCGGCAAGCCGAGGTCCAGGACGATGGCGTCGGGTGGCGCCTGGCTCGCCGAGTCCAGGGCTTCCTGGCCGGTGGCCGCGGTGAGCACCGAGTAGTGCCGGGCCTGGAGGTTGATCCGCAGGGTACGTAGCAGCGCCGGTTCGTCGTCGACGACGAGGATGTGGCTCACCGGTCCGCGCTCCTCTCCAGCAGGGCGATGTCGGGTTCCTCGATCCGCGTCTCCGGTGCGGCGGGCAGGGTGAGGAGCATCGTGGTTCCGCCGCCGGGGGTGTCCTCGACCTCCAGGCTGCCGCCCATGGCCTCGGCGAGGCCGCGGGAGAGCGCGAGCCCGAGGCCGACGCCGGTGGTGTTGTCGGTGTCGCCGAGGCGCTGGAAGGGCAGGAAGACCCGGTCGCGGTCCGCGGGGGCGATGCCGGGGCCGCGGTCGATCACCCGGATCTCGACCTGCTCGGCGTGGTGGCTGGCGGTGACCAGGACGGGGGCGCCGGGCGCGTTGTGACGCAGCGCGTTGGTGATGACGTTGGCGAGCACGCGTTCCAGCAGCGGGGGGTCGGCGAGCACCGCCGGGGTGGTGTCGAGGTCGAGCGGCTGGACCGGTGCGTACGGGTCGGGGAGCGAGTCCATGGCGCGCATCAGGACGTCCTCCAGCGGGACGCGGGCCAGGTGCAGAGTGAGGGCGCCGGCCTGGAGGCGGCTCATGTCGAGCAGGTTGTCGACCAGTCGGGTGAGTTTGACCAGGGATTCGTCGGCGGTGGCGAGGAGTTCGGCCTGGTCCTCGGGCGAGAACTCGACGTCGGGGCTGCGCAGCGAGCCGACCGAGGCGCGGGCGGCGGCGAGCGGGGTGCGCAGGTCGTGGCTGACGGCGGCGAGCAGGGCGGTGCGCATCCGGTCGGCGGCCTTGATCGGCTCGACCTCGGCGGCGACGACGGCCAGCCGGTCGCGTTCCAGGGCGGCGGCGACGTGGGCGGCGAAGGCAGTGAGCACGCGCTGGTCGGCGGCGGGCAGCCGACGGCCGGTGAGGACAAGCACGGCCCGTTCTCCCACAGCCACCTCGGTGGTCTCCTGGCCTTCGGCCTCGTCGGCCCCGGCCGTCTCGGCATCGCTGCGGGCGATGGCCTCTCCCGTGAGGCTGTCGAGCAGGGCCACGGAGTCCATGCCGAAGGCCGTCCGGGACTTCTCCAGGAGGGCGGGCAGCGCGTCGGCGCCGCGCAGCACGCTGCCGGCCAGGGTGGAGAGGGTCTCGGCCTCGGCGGTGGCGCGGGCGGCCCGGCTGGTGAGCCGGCCGGCGTGGTCGACCACGGTGGAGACGGTGAGGGCGACGGTGACGAAGACCACCAGCGCGACGATGTTGTTGGCTTCGTCGATGGTCAGGGTGTGGAGGGGCGGGATGAAGAAGTAGTTCAGCAGCACTGAGGCGATGAGCGCGGCGAGCAGGGCGGACAGCGCGCCACCCAGCAACGCCACGGCCACGACACCGAGTTGGAAGATCAATGCGTCCGTGGTGAGGTTGAGTGTGCTGCGGAACGGCGACAGCGCGAGGGTGAGCAGCAGGGGAACGATCAGGCCCGCTGCGTATCCGGCGATGGTGCGGCGCCGGGAGTGGCGGCGGCCCAGTGCGGGAAGTCGGCCGCGGCCGGTGAACTCGTGGGTGACCATGTGGACGTCGATGTCCTCGGAGGCGTCCACCGTGGTCTGCCCGGTGCCGGGGCCGGTGAGGAAGCGGTTGATCCGGCCGCGGCGGCTGGTGCCGAGCACCAGCTGGGTGGCGTGATGCGCGCGGGCGAAGGCGAGCAGCGCGGTGGGGACGTCGTCACCGACGACCATGTGATAGCTGCCGCCGAGGTCCTCGACCAGCTGTCGCTGCTGGGCGAGCGCGCCGGAGGAGGCGCCGGCCAGGCCGTCGCTGCGGGTGACGTGGACGGCGAGCAGCTCGCCGCCGGCCGTGCGGTCGGCGATCCGGGCGGCGCGGCGGATCAGGGTCTCGCCTTCGGGGCCACCGGTGAGGGCGACCACGACGCGCTCGCGGGTCTCCCAGACCTGGTCGATCCGGTGGGCGGCCCGGTAGTCGCGCAGTCCCTCGTCGACCCGCCCGGCGACCCAGAGCAGGGCGAGTTCGCGCAGGGCGGTGAGGTTGCCGACCCGGAAGTAGTGGGAGAGCGCGGCGTCCACCTTCTCCGCCTTGTAGACGTTGCCGTGGGCCATCCGGCGGCGCAGTGCCTGCGGGGCCATGTCGACGAGTTCGATCTGGTCGGCCCGGCGGACCACCTCGTCCGGGACGGTCTCGCGCTGGGGGATGCCGGTGATCTTCCGGACGACGTCGTTGAGTGATTCCAGGTGCTGGATGTTGACGGTGGTGATGACGTCGATCCCGGCGGCGAGCAGTTCCTCGACGTCCTGCCAGCGCTTGGCGTGCCGGCCGCCGGGGATGTTGGTGTGCGCCAGTTCGTCGACCAGCACGACGGACGGGCGGCGGGCGAGCACCGCGTCGAGGTCCATCTCCTCGAACTCGGCCCCCCGGTAGGCCCGTCTGGTGCGAGGGATCACTTCCAACCCGTCGACCAGTCCTTCGGTGAACCTCCGCCCGTGGCACTCGATGAACCCGACCACCACCTCCGCGCCACGGTCCTGTCTGCGGTGGGCCTCGTCGAGCATCCGGTAGGTCTTGCCGACGCCCGGCGCGGAGCCGAGGTACACCCTCAGCCGGCCACGGCGGTGCACGGTGCCGGGGGCGAGGTCGCGGGCCATGGGCGCTGCTCTTTCCTTGTGTCGCTGGCAGGTTGGTGGTGCGCAGACATGGGCGACCGACCCGGACATGGGGGTTGCCCCCGCGCCCGGGTCGGTCTGGTCACTCAGAAGGCTGATGGAGAGTCATCACTTCTGCTCACCCAGCGCCTTGTTGAGCAGGACGACGTTGACCGCCTCGTTGCCGAGGAAGCCGAGGGAACGGCTCTCGGTGTACGTGTCGACCAGCTGGTTCACCTTCTCCACCGGCAGGTTGCGGGCCTTGGCGACCCGGGCGACCTGCTCCTTGGCGTACGCCTTGGAGATGTCCGGGTCCAGGCCGGAGCCGGAGGCGGTCAGCGCGTCGGCCGGCACGCTCGCCGGGTCGACCCCGTCGAAGGCGGCGACGGCGGCGCGGCGGTCGTTGACCGCCTTCAGCAGGTCCTCGCTGTTGGGGCCCTGGTTGGAGGCGCTCGACGCGGAGGCGTCGTAGCCGGTCCCGGCGGCGGAGGGGCGGGGCTGGAACCACTTCGGGTCCGGCTGCGCCTCCTCCTTCGGGTCGTCCGGGTTCGCCTTGGGCAGGTTGAAGTTCTGGCCCAGCAGGCTGGACCCGACCTCCTTGCCGTCGGCCTTCACGATCGAGCCGTTCGCCTTCTCGCTGAAGGCCACCTGGGAGATACCGGTGACCAGCAGCGGGTAGGCGATCCCCAGGATCACGGTCAGTACGAGGAGGACGCGCAGTGCGGTGAAGTGGGTCCGCACGGCGGCGGGCAGGGGCTTGGACATGGCGGTGGACTCCTCTCTCAGCTGAGGCCGGGGATGAACTGGACGATCAGGTCGATCAGCTTGATGCCGACGAACGGCACCACCAGACCGCCGAACCCGTAGATCCCGATGTTGCGGCGCAGCAGCGAGCTGGCGTCGGACGGGCGGTAGCGCACGCCGCGCAGGGCGAGCGGGATCAGGCCGATGATGACCAGGGCGTTGAAGATGATCGCCGAGGTGATCGCGGACTGCGGGCTGTGCAGGCCCATGATGTTGAGGTGGCTCAGGCCCGGGTAGACCCCGGCGAACATCGCGGGGATGATCGCGAAGTACTTGGCCACGTCGTTGGCGATGGAGAAGGTGGTCAGCGCACCGCGGGTGATCAGCAGCTGCTTGCCGATCTCGACGATCTCGATCAGCTTGGTGGGGTTGGAGTCCAGGTCGACCATGTTCCCGGCCTCCTTGGCCGCCATGGTCCCGGTGTTCATCGCGACGCCGACGTCGGCCTGGGCGAGGGCGGGGGCGTCGTTGGTGCCGTCGCCGGTCATCGCGACCAGCTTGCCGCCCTCCTGCTCCTTCTTGATCAGGGCCATCTTGTCCTCGGGGGTGGCCTCGGCGAGGAAGTCGTCCACGCCCGCCTCCTCCGCGATCGCCTTGGCGGTCAGCGGGTTGTCACCCGTGATCATGATGGTCTTGATGCCCATCCGGCGCAGCTCGTCGAACCGCTCCCGCATGCCCTCCTTGACCACGTCCTTGAGGTAGATCACGCCGAGGGCCTTCGGGGCCGCACTGCCGATCCGGGACGCGACGAGCAGAGGAGTGCCACCCGCGGCGGAGATGCCGTCGACGAGCTCGGCGATGTCCTTGCCGACCGTGCCGCCGTTCTCGGTGACCCAGTTGGTGACCGAACCCGCCGCACCCTTGCGCACGGAGTGAACGCCGTCGCTCTCGTCCAGGTCCACACCCGACATCCGGGTCTGGGCGGTGAACGGCACCCAGGTGGCGTGCGTCAACTCGCCCTGGGCGCGGGCCCGCAGGCCGTACTCGGTCTTGGCCAGGACCACGATCGAGCGGCCCTCGGGGGTCTCGTCCGCGAGGGAGGAGAGCTGCGCGGCACTCGCGAGTTCCTCGACGCTCACGCCCTCGGCCGGCTGGAACTCGGCAGCCTGGCGGTTGCCCAGGGTGATGGTCCCGGTCTTGTCGAGCAGCAGGGTGTTGACGTCGCCGGCGGCCTCGACGGCGCGCCCGGACATCGCCAGCACGTTGCGCTGCACCAGCCGGTCCATGCCGGCGATGCCGATCGCGGACAGCAGCGCGCCGATGGTGGTCGGGATGAGCGCGACGATCAGGGCGACCAGGACGATCATCGACTGCGGGGCGCCCGCGTAGGTGGCCATCGGCTGCAGGGTCACCACGGCGACCAGGAAGACGATGGTCAGCGAGGCCAGCAGGATGTTGAGCGCGATCTCGTTCGGCGTCTTCTGCCGGGCGGCGCCCTCGACCAGGGCGATCATCCGGTCGATGAACGACTTGCCGGGCTCCGAGGCGATCTTCACCACGATCCGGTCGGACAGCACCTTGGTGCCGCCGGTCACCGCGGAGCGGTCACCGCCGGACTCCCGGATCACCGGCGCGGACTCACCGGTGATCGCCGACTCGTCGACCGACGCGACGCCCTCGACCACGTCACCGTCGCCGGGGATGACCTGTCCGGCCTCGACCACGACGTGGTCGCCGAGCCGCAGGGCGGTGCCGGGCACCTCCTCCTCGTCCTGGGTGGCGGGCCAGTTCGTCAGCCGGCGGGCGACGCTCTCGGTCTTGGTCCTGCGCAGGGTGTCGGCCTGGGCCTTGCCGCGGCCCTCGGCGACGGCCTCGGCCAGATTGGCGAAGATCGTGGTCAGCCACAGCCACACGGTGATGGCCCAGGCGAACACCGACGGACTGGCGATCGCGGAGACCGTGGTGACGACGGAGCCGACCTCGACCACGAACATGACCGGGTTCTTGACCATCACCCGGGGGTCGAGCTTCCTCACCGCGTCCGGCAGGGACGCGACGATCAGCTTCGGGTCCAGCAGCCCACTGGAGACTCTGTGGGGCGCCGCACCGTCGGTCTTGCTACCCGGGGAGGGAGAAGACGAGGGAGAGGGAGTAAGCGTTGACGAGGACATCAGGAGGTGAGACCTTCCGCGATCGGCCCGAGAGCCAGGGCCGGGAAGTAGGTGAGGCCGACGACGATCAGGACGACGCCCGACAGCAGGCCCACGAACAGCGGCTTGTGGGTGGGCAGGGTGCCCGGGGTGGCCGGGACCGGCTGCTGCTGCGCGAGCGAACCGGCCAAAGCCAGTACGAAGACCATCGGCAGGAAGCGGCCGAACACCATGCACAGGCCGAGCGCGGTGTCGTACCAGTCGGTGTTGACGGTGATGCCGCCGAAGGCCGAGCCGTTGTTGTTGCTCGCGGAGGTGAAGGCGTACAGCACCTCGGAGAAGCCGTGGGCGCCCGAGTTGAGCATCCCGGCCCGCTCACCCGGCAGGGCCATCGCCACGCCCGTACCGACCAGCACCAGTGCAGGGGTGGTGAGGATGTACAGCGAGGCGAACTTCATCTCCCGGCCGCCGAGCTTCTTGCCCAGGTACTCGGGGGTGCGCCCGACCATCAGACCGGCCACGAACACCGCCACGATCGCCAGGATCAGCATGCCGTAGAGGCCCGAGCCGGTGCCGCCGGGCGCGATCTCGCCCAGCATCATGTTGAAGATCGTCAGACCGCCGCCGAACGGCGTGAACGAGTCGTGGAAGGAGTTCACCGCACCCGTCGAGGTCAGCGTCGTCGAGGCGGCGAACAGCGAGCTCGCTGCGACGCCGAACCGCTGCTCCTTGCCCTCCATCGCCGCACCGGCGGCCTGCAGAGCCGTGCCGGAGTGCTGCGACTCGGCGAAGGTGATCAGGGCGGCCGACGCGACCCAGAACAGGCCCATCACCGCGACGATCGCGTAGCCCTGGCGGTTGTCGCCCACCATCCGGCCGAACGTCCGGGGCAGGGCGAAGGAGATCACCAGCAGCAGGAAGATCTCCAGCCAGTTCGTGAACCCGGTCGGGTTCTCGAACGGGTGCGCCGAGTTGGCGTTGAAGAACCCGCCACCGTTGGTGCCCAGCTCCTTGATGACCTCCTGCGAGGCCACCGGACCGCCCGGGATCCTCTGCACATCGCCCGCGAGGCCGGTCACCTCGTGGAAGCCGTGGAAGTTCTGCACCACACCGTTCGCGACCAGCACCAGCGCAAAGACGAACGCGATCGGCAGCAGCAGGCGCAGGTTGATCCGGACCAGGTCGACCCAGAAGTTGCCCAGCCGGTCGGTCCTGTTGCGGGTGAACCCGCGGATCAGCGCCGCCACGATGGCGATGCCGACGGCCGCGGAGACGAAGTTCTGCACCGCCAGGCCCGCCATCTGCACCAGGTGGCCCATCGCGGACTCGCCGCCGTAGGACTGCCAGTTGGTGTTGGTGACGAACGAGATCGCGGTGTTCCAGGCCTGGTGGCCCTCCATCTGCTGGACGCCCAGGTTCAGCAGGAGGTAGCCCTGGAGGCGGATCAGCCCGTACAGGAAGAGGACGGAGACGGCCGAGAAGGCCAGCACCGAGCGCAGGTACACCGGCCAGCGCTGGTCGGCGTCACCGTCGACGCCGATCACCTTGTAGATGCCGCGCTCGACTCTGAGGTGCTTGGAGGTGGTCAGGATGCGGGCGATGTAGTCGCCCAGGGGCCGGTAGCACAGGGCCAGCGCGCCGACGAGGGCGAGGGCCTGCAGCCAGCCCGCGAGAGTGGAGCTCATGTCAGAACTTCTCCGGGTAGATCAGCGCGAGGACGAGATAGCCGACGAGGGCGACGGCGACGATGAGACCTGCGAGGTTCTCGGCGCTCACAGCTTCTCCACCCCCCGCGCGATCAGGGCGATGACGGCGAACACGGCGACCGTGACACCGACGTAGATGAGATCGGACATGCGCTCCACCTGGGTGGCTGAGGGGACGTACCCGTGAAACGGCCTCGGGGCCCTCACGGCACCGGCGGAAGACCGGCGGGAGCAGCCAACCAGCCCCCGGGGGCGCGCAGCGCGTCCCTGATGCCGTCCATACGGGTGATCCAGAAACATTGACGCGGCCCTTATACCGGCGTCATTCATCCGAGACCGCGGATTGTCCTGAACGTTTCGACGAGGCCTGCCGACGCGTTCCCCTCACCTGCCTACATCCGCATCCGCAGCCGGCAGACCACCGCGTCTGTGTGCCGGCGCAGCGCACGGTCGATCACGGCGCCGCGCCGGTTCTGCAGCGCCCGCTGCCACCAGCGGGCGGGCTCCACCTCGGGGATCAGCACGGTCAGCCGGTCGTAGGCGTGCTCCGACCCGAGCTCGTCGACGAAGTCGGCGATGGGCCGTCCCAGCCGCCGGTGGCCGTCCGGGATCTCCACCAGCGGGACGCCCGGCCGCCACAGCTCCCAGTCCCGGCGCAGCGCCTCGGCTGCGGCCGGCTCGTGCACCACGGTCACCGCCATGACCTCGTCGCCGAGCGAGAGCGCCGCCGACAGGCCGTCCCGGGTGAGCCGGGTGATCGCCGTCACCGGGCCGGGCACCCGACCCAGCTCCAGCCGCTCGCCGATCCGCGCGTAACTGCGGTGGACCGCCTCGAACAGCACCACCAGCAGCGGCAGGGCCACCACGATGCCCCAGGCGCCCTCGGTGAACTTGGTACCGGTGACGACCAGCGCGGCCACACCGGTGAGCAGCGCGCCGAAGCCGTTCAGCGCGGCCTTCCACCGCCAGCCGTCCGGCCGGCACAGGAACCAGTGCCGGACCATGCCGACCTGGCAGACCGTGAAGCCGACGAACACGCCGATCGAGAACAACGGCACCAGGCTGTTGACGTCCCCGCCGGAGCCGACCAGCAGCACCGCCGACACCGCGGCCAGGAACAGCACGCCGTACCGGTACACCTGGCGGTCGGCGCGCAGCGCGAACACGTGCGGGAGGTGGTTGTCCCGGGCGAGCAGGTCCATCAGCACCGGCAGGCCGCCGAAGGAGGTGTTGGCGGCCAGGCCGAGCAGGACCACGGTGGCGCACTGGACGACGTAGAAGCCGGCGCCGTGGCCGAGCGAGGCGTCGGCGAGCTGGGCGAGCACGGTGACGCCCTCGACCGGCTGCAGGTGGAAGCGCCCGATCAGCACGGCCAGCCCGATCAGCATCACGCCGAGCAGCGCGCCGAGCGCGACCTCGGTGTGCTGGGCGCGCTTGACCCTCGGGGTGCGGAAGGAGGGGACGGCGTTCGCCACCGCCTCCACCCCGGTCAGCGCGGAGCACCCGGCCGCGAAGGCCTTGAGCAGCAGCAGCGCGCCCACCGTGGTGGCGTTCTCGGCGAGCGCCGAGGCGTGCCCGGCGGCGGCCGCGGTGCTGGCCGGGGCGTCCCGGAACAGGCCGACCACGATGATCGCCAGGATCGAGAGCACGAAGACGGCCGTGGGCGCCATGAACCACCGCGCCGACTCGGCGATCCCGCGCAGGTTCACCAGGGTCACCAGCGCGAGCACGCCCAGGCAGAGCCAGACCCGCTGGCCGTACAGGCCCGGCACGGCCGAGGTGAGCGCCGCCACGCCGGCCGTGACCGAGACCGCGACGTTCAGGACGTAGTCGATCACCAGCGAGGCGGCCGCGGTCAGCGCCGTCCGACGGCCCAGGTGCGCCTTGGCGACCGCGTAGGAGCCGCCGCCGTCCGGGAACGCCGCGATCACCTGCCGGTAGGAGGCGACCAGCACCGCCAGCAGGACGGCGATCGCCACGGTCACCGGCAGGGTGAAGCCCAGCCCGTACGCGCCGGCCGCGGCCAGGACCAGCACGATCGACTCCGGCCCGTACGCGACCGAGGCCATCGCGTCCAGCGAGAGCGCCGCCAGTCCGCCGAGCGCGCTGAGCCGGTGCCGCTCGTCGCCCGCGCCAGTGTCCGGCGGCTCGGGCTCGGCCGCTACGGTCGGAATCGTGGTCTCTGGCATTCCTGGCTCCTCGATCGTAATGCTGACGATCGTGGAGCCACCCGGGGCACCGTCCTCCGCTTCCTACACACCCTTGATGTCGGCAGCATCGACCTTGATGCGATCTTGACGCCCCGTGCAACGGCTCGGCCCCCGAGGCGCCGCCGGTCCGCACAGCCGGACAGCGGGCCTCAGGGGCCGGAGGGGGGCACCCGGTGCCGGTGGCACGCGGCACCGGGTGGGTCTGTCGGGTTACTGCCCGGGCTTGCGGCCGTGGTTCGCTTTCTTCTTCCGCCGGGTCTTCTTCTTACGGGCGCGCTTGGACATCGTGCTCTTTCTCTCGGAACGTGGGAGGTTCGGGACCGGTCAGGCCGCCTGGCCGACCAGCTGGTCGGCGAGCTTGGCCAGCCGCTTGAGCGAGCGCTCCTCCTGGGCGACGGCCGCGGTCGGTGCGATGACGCCGCCGTCGAAGTAGGCGCCGTTGGCGACGACCGTCTCCGGCAGGCAGAGCCGCACCACGGCCGCCGCGCCCTCGGCGGCAGGCGCGCCGACCCGCCCGTACAGCGGCAGCAGCGCGGTGTCGCACAGTCCCGGGTTGACGCTGAC
The DNA here is from genome assembly GCF_055585785.1 of Kitasatospora sp. NPDC053308. Lineage (NCBI taxonomy): Bacteria > Bacillati > Actinomycetota > Actinomycetes > Kitasatosporales > Streptomycetaceae > Kitasatospora > Kitasatospora sp. NPDC053308. The sequence continues at coordinate 153,002 of NZ_JBVJJY010000002.1, read as the reverse complement.
GGCGGTGATGCCGGAGCCGGCCGGGGCCATGTCGGCGGTCGCCATGGTGAGCGCGAGCTGCGACTGCGCGTACGCGGCGACCCGCGAGTACTTCTTCACCCGGTGCGGATCCGACCAGTTCATCGAGGCGGTGCGGTGCAGGGACGACGACACGTTGACGATGCGGGCATCGCCGGCCGCCGACAGCGGGGCGCGCAGCAGCTTCGCCAGCAGGTGCGCGGCCAGGAAGTTGACCTGAAGCGAGACCTCGTTGCCGTCATCGGTGAGGGTGCAGCGCTCGGGTGCCACCGCGGCGGCGTTGTTCACCAGCAGGTCGAGCGCCGGGTAGTGCTTGACGACCGTGCCGGCCAGCACGGCGACCTCCGACAGCCTGGTGAAGTCCGCTGCCAGCTCCACGAGTTGGTCCCGGCGGGCGCCCGCGGCAACCAGGCGCTCGACGGCGGCCTCGGCCTCACCGGTGGTGCGCGCTTGCACGAGCACGGTCGCACCGTGCCCGGCGAGCAGCCGGGCGGTCTCCCAGCCGATCCCCGACGAGGCGCCGGTGACGAGGGCGGTGCGGGCGGACAGAACAGCGTCGGACATGACCCATCCAAGGGTGGAAAGGCACTGGCGGGGTGCGGGGGCGACGCGGCACGAAGCCGCTCGCCACCGGGGCCGCCGGTGCGAGAAGGGTGTGTTGCGAGGGAAGGCTCGTCCGTCCCCTGGCCCCCGGAGCCGGTCGGGGCAGGGGACGGACGGCGGTGATCGGCACGGGCCGGACGAACGGCACCCGGCCCTTGCCCGCGGCCGGCGGCGAGCGGGGTAGTGGCTCGGTCCTACCGGACGGCGGCGACGACCGCGACGACGCCGACGACGATCCGCGGCCGGCTATGCGGCGGGCGGTCGTGGTGGCGTGTCGAGCGGTGCATGTCCCCCATCAAAGCCTGCCCCGATGCCGGGGGCAAGCTCGTTCACCCTCCCTGACGAAGCCCTGACGCGCGGTCGACGCATCGTTGACACCCATGCCCAACTGCCGCCGGGTTTCCGGGAATCGCCAAGGTTTCGTCAGCAAGAGCCCTGTCGCTGCCAGGCTTTCGTCAACGAGTCGACACCTGTCGGCTGCGGTCTGCCGTACTGGACGGATGTCCGTCACCGTTCCGCCCATCACCGACTGGTTCACCCCCGAGCAGCCCGGCGCGAGTGTCCTGCCCGCCCACGTCGGACGGAGTGCCCACGGCGGCTGGTGGGCGGACGACCCCGACACCGTCCGGGCACTACTGGTGCACTGCGGGCCGGAACGGCTGCTGCACGGAGATCCCGAACATCTGGACCCGGGCGTCCTTGCCCGTTACGGGCGCGGGCAGTTCCACGCCCCGGACCGCTTCCTTCCCCTGCTGGGGCGCACCTTCAGCCACATCACCCCGTGGATCCGCGTGCTGCACGTCCACTCGGAGCGGCCTCGACCGGTCTCCCGCCACACCGCGGCCTGGGTACGCCCGCTGCACGCCGCCGACGAAACCCACCTCGACCGGTTCGCCCGCCGCACCTCCTCCGCAAACCGCCCGGGCCTCCCGCACTGGGTCGCCGAGACCTGGGGCGGTCATCGCGCGCTCGTCGCGAGCGGCTTCGCCTGGGGCGCGTTCCTCGGGCCGTACCTGGCCTCGCTGGCCTGTGGCTACCTCGCCGGACGGAACCACCTGGACATCGCCGTGGCGACCGACCCGGCGTTCCAACGACTCGACCTCGCACTCGCCTGCGTCCGTGCCGCCACGACCGCTGCCCGCGCCCAGGGCCTCGTTCCGACCTGGTCGGCGCCGCAGAGCAACCACGCCAGCCGGGCCCTCGCCGGAGCGGCGGGCTTCCGGCCGGTGCGACAGGAGGTGGTGTACTGGGCCGGCCCGGCCGTCACTCATTGACGAACACGCGTCCGACAGGGCGTCAGGGAGCTGTCAAGGAAGCGGCGCCGCACGCCAAGTCGCCGTCAAGGCGCGCATGCCGCGTGAAGATCCGGTGCTTCGCTGTCCGGCGTTCCCCGTCGTTCCCCGAACCGCCGCCCCTCTCCCGGGCGGCCCGGAAGGTCCCCCGAGACGATGCGCCGTTCGGCCCTCACCCCACCGGACACCACCCCCGACCAGCAGAACTGGTTCGCCCGCCCAGAGCGTGTTCCCGGGCAACCGCCGCAGCACCCAAGCCACCGGCCGGCCAACGCCAGGAGCGGCCGTCGTCGACTCATCACCCGTCGGCAGCTCGCCGAGGCCCTGCCCGCCGCCGTCCGCAAGCTGCACCCCCGTATGATGATGCGCAACCCCGTGATGTTGGTCGTCGAGACCGGCTCCGCGCTCACCACCATCAGCGCCGTCATCCACCCCAGTGTCTTCGCCTGGATCATCAGCTTCTGGCTGTGGCTCACCGTGCTCTTCGCCAACCTCGCCGAGGCCGTCGCCGAGAGCCGCGGCAAGGCGCAGGCCGACTCGCTGCGCCGCGCCCAGGCGGGCACCACCGCGCGGCGGCTGCTGCACTGGCGGGTCGGCACCCGCGACCACCGCCACGAGGTCATCCCCGCCGAGCAGTTGCTACTGCACGACATCGTCCTCGTGTCGGCCGGTGAAGTGATCCCGCAGGACGGCGAGGTGGTCGAGGGCATCGCCACCGTCGACGAATCGGCGATCACCGGGGAGTCCGCACCCGTCATCCGCGAGTCCGGCGGCGACCGCACCGGCGTCACCGGCGGCACGAAGGTGCTTTCGGACCACCTCGTCGTCCGGGTCACCTCCCGGCCCGGGCAGAGCTTCGTCGACCGGATGATCTCCCTGGTCGAGGGCGCGAACCGGCAGAAGACCCCGAACGAGATCGCGCTCAACATCCTGCTCGCCTCGCTCACCATCGTCTTCCTGCTGTCCGTGGTCTCGCTCCAGCCGATGGCCATCTACGCGAACGCGCCCCAGACCACCATCGTGCTGGTCGCGTTGATGGTCGCGCTCATCCCGACCACGATCGGCGCCCTGCTCTCGGCGATCGGTATCGCCGGGATGGACCGCCTGGTGCAGCGCAACGTGGTCGCCCTCTCCGGCCGCGCGGTGGAGGCCGCCGGGGACGTCGACGTCCTGCTGCTCGACAAGACCGGCACCATCACCCACGGCAACCGCCGGGCCGTCGCCCTGCACCCGCTGCCCGGGGCGACCACCGAACAGCTCGCCGAGGCAGCCCAGTTGGCCTCCGTCGCGGACGAGACCCCGGAAGGGCGCTCACTGATCGAACTGACCAATCGCCAGTACTGGGTGCCACCCCGCTCCCCCGGTGAGCTCGGCGAGCAGCGGGCTGTCCCGTTCACCGCGCACAGCCGGATGAGCGGCGTCGACCTGCGCTGGCCGGACGGCACCGCCTGCCTGATCCGCAAGGGCGCGGCGAACGCCGTCGCCCGCTGGGTCGTCGACTCCGGCGGACGCCTCCCGATCGAGGCCAAGCCGCTGGTCGACCGCATCGCCGAGGCCGGCGGCACCCCGCTGCTGGTCGCCGTCCACGACCGGCACGGCGCCCGCGCGCTCGGCGTCGTCGAGCTCAAGGACGTGGTGAAGGAGGGCATCGCCGAACGCTTCGCCGAACTGCGCCGCATGGGCATCCGCACCGTCATGGTCACCGGCGACAACCCGCTGACCGCCAAGGCCATCGCCACCGAAGCCGGGGTGGACGACTTCCTCGCCGAGGCCACCCCCGAGGACAAGCTCGCCCACCTGCGCCGCGAGCAGGCCGCCGGGAACATGGTCGCGATGACCGGCGACGGCACCAACGACGCCCCCGCGCTCGCCCAGGCCGACGTCGGCGTCGCCATGAACTCCGGCACCCCAGCCGCCAAGGAGGCCGGCAACATGGTCGACCTCGACTCCAACCCGGCCAAGCTGATCGACATCATCCGGGTCGGCAAACAACTCCTCATCACCCGCGGAGCGTTGACCACCTTCTCGATCACCAACGACGTGGCCAAGTTCTTCGCGATCATCCCCGCGATGTTCGCGAACGCCTACCCCGGGCTGCACCACCTCAACATCATGGAACTGCACAGCCCCACCTCGGCCATCGCCTCCGCGATCATCTTCAACGCCCTGATCATCATCGCGCTGATCCCGCTCGCCCTGCGCGGCGTCCGCTACCAACCCGCCTCCGCCACCGACCTGCTCCGCCGCAACCTGCGGGTCTACGGCCTCGGCGGGCTCATCCTGCCCTTCCTCGGCATCAAGGCCATCGACCTGCTGATCCAGTTCGTCCCGGGCCTCGGATAGCAGAACCGGCCCGCCGCCTCCGGAACGACACCGAGGCGGCGGGCATCAACCGACATGACGCCCGGCCCCGTCGCCCGCCGAAAGGCGCTCGACGCGGATCGCCCGACGCGGCAACGCAGCGGGCAGGGAGAGCAGCAAGGCAGCGGCAGTGAAGAGGACGAAGTGCTCGCTCTCGGTCCCCACGCCGGACCAGCCGAGCTCGGCATGGCGGTGCTCGACGAAGGCGTTGCAGCACAGCCAGGCGGCCAGGCCGACCAGCGGCGCGGCCAGGGGCCGGGAGCAGGCTCCGGCCAGCGCGGCCAGTGCAATGTACGCGATGTACGGGAACCAGCCGGCGTGGAGCTCGCCCAGCCGGCCGAGGCCGAGCGCAAGTGCGCCCCCGGCGACCAGGGCCACGGTGCCCGACACCGCGACCGGCAGGCGGTCGAGCACGGGGTGGTAGCGACGGCCGCCGGGGCGGGCGGAGTACATGCGCATCGTCCTGTCCCAGCTTCGCCGCGAATTCATTCGAGGCCAGCAAACCCATGGGCCCACGGCCCTTCGCCCCGCGTTGACGAGATCCTTACGCCAGCGCCTGGATTCACAACGCGATCTTGACGTCCCGGGTCGCCGACCAATCCGCGCCATGGGATCAAGCCACCGCGCGGACGAGGCTGATCACGTAGGCGGTACCGCCGCCCGGTGCATCCTCGACGGCCAGCTCGCCGTTCATCGCCTCCACGAAGCCCCGTGCCACCGCCGGCCCCGCCCCGTCCCGACCGCCGACCTCGCCGCCGTGGACGGTGACCCGGACGTCCACCCGCCCGGCCACCAGGCCGGCGTCGACCACCACCGGCCCGGCTCCCGCCGCCCCCGGGTGCAGGAGGGCCGCGAACGCCCGCACCAGGAGCCCCGGATCGGCGAGGGCCCGCGGCAGCTCCGGATCCAGGTCGACCCGCGCGCCGGGCAACCCCTCGACACCGGCCCGCACCACCTCGGCTACCGCCGTCGGCCGCAGCACCACCGGCATCACCCCGGCGCGCAGCCGGCTCAGGTCCAGCAGGTCGGCGATCAACCGTTCCATCCGTTCCACCTCGGCGCCGACTCGCCGCCCGCCCGGGCCCGGCATCTGCTCGGCCTCCCGACGCACCGCCGCCAGCGGCGCGCGCAGGTCGCGTCCGACGGCCTCCAGCAACGCCGTGTGCAGCGCGTCGGCGTGCGCGAGCACGCCGGCCGCCGACGCCTGCACGACCAGCCGTTCCCGTTCCCGGGCCAGCTTCAGCTGGGTGACGTACGGACCGAGCAACCGGGTGTCCTCCTCGCTGAGCGGCGTGCCCCGCAGGACGAGGACCGCCTCGTCCCCCAGATCGACGGAGAAGGACGCCTCGTCGGGCAGCAGCGGCACCTCCGCCCCGGCCGAAGCCGCCGGTTGCCAGAGCGCGCCCGTACGAACGAGTACGGCGGCCGCGTCCAGCCCGAAGACCTGCCGCAGCTCCGCCACCAGATCGGACGACGCCCGTGCCCCCGATTCCACCGTTTCCCCCGCCAGCCTGGTGAGAACAGCCGCCTCCGCGCGCGCCCGGTCCGCCTGCTGCGAGCGACGCGTCAGACCGTCGATCAGATGGGAGATCACCCCCGCCACCGCGAGGAAGACCAGCAGCGCCGCGACGTCAGCGCCCTGCTCCACCGTCAGGCTGTACCAAGGCGTGGTGAAGAAGTAGTCCGCCGCGAGCGCGCCCGCTGCCGTGCTGCCCGCTGCAGGCAGCAGTCCGCCCAGCCGGGCCGTCCCCGCCACCACCAGCAGCAGGCACAGCAGCACGCCGGACAGGCCGAGCGAGTCGCGCAGCGGCGACAGCGCCCAGGTCAGCACAACCGCCCCAGCCGGCCCGAGCAGCCACGCCAGCCGGCGCCGCCGGACCGGGACCAGCGCCGGGCGGCGCCTGCGGGGTGCGGGCGGCACCGTCAGCAGTCCCGGCTCCGGCGGCGGCAGCACGCGCACGTCGATCGGGCCGGCCAGCCGGATGACCCGGTTGATCACCGAGCCGGAGACCAGCTCGCGCAGCCTGCCCCGGCTGGTGGGCCCGAGCAGGAGCTGCGTGGCGCTCTCCGACCGGGCGAAGTCCACCAGCGTCCGGGCCACATCACCGCCGCTGACCTCCACGTAGGTGCCGCGCAGCTCCCGGAGCAGCTCCCGCTGCGGCGCCAGGTCCGGCGGCTCGCGCTCGACCGTGCCGTCGTCCAGGCGGACGTGCACGCCGATGAGGTCCCCGTGCACCCGGGTCGCCGTGCGGGCGCCCCGGCGGATCAGGTGCTCGCCCTGCGGGGCACCGTTGAGGGCGACCATGATCCGTTCTTTGGTCTCCCAGGGTGCGCGGATGCCGTGCCGGGCCCGGTAGTCGGCCAGCTCCTCCTCCACCCGGTCCGCGAGCCACAGCAGCGCCAGCTCCCGCAGGGCGCCGAGGTTGCCGGCCCGGAAGTAGTGGTCGAGCGCCACGTCGATCCGGTCCGGCGGGTAGACCTCCCCCTGCACCATCCGCGCCCGCAGCGCGTCCGGACTCAGGTCCACCAGCTCGATCCGGTCGGCGGCGCGGACCACCTCGTCGGGGATGGTCTCCCGCTGGGCGACGCCGGTGATCTGCTCGACGACGTCGTTCAGGCTCTCCAGGTGCTGGATGTTGAGCGTCGTCGCCACGTCGATGCCGGCGTCCAGCAGCTCCCGAACGTCCTGCCAGCGCTTGGTGTTCCGCCCGCCGGGCACGTTGGTGTGCGCGAGCTCGTCCACCAGGGCGAGGGCCGGGCGGCGCGCCAGCAAGGCGTCCAGGTCGAGCTCGGTCAACTCCATCCCCCGGTACGACACCGGCCGCCGGGGCAGCAGCGGCAGGTCCCTCAGCTGCTTCTCCGTCCCGTGCCGCCCGTACGTCTCCACCAGGCCGACCACCACGTCCAGCCCATCGCCGCGAAGCCGCCGCCCCTCCCGGAGCATGGCGTACGTCTTCCCGACCCCCGGCGCCGCTCCCAGGAACACCCGCAGCTTGCCGGTCACCGCCGTACCGCCGCCTCTCTCCGCTTCCACGTCCATGCTCCGCCCTACCCGACGTGGACGCGCGGGCGCCGGGAGGGGTCCGGCTCCGCCTCGCGCAGCACCTCGCGGGTGACGGGGGCGACCTCGCCCTGGCCGAACAGGAAGAAGCGCAGGAAGTGGCCGACCGGACCGCCCTCGGTCCACTCGAAGTAGATGTGCGGGATCTGCCCGGTGCGGTCCCGGATCGTCAGCAGCAGGGCCGCCAGGGCGTTGGGGACGCTGGTGCTCTCCAGCGACAGCACCCGGTAGCGGTCGTGCAGGACCTCGCCGTGCACGTCCAGCACCGATTCGAACTCGGACGGGTCCCGGACCGTCACCTCGACGAAGACCAGGTCGAGGTCGGCCGGGATGTCGTGGTGTGCCCGGATCTCCCGCTTCTTCTCCTGGTACTCCGCCAGCTCACGGCTGTTCGGCTCGTTGGCGATCAACCGCATCGGCCGATAGGTGTAGTCGCGGACGAACCGCTCGGCGGCCTCGTCCAGCACCACGTGGGTCACGCGCAGTTCGAAGGCTCGCTTGAGCCGGGACAGGAAGGAGACCAGGACGATCCCGCCGATGAAGCAGGCACCGATCTTCACGCCGTCCGGACGTTCGGCGATGTTCGCGCCCGTCGTGTACAGGAACACCGCCGCGATCACGGCGAAGCCGATGGTCCAGTTCCGCTGCCGGGCTTTGTGGGCGGCGATGGTGACGGCGATCGCGGCCGAGGAGATCAGCACCAGCACACCGGTCGCGTACGCGCCGCTCTGGGCGTCCACGTTCGCGTCGAAGAGCCACGTCACCAGGAACCCGATCAGGGTCAGCACGATCACCATCGGCCGTACCGCCCGCGCCCAGTGCGGCGCCATGCCGTACCGCGGCAGGTAGCGCGGGAGCAGGTTGAGCATCCCGGCCATCGCCGACGCCCCGGCGAACCAGAGGATCGCGATGGTCGAGATGTCGTAGACACTGCCGAAGGCGCTGCCCAGGTTCTCATGGGCCAGATAGGCCAGGGCACGGCCGTTGGCCGGCCCGCCCGCCTCGAACGCTGCCTTGGGAATCAGCACGGTGGTGATGAAGCTCGTCGTGATCAGGAAGCAGCTCATGATCAGTGCGGCGGTGGTGAGCAGCTTGCGGGCGCCCCGGATCCGGCCGGTGGGTTTCTCCTCGGTGTCGTCCGGATCTCCCTCGATGTGCGGCATCACGGCGACGCCGGTCTCGAAGCCTGACAGGCCCAGCGCGAGCTTCGGGAAGACGACCAGGGCGACGCCGATCATCGCGATCGCGTTGCCGTGCTCGGCGGTCAGTGCATCGGTCCAGTCCGTCACGACGTCCGGGTTCTGCAGCACGTGCCAGAACCCGTTCACCACCACGACGACGTTGAGCGCCAGGTAGACCCCGACCAGGAACACCGCCAGGCCGATCGCCTCGCTGAAGCCCTTGAGGAAGACCCCGCCGAGCAACGCGACCAGCAGCAGGGTGATCAGCATCTGCTTGCCGGCCAGCGCACTGTTCAGACTCGGGTTCTCCACCAGGTGCGCGGTCGCGTCCGCCGCCGACAGAGTGATGGTGATCATGAAGTCGGTCGCCGCAAAGCCGAGCAGCGCAAGGACGAAGAGCTTCCCCTGCCAGAACGACAGCAGCCGCTCAAGCATCGCGATCGAGCCCTCGCCGTGCGGGCTCTCCTGCGCCACCCGCCGGTACACCGGCAGCGCACCGAACAGCGTCACGATCACCAGCACGACCGTCGCCACCGGCGACAGCAGCCCGGCCGCGAGCGCCGCGATCCCGGGCTGGTAGCCGAGCGTCGAGAAGTAGTCCAGGCCGGTCAGGCACATCACCCGCCACCACCGCTGGCCCTTGTGCTCGACCGGCGCCTCCGCGTGCGGCCCCGGGTACTGCTTCGCCATGTCGGACAGGCCCTCCAGCAGCCATGCCCGGAACCTCGTACCCCGCCTCGGCGCAGCCGCACCTGACGAACTCACCCTGCGCCCCTGTCCTCGTCCCCGAACCCGGCGCCACCGAGGCGGCGGCAGGGCGAAAGGCTATGTGGCCAGCCGCTTCGCTCCCGGCAACCGCCCGCGCGATGTCGCCCCATTGGTCCAGTGGCCACTCAGCACATCGACAGCCTGACGAGCCATCACCAATATCGGCATCGAGTCAGCATTGCTCCGACTGAAGCCGTCCGCAGAAGGGGTCACACCCGAGAATCGACGACCACCCGAATCGATCCCGCCGAGGCCTGAACGACCACCCTGCGGGGGGAGCAACGGCAAAGGCGCGGGCCCTCGCCAGCCCTTCCATCCGCGCAGCACGGGCTGACCGGCGCCCGGACACCGGAGGGGCCCCGCGGCACGCGGCGGGGCCCCTCCCGTCCGTCCCGGTCAGCCGAGCGATCCGCCACACGAAATACCAGGTCAGCGCACGTCCGCGCGGTTTCAGCGGCGCGGCCGGGAGCTCGGGGGCAGGCAAGCGGTCGCCCGACCGACTGTCACCAGGCTGGTCCTCGCAAAGTACGCTTCGGCCAGTCCAGCCCCACCCGTCAGCAGCCTTCGGGCACACCAAGAAGCCGCGATAGGGAATACCGCGTTCCTCTTCTGGATTGGCCCCTGGGTACGGTCATGCGAAGGGGGCGTAGGTGACCGATCTGAAGGTGTTCCGGCGGGGTGCTGATGGCCGGGACGTTGAGCTACGGGGTTCGACCCTAGCGCAGGAGCGGGAGCTGCAGCGGCGCGTCGAGAGGGCGCTGGAGCCGATGCTCGGGGTTCGGTTCCTAGCGTCGGAGTACTCGACGGGGCCTTGGCATCAGGGTCGGATCGACACGCTGGGGCTGGACGAGGACGGCGTGCCGGTGGTCATCGAGTTCAAGCGGGGGCGCGATGCCGGCGTGATCGCCCAGGCCGGGTCCTACCTGGTCTGGCTGCTGGCGCACCGGCACGAGTTCGAAGCGCTGGTGCGCAGACGTCTGGGCGCCGGTGCGGCGGAGGCGGTCGACTGGCGCAGGCCCCGGGTGATCTGCGTCGCAGGCGAGTTCTCGCGCCACGACCGAGCGGCTGCTTCGCTCTACCAGCGGGATCACCGGGTGGACCTGGTGCGCTACCGGGTCTTCGGGCCGGACCTGCTGACGCTGCAGCTGGTCGAGACCGTTCCGGGCTTCTTCGCCTCCGGTGCCTTGTCGGTGCCGGCGGCTCCGGCCGCTGAGGCGAGCGACGAGCCGGCCGGGGTCGCCCAGGTGGAGGTGCCGGGGTGCCTGCGGGAGCTGTACGGCGAGCTGGACGAGGTGCTGACCGCGGCGGGCGAGCTGGAGGTGGTGGTGCTCAAGCACTACATCGCCTACCGGCGGATGCTGAACGTGGCATCCGTGGTCTTCCGGCCCTCCGTCTCACACCGCGCGCTCCTGGTGTACCTGCGGCTGGACCCGGACACGGTGGAGCTGGAGGAGGGCTTCACCCGCGACGTACAGGGCATCGGGCACCTGGGGACGGGTGACCTGGAGGTGCGGATCGTCTCGTCCGCCGACGTGGAGAAGGCCGTGCCGTTGATCCGGCGGGCGGTCGACGAGTCCTGAGGGACGGGGAAGGGCGGCTGGAGTCTGAGTGCTCCGGCCGCCCTTTCGCGTCTTCGGCCGCTCGCCCTGGTGCCGGTTCTCATGCTCACGCCTCCGGTCCCGCGAGGACGAAGTCGTCCTGGGCCAGCTCGGCGTTCAGCCGCTGTTCGGCGATGTCGGCGTAGTGCGGGCTGAGTTCGACGCCGACGAAGCGCCGGCCTTCGCGCAGGGCGGCCACGCCGGTAGAGCCGCTGCCGGTGAAGGGGTCGAGGACGACGCCGTCCTCGGGGCAGATCTGGACGAGCTGCTGCATGATCTCCACCGGCTTCTGGGTGATGTGCACGCGGTCCTTGCGGGGCTGGGAGGCGGTGAAGTGGCCGGGCAGGTAGAGGTCCCGGGTGTTGTCGAGGGTGCCCTTGACGCCCCAGATGATGATCTCCGCGCTCTGCTTGAAGCCGCCCTTCCTCGGGCGGCTGGCGGGCTTGATCCAGGGGATGGTGCCCTGCCAGGTCCAGCCGGCCATCTGGAGAGCGTCGCTGGTGGTGGGCTCCTGCCTCCAGTCGGAGAAGACCATCGCGACCGCGTGCTCGGTGCTCGCCCGGTATGCCTCGGTGAGAAGTTCGGTGAGCCAGGAGCGGTAGGAGCGCTGGTCGCGGTTCTCGCCGGGGAAGGTCTTGAGGTCGTGGATGCTGCCGCTGGTGACGTACTTGGCGCGGGCGTCGCGGCTGGTGCGTTCGGAGCTGGTCCGGCCACCGCTGTTGTACGGCGGGTCGGTGATGACGGCGTTGACGGACTCGTCCGGGAGGGTCTTGAGCACGGTGAGGGCGTCGCCGCGGTGCAGGGTGTAGCTCATGGTGCCTTCCTTCGGGCGTGGTTGAGCCCGCTCCGGGCGGCGCCCGGCGGCAGCCGCCTGGAGCGGGGATGCCGGGGAAGGTAGCCGCGATCGGCGGCCGTGCCTAACGAGCGGTGACGGCGTGCCAGGCCCGGATGGGGCTCGTTTGGTGCGGCCGACTTTCGCGTCTACTGTCTCGCCATGCCGACCGGGCAGCGGGCCAAACGGCCCTGGTCCGGCGCGTGTTGATCCGTGCCTCTCTGTGTGCATGGAGCCGCGCGGGGCAGCGTCTTCGTCTCCCCGTTCCCGAGAGGTGCGTTCGTGTTTCGGCTGAGATTACGAGCGCGGCTGGCTGCCGCGCGTGACACGAGACCGGCGTCCCGGAGCTACCAACTCCTCTGACCCGGGCCCGCCTTGAAAAGGGCGGTTTCACCACCGGCGCGGTGTCGGCGACTTCTTCGCACGAGAGGCCGGCACCGCGTCCTCCGACGAATCCCCGAGGAGCCGCTGCGATGCAGCACGCCCTGGCACACCCGTGCCCTCACCCACCTCCGCTGCCCCTCCGGCCGCTGCCCGGCGACCGGAGGCCGTCGTGAAGAAGACGATCGGCGCGCTCGTCGGCGTCGTCGCCGCCGGTCCGCTGGTCCTGGCCCTGCCCGTCGCGATCGTCGGCGCGGGCAACGCCTCGGCCTCCACGTCCAGCGCCTGTCCGTCCGGCGGCAATCCACAGGGTGTGGATTCCGCAGCGGTTGCGGCGCAGGTCGAGGCGATCCTCAAGGGCTCCAGTCCGCTGTCGGCTCCGGCCGTGGCCAGGCTGAGCAAGCCGTCCGAGCAGATCCCCAACGCCCGGACGATTCAGGCCACCGGTGTCGCGATGCACATCCCGGTGCGCGGGCAGGTCGTCGCTCTGGCAACGGCGCTGCAGGAGAGCGAACTTCGCAACGTCAACGGCGGCGATCGGGACTCGCTCGGGCTGTTCCAGCAGCGGCCGTCGCAGGGCTGGGGCACGCCGGAGCAGATCATGCAGCCGGTGTACGCCTCGACGAAGTTCTACGAGGCGCTGCAGAAGGTCGGCGGCTGGGAGTCGATGACCGTCACCCAGGCCGCCCAGGCGGTGCAGCGTTCCGGCTTCCCGGATGCCTACGCCAAGTGGCAGCCCCTGGCGGAGGCGCTCCAGAAGGCCCTCGCGCCGTTGCTCGCCCCCGCTCCCGGCACCTCGCCGACGCCGAGCCCGACGCCCGCCTCCACGCCAACGGCCGCCGCGAGCGCCAGCCCGGCAGCGGGCAACGGCTGTGGGACGCCCACGGCGGGCGGTGACGGCAGCGACTTCGGCACGATCCCCGCGGGCTCACTACCCAACGGGTACACGATCCCGGCCGATGCGCCGCAGCCGGTGCAGACCGCGATCCGGTGGGCGCTCGGCCAGCTCGGCACGCCGTACCAGTGGGGCGGCACCTGCGCCAACTCCCATGGCGCCGATCCGATGGGCAGGTGTGACTGCTCCTCGTTGATGCAGGTGGCCTACCGCTCGGCGGGCGTCAGCCTGGAGCGGACCACGTACGAGCAGGTCAAGCAGGGCACCGCCGTCTCGGCGGACTCGCTCAAGCCCGGCGACCTGCTGTTCACCCGGGGCACCGCCGCCGTGCCGGAGCACGTGGGCATGTTCATCGGTTCCGGTCTCATCGTGCATGCGCCGAAAACCGGCGACGTGGTCAAGATCTCGACCCTGGCCTCGTGGCGACCGGAGATCCTCGCCGCCCGCCGGGTCGCCTGACCTGCGTCTTCCCCTCCCCCTCTCTCCCCTCTCTTTGGGCTGCCTTCGCGCGCCCTGAACTGCACTGGAGCCTCCCTTGTACCTCGCGGACGCAGTCGTACAGCTCGCCTACGACCCCGGCATCACCCCCAACGAGGGCGGCCTGCCCGGCCTTTCGGTCCTCAAGCAGGTGATGGGCTACCTGAACCTGTTCGGCATCATCGCGGTCGTCGGCGCCCTCGCCGTGAGCGCCGGGGTGTGGGCCTGGGGCCACCACTCCGGCGGCCACCAGGCCGAGGCCAACGGCAAGAAGGGCGTCCTCGTCAGCGCGGGTGCCGCCCTGCTGCTGGGCGCCGCGAACGGCGTCGTCTCGTTCTTCTCGACGCTCGGAAGCCAGGTCAAGTAATGCAGAAACGTTCCTTCCCCTCGGGCCCTCGCCCAGGCGGCCCCGGCGGCGCGCTGGTACGCCGCCGGGCGCTGCTGGGCTCGCTCGTCCTGGTGGTGCTCGTCGCCGCCGCCGGCGTGCTGGCCTACGTCACCCGGGACGGGCGCGAGGCCGCCAACCCGGTTGCTGCGGCAGCGGGTTCAGCCGCGCCCGCCGCGCCGGCGAGTTCGCCGTCGCCGGGCGGGCGTCCTAAGGAGCTGCCGGGTCCGCCGTCGACGCACGATCCGATCGCGTTCGCGAAGGCGGCGGCGGTGGCACTGTGGTCCTACGACACCCGCTCCACTTCGCAGCCGGAGCTGGTGGCCTCCCTCCACCGATGGCTGACCATCGAGGGGCAGTACCTCGACGCCGACTCGGTCGACCGCCTGGTGCCCTCCCCGGTGCTGTGGGGGCGGATGGCCGACTCCGGACAGTTCGCCACCGCGACCGCCAACGAGGCGCACTTCCCGGACCGGTTCACCAAGGCGCTGCAGGCCGATCCGGGGGCGATCACGCAGGCGTACGTCTACGCCGTGACCGTCTCCGGGAAGCAGTCGATCTCCTGGAACGGCGCCCCGCAGGGCGGGGCCGAGGACCGTTCGGCGACCCTCGCCGTCCAGTGCCGTCCTGACCGCCCGTGCGCCCTGGCCGGTGTTCTGCCGGCTGTGGCGCCCTGACCTGGGGAGTTCCTCGTGGATATCTGCAATCTCCCGATGGTGGCCCAGGTCTGCAACGTCGTGGACGGCATCAACTTCGTCAGCGACCCGGGCAAGTCGATCACCGATGGGATCGGTGCGTGGATCGTCAAGAGCATGGGGGAGCTGGCGGCCAGCGCCGTCGACCTGTGCGCGAAGGCGGTCGACGAGACCACGGCCATCGACCTGTCGGCACCGTGGTTCAGGGACAACTACCAGCTGATCCTGCCGATCGGGCTGATCCTGACCGTGGGCACCTTCTGCGCCCAGCTCATCCTGGCCGCCTGGCGGCGGGACGAACGGGCTCTTGGTAAGGCCGGCTGGGGCACGATGACCGGCGTGCTGTTCGCCTTCGGTGCGATCAGCTTCACGGCGGTCGCGGTCACCGTGGTCGACGCCCTGTCGGCCGGGCTGTTCCAAGCCGCGCACACCAGTGTGGCCGACGCGGTCAGGCGCATGATCAAGGTGTCCCAGTTCGGCGCCATGTTCCCGCTCGGCTGGGCGATCCCCGCCCTGGTGGCGGTCGGCAGCGCGATCGGCGCGTTCCTCTACTGGTGCGTGATGGTCGCCCGCAAGGTCGGCGTGCTGATCCTGGTGGCGCTCGCCGCCTTTGCCGGTGCCGGCGGCGGCTGGGAGGTCGCCCAGCGGTGGCGACGCGGTTGGATCGAGGCCACCGCCACCCTGATCGTCTCCAAGCTGCTGATGACGGTGGTCTTCCTCGTCGGCGTCTCCGCGCTCGGCAAGACGGACGCCAAGGACGGCATGGCCGCCCTGTCCGACGCCATGGCCGGTGTCGTGATCATGGTCATGGTGCTGCTGTGCCCCTACGCCGTCTACAAGTTCGTCCACTGGGCGACGGACGGCAGCGGCCACTACGACACGCACCGCACCGGCATGGCCGGCATGGCGGTCGCGGCCGGGGCGGCGAAGACCGCCGGCTCCCTGGCCATGCAGATGAGCACCGGCGTCCCGGCGCCGCAGGGCCCGGCCCAGGTCCCGGGCATGGGCGGTGGCGGTGCCGCCTCCGGCATCGACCCGACCGGCCGGATCAGCCAGGAGGGGATCGACGCCGGACCCGCGCAGCAGCCGACGACGTTCCGCTTTGGCGAGGACCCCAGCGCGGGAGGCGACCGCGGACGCGCCCTGGTCACCCGGCCCGGCATCCCGGCCCTGATCACCCGCGCCTCCTCGGGCAGCGGCAGCGGCAAGCCGACGTCCGCCGATGGCCAGGGCGGTGGCTCGGTCCAGCCCTCCGCGCCGTCCGTACCGGGCGTGTCGACGGCCCCGGCCGCGCCCGCACCCCCGGCATCCAGCGCGGCTCCGGCGAACCCCGGCGTCCCGGCACCGCCCGCGCCCTCGGCGTCCGGCCCGACGCCAGCGGGACCAGGTGTTTCGGTGCCGCTCTCGCCCTCGCCCTCGGGCAGCACAGGACCGGCCCCGGCCGCAGCCCCGGCCCGGTTCGTCTACCCGAACGGTCCCACCGGGCCCGGTTCCTGACCGACACCCCCGTTTCCCTGGGGCGGGCAGCAGCCCGCCGCCCGCCCCAGGGCCCCGCCCACCAGCGAAGGAGCATCCGCGATGACGTCCAGAAGAGCGCCGCGCCCCCACCCGCCGACCGCTCGCTCGCTCACACTCTGGAACACCGATGGCCTCCTCGACACCCGACGCCACCCCCGCGTCCGTCAAGTTCCCCCACCGCTCCAAGCGCGGCATCCTTCTCGGCCTGAGCGCCCCGCAGCTGATCACCACGTCGGGCACCGGCCTGCTGCTGCTCGCCGTGCTCGTCACCCGGGGCGTCACCGGCGCCCTGCAGCTCAGGACCTCTGGCCCGATCGCCGCTGACTGCGGCTGTCCGCCTGTCCCTCACCGCTGCGGTGGCGGCCGATCACGTCGCGTGCCGGCGTCCGGCCCCGCGAACGCACGGTCACACCCTTCTCGAACCGATGGAGAATACCCATGTCCGGAGAGACCGACCTGCCCGCCCTGCTGAGGGGCATGCGGCCTGAACTGCACAGTGGCGCATACGTGTTCAGCAAGGTCGCCGACCACGTCGTGCCCGCGGGCGTCGTCCCGGTGGTGACGGCCGTGGAGGACGAGGGGCTGACGATCGTCGCCCGCCAGGAGGAGGCGGACCGCAGCGGTCTGGCGTACGACTACGTCGCCGGGTGGATCACCCTGCGCATCCACTCCTCGCTCGCCGCGGTGGGGCTCACGGCAGCCGTCTCGCGGGCGCTGGCCGACGCGGGGATCAGCTGCAACGTGGTCGCGGCCTTCCACCACGACCACCTGTTCGTGCCGTACGAGAACGCCGAGCGGGCCGTCGAGGTCCTCAAGCAGCTCACCCGGCCCGCCTAGGGATCCCTCCAGCCGCCGTGCCGGCGCCCCCAGGGGCTCCGGCACGGCGGAGCCCCTGGGGCCCGCCCGGGCGGGCCCCAGGGACGATGGGAAGCCGTGCGGGTGCCTTCCCCTGCGGGAGTCCCGGGCGTCAGGCGAGCCGCACCGGGAGCGTAAGGGGACCACGGACGAGCAGGCCGGGCCGCCACGGCAGGAGGGCGGGGGCGGTGGCCAGGCGCAGGGAGGGCAGAGCGGCGAAGAGCCGCTGCAGGGCGATGCCGGCCTCCAGACGGGCCAGGCGCGCGCCCAGGCACACGTGGGGGCCGTGTCCGAAGGCCAGGTGCGCAGGAGCCGTCCGGTTGCCCGGAGCGTAGCGGCGGGGCCGGAAGGTGTGAGGGGCGGCGAACACGCGCGGGTCGCGGTTGGCGGCGGCCAGCACCGCCAGGACGGAGGCGCCGGCGGGGATGACGGTCCCGCCGAGGTCCACCGGCTCCGTGGTCCTTCGCCAGGTCGCGCCCTCCAGGGGGCTGGCGTGGCGCAGTGTCTCCTCGATCACGGCGCTCCAGCCGGGGTCGCCCGCGGTGCGGGCGGCGAGGAGTTCCTCGGCGTGGGTGAGCAGGAGCAGCGTGGCCGAGGCGAGGAGGTTCATGGTCGTCTCGTAGCCGGCGAACAGCAGGAGGAAGGCCATGGCGAGCAGTTCGCCGTCGTCGGGTGCCTGGGGGGTGCGGTCGTGGGTGAGCAGGCTGAGCAGGTCGTCGCCGGGGTGGCGTCGTTTGCGGGCGATGAGGTGGGTGAAGTAGCCGTGCAGGCTCTGCCAGGCGCGGGCGGCCTGGCCGGAGGGCAGGGTCGCGGCGGGTGAGCCCACCCGGTAGGTCCAGGCGCGCAGGTCGAGGCGGTCCGCTTCGGGCACGCCCAGGATGTCGCTGATCACCAGGACGGGCAGCGGGAAGGCGAAGCCGTCGACGAGGTCGGCCTCGGCCTTTTGGCGCAGCTTGGCGGTGAGGCCGCCGATCACGGTGTCGGCGAGGTGGCCGATCCGTGCAGCGAGGGCCTCGACGCGCCGGGGTGTGAAGGCGGGCGCGGCCAGACGGCGCAGGCGGCGGTGCTCGTCGGCGTCGGCGTTGAGCATGTGGCGCTCCAGCACGGACCGCTGCGCGGAGCGTGCCTGCGGCGGGTCTTCCGTCGACGGGGCCGCGGATGTGTGCCGGGCCGTCTGCGGAGCCGGGACGTTGGACAACCGCGGGTCGGTGAGGACGGCGCGCGTCTGGTGGTAGCCGGTCACCAGCCAGGCGTCGGTCCCGTTGGCCAGGGTCACCCGGGTAGCGGGGCCGAGTTCGCGCACGGCGGCGTAGAAGGCATGGGGGTCGCGGGCGAACGCGGGGTCGGCGGGGTCCAGGTGGAGCGTCACCCGGCCGTCGTCCCCGCCAGTACCGGCAGGACGGGCTCGGCGGTGCGCGCGGTGGCGGGCGGCCGGGCCTGGGTGTAGGTGCGGGAGGGTCCGTCGCCCGGCCAGATGTGAATGAGCACGCCCTGTTCCTGCAGGGCCGCGGCGATGGTGGCGGCCCGCTGGTCGTCGAGGTCGAAGACGAACAGGCCGGGCACCAGGACGTGGCGGATCCAGCCCAGGCGGGCCGCCTCGAGCAGGTCGCGCAGGCGCGGCTTGACGCTGCGGGAGGGGACGCCGTTGTCGCAGAAGTACGCCGGCTCGGCCAGACCGTCCTCCAGCGCCCAGGCGCGCAGGCGGCGCTGCTGCGTGTCCAGGGTCCAGTGGTCGGCCGGGTAGCAGCGCAGGTACACCGCGCAGGGAGCGGGGCCGGTGGTGTGCATGGCGCGTCCTTCGGGTGCGGTGCGGTGAAGCGGGGTCGCGGTCCGAGGGTGAGGTGCCTCGGAGGGCGGGCGGTGGGCTCCGGGACTCGCTACGGCTCCTCGGAGTGCCTTCCCTTCCACGGTGCACAAACGTTTAAGCGCTGTCAATAGCTGCGCCTAAACGTTTGTGCGTTAGGCTGTATCCACCCGATCGGATCCGATCCGGACCGGCAGGCAGGCAGCGAGGGGGACCGATGGTGGGGCGACGGCCGACACTGAAGGACGTGGCAGCCGCGTGCGGGGTTTCCGTGGGCACGGTGTCCTACGCGCTCAACGGCAAGGGCCGCGTCGACGCCGCCACACGTGCGCGGATCCGCGAGACCGCCGACCGTCTCGGCTACACGGCCAATCAGGCCGCGCGCCGACTGAAGTCCGGTCGCAGTGCCACCCTGGGCCTGCTCATGCCGAGCCCGCCGCAGACCTCGCCCGGGGAGCTGCTGTCCCTCGACTGGCACAGCCAGGTCGCCATCGCCGCCGCCGACGCCGCCTTCCGCGCCGACCACGCCCTGCTGCTGCTCCCCGCCCCGAGCGACCCGGCCCAGCTGGCCAAGCTGCCGGTCGACGGGATCATCGTCATGGACCCGGAAGGCGGCGACCCCCGGCTCCCGGTCCTCGCCTCACTCGGCATCCCGCTGGTCGCCCTCGGTCAGAGCGCCGGCGGGCTCGTGCCGCACTACGTCGCACCCGACCCCGACAGCACGATGCGGCAGCTGCTGGACCACCTCGCCCACCAGGGCGCCACCCGCATCCATCTCCTGGTCCCCGACGCCGCGTGGGAATGGACCCGACTGTCTGTCGACGCCTACCGGCACTGGTGCGCCGAACACGGCATGACACCCGGCACCGCCCAGGTCCCCCTGGCGGGCGCCGGCACGGCGGCGGGCCTCGCCGACGCCGCCTGCCGGATCGCCCGCCGCGAGCTCACCGCCCAGGAACGGCCCGACGCGATCCTGGCCCTCGGCCTGGGCTTCGGCGCCGGCACCCGGCGTGCCGCCCGCGACCTCGGCCTGCGGACCCCCGAGGACCTGCTCATCGCCCAAGACCTCGACGAACCTTCCCTCCAGGCGATCGACCCGCCGATCACGGCCGTCGAGATGTACCCGCGCCTGCAGGCCAGGGCCGCCGTGGAACTGCTCCTCGCTCTCCTGGGCGGCGAACAGCCGCAAGCGCCCGTCATCACCCCGGTCGACCTGCGCATCCGCGCCAGCACCCAGCGCACCCCCGCACAGCAGGAAGCGTGATCCACACCCGCTCGCAGCCCGGGTCGGCACCCGGGGCCCAGCGTGGCGCGGGCCGAGCCGCACTACCGCGGCTCGTACCGGCGGACGACGGGGTGCCGAGCAGTTGCTGACCGGCCGCACAGCCCCAATGCGGCACCGCCGGATCCTGCTCGAAGCCAGGCGCCCGCCCTCCCCGCCAGGCCTGGCCTAACGCGGCCAGCGGGCCTCGGGACCGCCCCGGAGTGCCGCGCGCCCCTCCACCGCAGCGCTGCGGAACGCTGCCCTTCCCGCCCCGAGTCCGCAGCCCCGCCCGCGGAGGGAAATCCGGCACACGGCCGAAGGTCGCCTTCTTCCAGCGGCCACGCCGCCGCCCGGGATCGGCCGCGCGCCGGCAATGCCGCGCTGGTCGGCGGTCCCGCACCGGAACACGCACCCGACAACTTCCACCGCCGGCGCACGCGCCCCCGCTTGCCGGACGAGCGAGCGCCAGGCCCGGCCAGGGCGCCAGCGCGGGGAGTCAAGGCCTAACCCTCGACCCGGAGCGACTTTCAGGCCACGGAGGGATACACCGCGGACGCGGTGCGCAAACGTTTAGGCAACGGTCTATTGACGCTGCTTAAACGTTTGTGCATTGTGGGGGGACAGGCATTCCCGGCACGTCGCCCCGCCGCGGGGCCGCCGCCGCCTGATGCTCGCTCGGGAAGAGCCCAGTCGTGCTTCCTGGATCTCTTCCGCGCTTCGACAGGGAGAACAGCGTGAATCCTCCGAACCCGCCCACCGGGCCCTCCGTCCCGCCGGGCCCCGCCGGCGGCCACCGCGACACCGCGTTGCGCGCGGACGCGGTCGGCGTGCGGGACCTGGTGTTCTTCGTCCTGTCGGCCGCCGCCCCGCTGACGGTGATGGCCGGGTTCTCCGCGCTGGCGTTCCTGCTGGGCGGGGTCGCCGCCCCTACCGGGTATCTGATCGCCGGGGCGGTGTTCGCCCTGTTCGCCGTGGGGTTCACGGCCATGAGCAGACACATGCGCAACAGCGGAGCGTTCTACGCCTACATCAGCCGCGGCCTGGGCCCCGTCGCCGGTGCGGGCGCGGCGCTGATCGCCTACCTGGCCTATGCGCTCGGGCAGATCGGCTTCGGCGCGGTGGCCGGGCTGTTCGCAGCCGACGTGCTGCGCGTTCTGACCGGGTTCACCGTGCCCTGGCAGATGTGCGCGGTCGCGCTGCTGCTGCTGATCGCCCTGCTGTCCTACCTGAAGGTCGACATCGGTGCGCGGGTCCTGGCCCTGCTGCTGGTCGCCGAGATCGGGGTGCTGCTGGTCCTGGCAGTCGCCGTGCTCGCCCAAGGCGGCCACGAGGGCCTGACCGCGCAGAGCTTCAACCCCGCCCACCTGATGACCCCGGGCGTCGCCGGCCTGTTCGTGATCACGTTCGTGGTCTACATCGGCTTCGAGCAGACCGCGATCTACAGCGAGGAGGCCCGCGACGCGCACCGCACCGTCCCGCGCGCCACCTATCTCGCGGTCGCAATCCTGGCCGTGCTCTACACCTTCGTCTCCTGGATCATCCTGATGGCCGCCGGCCCGGACCGCCTGACCGCACTGCTGGCCCAGGATCCCGCCGACCTGGTGTTCGACCTCAACACCGAATACGTCGGCGGCGCGATGACCTCCGTCATGCGGCTGCTCATCGTGACCAGCTTCCTCGCCGGAGTCCTCGCACTGCAGAACGCCGGCTGCCGCTACCTGTTCTCACTGGGGCGTGACGGCATCCTGCCCGCCGCCTTCGCCCGCACCAACCCGCGCACCCGGACCCCCAGCACCGCCGGCCTCGTCCACACCGGCCTGGTGGTCGCCGCGGTGACCGGCTTCGGCCTGACCTCACTCGCCCCCTACACCCAGATCGTGGTGTGGACCAACACCCCGACCCTGGTGGGCGTCCTGCTCCTGGAGATCGCCACCAGCATCGCGGTCATCCGCTACCTGGGACGGCTGCGCTCCGGCGAGTCGCTCTGGCAGCGCCTGGTGGCGCCGGCCCTGTCCGCCGTCCTGCTCACCGCCGTCGCCGTGCTGGTCGTCACGAAGATGTCCCTGCTCACCGGCCTGACCGGGGCCGGTGGCAACGCCCTGGTCCTCAGCCCGCTGATGGCCGGCCTGATCGCCGGCTGCGCCCGAGCGCTGTGGCTGCGCGCCAACCGCCCGGACGTCTACCGAAGACTGAGCGGCCCCGACCCACAGTCCGACGCCGGGCCGGTCGCGCCCGCGTAGACACACGTGCCCTGCGCTCCCTCCGATCCCCGACAGGCCCGACAGCCCCGACCGCCCCGACCACAAGAGGACCCGATGCCCCCCGCACCCCGAGCCGCCTGGTCGATCCCCGGCTGGCAGCCCGAACGGCCGCTGAACGACCCCGCCGTCAAGGAGATCTGGTGTTACACCGACCGCTTCTCCTACGACCCCGGCCAGGAAGTGGCCCTGCACGTCCACACCACCGCCGACCTTTACGACCTGCGCGTCGTGCGCGACGGCGCCGAACCCGCGACCGTCCTGCACCTCGACAAGCTGCCCGGCAAGGCGCACCCCACCCCCGCCGACGCCTACGCGGCCGGCTGCGGCTGGCCCGTCGCCCTCACCATCCCGGTCGACCCAGCCTGGCCCTCCGGCTTCTACCTCGTCATCGTCGGCATCACCGACGAGCAGGGCCGCCGCCACGAACGCGAGCACTTCTTCGTCGTCCGCTCCCCGCAGCCGAGCGCCCGCACCGCACTGGTCCTCACCACCAGCACCATGCTCGCCTACAACGACTGGGGCGGTGCCAACGCCTACCGGGGCCTGGGCGACGACCCGTACACCGACCTCCCCACCCCCCGCCAGTCCGCGCTGCGCCCGATCGCCCGCGGCATGCTCCGCAAGCCCGAAGGAGCCCCCCGCAACCGCCACACCGGCCGCCCGCCCATCGGTTGGCAGCCGCGCCACCAGTCCTACGAATGGGCCCACGCCCACGGCTACTCACGCCACCACGCCGACGCCCTGTGGGCGACCTACGAACGGCCGTTCGTCGTCTGGGCCGAGCAGCACGGCCACCGACTCGACTACCTCACCCAGCACGACCTGCACTTCGAGCCCGAACGGCTGGACGGCTACGACTGCCTCGTCATCGTCGGCCACGACGAGTACTGGACCCGCCCCATGCGCGACGCCGTCGACGCCTTCGTCGACCGCGGCGGCAACCTGGCCCGTTTCGGCGGCAACTACATCTGGCAGGTCCGCCTGGAGGACGACGGCGCCACCCAGGTCTGCTACAAGATCCCCGGCGCCGACCCCGTCAGCGCCACCGAACCACACCTGGACACCACCGCCTGGGACCACCCCAAGCTCAACCGCCCCGCCGCGGCGACCATGGGCCTGACCGGCCTCGGCGGCGTCTACGCCCGCTACGGCTCGGCCACCCCCCGCTCCAGCGGCGGCTACACCGTCTACCGCCCCGACCACTGGGCCTTCGAGGGCACCGACCTCTACTACGGCGACGTGTTCGGCGACGGAGACCCCTGCATCGTCGCCTTCGAGGTCGACGGCGTCGACTACACCTTCCGCAAGGGCCTGCCCTACCCCACCGGCGAGGACGGCGCCCCCAACACCCTGGAGATCCTCGCCATGGCGCCCGCCGTGGCCGGCGAGACCGACCGCTGGGGCGGCCACGTCCCCCTCGGCGCCTCCGAAACCGAAGCGAAGCTGCTGCTGGAGGCCATGTACGACGGCAACCCTCCGGAGTTCCGCCGCGACGCCCGCTACGGCGCCGCGATGATCGGCGTCTTCACCCGCGGCGCCGGCACCGTCTTCAACGCCGGCACCTGCGAATGGGTCAGCGGCCTCATCCACCGCGACCCCTTCACCGAACGCATCACCCACAACGTCCTGCACCGCTTCCAGAAGGAGAGCCGATGACCACCATCGACACCGTCACCACCATCGAACTCGGCGCGGGTGACCCCGTCCGCCCCCAGTGGCCCGACGGCACCGCCTCGCCCGGCTGGACCGAGACCGAATGGCGCGCCTTCGCCGACGACACCGGCACCTTCTTCGGCGGCAGCTGGGAAGGCGAACCCGGCGAACTGCTCCTCGACCCCTACCCCTACGACGAGATCTGCGTCATGGTCTCCGGCCGCGTCGCCCTCACCGACCTCCACGGCGGCCGCAAGGAATTCGGCCCCGGCCAGGTCTTCCACGTCCCCAAGGGCTTCCGCGGCACCTGGACCACCCTCGAACCCTCCAAGAAGTTCTTCTTCGCCAGCACCCGCTGACCCGACACCTCGAAGGCGGCGCCGCTCACCTCCGCCACCGTGCGGCACACGCGGTGCCAGCCCCCACCCATCCCCACACGATCGAGGAACACCCACCATGACCGAGCCCCGAGGCCCCGTGGACTCCTCGCGGATCCCGCGCTTCGCCGGCCCCGCCACCTTCGCCCGCCTGCCCCGCCTCGACGAGGTCGGCCGATGCGACGTCGCCGTGGTCGGAATCCCCTTCGACAGCGGCGTCTCCTACCGGCCCGGCGCCCGGTTCGGCCCCTCCGCCGTCCGCGAGGCCAGCCGCCTGCTGCGCCCCTACCACCCGGCCCTGGACGTCTCGCCCTTCGCCGAGCAACAAGTCGCCGACGCCGGCGACATCGCCGTCAACCCCTTCGACATCCACGAGGCGATCGAGACCATCGAGCACGCCGCCGGGGAACTGATCACCGCCGGCGCCCGGCCCGTCACCATCGGCGGCGACCACACCATCGCCCTGCCCCTGCTGCGCGCACTGGCCAGGAAGCACGGACCGATCGCCGTCCTGCACTTCGACGCGCACCTGGACACCTGGGACACCTACTTCGGTGCCGAATACACCCACGGCACACCGTTCCGCCGCGCCGTGGAGGAAGGCATCGTCGACACCGAGGCGCTCAGCCACGTCGGCACCCGGGGCCCGCTCTACGGCAAACGCGACCTGGAGGAGGACCGCCGCCTCGGGTTCGGCATCGTCACCGCCGGGGACGTCCTGCGCCAGGGCGTGGCCGAGACGGTCGAAGCGCTCCGCCTCCGCATCGGCGACCGCCCGCTCTACGTGTCCGTCGACATCGACGTGCTCGACCCCGCACACGCCCCCGGCACCGGCACCCCCGAGGCGGGCGGCCTGACCTCCCGCGAACTGCTGGAGATCCTGCGCGGCCTGGCCGGCGGCAACCTCGTCGGCGCGGACGTGGTCGAGGTCGCCCCCGCCTACGACCACGCCGAGATCACCTCCATCGCAGCCTCCCACGTCGCCTACGACCTGGTCAGCCTGCTCGCCCTGAACAAAAGCGCCTGACCCCGCCCACGCACCCACCGCGACCGCCAGAGGCGAAAGCCCGGCGAAGCCCACCATCGAAGGGCCCTGCGCGAGCGCGAGACCACCGTGGTCAAGCGCGACGAGGACGGGCACCGGCTCGCCCTCCACCCACACCTGCCCCATCACCAGCGCGTGAGAGCTGAGGAAACCGTGACACCCGTGCTTCGCACACTGCGCAACCACATCAACGGTGAGTTCGTCGACGCTGCGGACGGCCGCACGCTCGACATCGTCGACCCGACCACCGGCGAGGTGTACGCGACGTCGCCGCTGTCCGGTGCCGCGGACGTGGACGCCGCCATGGCCTCCGCCGCCGCCGCGTTCCCGATCTGGCGGGACACCACCCCGAGCACCCGTCAGAAGCTGCTGCTCAAGATCGCCGACGCGGTCGAGGCCCGGGCCGACGAGATCGTCGACGCCGAGGTGCGCAACACCGGCAAGCCCCGTGCGCTGACCCTCTCCGAGGAGATCGGCCCGATGGTGGACCAGATCCGCTTCTTCGCCGGCGCCGCCCGCCTGCTGGAGGGCAAGGCGGCCGGTGAGTACATGGACGGCATGACCTCGATCATCCGCCGCGAACCGGTCGGCGTCTGCGCCCAGGTCGCGCCGTGGAACTACCCGATGATGATGGCCGTCTGGAAGTTCGCCCCGGCTCTCGCCGCCGGCAACGCCGTGGTCCTGAAGCCCTCGGACACCACCCCGGCCTCCACCGTGCTGCTGGCCGAGATCATCGGCGGCATCCTCAAGGAGCTTGAGCTCCCGGCCGGCGTCTTCAACGTCATCTGCGGCGACCGCGAGACCGGCAAGCTGATGGTCGAGCACAAGACCCCGGCGATGGCCTCCATCACCGGTTCGGTCCGGGCCGGCATCCAGGTCGCCGAGTCGGCCTCCAAGGACGTCAAGCGCGTCCACCTGGAGCTGGGCGGCAAGGCCCCGGTCGTGGTCTTCGAGGACGCCGACATCGCCGAGGCCGTCGAGGGCATCTCGGTGGCGGGCTACTTCAACGCCGGCCAGGACTGTACCGCCGCCACCCGCGTGCTGGTGCACGAGTCGATCCACGACGCCTTCGTCGAGGCCCTGGCCAAGGCCGCGGCCGAGACCAAGACCGGCGGGGTGGACGACGAGGACGTGCTGTACGGCCCGCTGAACAACGCCAACCAGCTGCAGCAGGTGGCCGGCTTCATCGAGCGGCTGCCCGCCCACGCCAAGGTCGAGGCCGGTGGCCACCGGGTAGGCGACAAGGGCTACTTCTACGCCCCGACCGTCGTCTCCGGCCTGAACCAGGACGACGAGATCGTCCAGAACGAGGTCTTCGGCCCGGTCATCACCGTGCAGAAGTTCACCGACGAGGACCAGGCCGTCGAGTACGCCAACGGCGTCGAGTACGCGCTGGCCTCCTCGGTCTGGACCAAGGACCACGCCCGCGCCATGCGGATGTCCCGCCGCCTGGACTTCGGCTGCGTCTGGATCAACACCCACACGGCCCTCGCCGCCGAGATGCCGCACGGCGGCTGGAAGCTGTCCGGCTACGGCAAGGACCTCTCGTCGTACGGCTTCGAGGACTACACCCGCGTGAAGCACGTCATGACCGCGATCTGACGTCCCGTCATCACTGTGAGGCGCCCGAGGGTTCAGCCTCATCCGCCGGCGCGATCGAGGCCTGCGGCCGCCGGCGCACCCGCGGGCCCCTGGGTCTCCCCGGGTTCGGCTGGTGTCCTGGGTCGGAGATTCGCTGACAGGAGGTGGCGACTTTGCCGAGAAGGCCCTCCTCTCCCTGGCCACGCGGATTCCTTCTCCCCGCCTCCACCAGGCGAGTCGGACATCGTAGGGCCGAGCGGCCCGATGCGGGATGGCGGGTCGCCACCACCCCGTCGGTCGATCGGTCAGCGGGCGGGCGGACTCAGGAGTCGTAGCGCGTGGTACGTCGGCAGATGACGGGAGTCTGACGTCGCCTGGCCCTCCCGCTCTCGCCCAAGCGAGAGGTAGAGCCGTCGGCCGACCCCTCGGAATCCCAAGCACGGGCATACCAGCCGACGGATTCATGAAGCCGCCCGTCCCGGTGGTTTCACCGGGACGGGCGGCCGTCTCCGCAGCGTGACCGGGTTCAGCGTCGTGCCGAGCCGCAGCCCCACACGCGGATACTGCCAGTGCGTCAGGTCTCCCGGGAAGCGCCGACGCCTCCACCCTCCTGAGCCTGGCCCGCGCCTACCCAGCCGTCCGATGCCGTTTGGCGCACCCACACCCGCCGGCGCCGCCGGCCCCCTGGAGCCCGACACCGAGGGCTGGCGTCGCGAGCAGGAGCGCAAAGTCTTCGGCGAGGTCGCCGACGCGATCACCCAGCCGCATCTCCCCCGCGGCGGCGCCGTGATCGTCTCCTACAGTCGCCTGATCGAATCCGCCAACCGCATCGGACGCGCCACCCACCGGGGCTATCGCCGCCGCCCCGCCGCCGCCTCTGGCTCTGGCTCCGGCTTGGGCTCCGGC
The DNA here is from genome assembly GCF_055585785.1 of Kitasatospora sp. NPDC053308. Classification (NCBI taxonomy): domain Bacteria; kingdom Bacillati; phylum Actinomycetota; class Actinomycetes; order Kitasatosporales; family Streptomycetaceae; genus Kitasatospora; species Kitasatospora sp. NPDC053308. Next base: position 125,191 of record NZ_JBVJJY010000002.1, on the reverse strand, counting down.
TCCGGCTCCGGCTCCGGCTCCGGCTCCCACCACCACGCGCTCGCGGTGAACCAGCCAAACCTCCTCCACCCTCTGGCTCGCCGCCCGGCCTGCGCGCCCGAGCCCTACAGGCGCCCGGCGTCACCGAGCCGGCGACGCTGCGGGTCCGGGGCCGCTGACATGCACCCCACTTCCGCCGAGCGGCCTGCCGGGCAGGCGCCGCTCGTCCTCATCACCGCCAACTTCTCCTCCAGGAAACACCGGTGAACACACCCTTCGAGGACTCGCTCGCCCTGTGCGCCCGGGCGAACGCCCTGCGGCAGCAGGAAGCGCTGCTTCCCGCCACCGGCCCGGCCCGCATTCCCGATCCCGTGCAAGTCAGTCGCCGATCCGGTCTCTGGCTGCACGTGGCCCGCGCAGTCGAGGCCCTGCGCCCCCATCTCCTGGTGGTCGGGAATGTCCGAGGTCTCCTCACCTCCCCCGCCATCGCCGCCTCCGCTGGCGAGGTGGAACCCTGCGAAGTTCTCCAAGGAGCGATCGAAGGAGAAAGAACGGGGGCTGGAACGACGACGGGCGGTGCGCTGGCTACTGCCAGGCCGACGCCGGCCGGACGGCGCTGGAGGTAGCCGAGCGCGACAGGGCCGCCGCCGAAGCGGCGCGGCTCCTGGTAGCGCCGGTCCTGACCCGGCCTCCTCTTCCGGCGGCGGCAGTGCCAACCGCCAGGAAAGGAGAGGGTTGGCGAAGACGTTCTTGACGGCCTTGTCCTCGAACAGCCCCGACCGGTCTCCTCCAACGCCAGCACCGCGAGCCCGGTGTGCTCGGCCAGCGTCGCCAGCGACGCCTTCTTCACGATGTGGTCGATCTACTCCTGGCTGAACGGACCGTACTCCTCGAGCGCCGCCAGGGCGCTGCCCACCAGGCCCCGACGGCGGCCGACGCCGGATCGACGTCCTCGGCGACATCCTCGGCGGCGGGAGTGCTCACGACGGATTCCTCGGTCGGCTTGCGACGGGACATGCGGGACCACCTTTCAGGTCGTCGTCCGGAGCCGGGCGACTCTGCGGTGCGGTGCGCCGACGGCAGTAGCCGTCCGCGCCGCACCGGCCCCGGCGTCCGACCGATGGGCCACACCCGCCGGGCCGCAGGTCCCCTCGTCCAGGACCTGCGTGCCGGCCGGGGCGGGGGTCACAAAGGAGAGGCGGGGCGGAGGCAAAGGTGGCAACTAAGGGGATTCGTGTC
>NZ_JBVJJY010000002.1:0-123963 GCF_055585785.1 Kitasatospora sp. NPDC053308 | reverse complement strand
GGTGGGAGCCCCCACAAGCCCGAACCCCCCCCCCCCCCCCACCCCCCCTCTCCCCCGGTCTTACCCCCCCTCCCTCGCCCCCGCCCCCCTCCCCCGGCCACCGGCGTACGCGGCCCGGCTCAGTCGTGCGGCACCACCGCCACCGGACCGTGGGCGTGGTGAATGACCGCGTGCGCCACGTGCCCGAGTTTCGGAGCGGCCGGCGGGCGCGCGGGCGCGTGCCGGCCCACGACCACCAGGGCCGCACTGCGCGAAGCCTCCACCAGCGTCCGGGCCGCGTCCCAGCCGGACACCTCCGCCACCGCGCGCACCTCGGGGAACTTCTCCCGCCAGCGGGCAAGGGCATCCCGCAGCCGCACCGTCTCGGACTCCACCAGCGACCGGCGGATATCCTCCGGCGCGATCGGGGCCTCGGTCCGCAGCGGCCCGTGCGGTTCGACCCGCCCTTCCAGCGCCCGCAGTACGGCGCCGCGCCGGGCGGCCTCCTCGAACGCGAACCCGAGGACCACGTCCGACGGCCGACCGCCGCCCCGCAGGCCGACCACGACCTCGCCGAGCCCGGCCTCCGGGCCCGCAGCACCCTCCGGAACCAGAACGACCGGGCACCGCGCCTCCCCGGCGGTGCGCAGCGCGACGGAGCCGAGGAGCCTCCCGGCGACCGCGCCCGGTCCCCTCGAACCGAGCACCAGCAGCCCCTCCTGCTCGCCGGCGGCGGCCAGGGCGGACCACGGGTTCCCGGGGACCACCTCGCAGGAGACGTCCAGCTGGGGCAGCGCGGTCGCGATCGACGCCAGGAGCGCCGTCGCGAAATCCGGCGGCCGGTGTCCGGCCGTCTCCCGGTGCGGGAGGTCGCCGCCCTCCGGCGGTACCACGCACACCAGCCGGAGGGCGACGCGGCGCCGGTAGGCGTCGAACGCCGCCCATCGAGCCGCCGCGCTGCTCTCGGCGGACCCGTCGACACCCACCACGACGGAATCGGACATGGTTGCGACCTCCAAGGCCTCTGGGACGGGCACCTGTGTGCCCGGCTCGTATCGAGCAGGGTCGTCCCGCACGGGGACGTCCCGACATGGGCCGGGCAGCCCCTGGCAGGTGCCGAAGGTCCTCGGAGCGGGGCGTGGTGCACGGGTCGGCCACCGGGGAGGCGGCATGGTGCAGCATGGCGTGGGCCACCGGTCCGGGGCGGCCGGGCGAGGCTTCGCGGGCACGTGCCGGCGGTCCGGGCCTCGGGACGGGACCTCGGGACGGGACCGACGCCGGGGCGAACCCGGCCGCGCAGACCGTTCGCCACCGCGGCCCGGGACCAGTGGTCCTGCGACCAGGTCCGCCCGGCCCTGCCGGCCACGGGCCCGGTGGGAGAAGGCTGGAGCCAGCCCGCCGACCAGCCCGGGGCGGCAGGGGGCACCGGCCCGCTCACCAGGAGAAGTCATGATCGAAAGTTCGCGGCAGACCAAGGCCTACCTCGTCGGTGGTGGCATCGCCTCCCTCGCCGCAGCGGCCTTCCTGATCCGGGACGGCGAATTCCCGGGCGAGGACATCCGGATCCTGGAAGAACTCCCCGTGGCCGGCGGCTCGCTGGACGGCCGGGGATCCGACGGGCAGGGCTACGTCACGCGGGGCGGACGGATGCTGGAGGAAGAGGCGTACACCTGCCTGTGGAACCTCCTGGACACCATTCCCACACTGGACGACGAGAACCTCACCGTCAGACAGGAGATCCTCACCTTCAACGAGCAGTGGCCCACCGAGGCGAAGGCCCGGCTGATCGACCGGGACCACCGCATCCTGGACGCCTCGCAACTCGGTCTGAACACCCGGGACCGGATCGAACTCGCCCGCCTGCTGGCCCTGCCCGAGTCGGTGATCGGCTCCCGCCGGATCGACGAGTTCTTCTCCGAGCACTTCTTCGCCACCAACTTCTGGGCGATGTGGCGCACCACGTTCGCCTTCCAGAACTGGCACAGCGCGATCGAGCTGAAGCGGTACTTCCTGCGCTTCGTCCAGGAGTTCCCGCGCATCCACACCCTCTCCGGCGTCCGCCGCACCCGGCTGAACCAGTACGACTCGATCGTGCGGCCGCTCATCCGGTGGCTGACCGAACGCGGGGTGCGGTTCGAGCACGGCGTCACGGTCACGGACGTCGACTTCACCGAGGACGGCGGAATCCGCCGCGCCAAGCGCCTCCACCTCGACCGTGGCGGCAACCCGGAGACCATCGAGCTCGCCGAGCTCGACCTGGCGTTCATCACCCTCGGCTCGATGACCGCGGACGCCGCCTACGGCGGGGACGACACCGTCGCCGAACTGGTCCGCGACAAGCGCGACGGCGGCTGGACGCTGTGGGAGACGCTCTCCCGCAAGGCCCCCGACTTCGGCCGGCCCGGCGTCTTCAACGGCAACATCGCCGAGGCCGCCTGGCAGTCCTTCACGCTGACCATGCGCAGCCCCGCCCTGCTGAAGCGGATCGAGGAGTTCTCGGGCAACGCCCCCGGCACGGGCGCGCTGATGACGTTCAAGGATTCGCCCTGGCTGATGTCCGTCGTCGTGCCGCGGCCGCCGCACTTCGAGGGGCAGCCCGAGGACGTCCTCACCCTCTGGGGTTACGGCCTGTTCATCGACGCGCCCGGTGAGCACACCGGCAAGGCGATGGCGGCGTCCACCGGCAGGGAAATCCTGGACGAACTCCTCGGCCAGCTCGACTTCGAGGACATCGCCGAGGAGGTCCGTGCCACCACCACGGTCACCACCGTGATGATGCCCTACACCACCAGCCAGTTCGCCCGTCGCGGCGTTCACGACCGGCCGCTGGTGATCCCGCACGGCGCCCGCAACTTCGCCTTCCTCGGCCAGTTCGTGGAGATCGCCGAGGACGTGGTCTTCACCGTCGAGTACTCGGTGCGCGGCGCCATGCACGCCGTGTACCGGCTGCTCGGCCTCGACAAGCCGGTCCCGCCCGTCTACCACGCCCTCTCGGACCCCAAGAGGGCGTTCCAGGCGCTGAAGTCCGCCTTCGGCTGAGCGGCCGGCAGTCTCCTCCATCGAACGCGCGAAGGCGCGCACCCGGAACGCCCGGGTGCGCGCCTTCGCGCATCCGGGACCTTGGCCCCGCGGATGTACCCGGCCGGCCCTGGGGCCGGAGGGCCGCCCTCGGCGAGGCTGGTCCCGGACCCGGGCGGTGGTGCCCGGGGCAGTTCGAACGACGGAAAGCAGGGCATCGCCATGAGCAAGTTCGTACTGGCCGGTATCGACGGTTCGGCCGAGAGCACCGCGGCGGCGCAGTGGGCGGCCGACGAAGCGGTACGCCGAGGCCGTGCCCTGCGCCTCGCCCACGCCTGGACCTGGGAGGACGACGTGCACGCCGATCCGGACCAGCCGGCGCGCGTGCGCGCCCAGACCGAGCGGATGCTCGACGACGCCGCGCGGCAGGTGCGCGCGGCCCACCCCGGGCTGGAGGTGCACACCGCACTCCTGCCCGGCCACGAGCCGGCCGCCTCCCTCCTCGCCGCCGCGGCCGAAGCCGAGCTGCTCACCGTCGGTTCCCTGGGACTGGGCGGCTTCGAGGGCCTGCTGGTGGGATCGGTCGGCCTGAACGTCGCGGCGCGGTGCGACGTGCCGGTCGTCCTGGTCCGGGCCGCGCAGCCGCGGCAGACCGGCGCCCCCGACGACGCCGAAGTGGTCGTCGGCATCGACACCCGTGACCCGGCGGACGAGGTCGTCGGCTTCGCCTTCCGGGCGGCCGCGGCACGCGGCACCGTGCTGCGCGCCGTTCACGGCTGGACGCCGCCGCCCGGGTGGGGCTACGGCGGCTGGACGGCGCCGCAGCTCGAGACCGAGCAGTTCCGCGTCATCGAGGCCGAGTTGCTCGGCCGGGCGCTCAACCCGTGGCGGAACAAGTACCCGGACGTGACGGTGGTCGAGGACAACCGGATGGGCACCGGCGCCGGCGCCGTGGTGGACGCCTCCGGGGACGCCGCACTCGTCGTGGTCGGCCGCCACCGGCGCCGTCACCACCTCGGCCTGCGCCTCGGTCCGGTCGCCCACGCGGTGATCCACCACGCCCAGGCGCCGGTCGCCGTCGTCCCCCACGACTGACACGCCGCAGGTGCCCACCGCGGCACCGGGGACGGCAATGCGGATGCCGCGTCCACTCGAGGTGGACGCGGCATCCGGCTTTTCCGCCCCGCGCCGGCTACTGCGCGGGAGTGATGAGGCCGTAGTGGCCGTCGTAACGGTGGTAGAGGACGTTGCCGCGGCCGGTCCCGCGGTCGGTGAAGAAGAGGTACGGCAGGCCGCTCAGGCCGAGGTGCGACGCCGCGTCGGCGGTGGTCAGTTCGGGCACCGCACGGGTGCTCACCGAGATGCCCGGCTCGGTCTCGGGTGCTTCTCCGGCCGAGGCGATACGGTACGTCCCCGTCGTCCCGTCGTGGTCGACGACGCGGTCGCCGCCCGTCGTCGCGTCGGTGTAGAGGTGGAAGTCGTAGTCCATCGCCTCGAGTTCGAGTACCGCCTCCCAGGTGGTCCGACGCACGAGCCCGTAGGACTTGTGCCGCACGATGCGGCGCTCCTCTCCGTCCGGCTCGCGGCGCTGCGGCCGGTGCTCGCGCCCTGCGACGGACCGCTCGGCGTGATGGCGGTGGTGCTGGTGGGACCGCACCCGGGCGATCCTGGCATTGAGTCGGTCCTGGAGCAGGTCGACGGCCTCCTGCATCGTGGTGGCGGCGACGTGGGCGCGCACGGGGCGGCCGTTCAGGTCGATCGTGGCCTGGGCGATCGACGGCTTGGCCACGGCGTGGTTCGGCTCCTGGGTGAGCTTCACCCGCGCGGCGAGGACCGGTTCGTCGAGCCTTTCCAGGACGGCGAGGAGCTTCGCCTCGGCGTAGTCGGGCGCGGCCAGGGTGACCTCGCCGCGGGTCGTCACCGTGATGGCGGTGGCGGGCCGGTCGCGGTGCGAATTCATCGTGGTTCTCCTTCCCGGCTGCGTCAGACGGTGGTGTGGGCCGCGGTGGGGTTCCGGACGGGTGATCCGGCGGGCAGCGCGGTGGGGTCCGGCTTTCCGTCCTCGACGGCGCCCCGCACGGTGGTTCCGGTGGTTCCCAGCAGCGTGCCGAGCGCGTTGTCCAGTGGGCCGATGGCGGCGAACCGGCCGGTTCGCTCCACGAATCCGGCGGCGGCTTCGGCCTTGGGACGCATCGAGCCCTCCGGCAGGTCGAGCGCGCGCAGTTGCGCGGGAGACGCGGTGACCAGCGGGCGGGGGTGGGAGGTGCCGTAGCCGGTGAACACGTGGGTGACGTCGGTGAGGATCAGCAGCGCGTCGGCGTCGAGCTGCCGGGCGAGCAGCGCGGCGGTGAGGTCCTTGTCGACGACCGCCTCGACACCGCGCACCCGGTCGGTGTCCGGATCACGGGTGACCGGGACGCCTCCCCCACCGGCGGCGATCACCACGGCGCCGGTCGCCAGCAGGGCCTGGACGGCCGCCACTTCGACGATCGCCGTCGGCTGCGGGGAGGGAACCACACGGCGCATCCGGGCACCGTCCCGCGCGGTGGTCCAGCCCCGCTCGATCTCGGCCATCCGGGCCTGCCGGTCGGTGAGTTGTCCGCCGATGAACTTGGCCGGCCGGCGGAAGGCGGGATCGCGGGGGTCCACTTCGGTGTGGGTGACCAGCGCGGCGACGGCGCGGCCGGGCAGCCGGGTCATCAGCTCACGGGCGAGCAGGGTGCCGATCATTCCCTGGGTCTGGGCCCCGAGGACGTCCAGGGGGTACGGCGCGGTGAGGGCCGGGTCGGTCTCGCTCTCCGCGGCGAGCAGGCCGATCTGCGGTCCGTTGCCGTGGGTGATCACCACCTCGTGCCCGGCCGTGACGAGTTCGGCGAGCGAGCGCGCCGCGTCGTGGACGTGGCGGGACTGGACGGCGGCGTCGGGGTGTTCGCCCCGCTGGAGCAGGGCGTTCCCGCCCAGGGCTGCGACGATGCGCATGGTCACTTCCTCCCGAGGGTGGCGACGAGGATCGCCTTGATGGTGTGCATGCGGTTCTCGGCCTGGTCGAAGACCAGCGAGGCGGGCGACTCGAAGACCTCGTCGGTGACTTCGAGGCCGGCGAGGCCGTGCTCGGCGGCGAGTTCCGCGCCGAGGTCGGTGCGCCGGTCGTGCAGGGCCGGCAGGCAGTGCAGGAAGGCGGTGTCCGGGTTGCCGGTGGCGGCCATAGTCTTGGCGTTGACCTGGTAGGGCAACAGCCGGGCGATGCGCTCGGGCCACTGGGCGTGCTCCTCGCCCATGGACACCCACACGTCGGTGTAGAGGAAGTCCGCCCCGCGGACGGCCTCCGCCACCTCGTCGGTGAGGGTGAGCCGGGCCCCGCTCTCCTGGCCGAGCAGCAGGCACTCCGAGACGAGGGCCGGGTCGGGCCACAGGTCGCGCGGCGCGGCGATGCGCACGTCCATGCCGAGCAGGCTGCCCATGGCCGTCAGGGAGTGCGCGGTGTTGTTGCGGGCGTCACCGAGGTAGCAGAAGGAGATCTCCTCCGGCGGCTTCGACGTGTGCTCGCACATCGTGAAGACGTCGCACAGGCTCTGCGTCGGGTGCCACCGGTCGGTGAGACCGTTGTAGACCGGGACGCCCGCGTGGGCCGCGAGTTCGGTGACGGTGTCCTGGTCGAAGCCGCGGTACTCGACGGCGTCGTACATGCGGCCCAGCACCCGCGCGGTGTCGGCCACGCTCTCCTTGTGCCCGATGTGGGAGCTGTCCGGGCCGAGGTAGGTGGTGGTCGCCCCTTGGTCGGCCGCGGCGACCTCGAAGGCGCAGCGGGTCCTGGTGGAGTTCTTCTCGAAGATCAGGGCGATCCTGCGGCCGGCGAGGCGAGCGGTCTCGGTGCCGTCCCGCCGGGCGGTCTTCAGCTCGGCGGTGAGGTCGAGGAGGTGGTGGATCTCGGCGGCGGTGAAGTCGAGTTCGCGCAGGTAGTGGCGGCCGGTGAGGTCGGTGGCCATGGGGTTCGTCTCCTTCGGTGAGGGTCAGTTGGCGGGGTCGCGCTGGATCGGGCAGCTCATGCAGCGCGGTCCGCCGCGGCCGCGGCCGAGCTCGGAGCCGGCGATGGTGACGATCTCGATGCCCTGCCGGCGGAGGTGGGTGTTGGTGGTGGTGTTGCGCTCGTAGCCGACGACGACGCCCGGGGCGAGCGCGAGGAAGTTGCTCCCGTCGTCCCACTGCTCGCGCTCAGCGGCGCGGGAGTCCTGTTCGGCGGCCAGGAACCGGACCTTGTCCAGGTCGAGGGCCTCGGCGAGCGAGGCGGCCAGGTCGGGGGCGGCCCGCACGTCGTAGCCGGCCGGACGCTCCGGGGCGGGGGTGAGGGTCCAGGAGCGCAACCGGTCCGCGAGGCCCGGGTAGAGCGCGAAGGTGTCCCGGTCGACCATCGTCATGACGGTGTCCAGGTGCATGAACGCCCGGCTCTCCGGCAGCCGCACGGCGATCAGCCGGTGCGCGGTGGTGGTCGCGAACAGCTGCTGGGCGAGGGTTTCGACGGCCGTGGCCGTGGTGCGCTCGCCCATGCCGACCATGACGACACCGGGGGCGATCACGTGGACGTCACCGCCTTCCACGCTGAGCCCCGGCGCGGTGGCAGTGCCGTCCAGCAGTGGGGGTGCGGTCTCGGCGAACAGCGGGTGGAAGCGGTAGATCGCCGCGGTGTGCAGGGTCTCCCGCCGGCGGGCCGGCTTCGCCATCGGGTTGAGGCTGTACCGGGAGCCGATCCAGCAGGAGTTGTCGCGCGGGAAGAGGTGGTTGGGCAGCGGCGGGAGGGCGAAGTCCTGCTCGCCCAAGGTGTCCCAGACCAGGCTGTGCGGGCTTCTCAGCGGCAGGTCCTCCTTGAGGACGCCGCCGATCAGGTACTCGGCGAGTGTGGCGCCGTCGAGCTGCTCGCACAGCTCCCGCACCGGCTCGACCAGGGCCGGCCCGACGGCGGCCGGGGTGACCACCTGGTCGAGCAACCATGCCCGGGCCGACGGTAGTTCGAGCGTCTCGGCGAGCAGCTCGGCGTAGTGGTGGACGCGGACGCCGTGGTCGCGCAGCACCTGGGCGAAGGCGTCGTGCTCCTCGCGGGCGCGCTTGGCCCAGAGGATGTCGTCGAAGAGCAGGTCGTCGGCGTTGCGCGGGGTCAGCCGGGTCAGTTCCAGACCGGGGCGGTGCAGGATCACCTGGCGCAGGCGGCCTGCTTCGGAGTCGACACGCAGGGTGGACATCGGGGGCACTCCTCGGGGGTCAGTGCTGGTAACGGGATCAGTGCTGGTGGCGCGGGAAGACCGCGCGTCGCAGGATGGTCGGCAGGCCGACGGGCCGGACGGTCCGGGCCGCTTTCGGCAGCCCCCCGTCGCGGTGGGCCGTACCGATGGCGGCGGGCGGGGCGTCGGTGCCGGTCGGGCTGCCGGCGGCGGGCCGGGTGTGGGGCCGCTTGAGCCAGACGTAGACCGGGATGCCGAGCAGGATGGTGAACAGGCCGTAGTAGACGGTCTGGTAGCCGCTGCCCTGGATCGACCAGTAGGAGAAGGCCAGGGCCAGGACGGTGACGGCGGTGTCCCGGGCGAGGCGACGACGGTCCGGTTGTTCCCGCCCGTGCTGCGCCAGCCAGTACAGCTGGGCGGCGGCGGAGACCAGGTAGGGGATCACGGCGGTGAGCACGCTCAGCAGGACGATCTCGGTGAACACCTGGGTGAACCGGGTGTAGCTGACCACCGTGAGCAGCGAGGCGAGGACCGTTGCCGAGACGATGCCGAAGGCGGGGACCTCGCCGCGGCCGCGAGTGCGGGCGAAGGCGGCCGGGAACAGTCCGTCGCGGGCCGCGGCCATCGGCATCTCCGCGCAGATCAGGGTCCAGCCGTTCAGGGCGCCGAGCCCGGAGACGACCGCCGCCGCGGCGACCAGGTTTCCGGCCCAGTGGCCGCCCGCGATGTTGTTCATCGCGTCGGTGAACGGGGCGGTGGAGGCGCCGAGTCGGGCGTGCGGGACGGTGCCGAACACCGCCAGCGTGCCGAGCAGGTAGATCGCCGCACAGGCCAAGGTGCCGTACACGGTGGCCCTGGGTACGTTGCGCTTCGGCTCCCGCACCCGCCCGGCCGCCACCGAGGCGGTCTCCAGACCGATGTAGCTGAACAGCGCGATCGCCCCGGCCGCCGAGACGGCGCCCAGCGCCGACCCGCCGCTCGCGTTGAACGCGCCGAAGTTGCCGGACTTGACGAACAGCAGGCCGGCCGTGGCCATGAACGCCAGCGGCAGGAACTTCAGCACCGTGGTGACCACCTGGAAGGCCCCGATGCTGCGCACGCCGGCCAGGTTCACGATCGCCGGCAGCCACAGGCCCGTCAGCGCGATGGCAATCGAAGTCCCGGTGTGGTGGCCCTTGTTGACGAAGACCTCGACGTAGCCGACCCAGGCCACCACGATGGCCGCGTTCCCGGCCCAGGCGGTGATCCAGTAGGACCAGGCGGTCAGGAAGCCCGCGAACTCGCCGAACGCCTCCCGGGCGTAGACGTACGGGCCGCCACTGCCGGGCACCCGCTTCGAGAGCTTCCCGAAGGTCACTGCCAGCGCCAGCGCCCCGACGGTCACCAGCACGAACGCCACCAACGCGATCGGCCCGTACGGCGCGAGCGCCGAGGGCAACGCGAACACCCCGGTCCCGATGACGCTGCCGACGACGAGTGCGGTCGCGGCCGGCAGTCCGAACGTGGCGTTGCGCCCTGCGGTTTCACCTGCCGTCGGGCTCGCCAGCGTTCTCCCGCGATCGGATGCGGACATGAGGGGGCTCCTTTGCCAGGGACCGGAGGAATTCGGGCGGGACACCAGCCGTGCCTGTCGCCCACGGTGAAGATCCTCGGCCCGCGGCCCCGCCCTGCCCCAGGGACCTCGGGCCCTGCTTGCGGCGCCACCCGTCCCGGGCCGGCACCCCGGTGGTCCCGACCCGGCCCGAGTCGCGCGGTGGCCCCAGGACTCGCAGCGGATCAGGGATGTCCGTCGCGTGCACCGTGGCATCCGCCCCGCGAGCCCGGCTCCGCACCGGCCGGGGACCAGTGGCCCGTTCGCCGGATCTGTCGGCCTCTGGTCCCGCCCTCGCCTCCGCCGCGAGAGTGGCGGAGGCGAGCGGTGTCAGTCCTCGCCGAGGGCCAACGAAAAGGAGCAGAACCATGCCGGGAAACGTCCTGACCGGGATCGACGGATCGGCGCAGAGCCGGGCAGCCGTCCTCTGGGCCGCCCAGGAAGCCGTCCGCCGCGGCACCGGTCTGCGGATCCTCCACGCGTGGCCCTGGCTGAGCACGGGCGACATCGGCGCGCCCCGGACCGGAGACCTGCGGCCCGCCGCGCTGAAGGCCCTGTCCGATGCGGCGGAGCGGATCCGCCGGACCCATCCCGGCCTGCCGGTTCGGAACCCCGCTGGACCGGACGCGTCCACGGTGAGCCCGGAACCCCCGACACCTTGAGTTGGTGACCGCCCCGCACCGACGCCGGACACGCCGCCTGTCGGACGGCGCTCTCCCCGGCCGGATCATCACAGCTCCCGCCGGCCGCTGCCTCGCCGGAGACAGGGCCTTCCGGCCCTACCGGTGCGCTCACGCACGCGGCAGACTCCTGGCAGGTTTCGCCCGCGCCATCCGGTGCCGGGTCCCGAGGTACGGAGAAGCGATGGCCGACGACGCGGCAGACCAGTCGATCACCCCCGTCAAGGTGTTCCTCCTCGACGACCACGAGGTCGTCCGCCGGGGCGTCCATGATCTGCTGGACGCGGAGCCCGGCCTGACCGTGATCGGCGAGGCCGCCACCGCGGAGCAGGCGATCACCCGCGTCCCTGCCCTGCGTCCCGACGTCGCCATCCTGGACATGCGGCTGCCGGACGGCGACGGCGTGACCGTGTGCCGCGAACTCCGCTCACGCATGCCCGAACTCGCCTGTCTGATGCTCACCTCCTTCGACGACGAGGAGGCCCTGCTCGACTCGATCATGGCCGGCGCCGCCGGCTACGTCCTCAAGCAGATCAGCGGCACCGACCTCGTCTCCGCCGTACGGACCGTCGCCGCCGGCCAGTCCATGCTCGACCCCGGCGCCACCACCCGTCTGATGGCTCGACTGCGGGGCGACGCCCCCGCTCCGGCCCAGGCTTTCCCCGAACTCACCGACCGGGAGCGGGAGATCCTCGCCCTCGTCGGCGAGGGGCTGACCAACCGCCAGATCGGCCAGCGGCTCTACCTCGCCGAGAAGACCGTCAAGAACCACGTTTCCCGGCTGCTCGCCAAACTCGGCGTGGAGCGCCGGGTCCAGGCCGCCATCATCGCCACGGAGACCCTCGCCGCCCAGAACCAGGGCGGCGGACGGCTCACCCGCTGAACCCGTCTCCGCTGCCCACCGGAGATCCGACCAGCCACCCGGGACCGGGCCGGCCTGCCGCCACCCGGGGACCAACGGCCCCTCCCCCGCGCGAGGGCGCAGCGCGAGCATCGTTGCCATGACACCCGATACCACGCCGTCACTTGACGAGCGGCAGTGCCTGCGGCTCCTCGCCACGGCCTCGGTCGGCCGCGTCGTCTACACCGTGGGCGCCCTGCCGGCCGTCCTCCCCACCCGGTACCTCCTCGACGGTGACGCGGGGGTGGTGCTGAGCGTCGCCGCCGGTTCCGAGCTGGTCCGGGCCGTCTCGGGAGCGCTCGTCGCCTTCGAGGTCAGCGAGGTGGACGAGATCGACGGCAGCGGCTGGAGCGTGACCGTCCTCGGCCGGGCCGACGTGAGCGAGGAGCCTCCCACGGACGGGTACGCCCCGGCAGCCCGACCCGCCGGCCTGGTGACCATCCGGATCCGGCCCGAACTGCTCAACGGCCGCGTCCTGTCCGCCTCGTTACCGCATCGGTCCGGGCCGGCGGTCGAGCACCGGCCCGCGACATGAGTGCAGCACCCCACCCGGGTCAGCCGAGCGGCACCGACCACACCAGGTCCGTCCCGCCCTCCGGGGGGCTCGCGAGTTCCAGGGTGCCGCCGAGGCTCTCGGCCCGCTCCGCGAGGTTGCGCAGACCACTGCGCCGGCCCTGCTCCGGGATCCCGACCCCGTCATCCCGTACGGTCAGCACGACCCGTGCCCCGGCCGCCTGGAGCACCACCTCGACGCGGCGCGCCTTCGCGTGCCGGGCCACGTTGCTCAGTGCCTCCCCCAGCACCGCCACCACGTGCTCGGCCACCTCCGCGGAAACGTCCGTGTCGAGCAGGCCCTCCATGCTCAGCCTCGGCGCGAAGCCCAGCGCCGCCTGCGCCTCCTCGACCACGCGCACCGCCCGGGCACGCAGGCCCTGGCCCGCGTTGTCGTCCCGGGCACGGAGGCCGAAGATCGTTGAGCGGATGATCTTGATGGTCTCGTCCAGATCACCCACCGCCCGCAGCACCCGGTCCGAGGCGCCGGAGTGGTCGATGAAGCGGGCCGCGCTCTGCAGCGTCATCCCGGTCGCGAACAGCCGCTGGATCGCCAGGTCGTGCAGGTCGCGGGCGATCCGGTCGCGGTCCTCCAGCATCGCCAGCTGCTCCGCGTCGCGGCGGCGCTCCGCAAGCTCCAGGGCCAGCGCCGCCTGGTCGGCGAACCCCAGCAGCGGGGCGATCTCCCGCTCGGTGAACGGCTGCTCCCCCGACCGCCTGGCCAGCAGCAGCACACCCTCGACCTGCCCGGCGCCGCGGCCGAGCGGCACCGCGACCGCCGGCCCCAGCCCGTCGAACCGCCGCGGGCCCGCGGACAGCCGCGGGTCGCCCGCCAGATCGGCCGTCGCTGCCGGTGAGCCCTGAGCGCAGGCCTCGCCGGACAGCGAGCCTTCCAGCGGCACCACCAGGCCCAACCGCTCGGCTTCGTCCCCGCCCAGTGCGAGCTCCACCCGCACTGCCGCGGTGCCGGCCACAGGGACGGAAACGTCCGCCAGCTCAGACCCGGTGATCTCCCGCGCGCGCTGGGCGATCAGCTCCAGCACCTGCGAGCGGGCACTACCGGACAGCAGCCCGCGGGTGATCTCGGCGTTCGCGGCCAACCAGCGGTGCTGACGTTGCGACTCCTCGTACAGACGGGCGTTGTCGATCGCCACCCCGGCGGCCACCGCCAAGGTCGAGATCACCGACTCGTCGTCGGCGTCGAACTCCTCGCCGCTCCGCTTGTCCGTGAGGTAGAGGTTGCCGAACACCTCGTCGCGCACCCGCACCGGCACACCGAGGAACGTGCGCATCGGCGGATGGTTCGCCGGGAACCCGTAGGACGCGCCGTGCCCGGCCAGATCCGCAAGGCGCAGCGCCTCGGGGTGGTGGATCAACTCCCCCAGGATGCCCCGGCCGGTCGGGTAGGGGCCGATCCGCGCGATCTCCTCCTCTGACAGTCCTACGGTCAGGAACTCCGACAGCGTCTCCCCGTCCGGACCGATCACGCCGAGCGCCGCGTACCGGGCGTCCACCAACACCGCGGCCGCCTCGACGATGCGCCGCAACACCTGGGTCAGATCCAGCTCCCGGCCCACCGACAGCACCGCCTCCAGCAGGCTGTGCACCCGGTCCCGGGTTCCCCGAGCGGCGTCGATGCGCGCCTGGAGCTCCTCCAACAGCTCGTCCAGCCGTAGCTGCGGAATCCGCGGCCGCATCTCGTCCCCGCCCACGGGAGACCTCCTCGCCTGTTCTACCGACCGGCCGATTCTCGCAGACCGTCGAAGCGTCGAACAGGTGCGGACCAGCAGCACAGATCGCCCTCCGATGGCTCCGAAGCAAAGGCCGCGACGACCTCGAACAGCGGGACTCGCAAGTACAGGAGAGCTGGCCCCACAGGATTCGACTGCCCCTGCGAAACCTCCGCCGCCCCTACCCCACCGCCACATCCGGCCACGGCCTCCGTCGCCACCCTCGTCGCCATCGGTGCCAGGTTCGCCCGGTGCGGCAAGTCGGTCCGCTGAAGGTCGTCAGCCGGGCGAGCGTGTCGTCCGTCGGGGTCCGTCGAGATCACCAGGTAGCCGGTCATGGCGTGCATCGCCCTTCCCGTTACCGTGCCCTGCGGGCTCGGCTCCGAGCCCGCCTCCAGTGCAACCCGTTCGCGGCCGGCAGCGCCGCCCCTGACGCGCGGTCTACACCCATCGGGCCTGTCCTGACGTTCCCTTGACATCCCTGCGGCCGAAAGGGTGCGGCCCCGTCCTGGCATGATCTGTGGCCATGGACCTGGAGACGCTGCTGCGCCGGCTCGCCGACGAGTACATCGAGGACCCCTGGGACCGGCCGGAGGAGTACCACCACGCCGGTGACGCGACCTTGCCCGGCCTGCCGTCGGGCTCGCACCCGGTGCACATCGGCGCCGAGATCATCGACAACACCGCGGTCGGGGCGGAGGAGGCGTTCGTGGTCCTGCTGCTCGTCCAGTTGGGCCCGCCCGAGCGGATCGCCGAGGCCGAGTTCGTAGCGGCCGCACCGCACTGGCAGGCTCTCAGCGCCGACCTCGGACTGCTGTGGGACGCCGCCACCGTGGAGCACCGGACCGGACCGGGCCGCCACCAGCGCGTCTGGCTGGCCCGCCAGATCACCCCGAACCTCAGCCTGCCCGCTCTCCCGACCTTCGCCGAGAACACCGTCTGCCGCGAGGGCCGCACGGCCGACGGGGCGCTGGTCGCCCTGCTCTTCACCCTTGACCGGCGGTCACCCTGACGATCAATCAGTCGAGCCGGCGCGGCGGCATGCGAACCTCCCGCGACGACGCCGACGCCAGGAGGCCCGTGACCAGTGCCCTCCCGCCCAAGGTGGCCTCGCTGTCCCGTGACGGGCGCCCGAGGCCATCCCTCGCGAGGCCGCCCGCCGCGACCCGTTGCTCGACCACCTCGCGGCGACGCTCGTCGAGCCCGGCCGCGCCTACCGTGAGGTCGAGGCCAACGAGGTCAGCGAGGCCAACCGCACGGTGCACGACGACTTCCCGGCGCTGCGCCGCCACCTGGTCGAGAGCGGCCGGTCGAGCCCGGCCGAGGACGGCAGCAGCTACCGCCGCGCGGGCCGACGCCGAGGAGCGCCTACGATGTGCACCCCAGCGCCGCCCGCAGGTCCAGCCCGGTGTGGAAGCGGGGGATCAAGCCGGTGATCGCCCGCCGCGGAGTGCCCCACGGATCAGGACTCGGCGTCCACCGCCGGGTCGTCGAGCGCACCATCGCTCGGCTCCACGGCTGCCGCCGCCTTCGTATCCGCCGGGAACGGCGCGATGACATCCACGGAGGCTTCCTCGGCCTTGCCACCTGCCTGATCGCTCGCAGGCACGTCCCGCGACTTTGTCAGGACCTCTGATGCTCCCGCAGGATGGCCGGTTCTACCCAGGATTCATCTGGTGATGAAGGTCGTCCCAGGTCCACGGCCGAGCTGCCCGTCCGTCCGTCTCCCGTCCGTACTGGCCGAAATCCTCGCGCCGACCTACAGCGGCATCTTGCAACCTCCTGGCATACGTCCGCGCTTCCTCGGTTCCTCCCGCCTGGGACATCGCCAACGTCAAAGCCTCGCCGCCGGCGTAGTCCGACACGCTCGCGTGGGTGGCGGCCCTGGTCGCGAGGGAGCGGACCGCCTCGCGGTCCCCGGTTGAGCGCAGGGAACGCACGAGGGCGGCGAGCCCACCCGGGTTCGCAAGCTCCACGTGGGCGGCGGGCCGGCGGGCCAGGAGTTGTCGTACAGCGTCGAGGTCCCGAAGCCTTCTCGGGGCCCGCAGCAGTTCTGCGACACCGTGTGGATCCGTCAGTGTATCGACAGCCCCGAGCGAATCGCTCGTCTCGGTACACGCCGAACCGAGCGACTCGGCGGGCTGCTCCAGGACCACCAACCCGGTTCCCGATCAAGCCGGATGAGGTTTTCGACCAGGACACGGTCACCTGGCCGGGAGCAGGCCGGCCCGGGACAGCCGTCGAGGGCATGAGGTGACCCGGCGGGTGCGGCCGATCTCGATGCCCGCCGCCCTACGCGGTCGCTGCGCGCCGTTTCGGGCACAATTCCGCCGCGCGCCCAACTGCCGCTCGGTGCGGGAATGGTAGGGAAAACCCGACCGCCGGTTCTCGACCTGGCTGTCATGACGTCACATCCCTGCGGAAGCTGCAATGGAGGCGTGCTCACTCACCAGGCCCACCGGGCTCCGGGAGCGGTCGGGCAGAGGTGGCTCTGGTGTGCCGGATGGCTCGCAGCCGCCGCCTGGGCCGCCTCGTTCCCCCTCGTCTCCTCCCTCGGACCGCACCGGACCTGGGGTACCGTCGCCGCGGTCGGCTACCTCGGCGCGGCGGTCGCCGTCCTGCTGCCGTCGCGGCGGGACGCCCGGGTCGTATCGGCCGCACTCGCGCTCGCCGGTGCGGCCGTCCTGCCACTGCTCCTGCTGGTGCACACCGGGGCGGCCCAGAGCGAGGTCGGGGTGATCGAGCGCTCCGGCTCGTTGCTGCTGCACGAGGTATCCCCGTACCTCGACGATCCCCGCACGGTGGACGAGGTAACGCCCTATCTGCCGGGGATGGCGCTGCTCGGGCTGCCTCGGGCGGTGCTCGGAACCCAGGGACCGTTGGCGCGGGTGGCCGGCGACCCCCGGCTCTGGTGCGCGGCCGTGCTCCTGGCCGGCTTGTGGACCGCCCACCGGCTGCTTCGCGCCGCCGCGCCCGCCGGCGGCCGACGCTGGAACGCGGTGCCCCCGGGGACGGCGCTCGCCGCCCTGGTCGCCTCGCCGGTCGTGGCGCTGCCACTCGCGGTCAGCGGCGTCGACCTCCCGCTGACCGGACTGCTCTGCCTGGCGCTCGCCCTGGCCGCAGCCGGACGGCCGACCGCCACCGGGCTGGCCCTGGCCGCCGCGTGCGCGATGAAGTGGACCTCCTGGCCTGCGGTCGCCGTCGCCGTCGCCCTGCTCGCCGCCACGGCCGGTCGGCGGGCCGCGGCCCGCTGCTCCACCCTGGCACTGCTCGGCACCGCCGTCCTGGTGCTGCCCGCCGCGCTGGTCGCCCCCGGGCCCATGGTCAACCAGGTGCTGGCCTTCCCGCTCGGCCGCGGCGGGCTGCGGACCGAGGCCGCCAGCCCGCTGCCGGGCAAGCTGCTCGCCGACCTCGGTACAGCCGGCTGGGGCACGGCGGTCGCGCTCCTGCTGCTCGGCGGCCTGACCATCGCCGTCTCGCTGGTACGCCGGCCGCCCCGCGACCTGGTCGCCGCCGCCGACCGGCTGGCCCTCGGCCTGGGAGCAGCCTTCCTGCTGGCTCCGGCCAGCCGGTTCGGCTACCTCGCCCTGCCCGCCGTGCTGGCGATCTGGGCCCGCGTCATGCCTAAGTCCTGCCCGGCGGCCCCGCACCCGCTCCCGCTGCCCGGGCACGCGACCGAACCCACCCCCCGCACCTCCCAGTCCTCCCAGGAAGGAGGTGTCCGATGAGCCTCCACCCGGTGGACGCCACGGCACCGCTCGACACCACCGACCGACGGCACCCCGCCGCCGCGGCCCTTACCCGTACGACCGGGGACCGGAGCCGTTCGACCGGGGCCCGCACCGCCACCGTAGCCACCGCCCTGCACTGGGGCGGAACCCGGCTGCCCTTCGTCGAGGACGAGGTCGCCGGTCTGCGCCAGGTAGTCGCCCCCGGCGCCACCTGCCTGGACGTCGGCGCCGAGTACGGCCTCTACACCTGGGTGCTGTCCTCGCTGGTCGGCCCGGCCGGCCACGTCCACAGCGTGGAGCCGCTGCCCGGCCCGTCCCGCTGGCTGCGCACCGCCTCCCGGCTGCTGGGCACCCGCAACGTCACCGTGCACCGGTTCGCCCTCGGTGCGGAGGCGGGCCCAGGCACGCTCAGCCTGCCCAAGCGCCGCGGGCTCCCAGTACACGGCCGGACGTACCTCACCGAGGGCGCGGACGGCCCCGGGCCCAACGCCGAGTTCGCCGCGTCCGTGCGGGTGCCCACCCGGGTCGTCACCCTCGACCAGTTGGCGGAGCGGCTGCCCCTCACCCGGGACTCCTTCATCAAGGCCGATGTCGAGGGCGCCGAACTGGCTGTGCTCCGGGGCGGTGCCGCCACCCTGCTGCGCCACCGGCCGACGCTGCTGCTGGAGATCGAGGACCGGCACCTGCGCAAGTACGGGTCGCGCGCGGCGGACGTGCCGCGGCACCTGGAGCAGTACGGCTACCGGCCGCACCGCTGGTGGCGCGGCCGGTGGGCCCGGGTCTCGCAGGTCAGCGACGACTGCCGCAACTACCTGTTCACCGTCTGACCACCCCACCTGGATGCGAGGCACCGACTCCCATGGGCACCACGCTGATCGTCACCAACGACTTCCCGCCCCGGCAGGGCGGCATAGAGACCTTCGTACACGCGATGGCCGTGCGCGTCCCGGACAACGACGTGGTCGTCTACACCTCCAGTGAGCCGGGTGACGCCGCGTACGACGCCGCCCTTCCCTTCCCGGTGGTCCGGGACCCCAGCCGGACGCTGCTGCCCACCGCCCGGGTCACCCGCCGGGCGCTCGAAATCGCCCGCGCCCACGACAGCGACCGGGTCTGGTTCGGGGCCGCCGCACCGCTGGCCGCAATGGCGCCCGCGCTGCGCCGGGGCGGGATCGAGCGGATCGTCGCCACCACCCACGGCCACGAGATCTGGTGGGCCCGCGCCCCACTCGCGCGCCGGCTGCTGCGCCGGGTAGGCGACCACGTCGACGTCGTCACCTACCTCGGCGAGTACACCCGCCGCCGGATCGCCCCGGCGCTGGGTTCGCGGGCCCGGATGGCGCGGCTTGTCCCGGGCGTGGACGCCGGGGCGTTCCGGCCGTCGCCGGAGCACCGCCGGGTGATCCGCGAGCAGTACGGTCTCGGCGAGGCCAAGGTGATCCTGTGCGTGTCCCGGCTGGTCCCCCGAAAGGGCCAGGACGCCCTGATCCGGGCGCTGCCGCTGATCCGCCGACAGGTCCCGGACGCCGTCCTGATGATCGTCGGGCACGGCCCCGACGAACCTCGGCTTCGCCGGATGGCACGTCAACTCGCCCCGGAGCCGCGGTGTTCGTCGGCGGCCAGGACCACGGGTCGACGGCCTGGTACTACGCGGCGGCGGACGTCTTCGCCATGCCGTGCCGGACCAGGAAGGGCGGCCTGGAGGCGGAGGGGCTGGGCATCGTCTTCCTGGAGGCCGCGGCGAGCGGCCTGCCCGTAGTCGTCGGCGACTCGGGCGGCGCACCGGACACCGTGCTGGACGGCCGGACCGGCAGCGTGGTGGACGGCCGGGACGTGCCGGCCGTGGCCGACGCCGTCGCGACGGTTCTGCTGGACACCGACCGGGCCGGGGAGTTCGGGCGGCGCGGCCGACAATGGGTGTCCGAGCAGTGGTCCTGGGACGCCTCGGCGGAACAACTCACCCGGCTTCTCACCCCTGGGGTGGAGCTGCGCTCCGCCGCCGTCCCGCCGGTGGACTGACTACGACGGCACGCCCCCGCCGCGCAGGTAGGCCAGGACGGCCAGGACCCGCCGGTTGCCCTCGACCGGGTCGAGGTTCAGCTTCATGAAGATGTTGCTGGAGTGCTTGACCACCGAGGCCTCGGTGACGGTCAGCCGCTGGGCGACCGACTGGTTGTTGAGCCCCTCCGCCATCAGCCCCAGCACCTCCCGCTCGCGCGGGGTCAGGCGCTTCAACGGCTCGTCGGCGGTCCGCTGCTGGAGCAGCACCCGCACCACCTCCGGGTCGAGGACGGTCTGCCCGCCCGCCACCCGTTCCATCGCGTCGAGGAAGTCGGCGACCTCCCCGACCCGGTCCTTCAGCAGGTACCCGAGGCCGCCGTCGGTGGAGGCCTCGTTGCTGAACAACTGGGTCGCGTACGCCGTCGCCACGTACTGGGAGAGCACCAGGACCGGCAACCCCCGGTGCCGGGAGCGCAGTTCCACCGCGGCCTTCAGTCCCTCGTCCCGGAAGCCGGGCGGCATCCGCACGTCGGTGATGACGATGTCGGGCCGTTCGGCGTCGACCGCCGCCGCCAGCTCCTCGGCGTCGCCGACCGCGGCGACCACCCGGTGGCCGACCCGCCCCAGTAGCTCCACCAGGCCGGCCCGCAGCAGTACGGCGTCCTCGGCGAGCACTACACGGAGCACGGAACCTCCACACGCAGTTGGGTCGGTCCTCCGACCGGGCTGGTCACGATGAGTCGTCCTCTCAGGATGGCCACCCGGTCGGCCAGCCCCTGCAGGCCTGCGCCGGCGGCGGGGTCGGCCCCGCCGTGGCCGTTGTCGGTGACGAGCAGCACGAGCTTCTCGCCCTTGACGGAGGCGGCGACGGCGACTTCGTCCGCGCCGCTGTGCTTGGAGGCGTTGGTCAGTGCCTCGGTGATGGTGAAGTAGGCGGCCGTCTCCACCACGGCGGGAAGCCGGTCCGGCAGGTCGATGTCGACGGTGACCGGGATCGGGTTGCGCAGTGCCAGCTCGGCGACCGCCGCGGGCAGCCCGTGGTCGGTCAGCACCTGCGGATGGATCCCGCGCACGAGAGTGCGCAGCTGGTCCAGGGCCTGCTTGGCCTCGCCGCGGGCCCGGGTGACCAGCTCGGCCGCGGCCGGGTTCTGCCCGCGCAGCTCCAGCTCGGCCAGCCCGAGGGTCATACTCAGGGCGACCAGCTGCTGCTGGGCGCCGTCGTGCAGGTCGCGCTCGATCCGGCGCCGCTCGGCTTCGAAGGCGTCCACCAACCGGGCGCGGGAGCGGGTGAGTTCGACGACCCGGCTGCCGAGGTCCTCGTCCCGCATCGCCAGCAGGAACTGCGCCGTCCGCACCTGTGCCCCGGCCAGCAGGCCCCCGGCGTAGGCGGAGAGCACCAGCCCGACCAGTCCTGCCGCGCTGCCGGGCAGGGCCGCGACCGGGTCCGAGATCGGGCGGCCGGGCATCAGCATCACGGTGTCCGGACTGATCGACCACACGATCAGCGGCGTCGCCAGCAGGATCAGCGAGATGCCGAGCAGCGCGACGAAGCCGATGCCGCTGGCGGTGAACAGCACGGCCTGGATCAGCAGGTACGCCAGCTCGCGCCAGGTCGCCCGCTCCTTCAGCCGGGTCCGCAGCCAGGCCGTGGCGCCCGCGCCGGGCAGCGATCCGTGCGGGTCGGGCAACGATACGGGCTCGACCAGGAGCAGCCTGCGCCGCTCCAGCGCGGCGAGCGGCACCCCGAGCACGGCCACCCCGGTCAGCACCACCAGCCCGATCCCGATCACGGACAGCCCGACCCCGACGAACAGCAGCGCGGCCAGCACCACCAGCGAGGCGGCGCCCTGGACGGTGCCGGTCAGCAGGAACGCCCAGGCGCGCAGCGGCCACCGCGACCACATGAAGCCCAGCGGCCGCCGACGCATGGCCACCCACACGGCAACCGTCATGCCGCTGCCCTCCCCGCTCGCGCACGAACCCTCGTGCCCGACTCTATCGGGCCACCGCGCACCGGGGATGGTAGGGAAAACCCACCCGCCCGGACTCCTCGCAGGCCCACTGCGTCCGCGCCCGCACTCTGGTGGACTGGGGGCATGTCACTGCTCACCGACATCCAGCTGCCCGCGGTCAACCTGGTCGGCGTCACCAAGAGCTACCCGAGCGCCACCGGGCCGGTCCTGGTGCTGCGCGAGGTCAGCCTGGGCTTCCCGCAGCGGGCCCTGACCGCGGTGATGGGGCCGTCCGGTTCCGGCAAGACCACTCTGCTCAACTGCGCGGCCGGGCTGGACCGGCCGGAGAGCGGCAAGGTGCTGCTCGGCGACACCGACCTGGTGGCCTGCGACGAGCGGCAGCTGACCGAGGCGCGGCGCAGCCGGATCGGCTTCGTCTTCCAGCAGTTCAACCTGCTGCCGATGCTCACGGCTTTCGAGAACGTGGCGCTGCCGCTGCGGCTCCAGGGCCGTAGGGTGCGGCGGGCCGGCGTGATCGAGGCACTGCGGATGGTGGGCCTGGCGGACCAGGCCGACCGCCGACCGGCCCAGCTGTCCGGCGGTCAGCAGCAGCGGGAGGCCGGACCGGCCGAACTCCCGCCCCCGCGCCCGCTCCCCGTGGCCCGCGGCCGGACTCTTCGGAGGATCAGTGGGCGGCGATGCCGGTGGTGGGCCGGGCCGCCCTGGCCAGCAGAGCGATCTCCTGGGCGTCGGCCGGGACCGTGACCGGGGCGACGGTGTCCAGACTCGGATGCGAGCACACACGGACGGCGTGCGGAAGGTCGGCCCGTCGCTGCGAGTGGGCGTCCGCCCCCGCGGATGCCCTTCTCGCTGCGGATTCGCCTCCGTGCCCGCCGCTGTGGCCCCCGGGACGCCGAGGCGGCGGGCGTCGGTGTTGCGCCGGCGCAGGTCCTGGCCGTGCCCTTCCGGGAGGTCCGTGACCGACACCACAGGCCGTCAGCCGCCGCCGCAGTGCGGTGCGGGTCGTGCGGGCAGTCAGGCGGGCGGGCGGTCGTGCGGGCAGGTCGTGCGGGCGGTCATGGGAGACGGCCGGAGGTGCACCGCAGGGCTGCCCAGAGGTCGATCCGGTCGTCGAGGTGCAGCAGGCTCCGGCCGGTGAGTTCCTCGATCCGCTTGATCCGGTAGTGCACGGTGTTGACGTGGATGTGGAGGGCTTCGGCGGTCTTCGCCCAGGAGGCGTTGTGCCGGAGGAAGGCGTCGAGGGTGTCCAGGAGCGAGACGGAGTTCGTCCGGTCGTGCTCGATCAGTGGCGCGAGGAGGCGTCGCCGGAAGGCGGCGGTGATCTCGGGGGGCACGCCGCGGAGCAGGGTCTCCAGGGAGGTGATCTGCGAGCAGCGGCCGATGGAGCCGGGCGGCTGGACGTTGAGGGCGTAGCGGGCCTGGACGAGCGCCGTCCTGAGCTCGGTGGCGAGCGGTTGGACGGTGGGGCCGATGCCCAGGTGGATGCGGCGACCGTCGGTCAGTCGGTTTTCCAGGCGGGTGAGCGCGGAGTGCAGCGTCGCGGCGATCGTCCCTTCCGCCGCTGCGGACAGCGCGACCGCGCCGCCCCGGCCGTCGGGGGCGGCGATGAACGGGTCCGGCAGTTCGTGGAGGGCCTCGGCGAGGGCGGTGGCCGTCCAGGTCTCGGAGGTGCCGTCGATCCGCGCGGCGACCGGGGTGAGCCGTGTGTGCGGGGGAAGGCCGGACAGGGCGAGGGCGCGTTCGGCTTCGGTGTCGGCTTCGGCGCCGGAGTCGAGCAGTTCGATCAGCCGGGTGCCGGTCTGCCGCTGGGCGCAGGCGGTGGCCCGGGCGCGGGTGGCCAGGGGAGCGAGCAACTCGGCGAGGCCGTGCAGCATGGTGGCGGCGGTGGGTCCCGGTTCGGTGTGGGGCCGGAGCAGCCAGCCGTCGAAGGGCGAGTCGCCCGGTGGACCCACCGGGACGGGTGTCGCGGCCGTGGTCCCCGACGCGGAGCAGGCCAGCAGGCGGCCGGCGCCGGTGGTCAGGGAGCAGTCGGGCAGGCCGAGGTCGGTCACGGCCCGCTGCAGGAGGTCGGCCAGCGGGGCCTGGGCGTGGATCATCTGGGTCAGGGTGCGGCGGGCGGCGGCCGGCAGTGCAGCCTTGCCTTCGGAGTGCGTCTGGAGGTCGCCCCACAGGCGCAGGTAGATGCGGTCGGTGACGGCGCGGAAGCTGGTTCCGGTGGGGATCGACAGCAGGGGGACGCCGTGCCGGCGGCAGGCGTCGATCAGTTCCGGCGGAACGGTGCCGTGGGTCCCCTCGCCGGCCAGGAGCGCGGCGGCTTCGGCACTGCGCAGGGCGTTGGCGAAGCGCAGCGCGGCCTGGCCGTCGTCGGGCCGCCACCAGACGAGACCGGTGAGGACCAGTTCGCCCGGCTGCAGGTAGCGGGCCGGGTCCTGCAGGTCGGTGGAGGTCACCCCGCTCACCTCGCGGCCGAGCATGTCCGGGGATGCCCAGGCGACCTCGATGTGGAGGTCGTCCAGCTCCAGCAGGTCTCCGACGATCATGGTGTGCTCCTCGTGCTCCGATCGCTGGCGCATCGCATGTGCGAGATCGAGCGCCGGAACGGCATCGTAAATGCCAGGGGAACCGTGGGTCCTCCCTCTTGTTCGATCACCCGATGGGCGGGGGGCGGACGGTGTCGTTGTCCAGTGGTCCCGACACTGGCGCTCCGGTCGGACCGGGTGGGGTAGGACCTGAGGAGCGCGTCCGAACACGACCGGACTCGGCGGGGATCGTGGGCCGTGGGCCGTGGGTCGTGCGTCGTGGGTCGTGCGTCGTGAGGCGTGCGTCATGAGGCGTGCGTCCGCAGCGGCACTGCGGACGCACGCCCCGCGCCCTCGGCCGTCAGGCTGCGCCGCGGCGGTCGCCGCCGCGGCGCGCGTCGATGGCCTGCCAGACCTTGTCGCGCAGGAACGGCGCCTCGGTGAAGCGGATGCCCGTGGCGTCGCGCAGCGCGTTGGCGAAGGCGGGCGGCACCGGGTTGAACGGGCTCTCGGACATCGACTTGGCGCCCAGCGGTCCGATCGCGTCCGAGGTCTCGGAGAAGTGGACCTCGGTGCGCGGGACGTCCGCGAAGGCGGGCAGTCGGTAGCGGCGGAACGCGGCGGTGGTGACCTCGCCCCGGTCGTCCAGCAGTACCTGCTCGAAGAGCGTGGCGCCGAGGGCCTGGGCGACCCCGCCCTCGACCTGGCCCCGGCACTGCAGGGGGTTCATCACCTTCCCGGCGTCGGCGGCGTGCACGCTGCGCAGGATCCGGATCTCCCCGGTGTCCGGGTCCACGGCGATCCGGAACCACTGCGCGTTGAAGGCCACCGACCGCGGCGAGCCGCCGAAGTGGCCGTCGGCCGTGAGCGCGACACCCTGGCCGCGCGCGGCCTCGAAGACCTCCTTGAGCGCCACCGGCCGGCCGTCGCAGTCCACCGAGTCGGCGGTGAGCCGCAGCAGGCTGCGCGGGGTGCGGGCGTACTCGGCGGTGAAGGAGAGGATCCGCTCGGCGAGCGCGTTGGCGGCCTTCATCACCGCCTTGCCGGCGACGACGGTGCCGGCCGAACCGAAGGCCCCGGTGTCGTGGCGGACGAGGTCGGTGTCGGACTGCCGGACGGCGATCCGGTCGACGGTGGTGCCCAGCGCCCCGGCAGTGATCTGCTGGTGGACGGTGGTCGTGCCGTTGCCGAACTCCGCGGTGCCCACCGCGATGTCGTACGTCCCGTCCTCCAGCAGCGTCACCGTGGCGTCGGCGATGTGCCCGCCGGGCGGCCCGCAGGCGATCGCCGACAGGGCGAAGCCCTGGCCCACCAGCCAGCCCTCGGGGGCGCGTTCGGTGCTGGTGTCGTCGGCGACGGCGTTCCGCACGACGGTGAGGCACTGGTCGAGGCCGTAGGAGGCGATGTGGAGGTCCTCCTCCTCGCCGAGCGGGCCCTCCATGGGCTCACCGGGGCCGATGACGTTCCTCTCGCGCAGCACCAGCGGGTCGATCTCCAGCCTCCGGGCGAGTTCGTCCATGGCCTGCTCGACGGCGAAGGTGACCTGGCCCAGCCCGTAGCCGCGGAAGGCGCCGGCGGGCACGGAGTTGGTATAGACGGAGTAGGCGTCGACCTTCTTGTGCGGCGCCCGGTAGATCCCCATCGACTCGCCGATGCTGTGGAACATCACCGCCGGACCGTGGTTGCCGTACGCGCCGGTGTTCGCGACGACCCGGAACTGCAGGGCCGTCAGGGTGCCGTCCCTCCTGGCGCCCAGCTTCACGCCGATCGTGAACGGATGGCGGGTGGTGGCGCCGTAGAACTGCTCGGCGCGCGTGAACTCCAGCTTCACCGGTCGGCGCAGCCGCAGCGCCGCGAGCACCGCGACGTCCTCGGTGAGCATCTCCTGCTTGCCGCCGAAGCCGCCGCCGACCCGCCCCGCGACGACCCGGACCCGCTCCATCGGCAGGTCGTACAGGTCGCAGAGCGCGCGTCGCGTCAGGAACGGCACCTGTGTGGAGGAGCGGACCACGATCCGCTCCTCGCCGCTCTCCTCGTTCTCCTCGAAGGACACGACGCAGCCGTGGGTCTCCAGGCTGGCGTGCTGCACCCGCTGGGTGCGGAAGGTCTCCTCGTACACCACGTCGGCGTCGGCGAAGCCCGCCTCGACGTCGCCCAGCTCGCCGTGGGCCTCACCGCACACGTTGCTCTCCGGCCGGGCGATCCGCGACTGCGGCCCCTTGGGGTGGATCACCGGCGCGCCGGGCGCCATCGCCTCCTCCGGGTCGAGGACGTACGGGAGTCGTTCGTAGGCGACGACGATCCTGCGGCAGCCTTCCTCGGCCGCCGCCTCGCTCTCGGCGACCACGGCGGCGACCCGCTGGCCGACGAAGCGGACCACGTCGTCCAGCACCCGGGTGTCGTCCGGGTCCTCGGTGGAGTGCTCGTGCCGGGCCGAGGAGTAGAGCTTGTCGGGCGCGTCCTCGTGGGTGAACACCGCGACCACGCCCGGGACGCGCAGCGCCGCGGAGGTGTCGAGGGAGACGATCCGGGCGTGCGGGTGCGGGGAGCGCAGCAGCTTCATGTGCAGCAGGCCCTCGACCTCGATGTCGAAGGTGTAGCGCGCGGTGCCGGTCACCACCGCCGGACCGGCGGGTGCGCCGAGGCTGCGGCCGACCGCCTGCCCGGCGCAGGGCCGTTCGGTGTGCCGTACCCCCCGGACGGCGTCCTCGATCGCCCGGTAGCCGGTGCAGCGGCACAGGTTGCCCTTCAACGCCCGCGGCAGATCGGCGAGTTTGTCGTCGTCGAAGGCGGCGGCGGAGGTGGTCATCAGCATGCCGGCCGTGCAGAAGCCGCACTGGAACCCCTGGGCGTCCAGGAACCGCTGCTGCATCGGGTGGAGTTCGCCGCCCTTGGCGAGCCCCTCGACGGTGGTGACCGAGCGGCCCTCGGCGCGCAGCGCCGGATAGAGGCAGCTGTGGACGGGCTCCCCGTCGACCTGGACGGTGCAGGCGCCGCAGTCGCCGGCGTCGCAGCCCTTCTTCACACCGAACCAGCCGCGCTCGCGCAGGTAGGTGCGCAGGCACTGGCCGGCGCGCGGCTCGTCATCGAAGTCCTCGCCGTTGACCTGAACGGTGAAGCTCATCGTCCCTCCTCCTCGACCAGCTCCCGCCGGATCTCCTCGGCGAAGCGGAACGTCATGTGCCGCCGCCAGGCGGGCAGTCCGTGGATGTCGTCGACGTACTCCTCGGGCCGTACGCCGTACTCGACGGCCTCGCGGACCGCCTCCGCGGTGGGCGGCACCGCGAAGCGCAGCCGGACGGGCCGTACGGTCGACGCGGTGACGGTCAGGGCGAGTTCGCCGTCGACGGGGTCGCGGGCACCGATCAGCAGCGCGCCGGAGCGGCCGAGCCCGTACAGGGAGGCCTGCCGGAAGGCGGTGCGGCTCTCCAGCGCCCGGGCGGGGAGGGTGACGGAGCGGAGCAGCTCACCGGGCCTCAGGTCCTTGACGCCGGCGCCGATGACGAAGTCCTGGACCGGCACCCGGCGCACCTCCCCGGTCTGGGACAGCAGGGTGCACGCGCCGCCCAGGGCGGCGGTCAGTGAGATCATCGGCCCGGCCGGCAGCCCGTTGCACAGGTTGCCGCCGACGGTGGCCGTGTGCCAGATCTTCCACGAGGCGAGGAACGCCCGGCAGCACTGCTCGAACAGCGGCGCCGCCGGCCAGTCCGCGCGTCGGGCGAAGCGGGACAGCTCGGCGATCGTGCAGGTCGCGGCGATCTCCAGGCCCCCGGCCGGGGTCATCCGGACCGGCTCCCAGCCCATCCGGCTCAGATCGATCAGACGGCGGATGTGCGGCTGCGGCTCGGAGAACAGGTACGTGCCCCCGGCCAGCCAGGCGTCCCCGGGCCGCCATGTGCCGCGACTGCGCGCGTCGCGCCACTCCACCACCGTGTTCAGGTCCACGTGCCACCACCGTCCTCGACAGATCGACTGATCGACACGGCGATTGAAACAACGCCCGACCAGCCGGAACGAGTGGGTCGGCACACCATCCCCCGAGGCCCGGATCGGGTGATCGACCAGCGCATGGACATGTCGCATCTGCGAGGGCAGAATCGGCGGACGACCGGCATCCGCCAGCCGGGGCCGTCCAGGCGGCTCGCACGGGGGCACGGCGCGGGGGCGGACGGCAACACCGGCGGTAGGTGAGGTCTCGGGCAACACCGTCACGGCCCGCCGAGACGCGAGGACAGCGGCAAACCGTCGCCGGGCGGGACGGACGCCTGTCCGTCCCGCCCGGCTGGGGTCTCGGCTTCACGGGCTGAGGCTCCCGGCCGCGCGGCCGAGGCCCCGGCCACGTGGTCCCGCGTCCAGGGGTCGCTCCCCCTCGGCGTGGGACCGGAATCCGGCTGCCGGCCCCAGCCGGGGGTGACGTGAACGGCGGCCCGACGCCCCGGTCGCCGCGTCGGACGGGCCCGTCAGGTGAGTGCGACCGGTTCCAGCCGCAGCCGCCGGGTCGGCCAGGGAGGTGGCTCGGCCGCGCCGAACCAGACCCGGACGTCCTCCCCCGTGCGCACGGGCAGGCGGGGAAAGTCGTTCTCGGCGTGCTCGGTGCGGTGCAGCGCGTGCCCCGGGCCCAGGTGCCGGGCGGCGTACGCGTCGAAGGCGGCCGTGTCGGCGGGGTGGCAGACGGTCGCGAGCACTTCGCGGGCGCCGGGCCGAGGTGTGAAGCCCGGGCCGCGCAGCAGCAGGACGTCGTCGCTGTCGATCATGGTGGCGTTGGCCGCCTCGCGGTGTTCCCGCCAGACCGGGCCGGTGTAGAAGGCCTCCAGCGCGCGCCGGCGGTGCGCCATGTCGGGGAACGCGCGCAGCCAGACGAAGCGGTCCGGGTCGTCCAGGTCGCGGAACCGGCCGCCGAGGGTGATGCCGACCGCCTGCTGACCGGTCACGAACTCGCGCTCGAACAGCTCGATCAGCGTCTCCCGGGCTCCGGGACGCAGGGTGTACTGGCGGAGTTCGACGATGGTCATGCGGCGGCCCGGCCGGTGCGAGTGAGGTCCATGATCCAGTTGAGCTCCCACGTGCGTCCTCCGTCTGCGGAGAACTCCTGCTCCCAGCGGGCGGTGTCCGGGCCGAGCCGGTGCCAGGTGAAGTGCACGCGGATCGGGCGGCCGGCGTAGGTGTCCTCGCCGTGGAAGTCGCCGCGGTCACCGGTGAAGCCGCCGACCACCGGCGGATCCAGCCGGCCGGTCCGGCTGTCGGCCCAGTGGATCGACCACTGCCTCGTCTCCCGGTCGAACAGCCGCAGGGTCACGCCCTGCCGTCCGAGGGTCGGAAAGGCGATCTCGTCGATGTTGCCGGCCCCGCCGAACAGCGGCCGGACCTCGGCGCGGCCGGGGAACTCCTCCCAGGTGCCGGTGGCCGCGCCGCTCAGCGGTGCCGCGAGGCGGCGGTTGGCCACGTCCCAGGAGCCGTGCAGGAAGTCGAAGTCGTCCATGCGCCGCAGGTTAGGGCCGGTCCGCTGACATCCCCTGTCAGTGGATACTGAGCGGTATGCGCGCGAGTCGGCTGGTCACCCTGCTTCTGCTGCTCCAGAACCGCGGGCGGATGACCGCCCGGGAGCTGGCCGAGGAGCTGGAGGTCTCCGTCCGGACGGTCTACCGGGACGTCGAGGCCCTGGCCGGCGCCGGGATCCCGCTGTACGGCGAGGCCGGGCACGCGGGCGGCTACCGCCTGGTCGACGGCTACCGGACCCGGCTCACCGGACTGACCGCGCACGAGGCGCAGGCCGCGTTCCTCGCCGCACTCCCCGGCCCTGCCGCGGAGCTCGGCCTCGGCGAGGCACTCGCCACCGCCCGGCTCAAGCTGCGGGCCGCCCTACCGGCCGAACTGCGCGAGCACGCCGAGCGGATCCAGGAACGCTTCCTGCTCGACGCCCCGGGCTGGTACGGCGACACCGACCGCACTCCGCACCTGGTCGCGGTCGCCGCCGCGGTGTGGGAGCGGCACGCGGTGGTCCTCAGGTACCGGCGCTGGCGGGCGCCGGAGGAGATCGAGCGCCGGGTGGAGCCGTACGGGCTCGTGCTCAAGGCCGGCCGCTGGTACCTGGTCGCCGGCGGGCCGTCCGGGATCCGCACCTACCGGGTCGACCAGATCCTCGAACTCCGGCCGCTGGACGAGGAGTTCTCCGCGCCGGACGGGTTCGACCTGGCCGGGCACTGGAACGGCTACCTGGCCGGCTTCCGGGCGCGGCTGCACACCGGGGAAGCCGTGGTACGGCTCACTCCGGAGGGCGCCCGCCGCCTCGGGGTGACACCCGTGGGCGACGGATGGACGGAGGCCCGGGTGCCGATCGAGTCGATCGACCACGCCCATGGAGAGTTCCTGCGGCTGGGTGCCGACGTCCTGGTCATGGCTCCGGCGGAACTCCGCGACCGCATCGCCGAAACGGTACGGACGCTGTCCGCCCGCTACGAGGAGTGACGGGAGATCCCCCCCGGCCGGGGCACCGGCGACCTGCGGGCGATCAGTAGGCGACCCGCAGGCGATCAGCGGGCGATGTGCAGGGCGCAGATGTCGTCGCGGCGCGCCCGCGGCCCGACGAGTGTCCCCACGAGCGCGTCCAGGGAGCGGGGATCGCCGACGTGGACCGTGGCAGCGCGCGCCAGCCGGGCCATCCCCTCGTCGAGGGGCACGCCCGGAGCCTCGACCAGCCCGTCCGTGTAGAGGAACAGGTGGTCCCCGGGCAGGAGATCGAGAGTGGCCGCCTCGTAGTGCGCCTGGGTGGAGGCTCCCAGGAGCGTGCCCTCGGGAGCGGGCAGGAAGCGCGCCCGGCCTTTACGCACCAGCAGCGGCGGCAGGTGGCCGGCCTGGACCCAGGTCAGCCGGGAGGCGGCCGGGTCGTAGCAGGCCATGATCATGGTCGCGGTCTCGAAGTCCTGGTCCGGTGCGTGCAGCAGCAGGGTGTTGAGGCGGCCCAGGATCGCGGGAAGCGGCGTGCCGGTGATGGCCATGCCCTTGCCGGTGAAGCGCAGCAGCGCCATGGTGGCCACGGCGTCGAGCCCGTGGCCGGCGACGTCGCCGACGACGAACAGCGCTTCACCGTCGGGGAGTTCGATGGCGCTGTACCAGTCGCCGCCGAGGTTGAGGCCTTCCTGCACGGGCTGGTAGGCGACATCGACGGTCAGGCCCGCGAGCGGGCGGGTCTGGCGGGACACCGGGAGGAGGGTGTCCTGGAGACGGGCGGCCAGCCTGCGTTCGGCGGCCAGCCGGCTCTGCTGGGCGAGCGCCTCCTGCTGGTGGAGGAGGAGCTGCTGTTCCGCGTGCTTGGCCGCGGTGAGGTTCTGGAAGAATCCGTGGACCTCCACCGGGTCGGCGTGGGCGTCGAGTTCGGCCTCCGCGACGATCCGCACGTGCCGCAGTTCTCCGCCCGGCGTGGTGATCCGGAAGGTGTGGTCGACGGGCTGCCCCTCGCCCAGCAGCCGGTGGACGGCCTCGCCGAGGGCCGGAAGGTCCTCGGCCGGGACGTGGGCGGGCAGTTCCTCCAGGGTCATCGGGCCCCGCGCCGGATCGCGGTCGAAGATCGTGTAGACCTCGTCGGACCAGGTGATCACGTTGCGGACCAGGTCCCAGTCCGCCCAGCCCATCCCCGCCAGCCGCTGCATGACCGCCAGGCGGCGCTTCTCGCGCTCGCCCGTGTCCAGCCGGGTCCAGGAGACGATCAGCCCGCCCTGGGCCGGCACCGCCCGCACCCCGTAGCGCGAGCGGTGCGGGATGCCGGCCGCGACCTCCTCGTACTCCAGCTCGCCCTCGTAGCTCTCACCGGTCTCCAGGGCCTTGAGATAGCCCCGCCACAGCTCGCTGCCCGCCGCCCCGGGGTACGTCTGCAGCACCCTGAGCCCGATCAGCTCCTGCCCCCGCCGGCCCCCGATGTCCACCGCCCCGGGCGAAGCCGCCGCGAAGCGCAGATCCGTGACCTCGCCGCCGGGGCCGAGGACCGGCTGGAGGAAGGTCACCGAACCCGGCACACCGGCCAGGACCTCCTGGACCACGGACACCGCCGGGTCGGCGACCGCGGTCAGCGCGGTCGGCTGCCGGCGGGCCAGGTACCGGCGCGACGAGAACACACCCCTGTCGCTCGGTTCCCCGGGCCGGGTGACCTCGTGCTCGGCATCGACGTCCATGGGACGAGCATGACACGCCGAGCCGTGCCTGCCCCCATCGGGTGACGGGCCCGTTCCCAGATCGTTCAGCAGCGGGGCGGGTCGTTCGAACAGCCGGGAGGCCGTCGTAGCCGACGGGTCATGGGCCCCCGGCGGCCCGGACGACGGGCGGGGAGGGGACCGACGGCCGTGCCGACGGGGACCATCGGCGCCTGCCGCGCGTGCGGACGGGCAGGGCACCGTCATCGCGTGCGGCTGTGCCGGCGGAGCGGGTACGAGGTGAGCGCGGTCTCCGCGCCCGCGTGGGAGGTACCGGACGGACCACGATGGGCCGGCGATCGAGCTGGCAGCCCTGCCCAAGCACGACGGTCCCAAGGTCGGCGTCGATGAACTCGACCTCATCGTCCGGCGGGGCGAGGTCGTCGGCTTCCTCGGGCCCGACGGCGCCGGGAAGACCACCGCCATCCGTTGCCTGGTGGGGCTGCTGCGGCCCAGCGGCGGGCGGATCACGACCGTGGGGTCGCGGCCGGCCGGATGCGCCGGAGGGCTCACGGGAACCGGCCGGCGTACTCGGCGGCGGTGTCCCCGCACCGCGCGGCGGCGGCCGGCCCGGTCACACGGCGTGCAGGCCGCGGGCGGCGAACGCGGCGCGAGCGGTGGCGGTCTGCTCAGGGGTGGGCGCGGGGGTCTCGCCGAGGGGGAACACCAGGCCGAGCGCTTGCCACTTCGCGGCGCCGAGCTTGTGGAAGGGCAGGACGTCGACGCGGGTGACGTTGCCGAGCGAGGCGGCGAACGCGGCGATGCCCTCGACGTTCTCGGCGTGGTCGGTGAGGCCGGGGACGAGGACGAAGCGCACCCAGACCTCCTTGCGGAGGTCGGCGAGCCGACGGGCGAAACCCAGGGTGGGAGCGAGTTCCCGGCCGGTGAGGTGGCGGTAGAGCCGACGGTCCCAGGACTTGATGTCGAGCAGGACGAGGTCTACGTCGGCGAGCATGCCGTCGGTGGCGCGGGTGCCCAGGTAGCCGGACGTGTCGAGGGCGGTGTGCAGGCCGAGTTCGTGCTTGAAGCGGTGGAACAGCTCCCCCGCGAACACGGGTTGGAGCAGCGGTTCGCCGCCGCTGAGGGTGGCGCCGCCCCCGCAGGTGCGGATGAACTCGGCGCACTGGGCGGCTTCGCCGACGATCTCGTCGGCCGAGGCGCGCCGGGCGTCTCGCGTCCGCCAGGTGTCGGGGTTGTGGCAGTACCGGCAGCGCAGCGGGCAGCCGGCCAGGAAGGTGACGAACCGGGTGCCCGGGCCGTCGACGCCGGAGGACAGGTCCCAGGAGTGCACCATGCCGCTCACCGGCCGCCGGGTGGCGGCTGCGGCCGGGGTGGCGGCTGCGGCGGGGGTGGCGGCGAGGAGGTCCCCTGCGCCTGGGGTCGGGGGTGGGTGGGCCATGTCGGGTCTCCGTCGGGAAGAGCGGGTGCCGGCGCCTGTGGTCGGGGCGCCGGCACCGCGTCCGCTGAGGGCTAGAGGGAGCCGTGGAACGTGCGGTTGACCACGTCGAGCTGCTGCTCGCGGGTGAGCCGGACGAAGTTGACCGCGTAGCCGCTGACGCGGATGGTCAACTGGGGGTACTGCTCCGGGTGTTCCATGGCGTCGAGCAGGGTGTCGCGCTGGAGCACGTTGACGTTCATGTGGAAGCCGTGGCCGGCGACGTAGCCGTCCAGGATGCCGGCCAGGTTGGCGGTGCGTTCCCGGTCGGTGCGGCCCAGTGCGTCGGGCGTGACGGTGCTCGTGAGGGAGATGCCGTCCTCGGCCTGCGCGTAGGGGAGTTTGGCCACCGAGAGGGCACTGGCGAGGTAGCCGTGGCGGTCGCGTCCGTTCATGGGGTTCGCGCCGGGGGAGAACGGCTCCCCCGCCCGGCGCCCGTCCGGGGTGGTTCCGGTCTTCTTGCCGTAGACGACGTTGGAGGTGATGGTCAGCACGGACTGGGTGTGCTCGGCGCCGCGGTAGGCCGGGTGCTTGCGCACCTTGCGCATGAACTCCTCGACCAGCCACACCGCGAGGTCGTCCGCCCGGTCGTCGTTGTTGCCGTACGCCGGGTACTCGCCCTCGACGACGTAGTCGACGACGAGGCCGCTCGCGTCGCGGACGGGCTTCACCGCGGCGTACTTGATGGCCGAGAGCGAGTCCGCCGCGACCGCGAGGCCGGCGACGCCGCAGGCCATGGTGCGCCGGACCTCGCGGTCGTGCAGGGCCATCTCCAGGCGCTCGTAGGCGTACTTGTCGTGCATGTAGTGGATGACGTTCAGCGCGTGGACGTAGGTGGCCGCCAGCCAGTCCATCTGCCGGTCGAGGCGGTCCAACACCTCGTCGTAGTCCAGGACCTCGCCGGTGACCGGTCCCGTCTCGGGGCCGACCTGGGCACCGGAGACCTCGTCCCGGCCACCGTTGATGGCGTAGAGCAGGGTCTTGGCGAGGTTGACCCGCGCTCCGAAGAACTGCATCTGCTTGCCGACGGCCATGGCGGAGACGCAGCAGGCGATCGCGGTGTCGTCGCCGAACCGGGGCCGCATCAGCTCGTCGGACTCGTACTGGATGCTGGAGGTGTCGATGGACACCTTGGCGCAGAACTCCTTGAAGCCGGCCGGGAGTCGGGGTGACCAGAACACGGTCATGTTCGGCTCGGGGGCGGGACCGAGGTTGTAGAGCGTCTGCAGGTAGCGGAAGGAGGTGCGGGTGACCAGCGGCCGGCCGTCCTCGCCGATGCCGCCGATGGACTCGGTGACCCAGGTGGGGTCGCCGGAGAAGAGCTCGTCGTACTCGGGGGTGCGCAGGAAGCGCACGATCCGCAGCTTGATGACGAAGTCGTCGACCAGTTCCTGGGCGCCCTCCTCGGTCAGCACGCCGCGGTCGAGGTCGCGCTGGAGGTAGATGTCGAGGAAGGTGGAGGTACGGCCGAGTGACATGGCGGCGCCGTTCTGCTCCTTGACGGCCGCGAGGTAGGCGAAGTACAGCCACTGGATCGCCTGACGGCCGTCGGCGGCGGGGCCGGAGATGTCGTGGCCGTAGCCCGCGGCCATCCGCTTGAGTTCGCCCAGCGCGCGGATCTGTTCGGCCAGTTCCTCGCGCAGGCGGATGGTCTCCTCCAGTCGGGCGCCGTCGGGGGACATCGCGTCCAGCTCGGCCTTCTCGGCGTGCTTGGCCTGGACGAGCCGGTCGACGCCGTAGAGGGCGACCCGCCGGTAGTCGCCGATGATCCGGCCGCGGCCGTAGGCGTCCGGGAGCCCGGTGATGATGCCCGCCTTGCGCGCGGCGAGGATCTCGGGGGTGTAGGCGTCGAAGACGCCGGCGTTGTGGGTCTTGCGGTACTCGGTGAAGGTCTTCTCCAGCTCGGGCGACACCGGGTAGCCGTAGGTCCTCAGGGCGCCGGCCACCATCCGCCAGCCGCCGTAGGGCATGATCGCGCGCTTGAGCGGTGCGTCGGTCTGCAGGCCGACGATGAGCTCCCGCTCGCGGTCGACGTAGCCGGGGGCGTGCGCGGTGATGGTGGAGGGGACGTCGTACGCGACGTCGTACACGCCCTTGGCGCGTTCCTCGGGGAAGCGGTCGGTGATCCGCTTCCACACCGCCAGGGTGCGTTCGGTCGGGCCCGCCAGGAAGGCGCCGCCGCCCTCGTACGGCGTGTAGTTGTGCTGGATGAAGTCGCGGACGTCGACGGTGTCGCACCACCGCCCGCCCTCGAAGCCGTCCCAGGCGACGGGGCCGGTCCAGGCGCGCTGCTGCGTGGTCATGGTCGGCTGCTTCCTCTCGGGGTCGGTGGTCAGGCCTGGTCGCCGTAGTACGCCTGACGCATGATCTGCCGCATGTCGTCGAGCATCGGCATCCGCGGGTTCGCGGGCGCGCACTGGTCCTCGTAGGCGTTCATCGCCTGCTGCGGCAGGGCCGCCAGGAAGGCCTCCTCGTCCACACCGGCGTCCTTGAACGAGCGCGGGATCCCGACCCGGTCACGCAGCTCCTCCACGGCCAGGGCGAGCGACTCGACGCCCTGGTCGGGCGTGCCGGCCGGCAGGCCGAGCATCCGGGCGATGGCCTGGTACCGCTCGGGGGCGACGTAGCTGCGGTACTTGGGCCAGCTGGTCACCTTGGTCGGCGCGGCGCCGTTGTAGCGGATGACGTGCGGCAGCAGCAGGGCGTTGGTCCGGCCGTGGGCCACGTGGAAGGTGGCGCCCAGCGTGTGCGCCATGGCGTGCACCGCGCCGAGGAAGGCCGAGCCGAAGGCCATGCCGGCGATGGTGCCGGCGTTGTGCATCTTCTCCCGGGCGAGCGGGCTGCGCGGCCCGTCGGCGACCGCTTCGGCCAGGTGGTCGAAGATCAGCCGGATGCCCTGCAGGGCCAGGCCGTCGGTGAAGTCGTTGGCGTAGACGGACACATAGGTCTCGATGCAGTGGGTGAGGGCGTCGAAGCCGGTGTCGGCGGTGACGTCCTGGGGCAGGTGCGTGGTGAGCGCCGGGTCGACGATGGCGACGCTCGGGGTGAGCGCGTAGTCGGCCAGCGGGTACTTCTGACCGGTGGCCGTGTCGGTGATGACCGCGAACGGGGTGACCTCGCTGCCGGTGCCGGAGGTGGTCGGGATGCACACCAGCTTGGCCAGCTCCCCCAGGTCGGGGAAGGTGAAGGCGCGCTTGCGGATGTCGAAGAACTTCTCCTTGAGGTCGGCGAACTCGACCTCGGGGTGCTCGTACATCAGCCACATGACCTTGGCCGCGTCCATCGGCGAGCCGCCTCCGAGCGCGATGACGGTGTCGGGCCGGAAGGCGCGCATCAGCTCGGCGCCCCTGCGGACGGTGTCGATGCTCGGGTTGGGCTCGACGAAGTCGACGATCCGCACCTCCACCGGCTCGCGGCGCCGGTCCAGCACCGTGCGGATCCGGTCGAGGTGCCCGATCTCCACCATCGTCCGGTCCGTGACCACGACGACCCGGTGGGCGTTCGGCATGCTGGCCAGGTACGTGACGCTGTTGCGCTCGAAGTAGATCTTCGGCGGGACCTTGAACCACTGCATGTTGGTGTTGCGCCGTCCGATCCGCTTGATGTTGACCAGGTTGAGCGCCGAGACGTTGCCGGCCACCGAGTTGTGCCCGTAGCTGCCGCAGCCCAGCGTCAGCGAGGGCAGGAAGGCGTTGTAGACGTCCCCGATGCCGCCCTGGGAGCTGGGGGCGTTCCAGATGATCCGGCAGGCCTTGACGGCGTGCCCGAACCGCTCGACGAACGCCTCGTCCT
The DNA here is from genome assembly GCF_055585785.1 of Kitasatospora sp. NPDC053308. Lineage (NCBI taxonomy): Bacteria > Bacillati > Actinomycetota > Actinomycetes > Kitasatosporales > Streptomycetaceae > Kitasatospora > Kitasatospora sp. NPDC053308. The sequence goes on along the minus strand of NZ_JBVJJY010000002.1, from coordinate 86,665 downwards.
CGGTGTGCACCGCCGCGGTGTGCCCGAGGCCGTTGAACTCCACCATGGCGGCCGCCAGTTCGACTCCGTCGTCGCGCGAGTCGGCGGTCAGGACCGCCAGCACCGGGCACAGCTTCTCGCGGGTCAGTGGCTCCGACGGCCCCACCCGCGCGGCGTCCACCAGGATCAGCGACGTGTCCGCCGGCACCCGGAATCCCGCCGCCTCGGCGATGTGTGCCGCGGACCGCCCGACCACGGCCGCGTTCAGGCGCTCCCCCGCGCACGAGTCGCCCTCGCCGGTGCCGAACAGGTACCGCTCCAGCAGCGCCTTCTCCTCGGCGCTCGCGTGGTGCGCCTTGAGCCGGCGGAACTCGTCGAGAGCCGCCTCGCGGATCCGCGCGTCCAGGATGACGGCCTGTTCGGACGCGCAGATCATGCCGTTGTCGAAGGTCTTCGAGAGCACGATGTCGTTGACCGCCCGCTTCAGGTCGGCGGTCCCTTCGACGTAGGCCGGCACGTTGCCCGCGCCGACCCCGAGGGCCGGCTTGCCGCAGGAGTAGGCGGCCCGCACCATCGCGTTGCCCCCGGTGGCCAGGATGGTGGCGACGTCCGGGTGGTTCATCAGGCCCCGGGTCGCCGCCATCGACGGCTCCTCGATCCACTGGATGCAGTGCGCGGGCGCACCGGCCGCCACGGCGGCGTCCCGGACGATCCGCGCCGCCTCGGCGGAGCAGCGCTGCGCGGACGGGTGGAAGGCGAAGACGATCGGGTTGCGGGTCTTCAGCGCGAGCAGGCACTTGAAGACGGTGGTCGAGGTGGGATTGGTCACCGGGGTGATGCCGGCGACCACGCCGACCGGCTCGGCGATCTCCACGATCCCGTCGATCTCGTCCCGGCGCACCACGCCGACGGTCTTCGTGCGGGCCATCACGTGGGTGACGTTCTCGCAGGCGAAGACGTTCTTGACGGCCTTGTCCTCGAACAGGCCGCGCCCGGTCTCCGCCACCGCCGACTCCGCGAGCGCGGTGTGCCGGGCGAGCGCCGCCAGGGACGCCTTCTTGACGATGTGGTCGACCTGCTCCTGGGTGTAGTCGGCGTACTCGTGAAGGGCCGTCAACGCCGAGTGCACCAGGGCGTCGACGGCGGCCGGCGCCTCCTGGGGCACGGTGGGGCGGGGAACGCTCACGGCGGTGTCCTCGGTCGGCTCGCGGCGGGGCATGCGGGACCACCTTTCGGGTCGTCGTCCAAGGTCGGGCGCCTACCGGCTACTGCGTGCGCCGACACCGGTAGCCTCCCCCGCGGATCGGGGCGCGGGCCCCGGCCGTTGGGGCCTGCGTGCGGGCCGAAGGTCCTGTCTTCGTCCGCCCCGTCCCGGCACGTCCACGCGCCCGTCCGCTCCCGTTCGCGCCCGTCCGCCGCCGCTCGCGCCCGTTCGCTCTCGTCGCCGCCGCTCGCGCCCGTCCGCGCTCGACACGCGCGAGTGGCCGGAACCGCGCCAGCTCCGGCCACGATCACCCGCCCGGGTTCAGTCGCGTGGGCACCCACGTGCCCGGCTCGCATCCAGCAGCGTGGTACCGGGTCGATGTCCGGCACAGGGGCCGGTCAGCCCCCCGCCGGTACCGAAGGTCCCGGAGCCACCGCCGCATCGCCCGGCCGCTCGGGCGTCACGTCCCGGGCACCAGCGCCACGGGGCAGGCGGCGTGGTGCAGCACCGCGTGCCCCACCGGCCCGAGGCCGCCGAGCGGGGCACCGGCGCGCCGCCCCAGGACCAGCAGCCGTGCCTTGGCCGAGGCCTCGACGAGCACCTGCCCGGTACCGCCCGGCTCGGCGTCCGCGATCACCTGCACGTCCGGGTGGGCGCGCCGCCACGGCGCGACCGCGCGGTCGAGCAGCTCGCATTCGGCGAGCCGGGCCTCCGCGCTGCCCGGCCGACCGGCCGAGGCCCACGCGTGCAGGGCCCGGACCGGCAGCCCGTAGCGGCGTGCGGCGCCGAAGGCGAAGTCGAGCGCCGCCTCCGCCGGCCACCTGGCGTCCACCCCCACGACGACCTGCTCGCGAGGCCCCGACGCCATCCGCTCGGTGGGGAGCACGACGACGGGACAGCCCGCCCGGCCCGCGACGTGAAGCGCCGTCGCCCCCACCCGCAGCCCGGGGAAACCACCGTTCCCCCGCGCGGCGAGTACCAGCAACTCGGCGTCCTCGGCCGCCGCCACCAGCGCCGCCGTGGCGACGTCGTGCACCTCGTCCACGCGCAGGATCAGGCCCGGGTGCCGGACCGCCAGCACGTGCCGAGCATCGACGAGCACACCGGGCCCGTCGGCCCGCGGCCGGGACGCGCTCGGCAGCAGGTGCGGCATGAACGGAAGAGCGTGCAGGAGGCGCAGCGGACACCGCCGCAACCGCGCCTCGTCGGCGGCCAGATCGGCCGCCTCCAGGCTCTCGGGGGAACCGTCGAGTCCAACGGTGACGGGAAGGTCCATGAACGCCATCTCCTCTGGTCGCCGTCGCGGCTGCAGGGCGAGCCGGCCGGCACGGCCCTCATCGTCGCCACCCTCGTCCGGTCGCGTACAGGGCCGACCGGGACACCTCCGTCCGGTGCGACCGGGACCTCGGGCCCGCCCGGGACCAGTGGTCCGCCGACAAGGACCACCCGGCCCCCGAAGGACCCGGTGCGGCGGCGGAACGCCGGAACCGACCAGCCGACCAGCCGACCAGCCGACCTGGGCAGGGAAGCAGGAGGCGCCTGTCCGCCCGCAGATCCGGACGTGGTCACGATCAGCAGTTCGCGGGACATGCGCGAAGGCGCGCACCCGGAAGTCCCGGGTGCGCGCCTTCGCGCGTCCGGGACCTTGGGCCCCGCCCGCGTACCCGGCCGGCCCTGGGCCGAAGCGCCACCGCCGGAGAGGTTGGTCCCGACCCCGGCCGGTGGTGGCCGGGGCGGTCCCGGACGACGGAAGGCAGGGCATCGCCATGAGCGGGTTCGTACTGGCCGGTATCGACGGTTCGGCCGAGAGCACCGCGGCGGCGCGGTGGGCGGCCGACGAAGCGGTACGCCGAGGCCGTGCCCTGCGCCTCGCCCACGCCTGGACCTGGGAGGACGACGTGCACGCCGATCCGGACCAGCCTGCGCGCGTGCGCGCTCTGACCGAGCGGATGCTCGACGACGCCGCGCGGCAGGTGCGCTCGGCCCACCCCGGGCTGGAGGTGCACACCGGCCTCCTGCCCGGCCACGAACCGGCCGCGTCGCTGCTCGCCGCCGCGGCCGAAGCCGAGCTGCTCAGCGTCGGTTCGCTGGGGCTGGGCGGCTTCGAGGGCCTGCTGGTCGGATCGGTCGGTCTGAACGTCGCGGCGCGGTGCGGGGTGCCCGTCGTCCTGGTCCGCGCCGCACCGCCGCAGGAGGCCGGCGCCGACGGGAGCGCCGACGTGGTGGTCGGCATCGACATCCGTGACCCGGCGGACGAGGTCCTCGGCTTCGCCTTCCGGGCGGCCGCGGACCGCGGCACCGTCCTTCGCGCCGTTCACGGCTGGACGCCGCCGGCGGTAGGGGGCTACGCGGGCCGGCCGGCACCGCGGATCGAGACCGAGCGGTTCCGCACCATCGAGGCCGAGTTGCTCGACCGGGCGCTCAACCCGTGGCGGGAGAAGTATCCGGACGTGGCGGTGGCCGAGGACAGCCGGATCGGCACCGGCGCCGGCGCCGTGGTGGACGCCTCCCGCAGTGCCGCACTGGTCGTGGTCGGCCGCCACCGGCGCCGCCACCACCTCGGCCTGCGCCTCGGCCCGGTCGCCCACGCGGTGATCCACCACGCCCCGGCGCCGGTCGCCATCGTCCCCCACGACTGACACCCGGCAGGTGCCCGCCGCGGCACCGGCGAACGACGACACGGATGCCGCGTCCACTCCCGGTGGACGCGGCATCCGGCCTGTTCCGACCCGCGCCGCCCTACTGCGCAGGGGTGATCGTTCCGCGGCTGCCGGTCCCGTCGGGCGAGCCGATGGCCGTCAGCCGCGGATCGGCGGCCGGCCGATCATCCGTCAGCTGCCGATCCGCGGCGGGTCGGGGACCTGTGCGCTTCGTGGTGGCCCGTCGGGCACCTCGGCAGCCCGCGCGCCGAGGTGCTGGAGCTGATCGCCCAGCGCGCCCGGGAGATCACGGGAGCACAGCTCGCCGACGTGTCCGTACCGCTCCCCGGGACGGACCGGCTGACGGTCGAACTCGCCCTCGGCGCCGACGCCGCCGCGCGGCTCGGGCTGACCGTTCCGGCCGAGGGCACGCTGTCGGGCACGGCGTACACGAGCGGAGCTCCGGCCACGAGCACCGACCTCCCCGGGGAGCCACGGTTCACCGCCGGCCCACGCCGCTTCGACGGCCTGGGCCCGGCCGTCGCCGTCCCGCTCGGCGCCCCCACCGGTGAGGTCCAGGGCGTCCTGGCGCTGGCGCGGCCCGCCGGAGAGCCCGCCTTCACGGCCGAGGAGATCGGCCCGCTGCTGGGCTTCGCCGACCAGGCGGCGCTCGCCCTGGAGCCGGCCTCGCGCCGCCGAGCAGCTCGCCCTCCTGGAGGACCGCGACCGCATCGCGCGTGACCTGCATGGCCTCGCGATCCAGCGGCTGTTCGCCACCGGGATGACGCTGCAGAGCGCGGCCCGGTTCGTCGAGCATCCGGGCGCGGCGGACCGGGTGATGCGGGCGGTGGGCGATCCGGACGAGACCATCAAGATCATCAGGTCGACGATCTTCGGCCTGCGCGCCCGCGAGCGGGACGGCACCCACAGCCTGCGCGCCCAGGTCGCCCTGGCCGTCGGCGAGGCCCAGGAGGCCCTCGGCTTCGCGCCGCGGCCCAGCATGGAGGTGCTGCTCGACACCGACGTGCCGGCCGAGCCGGCCGAGCACGTGATGGCCGTGCTCCGGGAGTCGCTGAGCAACGCCGCCCGGCACTCGCACGCCGACCGGGTGGAGGTCGTCCTCCGGGCCACCGGAACGGACGTCGTCCTCACCGTGACGGACACCGGTGCCGGGATCCCCGCCGACGGGCGGCGCAGCGGACTGCGCAACCTCGCCGAGCGGGCCGGGAAGGCGGGCGGCACGTTCGAACCGCAGACACCGGCGGACGGCGGGGCCCGATTGGTGTGGCAGGCTCCGCTGGCCGGGGCGTAGAGCGCCGTCGGATCACCGCTCCTCGGCTGCCGCCGCCGACGCCAGCCGTCGGCCCGTCACCAACTCGGAGCGCAAGCGCACGGTGTCGGCGCCCGGTGTCGCGGTGGCGTGCCCGAGCACGGTGACGCTCCAGCCGCTGCCGTCCGCCTTGCTGACCTCGCTCGACTCGAAGGCCACCACCGCTCCGTCGACCGCCCGCGCGAGTTCCGCCGTGACCGGCGCCCGCAAGAGCAGTGAGCCCTCTCCGTCGAGACGGAAACGGACCGGAAGCACGGCGGGCAGCGCGCCGACCGTGTACACCAGACGTCCCACCTGCCGTCCTGCCAGCAGCGCCAGCCACTGCTGCTCGCCGGCCGCCTCCTGTTCGAGTTCCATGCTCTCGATGCTCGCCTCCCAGGCCCGGGCGGGCGAGGGCCGGACGGCCCCTCGGCATCGACCGGCAGACCCTCGCCCGCGGTCAGTACCCGGCCGGCGCGGTCGAACCCGACGGCCTTCGCACCCGGGTGCCGGCCCTTTGCGGCACCCGGCGCCTCGGACGAGGGCCTCGGCCGCGCCACCGTCGAACCGACCGCGGGCGGATCGGGGCGCCGGCGGACCGCTCCGACCGGCCGCGGGTCGTGCCGCCGGAACAGGACAGCTGGACACCGCGGCTCCGCGGCGGCCGGGGTCGGCAAGGGGTGGGACCCGTCCGTTGCCGACCCCGGTCGCCGGCGCTTCCGGGAGAACCGCCTCCGCGGGGAGGACTCCCGTTCCAGGAGCCCGCCGGGCCCCCGCGGGGCGGGTGCCTCGTCGGTCGATCGCCTCCGCCGCCGGCCCATGGGCCCGGATAGGCTGGCGACATGGCCCTGCGCAACGCGATCATGTCGACCCTCCTGGAGGGCGAGGCGTCCGGTTACGACCTGACGAAGGCGTTCGACGCGTCGGCGGCGAACTTCTGGATGGCCACACCGCAGCAGCTCTACCGGGAGCTGGACCGGATGAAGGCCGAGGGACTGGTCAGCGCCCGGGTCGTCGAGCAGGAACGGCGGCCGAACAAGCGGCTGTTCTCGCTCACCGAGGCGGGCCGCGCCGCGCTGCGGTCGTTCACGGCCTCGCCGCCGCGGCCGTCCGCGATCCGGGACGAGCTGCTCGTCCAGGTGCAGGCCGTGGACGCGGGCGACCCGGACGCCGTGCGCGCGGCGCTGCTCGAACGGCTGGTGTGGGCGCAGGCCAAGGCGGCCCGCTACGAGCGCCTGCGGGCGCGGCTGCTGGACGGGCGCGAGGAGGACGAGTACCTCGCCGCGGCCGAACGGATCGGGCCGTATCTGACGCTGATGCGCGGGCTGGCGTTCGAGCGCGAGAACCAGCGCTGGTGCGAGCAGGCGCTCGCCGTTCTGGACCGGCGGGCCGCTGCTTCCGCCCTCGCTTCGGCACCTGCTCCGACCGCCGCTCCGACCACCGCCGCTCCGACCATCGCTGCTCCGACCATCGCTGCTCCGGCTCCTGCGCGGGACTCGGCGCAGGGGCCGGAGCAGGAGCCGGCCTGACGGCTTCCCGGAGCCTGCGCAGCAGGGCGTCGGCCCGCGCCGCTCAGTGCGCCGGGCGAGGAGCCAGGACGGGCCGCAGGTCCGGGCGCTTCGCGACCCTTCCGTCGCCCGAGGAGCGGCCGCGCAGACGGCGCATCAGCCACGGTCCGAGGAATGTGCCGATCCAGGCGGCCTCCTGGGCGGCTCGTCGGCGGACCCCCGCCGGGGGGAGCGGAGGCAGCGGCTCGGCCCATCCGCGGTCGCTGCCGGGCAGCCCGAGCGCGTGGGCCGCCGCGGCGGCGATCCCCGCGTGGCCGAGCGGGCTGGCGTGCAGCCGGTCCGCGCTCCACATGCGCGGATCGGTGGTCACCGCGTGCGGGAAGAAGTCGACGACCACGACGCCGTGGTGGTCGGCCGTGGCCCGGATGCGCGCGTTGAGGTCCAGCAGCCGGGGCCGCAAACCTCGGGCCGCGGGCGCGATCCGGCCGATGTCGGGAAAGGTGAAGGTGAGCACCCGCGCCCCGGTGGCGGTGAAGGCGGTGAACATCGCCTCCAACTCCGCCACCACCGCGCCCGCGTCGAAGCCCGGCCGCATCAGGTCGTTCATCCCGGCGACCACGCTGACCAGGTCCGGCCGCAGCGCGAGCGCGGGGGCGAGCTGTTCGGCCCGCACCTGCCCGGCGAGTCGGCCGCGCACGGCGAGGTTGGCGTAGAGCAGGCCGGGTTCGTGCCCGGCGATCGTCTCGGCCAATCGGTCCGCCCAGCCGCGCCACCCGGCGGCCTCGTCGCCGTCGCCCAGGCCCTCGGTCTGGCTGTCGCCGACCGCGACGTAACGGCGGAAGCCCGTCGTCGCGCTCACGCCGTGGACCCGCCGAGCGCTTCGGCGGTGATCCGCTCGAACTGCGCGCCCATCGCGGCGGCGAGGGCCTGGGCGCCCGAGAGCGGGCGGACCATCACCGTCAACTCGTCGATCAGGCCGTCCTCGTCGAGGTGGAGGAAGTCGCAGCCGTGCACCTCGCGGCCGTCGACGGTGGCCTTGAAGACGAACGCGTGGTCGCGGCCGCCGGCGTCGTTGATCTCGCGGACGTAGCGGAAGTCCTCGAAGACCCGTCCGGCACCGCGCAGGATCGCGGCGGTCATGGCCTTGCCCGGGTAGGGCTTGAAGACGACCGGACTGGTGAAGACGACGTCCTCGGCCAGGAGGGCCTCGATGGCGTCGTGGTCGCCGGCCTCGACGGCTGCGCGGAAAGGGTGCACGGCGGGCTCCATAGTCAACAAATTGAATAGCTTGCCTGCGCGTGAGCCTAGTCGCGCGAGCCGGGCGCTGTCGAGGACGTACCGGACCCCGGCAGGCCCGAAGGCGCCACCTCCCGGGGACGGGTGGCAGCCGGGAAACGGCGTTTCCGAGGCCAGGGGTTCCCCGGGGGCCGCTACGCGCGGATGCGGACCGCCCAACGGGCCGCCCGGCACCGGCACCTGCCGGCGGCCGACCTCCCGCAGGACGTGCGCTGAGACGGCGGAAGGGGTCGCAGCCCCCCACGGGCTGCGACCCCTTCCGCCGTGCCGTCCGCTGCCTACGGCACGAGCAGGCCCCGCTCGTAGGCCTTCACCAGGTTGCGCGGCACGAGGTGCTCCCGGCCTTCGACGGTGATCGGCACGAGCTGCGGGGCAGCGGCCTTCCACTGCGAACGGCGGTGGCGCGTGTTGCTCCGGGACATCTTGCGCTTCGGAACGGCCATGTCGGCTCTCCTGTCCGGGGGTCGGGGTTCAGCGGGCGGTGGGTTCAGCGGGCGGTGGCTCAGCGAGCCGCGGAGGCGTACGGCAGCAGGGCCATCTCGCGGGCATTCTTGATCGCCCGGGCCATCGCCCGCTGCTGCTGGACGGTCAGCCGGGTCACCCGCCGGCTGCGGATCTTGCCGCGGTCGGAGATGAACTTCCGCAGCAGGTTGGTGTCCTTGTAGTCGATGTACGTGATGCCGGCCTCGAACAGCGGGTTCGGGCGCGGGCGGGCGGAGTTGCCGCCGCCGGGGCGTCGGGCCATCGGAGGGTACGTCCTTCGGTCGGTCGTCGGTCGGTCGTCGGTCGGTCGTCGGTCGGTCGTCGGTCGGTCGTCGGTCGGTCGTCGGTCGGTCGTCGGTCGGTCGTCGGTCGGTCGTCGGTCGGTCAGGACACGGGGTCGAGCAGGTCGCGGAAGGCATCGGGGAGGGACTTCCAGCCCTGCTCCCCCGCCATCAGTTCGGCGTCGGTGAGCAGGCAGGAGTCGAGCAGCTCGACGATGCCGTCGGCGTCCAGCCCCTCGGCCGTGAAGGCCAGTTGCTGGATGCGGTCGCCGTGAGCGGGATCCCAGTCGAGGGCGGCGGCGGCCCGGCGGGCCGGCGGGTAGAGCTCCCAGGCGGCGTCCGGCAGCGAGGCCAGCCACGGCCCGCACTCCTCGACCGCGAGGTTGGCTCCGGCGGCGTCCCAGGCCAGCATCAGCTCCGGCCGGTTGGCCAGCCAGAACCGGCCGCGGCTGCGCTGGGCGGCCGGGACGAGCAGTTCCAGCGCGTCGTGCAGCCGCGCCGGGTGCAGCGGTCGGCGGCGCTCCCACACCAGGGTGGCCACGCCCGCCTCGTCGTGCTCCTGCGGCAGCAGGGCCAGCGCCGGGTTGACCCGGTCGCGGGCGGCCGGGACGTCGAAGCCGCCGAGCGCCGCGCGCAGCAGTTCGCCGGTGCCGAGCAGCACCCGGCGCGCGGTCGGGTGCAGTTGGCGCAGCATCGCGAGGCCGGTCTCGCCGCCGCGGGCGACGGCGATGGTGGTGGCGTACTCGATCTGGTGGGCGAGCGCCTCGGCGCGGGTGCGGGCGTCGTCGGCGGAGGTGTGCTCGCCGTGCTCGCTGAGGTCGTCGGAGACGGAGAGTTCCCCGATCAGGCGGTCGGGGTCGACCGCGGTCACCACGCCGGCGAGTTCGATCAGCTCGTCCGTCGGACGGCCGTCCACCTCGCCGCCGGCGATCACCTCGACCATCGGATGCGGGTCGCTGCCGCCCCACAGCTCGACGACGGCCAGTCCGTGCTCGCCGGCCTCGGCGATGCCGGCGAGCACGGGGAGCAGGTCCTCGCGCAGGGCGCAGCACGGGCAGCCGTTGGTCAGCGGCAGTTCGGCGGTGTCGTACACGCCGTCGGTGTCGCGCAGTTCGCGCTGGACGGTGCCCCGGTCGGCGTCGCGCAGGTCGTGGTGGAGGACCACGCCGTTGACGCAGCCGTCCAGCAACTCCTGGACGGCGCGGCGGCGTTCGGCTCGGTGCAGGCCGGCGACCACGACGACGGGGAGCCTGACGTGTTCGGGCACGGCGCTCACCAGCTCGACTTGCGCACGCCCGGCAGCTGTCCGGCGTGGGCCATGGTGCGCAGGTTGATCCGGGAGAGGCCGAAGGCGCGCTGGTAGCCGCGCGGGCGGCCGTCCACGGCGTCGCGGTTGCGGACCCGGGTGGCGCTGGCGTCCCGGGGCTGGCGGGCGAGTTCGGCCTGGGCGGCGGCCCGTTCCTCGGGGGTGCTGGTGGGCCGCGCGGTGGTCTTCTTCAGCTCGGCGCGGCGCTCGGCGTAGCGGGCGACGAGGGCCCGGCGCTGCTCGTTCTTGGCGATCTTGCTCTGCTTGGCCATCAGACCTTCTCCCCGCGGGCACGGATGCGGGCGACGGCGGCCTCGATCCCGATGGTGTCGACGGTCTTCAGGCCCTTGGCGCTGAGCGTGAGGCGGACGTAGCGGCCCTCACTGGGCAGCCAGTAGCGCTTGCGCTGGATGTTCGGGTCGAAACGGCGCGGGGTGCGGCGGTGCGAGTGCGAGATCGCGTTGCCGAAGCCCGGCCTGCGGCCGGTCAGTTGGCAGTGGGCGGACATCGATGGCTCCGTTCTGTCGGGGTCTGTCGGGGTCGACGCGGAAGACTCTACATGAACATGGATTTCATTTTGCTATAGTCCTGACCGATCCGAAGGAGACCCCTCATGGCACGCAACGAACTGCGCCCGATCGTCAAACTCCGTTCCACCGCGGGCACCGGCTACACCTACGTGACCCGCAAGAACCGCCGGAACGACCCCGACCGCCTCGTCCTGCGCAAGTACGACCCGGTCGCCCGGAAGCACGTCGACTTCCGCGAGGAGCGCTGACCCGCAGCGGCCGAGCCGACCCGAGCCGCCCGGACCCGAGCCGACCCGCCCGGACCCGACAGGAGAACCCATGAAGCCCGGAATCCACCCCCCGTACCGCCCGGTCGTCTTCCGCGACAAGGCCGGCGGCCTCGCCTTCCTCACCCGGTCGACCCTGACCTCCACCGCCACGGTCGAATGGGAGGACGGCCGCACCTACCCCGTGGTCGACGTCGAGATCTCCTCGGCCAGCCACCCCTTCTACACCGGCAAGAGCCGCGTGCTGGACACCGCCGGCCGCGTCGAGCTGTTCCAGCGCCGCTACGGCACCACCGGCCGCTGAGCGCAGGGCATCGGGCCGGCCGTCGGCCGCTGGGCAGGACTCCGGACATGAGCCCCATGGCGGGGAAGGAGTCCGAGGTCCTCCAGCGAACGGGGAGCAGGCCGAGGGCTGCTTCCAGGTCCGGCCCGGTGTCCCGGCCCCCTTCCCCCGGCCGGCACGCCGCGGCGCCGCCGCTGCTGCGGTGGCGCAGATCCCGAGGACCCGAAGCCCGGTGAAGGCGACGCCGACCGGGCGGAGGCGCGCTCGGACTCGACGCACCGCACCGGCACGCGGCCGCCGACGGCAGTGGCCCGGCGGCCGGAGCCGCCCGTCGAGGCCCGCCGCCCCGGGTGGACGGCGGACCGTCAGGGAGTGCCGAGGGCGGCGTCCTCCCGGTCGAGGTCGTGCTGGAGGCGGCGGCGGGTGGTGTCGCTGATCCGGTGCTCGTCGTAGAGGCGCTGCAGTTCGGTGCTCTGGATCGCGATGACCTCGTGGCGCAGCTGGCGGTAGGCGGCGTCGGCGGTGGTGCCGTCGGGCGTCTCGGGGGTGCGGTCGAGCCGGGCGGTGAGGGCGTGGCGGACCCGGTCGAGGGCGGTGTCGGGGACGGCTTCCAGTTCGGCGAGGTTCTCGACGTGCTGGAGGGCGGCGCGGTTGAGGGCGTCGCGGGCGTCGTCCTCCTCGCGGGCGGTGTGTTCGGGTTCGAGGGCAAGGCCGGAGCGGTTGACGACGGCGGCGAGGGTGAGGCCCTGGACGACGAGGGTGAAGACGACGACGGCGGTGGTGAGCACCAGGACGAGGGGGCGTCCGGTGAGTGTGGTGCCGTCGTCGGCGAGCAGCGGGATGGACAGCGCCGCGGCGAGCGGCATGACGCCCCGGGTGCCGGCCCAGGTGACCACTCCGGCGACTCGCCAGGACAGCCGGCCGCGGCCCTGGCTGGGCTTGACGGCACGGGTCAGCGGCAGCGTGGAGAGGACCCGCACCGCGATCAGGACGGCGGCCAGCGCGAGCGCCTGCAGCGGCCACCAGCCGGTTCCCCGGGGGAGGTCCCGCACCAGGGTCGGCAGTTCCAGGCCGACGATGCTGAAGACGACGCTCTCCAGCAGGAACACCACCACGGCGTACACGGCGTGCAGCTGCAGCCGGATGTGGGCGTCGGTGAGCCGGTGGCCGGAGCGCCCGAGCAGCACGCCCGCGACCACGACCGAGGTGACGCCGGAGGTGTGCGCGGACTCCGCGAGGACGTACGCCGCGTACGGGGTGACCAACGCGATCACCGTCTCCAGCACCGGGTCGCTGGTGCGTCGGCGCACCAGCCACACCAGGCCCGCGACGGCGGCGCCGACCAGGCTGCCGCCCCCGCCCAGCAGCAGGAACTCCCCGCCGGCCGCCGGCACGCTGACCGAGGCGCCGACGGCCACCGCGATGCCGACGGCGACCTTGAACAGGACGAGCGAGGTGGCGTCGTTGAACAGGCTCTCGGCCTGCACCAGCACCTGGAGCCGCCCCGGCAGGGCCAGTCGGCGGCCGAGCGCCGTGACGGCCACCGGGTCGGTGCTGGAGAGCACGGCGCCGAGGACGAAGGCCATCGCGGGCGGCAGCCCGGCGACGGCGACGGCGGTGAAGCCGACGGCGGCGGCGGAGGCGAAGACCAGTCCGAAGGAGAGGATCGTCACCGGGCGCCAGACCGTGCGCAGGTCCCGCAGCGACAGCTCCTCGGCCGAGGCGTACAGCAGCGGCGGCAGGACCACCGTGCCGATCACCTGCGGCGGGACGTGCAGCGCGGGGACACCGGGTACCAGCGCCACCGCGATGCCGGCCAGGACCAGCAGCGAGGGCGCGGGCACCCGCAGGCGCCCGGCGAAGGTGGCCACGGTCGTGGCCAGGACCACCAGGACGAGAACGATCGCCACTACGTGCATCGGTGGAGAGGACCCCATCGCAAGAACCGGGGTCACCGCCGCGGATTGCCGCAGTCATCCCCCGCGCCGACCAGGCTTCCCGGCACACCTGTGGTCATCTTATCGGAGCGTTAGCGAGGGCTGTCAGCGCTGAACCACGGGATGCGGGAGCGCGGTCGGAGCGAAGCGGGCGCGCGGCGGCGAGTGGTACGACCGTCTCCGGTCGCGCCGTCCCCGCCGCGACCGTCTTCCCCTGACGGCCGTACCGTCCGACGTTCCCGTCGGCAGCGCCGCGCGCCCCCTCCCCTGTTCTTCACTGGCCGCCGAACCTTCCCCGGAGGAACCCGCCGGGGGTCGGGATTCGGCAAACGGTCCGCCGCCAGGCCCCACGCCCGGGCAGCGAACCGTTTCCTCGCAGCTCACACTAGGTCCGGCCACCCACCCGTCCGGCCACCTTGACGGGTCCTTGACGGCGCTGGTCGCCATCTTGACGGAGCATTGGCGCGTGCGTCCGGCTGCCGGTCCGCTGTGACGGACGGGCGGCGGCGGGGGCGACGACGGGCGGGGTGCGCCCGTCCGCACGGACGAGCGCCCGGCGGCCCGGGCCGCCGGGCGGGCCGCCCCTGGGCGATACTGGGCCGCGGGGGAACTCTCGGGCAGGGAGGCGCGCAGTGGGCGGAACGGCCGGGTTCGCCGTGGTGGTGTTCGGCGCGTTGGGCGGCGTGGTCGCGTACCTCGCCGGGGTGGTGGGGCTGCGCGAGCTGCGGCGCCTGCGGCGGGTCGGCGTCCCGGCCTCGGCCCTGGTGCGGGCCCGCGCCTCGGGCCCGGAGGACCGCGCGCTGCCGCCGCGCCCGCTGCTGCAGTTCGAGACGGCGGACGGCCGGGTGGTCGAGGTCTTCTCCCCCGTCCCCTCCACCCCCCGCCACCCCCTGCCGGACGGCCGCTACGTCCCGGTCCGCTACGACCCGGCCGACCCCCGGCAGGTGCTGGTGGACGGCCGGGAGCGGGTCGGGCTGGAGTACGGGTTCCTCGCGCTCGGGGTGCTCGCGGTGCTCGGCTCGATCGCCCTCGCCGCCACGGCGCTCTGACTCGCCCGCCACGGAGTTCGTCGCCCGCCGCCTCCCGTCGACACCGCGGCACCGGGCCCGATGGACGCCCCGTTCCGCTACGGCCAGGAGACGCCGCCGGTGCGGGTCGTCTTCCACGAGTCCCAGGCGACGGGCGGCCGGGCTGACCGCGATCGAGGACCGAGCGCCAATCGTCACCGCCCCGGCCACCGGGAGCGGGCGGATCACCGGCCGGACGCTCCTCGCCGACGGCCGCTACACCACCCGCTGAGCCTCCGGCCGCCGACCGCGCCCGTCCTGCCACTCGGCCGAGCGGTCCCGCTCGTCGTCGCCGCGCGAGCCGTCCGCCCGCAGGGCCTCGACGAGGCGCCGGGCCCTGGTGTCCTCGGCGAGCAGCGCCCGGACCAGCGGACCGGGCGCCGCACCCGCCAGGTAGGCCTCGACGGAGCGCGGGTCCGCCGGGAGCGGGACGGCTCCGGCAAAGAGCGCGGCGTGGGCCCGCGCGTACCCGAGGCCGAGCGAGGCGAGCAGCTCCCCGCCGGTGTCGTCGACGTCCGGTCGCGGGTGGTGGCGCAGCACCTCGTGGACGGCGAGGACGGCGAGCAGCACGTGCTCGGTGCCGGGCGTCCGCCGGCCGAGGCGCCGGGCCTGCTCGTCCGCCTCCGAGCGGATCCAGTCCGCGGCGGCGGACGCGGCGGTGGCCGCCGGACCGGCCGCGCGGCGCCCGACCATCCGCCGCCAGCGCGGGAGGCGGTGCGCCGGGCGGTCGAACAGGGCGTCCCGGGTGGGCAGCAGCAGCGGGTCCAACGCGGACGGCGGCGCTGCGGACGGAGTGGGGGACGGAGCTGAGGGCGGCGCTACGGGCGGAGCCGTCGGCCGGCCGTCCAGCCGCTCCCGCACCGTCTGCGGTGCCACGCCCGCCGCGCGCAGCAGTTCGGCGGCGCGGGTGCGGTCGTCGGCCAGCAGGGCGCGCAGGACGTGCTCGGCGGTGAGCCGGTGCCCGCCGCTGCGCCGGACGGCCGCCACCGCGGCGGCGAGCGCGCGGGCCGCGGCGCCGGTCAGCACCAGGTCCGGTGCGCCGGCCGAGCCGAGCACCTCGCGGGCGGGCACACCGGAACCGGCGCCGTCGTCCGTGCCCCAGCCGGCACCCCCGGCCGTACCGCGCTCGTGCTCCCGCTCCCGTTGCCCCCGCTCCCGTTGCTCCCGTTCCCGTTGCTCCCGTTCGCGTTCGCGCAGGAGGGCGCGCAGCTCGCGCTCGGTGGCTCCGGCGGCGGCGAGGGCCGCTCCGGCCGGGCCGCCGGCCCCCGCCATCGCGGCCAGCAGGTGCTCCGTCCCGAGGCGGCCGCCCGGAGTGTCGGGCGTGCGCCAGTCCGTTTCCAGCGTGGTCTCCATCAGGCCCTCCCCGCACGGTGGCTTTTGCTCGCACCATACGCCTGCTTTGCCGACCCTTTATAGTTTTCCGCTCGTCAAGGGGGCGCCAGGAGCCGGCGGTGGAAGCTTCGGCACCGCCCCGTTGTTTGGCCGGGAGGAGCCTCGTCGACGGAAGGGGTGAGCACGTGTCCGACACACTCCCCGGGCCCGAACCCGCCTCCGACGACGGCACCGCCGAGGCGCTGGACGCCTACTCGCGGATCGTCACCACCGCGGCCGCCGCCGTGACCCCGCGGGTCGCCGCGCTCCAGGTCCCGCGGCGCGGCCGGGGCGGCTGGTTCAGCACCGCGCTCGGCTCGGCGGTGGTCTTCACCGAGGACGGCTTCCTACTGACCAACGCCCATGTCGTCGGCAACGCCGACGCCGGCACGCTGGCCTTCGCCGACGGCACCGTCTCCCCCTTCCACACCATCGGCGCCGACCCGCTCTCCGACCTGGCCGTCCTGCGCGCCGACGGCCCCACCCCCGCCCCGGTGCGGCTCGGCGACGCCACCGCCCTGCGGGTCGGGCAGCTGGTGGTCGCCGTGGGCAACCCGCTCGGGCTGGCCGGTACGGTCACGGCGGGCGTGGTCAGCGCCCTCGGCCGCTCGCTGCCGGCCCGTTCGGGCAGCGCCGTGCGGGTCATCGACAACGTGATCCAGACCGACGCCGCCCTCAACCCGGGCAACTCCGGCGGCGCGCTGACCACCGCCGGCGGCGAGGTCGTCGGCATCACCACGGCGGTGGCCGGCAACGGGCTCGGCCTGGCCGTCCCGATCGACGCCACCAGCCGGCAGATCATCGCCGCCCTGCTCACCGACGGCCGGATCCGCCGGGCTTACCTGGGCCTGGCCGGGGTGCCCGCCCCGCTGCCGCCCGCCCTGCGCGACCGCACCGGACAGCGGACCGGCCTGCGGATCGTCGAGGTGGTCCCCGGCGCCCCCGCCGACCGCGCGGGCCTCCACCCGGGGGACCTCCTGCTCACCGCCGCCGGCGAGCCGATCGGCAGCGCCCAGGCTTTGCAGCGCCTGATGCTCGCCGACGCGATCGGCCGCCCCGTCGCCCTCACCGTCCTGCGCGGCGAGGCCCTGGTCGACGTCATCGCCGTCCCGGCGGAACTCCGCGGGGACGACTAGGCCGCGGAATCCGCGTCCGGGTCCGGGTCCGGACCGGACCGGACCGGTATCCGGGCGGCGGCGGCCACGCCGACCGAGGTGGCGTGCGCCCGGGCCGGTCGCTGCGCCCGGCCTGCCGACTCCGCGGGGCGCGCTCCGGCAGGTCACCAAGGGGCTGACCACCGAGGCCGGGGTGACGGTCCGTTCGTCCGGGAGCACCGGCGCATGCAACACCCCCTGCTGAAGTCGCCCGGGATGCACCGGGGTTCGTCCTCGTCGGCGACGACGGCGGCCTCTGCGGCTTCCCGCTGCCCGCCGACGTCCCGGCCTCCGCCGCGCTCTCCTCGGACCTGGGCGATCCGAGCCCCGAGGGCTTCGCGGGCGAGTCCGCGGACTTCGCGCCCTGGATCGCCGCGCTCGGCCGGTGAGGCGCGCGGAGCGGGTCGCGTCCGAACCTGCGACGGCGCTCCGCGCGCCCCGTCCCCTGCCTCCACCGGTTCGCCGTGGGCTCCGGAGTACCGGCCGGAGCCCGCGGTCCTTCGGTGTGGTCCGCCACCGGCCGCGCGGGGCGGCCGATCGCGAACGTGCCGGGGCCCGCCTCAGGCCGGGCGGTCGAGGCGCAGCCGTGCCACCCGTACGGTGCGGCGCGGCACGGCCGCGGGCAGGGCGAGGAGCAGGGCAGCGGCGGCGAACGCCGCGTAGTGCCGCCCCTCCGGCCAGGGTCCGGACCAGCCGAGTTCGGCGTGCCGGTGCTCGGCGAAGGCGTTGCAGCAGAGCCAGGCGGCCAGGCCGATCACCGGCGCGGCACGCGGCCGGGAGACGGCGCCGGCCAGGCCGCACAGCGCCACGTACGCGGCGAACGCGAGCCACCCGGAGTGCAGTTCGCCCAGCCCCCCGAGGCCGAGCGCCAGTGCGCCGCCCGCGAGCAGGGTGACGGTGCCGGAGGCGCCGGTCGACAGCCGCTCCCGGACGGGGCGGAAGCGGGTGGCACCCGGGCGGGCCGCGTACATCCGCACCGTGGACTACCCCTTCGCCAGGAGGAGTTCGGGGGCCGAGGCGGCCGTCAGGCGCCAGCGGGCGCGGCGGTGGATCGCCTCCAACCGGTGCAGCTCGGTGAGCAGGGCGGGCACCGGTACGGTCAGCACCGGGCAGCCCGCCGTCCGCGCGCAGTACGCGGGCACCGAGCGCCGCAGCCGGCGCCGCAGCGGGCCGCCGCTCTGGCCGAGGACCAGCAGGTCCCCGGGGCGGTCGGCGACGTGCACCAGGGCCGGGCCGGTCTCGCCGCGGATCACCACCGGCTGCAGCGGCACGCCGGGGTCGGCGCCGCCGAAGGCCGTGTCGAGGGCGGCGTGCAGGCGCTGTTCGGCGGCGTCCCGGACGGCCGCGAGCAGCGGCGGGCAGGGCGAGCGGCGGTAGCCGAGCTCGCCGCCGGGCGGCTCCCAGGCCAGCACCGGCAGCAGCTCCGCGCCGCGTTCCTTCGCCTCGGCCGCGGCTCGGTGCAGCGCCGCCAGGCTCCCCAGCGACCCGCTGACCCCGACCACCACCCTCGGTGTCCCGCCGTCCTCGTGCCGCTCGCTGCCGTGCATGGTCCGTCCGTCCTCGTGTCGTGGTTGCGCTCCTGCCTCCACCCAACCGCCACCGGCGCGCTCAGCGGCCCTTCTTGATGCCTCCCTGACGCTCCGGGCGGCGATCCCGACGCACTCCATACGACCGGTAGGAGCGGACGCGCACCCGGGCGACCGATGAGAGGGATGGTGCTATCGTCAGTAGCACCATGTTGCTGAAGCTGGACGTCGGGGACACCCGACCACTGCACGAACAGGTCGCCGGGGCGATCCGACGGGCCGTCGCCGAGGGCGAGTGCGCCCCCGGGGACAAGCTGCCGCCGGCCCGGGAGCTGTCCCGGGCGCTGGGGGTGAACACCAACACCGTGCTGCGCGGGCTGCGCACGCTGCGCGAGGAGGGGGTGCTGGAGTTCCGCCGGGGCCGTGGCATCACGATCGCGGCCGGCGCCGACAGCCGCTCCGAACTGGTCGGTCGTGTCCGGCAGTTGGTGGAGGACGCGGCCCGGGCCGGCTACAGCAGGAACGATCTCGTGGACATCATCAGGGGGTTGTCGTGACGGACCACGGCATGACGGACGACAGCGCGACGGACGACGGCCCGACGGACGACGGCGCGACGGAACGAGGCGAACGGGCCGGGCGAGGCGGACGGCGCGTCAGGCGCCCGGGCGCGCTGTGGGGTGCGGCGGCCTGGTCGCTGGGGGTGCTGGCACTGCTGATCGCGCTGCCGCTGGCGGCGCGGCACCGGCTGCCGGACCCACTGGCCACGCACTGGGGCGGGCGGGAGCCGGACGGGTCGATGTCGCTGACCTGGGCCGTCCTGTTCCCGGCGCTGGTCTGGCTGGCCCTGGTGTCGGCCGCCGCGCTGGTGCAGCACTACGGCGCGGGACGGTCGCCCGGCGTCGGCGCGGCGGCGCTGGCGTCCGGCGGGGTGCTGCTGACGGGGGCGCAGACCGCCATCGTGCACGCCAACCTGGACCGCGCCCGCTGGCAGGACGCCGCGCCGATGGGCATCGAGGTGGTCCTGGTCCTGCTGGCCACGGCCGCCGCCGGGGCCCTGGTCTGGCTGGCGGGCCGCCGGTTCGGCGGCCGGGCCGAGGAGCGTCCGACGCCCGGCGCGCCGACGCTGGAGGTGCCCGAGGGGGAACGGTTCGTCTGGCTCTCGCGGGCCGCGAACCCGTGGCTGCAGCTGCTCTCCGTCGTCTTCGGGCTGGTCGCGGTGGCGGGAGCGCTGGCGGCCGCGAGCGGGCTGGCCCGCGCGCAGTGGCCGCTCGCGCTGTCGTTCGCGGTCCCGGCCCTGGCCACCCTCGCCTGCTCCTCGGTGCAGGCCCGGGTCACCGCGCGCGGACTGACCGTCGGCTTCGGCCCGTTCGGCCGGCCGGCCCGGCACTGGTCCCCCGCCGATCTGGTCTCGGCCCGCGCCGAGGACCGCACCCCCGCCCAGGCCGGCGGCTGGGGCTACCGGATCAACGGGCTCGGCACCACGGTGATGCTGCGCCGGGGCGCCTGCCTGGTGGTGCGCACCCGCCGGGGCCGCGACTTCGCGGTCAGCGTCGACGACGCCGAGCGCGGCGCCGCCCTCCTCAACGCGCTGATCGCGCACACCGAGCAGCCCACCGCCTGACCCCGAAGCCCCTGCCCGGCCGAGGCGGCCCCGGGCGGTAAACCACTCAATCCAGTGGTGCTTCGAACGTGGTTGCGGGTACACCGGTTGATGGCCGCTCAGGTGCGGCGACACCCGTCGACGCCGCCCCCGTTCTGTCCTCGCGGCCCGAGAAGTCCGCGGGCGTGCACGCGCCCGCATCCCAGCAAGGAGGCGTCCGTGGCTCACGACTCACGCGCGCAGAACTCCCCGGACGCCCGGCGCGGCGTCCAGGACGGACGGACGGTCATGTTCCTGCGCTTCGGCGTGGGGCTGATCGGCATCCTGTTGCCCCCGGCCCTGCCGTTCGGCAACTGGCTGGCCGCCGTGGTGACGGGGCGCAGCACGGACGGCTACTGGCCGGGCTCGATGAGCGCCGCGTACTACACCGACACCCGGAACGTCTTCGTGGGCTCCCTGTGCGCGCTCGGGGTGTTCCTGATCTGCTACCGCTTCGACCGCCGGGACGACCGGTGGAGCACCCTGGCCGGGCTCTTCGCGGTGGGGGTGGCGCTGTGCCCGACGTCGGAGCACGGGGCGACGGGCCTGCAGCGCACCGTCGGCTGGTTGCACCTGGCCTTCGCCGCCCTGCTGTTCGTCATGCTGGCGCTGTTCTGTCTCTACTCCTTCCGCAATCCCCGCTCCACACAGCCGGCCCGGGTGAGCACGGCCTACCTGGTGGCGGGGGTGCTGATCCTGGTGGCCCTGCTGCTCTCCGTCCTGGCCGGGGCCACGGGCGTCGGGGACGACTGGTCGGTGCGTCCGCTGTACCTGTGCGAGTGGCTGGCGACGTGGTCCTTCGGTGCGGCCTGGATCGGCGCCGCGCTCGAACTCGCCGCTCACCGGCGGCACGGGGTCCGCCTCGCCGCCGACCAGGACCTCGTGCCCCGGCAGCCGGACGCCTCGGATGTGGACGCCGCGGAGGTGGGGGCCGGGGAACGGGAGGCTCAGGCCTGAGAGTTCGTCATCTCGTCGTACCGGCGACCGCTACGATGCGCACCACGGGCCGCCGCCGAGGCGGTTCGGTGACGGATCCCCCGTGGGAGGGCGAGCAATGGCGAACGAGGTCCGGGCGGAGCGCGGCCCGCAGGAGGACTTCCCGTCGGTGGACCTGCGGATGGACGTCCCGCACTCCGCCCGGGTCTACGACTACCTGATCGGCGGCAAGACCAACTTCGCGGCGGACCGGGTCGCCGCGCACGCCTCGGTGAAGGCCTGGCCGGCCCTGCCGATCTCGATGCGCACCACCCGCGCGTTCATGCAGCGCTCGGTGCGCCACCTCACCGAGCGGTACGGCGTACGGCAGTTCCTGGACATCGGCACCGGCATCCCCACCTCGCCGAACGTGCACGAGATCGCCCAGGCGATCGCGCCCGACGCCCGGGTCGCGTACGTGGACAACGACCCGATCGTGCTGACCCACGCGCGGGCGCTGATGTCCAGCACGCCCGAGGGCCGTACCTGTTACGTGGACGCCGACTTCCGCGACCCGGAGTCGATCATCGGCGACCCCCGGCTGCGCGAGGTGCTCGACCTCTCGCAGCCGGTGGCGCTGTCGCTGATCGCCATCGTCCACTTCGTCCTGGACGAGGACGACCCGCAGGGCATCGTGCGCCGCTTCATGGACGCCCTGGTGCCCGGCAGCTTCCTCGCCCTGACGGTGTTCACCGGCGACACCGACCC
This sequence comes from Kitasatospora sp. NPDC053308, assembly GCF_055585785.1. Classification (NCBI taxonomy): domain Bacteria; kingdom Bacillati; phylum Actinomycetota; class Actinomycetes; order Kitasatosporales; family Streptomycetaceae; genus Kitasatospora; species Kitasatospora sp. NPDC053308. The sequence goes on along the minus strand of NZ_JBVJJY010000002.1, from coordinate 65,201 downwards.
GGTGGGCGTGGGCGGCGTCGGCCGGGAGTACAACGCGCGCGGCATCCCGCTGCAGATCCGCGACAAGGCCGAGACGGAGGCCTTCTTCGACGGCTACGAGCTGCTCGACCCGGGCGTCACGCTGGTCCACCACTGGCACCCGGACGCCGACGCCGCGCCCGTCCGCGATCAGGACATCGCGATGTACGCGGGCGTCGCGGTCAAGCGCTGAGCGACCATCGCGGGCTCCTGGCTCACCTTCGCCGCCCGGGCGGTCGTCCCGGTGGTGGTCGCGGCCGTGGTGATCCACCGCCGCCACCTCGGACGGGGTCACTGACGGGCCGGCGGCGCGACCACTGACGGGCCCTTACGGGACCGCTGACGACGGGACCGCTGACGGGACCGCTGACGCGACGGCCACCGGAGGCCGGCCGGGTCGCCGCGGTCAGAACGCCGCGATGCTCCCCGGCGCCCGCTCCGCCCGGCTGAGCGCCCGCAGCACGCCCGCCTGGCCGTGCCGCCGGACGGCCAGCCGGGCGAGCAGACCGATCACCGAGTCGGCGGTCTCCGGCGGGAGTTCGGGGGTCGGGAGGCCGACGCTGACCGCCAGGTCGTCGCCGTGGACGGCCAGCTCCATGGTCCGGGTCGCCAACAGGTCGTCCAGGCGGAGCGACCACGGCCCCCAGAACGGCAGCCGGGCCGGCCGGGTGCCGTCCGCCGTCGCCAGCGCGGTGGCGAGGCCGGCGAGCGCGTCCGCGACCCGGCGGTGCAGCGCGGCCGGTCCGTCCGCGGCGAACGCCTCGCTGCCCTGCCGGATCCGCACGTTGATGTCCGCGTCGGGCGCCGCGCCGACCCACGCCACCCGGGCGTAGTGGTCCAGCAGGCCGACCGTCTCCTCGCCGGGCGCAGCCGCCGCCAAGGCCTCCTCCACGCACAGCACTTGATAGGCGAGGTGCCCGGCCAGCCCGCCGACGCTCCACTGCGCCAGCGCACTCGGGGCCCGCCAGGCCCGCGCCACCTCGGGGCGGCGCAGCAGCTGTCCGGCCGCGTCGGCCGCGGCCAGGAAGTCCGCTCGGGCATCCGTCACGACCCGCCTCCTACCTCGTCGGGCCGGTTCGGAAACCGCCCCGCCGCCGTGTCCGCCACCGCCACCAGCAGCGCCACCAGCACGAGGCCCGCCGCGACCGCCACACCCAGCTGGAAGGCCCGCGCCCAGTCCGGGTGGCTGCCGCGGGCGTGGGCGAAGAAGACCGAGCCGACGACGGCGATGCCCACCGCCGAGCCCACCCGCTGCGCGGTCTGCAGCACCCCGCCCGCGCTGCCCGCCCGAGCGACCGGCACCTGCTGCAGGGTCAGCGTCTGGTTCGGGGCGATCACCAGCCCGCTTCCCACCCCGGCGACCAGCAGCGGCAGCGCCGTCGTCCAGCCCACCCGCGGCCCGGACCACAGCTGCACCGCGAGGGCCGCGGCCACCAGCCCGCCCAGCACCAGCAGCAGCCCGACCACCACCAGCCGTCGGCCGAGCCGGCTCACCAGCCGCCCGCCCACCGCCGCCGCCACGCCCGAACCGACCGCGAACGGGGTGATCGCCAGGCCCGCCGTCAACGCCGAGTAGTGCAGCCCCGCCTGCAGGTACAGCGTGAAGATGAAGAAGATCGCGGTGAACCCGGCGAAGTACACCAGCGACAGCAGCACTCCGGCCGCGTACGGGCGGACCGCGAACAGGGCCATGCTCACCAGCGGTTCGTGCCGCCGCCCGTAGTGCACCTCCCAGCCGACGAACGCGGCGAGCAGCACCGCCGCGACCGGCAGCAGCAGCCAGCGGGCCGCACTGTGCCACTGCTGGGCCTGGACGAAGGGCAGCAGCAGCGCGACCGTGCCGGAGCCGAGCAGCAGCACGCCGACCGGGTCGAAGTCGCGGTGCCCGGCCCGCTCGGCGGCGGGCGGAGGCGGCGGGAGCAGCCGACGGGCGACCGGTAGGGCGACGAGGCCGATCGGCAGGTTGACCAGGAACACCCACCTCCAGCCGTCCTGCGGGCCGAACAGGTGGATCAGCAGCCCGCCGAGCAGCGGTCCCACGGCGGTGGACAGCCCGATGGTGGCACCGAGGGCGCCGAAGGCCCGGCCGCGTTCGGCGCCCTGGAAGAGGGTCTGGATGAAGCCGGACACCTGCGGCACCAGCACCCCGCCGGCCGCGCCCTGGAACAGCCGGGCCAGCACCAGCCACTCCTGGTTCTGCGCCGCGCCGGCCAGCGCGCTGGCCGCCGTGAACAGGGCCAGCCCGGTGAGGAACACGGCCCGGCGGCTGCGCGCGTCGCCGAGCCGCCCGGCCGGGACCAGCACCAGGCCGAAGGCCAGCGCGTAGCCGCTGAGCACCCACTGCAGGCCGCTCTCGGACATGTGCAGTCCGGCCCGGACGGTCGGCAGGGCGACGTTGACGATGCTGACGTCCAGCAGGGTCATGAACCCGGCGACCAGGCAGACCGCGAGCGCCCGCCAGCGCCGCGTGGCGGCCCGCCGCCCGGCGCAGGTGGCGCCGGGCGGGTCGGGGTGCGCGGTACGGCACGGGGGTCGGGCGGTCATCGGAGCCCCTTCCCGGTGTCCGGGGCGGCGTGGTGCGGAGGACGTGCTGCTGGGACGTGCTGCGGCGGGACGTGCGGCGGGACGTGCTGCGGGAAGGCCCGGGTCGGCGGTCGCCGGTCGGGAGCCCGCACGGCGCCCGCCCGGTCGGGGGCGGGGCGGCCCGCGGCCCGGTCGCTCGTCCGTCGACCGGTACTGACTCGGCCCGTCGGCGCCGTTCGGCCCATCCTCGCCCCGCGCACCGGGCGCCGCCACCCGGACGGGACCGAACCGCCGCTCACCCGGACGGCCGAACCGGATCGCGGTCGGGGCCCCGACCCCAGAGGCTGACGGCATGACCGTCGCCACCGAGAACCCGCCGTCCGCCCCGCCGGTGCTGGACGTCCGGCAGCGGAACGTCGTCTTCGGCACGATCGTGCTCGGCATGCTGCTGGCCGCCCTCGACCAGACCATCGTCGGCACCGCGCTGCCCACCATCGTCGCGGACCTCGGCGGGGCCGCGCACATGTCCTGGGTGGTCACCTCCTACCTGCTGGCCGAGACCGTGGCCACCGTGCTGGCCGGCAAGTTCGGCGACCTGTACGGGCGCAAGCTGCTGTTCCAGGTCTCGGCGATCGTCTTCGTCGGCGGCTCCTTCCTGTGCGGGCTCTCGACCGACATGACGCTGCTGATCGCCTGGCGGGCGGTGCAGGGCATCGGCGCGGGCGGTCTGATGGTCACCGCCATGGCGCTCATCGCGGACGTCATCCCGCTGCGCGAACGCGGCAAGTACCAGGGCGCGATCGGCGCGGTGTTCGGCGTGGCCACGGTGATCGGGCCACTGCTGGGCGGGCTGTTCACCGACCACCTGTCCTGGCGCTGGGCGTTCTACGTCAACGTGCCGATCGCGGTCGTCGTGGTGATCGCCGCCGCCCGGACCATCCCCTCGGTGCGCTCGGCGACCCGGCCGGTGATCGACTACCTGGGCATCGGCCTGGTCACGGCCGGCGCCTGCGCCCTGATCCTGGCGACCAGCTGGGGCGGCAACCAGTACGCCTGGAGCTCCGGGGTGATCATCGGCCTGTTCGCCGGCGGCGTGGTCGCGCTCGCGCTGTTCTGCTGGGCGGAGACCCGCGCGGTCGAACCCATGCTGCCGATGCGGCTGTTCCGCAACCCGGTGTTCACGGCCTGCTCCGTGCTCAGCTTCATCGTCGGCTTCGCGATGCTCGGTGCGCTGACCTTCCTGCCCACCTTCCTGCAGTACGTGGACGGCGACTCGGCGACGGTCTCCGGCGTCCGGATGCTGCCGATGGTGATCGGTCTGCTGATCGCCTCGATCGCCAGCGGCAACGTGGTCAGCAAGACCGGGAGGTACCGGCTGTTCCCGGTCGCCGGCACCGCCGTGATGGCCCTCGGCCTCTACCTGCTCTCCCGGCTCGAACCCGACACCGGCACCGCACTCGCCTCGCTGTACATGTTCGTGCTCGGCGTCGGCATCGGGCTGAGCATGCAGGTGCTCACCATCGCCGTCCAGAACACCGTCGACTACGCGGACCTCGGCACCGCCACCTCCGGGGTGACCTTCTTCCGCACCATCGGCAGTTCCTTCGGCACCGCCGTGTTCGGCACCATCTACGCCAACAGCCTCACCTCCGAACTCCGGGCGGGCGTCGCCTCCGCCGCCCGGCTCACCGGCGCCGACCCGGCCGCGCTCGCGCACGCCGCCGGGAGCCCCCAGGGCCTGCACAGCCTGCCCGCCGACCAGGCCGCGCCGATCGTCCAGGCCTACGCCGACGCCCTGCACACCGTGTTCCTGTGGACCATCCCGGTGGCCGCGGTCGGCTTCGTGGTCGCGCTCTTCCTCAAGGAGGTGCCGCTGCGCGACACCGCCCGGGCCGGCTCCACCGACATGGGCGAGGGCTTCGCGCAGCCGACCACCGCCGACTCCGACCCGCACCTGGAGTACGCCGTCTGCACGATCGTGCGCGGGGTGGACCTCTCCACCGTCCGCGCGATCGTCGCCGACGCCGACACCCGGGTCGACCTGGCCGGGGCCTGGGCCCTGATGGAGGTCGCCCAGCACGCCAAGGCCCTCGGCCACGCCGACCTCGACCTGATCGCCGCCCGCAAGCGGGTGCCGCCCGAGGTCCTGGAACCGGTCTTCGACCGGATGGCCGCCGAGGGCTACCTCGTCCGCGACGGCGACCGCCTCGTCCACACCGAAGCCGGCACCCGCGAGGTCCGGGCCCTCGCCCACGCCTGGTCCGACTGGCTCAACGCCCGCCTCGACGCCGACGCCGGCCGCCCCCGCAGCCCGCAGCTGCGCACCGCCGCCGACGCGATCGCCTGGCGCCTGCTCACCGAGGACCTCGCCAACGGCCTCCCGGCCAGAGCCCGTTCGACGGACGCCGCCCGGGTGTAGGGAGTCCGCCCGCCGCTACAGGCGGGTGGTGTCGAGATCGAGGTCGAAGGGCGCGGGCAGGTGGACGGGCGTGCCAAAGGGGTACGGACCGCTCTCCCGGGCGTACCCGAGCCGCGTCGGTTCGCTGTACAGCGTGCAGCTACGGTCCTGCCGGTCGACGAGCAGGTACAGCGGCGCACCGTACTGCCCGTACCGGCGGCGCTTCACGACGCGGTCGGTCTCGGCGTTCGACGGAGAGCTGACCTCGACGATCAGCAAGGTCTGCTCCGGCAGCAGGGCACCCTCGGTCTTCTCCGCGAGTTCGGCGGGCACCACCGCGAGGTCGGGGATGTACCAGTTCTCACTCCCCGGCAGGTCGAGGTCGCCGGAACCGGACACCAGGCCGAGCTGCTCCAGCCGGGGCGTGATCTGGCGGCGGACGGTCTCGGCGGCGGATTCGTGCGCCCAGGAGGGCGACGCGGGAGTGATGACTCCCTCGACGATCTCGCCGCGGCCGCCCGCGAGATGCCGGATCGCGTACTTCAGGGCCTGCTCGGGGTCGCTGACGGTGCGGTAGTCGCCAGGTCCGTGGGGTGCCGTATGCACGACGCCTCTCCTTCCCATGGGGGAATCCTCCACCGGGCCGTGCGGTCGCGCGGCCACCCGACCGACGTGGAGCGGTTCCGGACGTACGGGTTCCGCAGCGTGACCGGATGGCGTTTCCTTCCGGCCACCACCGGATCACCGGGCGTGCTCAGCCCGTCAGCCAGGGGGCCTCAGGGACCTTGGCGGCGGCGTCGCGGGCCGAGAAGTCCGCCGTGGTGGGAGTGCCGAGGCCGGGCATCCGCATCGTGACCCGACGCAGCGTGCCGTCGCCGTCGACCCAGTACGTCAGCGGGGACTTCCCACCGTCAGGGGCCGAGCCCTGGGCGCGCGGGCCGGCGAAGCGGTCGTGGCTCCGGCCGTCGATCCGGTCCCGGCCGAGCCAGCGGGCGCCGGACTGGGCGAGCAGCAGCGGGTTGTCGGGGCGGTCCGCGCCGAGCTGGACGACCAGGCTGAGGCCGGCGTCCAGCGGGTCCGCGGTGTAGGAGCGCGGCGACCAGCCCTGCCGCGGCACGTGCTCGGCCTGCTCCCACGCCGGGCCGTCCACGCCGGCGGGCTCGGGGGCCAGCCCGAGGCCGCCGGTGTCCCAGACGACCAGGCCGTGGTCCAGCGGACCGCTCGCGCCGGTGGTCCGGTAGCGGCCGACGCCCCGGTGGGTGCGGTAGTCCACGACGCCCTCGACCCGGATGCTGACGCCCCCGCCCTCGGCGGCGGTCAGCGTCACCGGCACCGGGCTGGCCTGGTACAGGTTCAGCCGTGACAGGGCCAGCCGGGAGGCCTCGTCGGTGGTCACCGGGCGTTCGACGGCCTCGTCGGAGACCGTCCGGTAGGCGACCAGGCCGCCCGCCGCGGCGCCGCACACCGCGATCGCGACCAGGGCGCGGAGCCAGGGTCTCCGACGCGACCTGCGGGGGGCGGGCTCGGCGGGCTCGGTCTTCCGGGCCGGGGCCATGCGGGTGCCTTCCTCTCGTCTCTCTCATCGGTCGGTCACAGCAGGCGGGCGGGTCCGGGACCCTCGGTCCGCGAACCCGCCCGCTCCGCTGCGGTCACCGGGTCACCCGTGTCGACGGGCTACCCGTCCCGCGGGGCTACCCGTGCCGCGCGGCCCGGCGCCGGCGGGCCAGCAGCACCGCGCCCGCGCCGAGGGCGATCAGCGTCGCCGCGCCGGCCATGGCCAGCGGCATCCCGTTGCCCGCGCCGGTGTTGGGCAGGTGCCCGGGTGCCGGTCCCGGCGGTCCCGGCGGGGCCGGGGGTGCCGGGGGTGCCGGGTTCGCCGTCGAGGTGGTCGGCGGCGGTGTCGGCGTCCCCGTCGGGGTGGGCGTCGGCGTCGGGGTCGGGGCCGGGATCAGCGTGTTGACCGCCGTCACCGACACCCCGTCGTCGAGGTTCCCTGAGTTCAGCACCAGCGGCCCGAACACCGTGACCGCCGGCGCCGCGTAGCCCTCCGGCGGGCTCAGCTCCTGCCAGTAGTAGGTGCCCACCACGCCCTTGCCCTGGCAGAGCCCGTCGGCCCCGGTGGTGCAGGGCTCACCGACCTTGGTGTCGGGCTTGTCGCCGGTCGGCTGCAGCCCGTCGGTGCCGTTTGTCTCGTGCCACAGCTGGAACGTGGCCCCCGCGAGCGGTTTGCCGTCCTGGTCGTGCTTGACCAGGCGCAGCGCGCCCTCCTGCTGACGGAAGCCGAAGTCGTACGTGTGGTCGTTCTCGCCCGGTCCGCCGGTGGTCAGCGCGCGTTCCGGGTACCTGCCACCGGGCGGGACGACGCCCTTGGAGTCGATGAAGTGGTTGTCACCGACGTCGTGTTCGGTCGGCACCCACTGGTACAGCGGGCCGTCCTTGGCGTAGTCGGCCGGGTTGTCCAGCTTGATGGTGTACTTGGTCCTCGGCTTGAGGCCGCCCTCGACGTTGCTGTCGTCGAAGTAGTACTCGCCGCGCGCCGTCGTCTTCGTCGTGCCGACCGGCTTCCCCGACTCGTCGTACAGGTGGACGGTGACGCCGGGAACCGGGCGCTGGCCCGGCAGCTGGAGTCCGCTGCGCTCCGGGTCGTACCAGACCCGGTTGCCGATCTGCAGCGGCGCCTGGTCGCACAGCACTTCGAGGTCGCCCATCGCGGCGCCCTTGCCGAACGGCGGGAGCGGTCCGACGGGGTTGAGGCGCAGGCCGCCGTCGGCCTTGCCGTCGCGCTTGTCGAAGCCCGCGCCGTAGCCGAAGGCCATGCCGTTGGTGTCGTAGCCCGAGGTCGCGATGGAGTCCTCGACCTTGGAGAACGCCATTCCGGCGTTCAGGGCGTTGTTGTGGCCGATGCGGTTGTTGTCGAAGAACCGGGTGCCCCGGGCGGCGGCCCCGCAGCCCTTGTCGGTGTCCAGCACGTAGGTGCCGCCCACCGGGCAGGCCTTGTCGAGATCACCGCCGGGCAGGACGTTGGCCATGGTGCCGGCGGTCGGTCCGGCCGCCGACTGGTCGCCGAAGCGGTCCCGGAAGGCGATCAGCATCGAGCCGTCGGTCTCGAAGGCGATCTCGGCCAGGGCCGGCTCGGGGTTGGCCATGTAACCGGTGCAGGTATGCCCGTTCTGGGTGGCCGGGAAGGTGTCCTGCCACGGGAACCAGCCGGCGCCGGGGCACGGCCCGCCGACCGTGGAGCCGCGCGGGTAGTCGAGCGGCTGGTCCAGCACCGCCGCCTTGAAGGCGCCGGTGGCCGGGTCGAAGGGCAGGACCACGGCCCGCAGGTCCGAGGCCTTGCCGGTGGACTCGCCGGAGCACACACCGCCGAGGTAGCCGGTGCCGTCCTGCAGGCCGAGGCCGTACGGTCGCCAGTCCCCGGCGGCCGGGCAGCCCGGGTCGGGGATCGGGTACGCGGCCTTGGGCTCGGCCGCCGTCGGGCCGGTGGCGTCGTAGCGGTAGAGCTTGCGGTCGTGCAGGTTGACGACGAAGAGGTCCTTGCCGTCATCGGTGATCTTGATCCCGCCGAGGCTCTCCTTGCCGACCGCGGCGAGGAAGGCGTCGTCGTTGCCCGGGCCGTGCGGGGTGGTGCCGGCGTCCGGGACGGTGGTGAACAGCGTGGTCTTCTTCTGCACCACGTCGGTCACGTAGATCCCGCCGGGGCCGCCGGGGCCGTAGGCGGTGGTCCGCTTGGCCTGGGCCGAGGAGAACAGCCGCCGGTCGGCCCGGTTCCAGGCGATGCCGTAGAGGTTGCCGGTCTGGTCGGCCGTGGCCAGGTCGGTCACGGTCGCGTCGGTGCCGGCCACGCCGCGGGCGCCGTACGGGAAGGAGACCAGCGTGCGCGCCGATCCGCCCTCCCTGGGCGCGGGTTGGCAGGTCGACACCAGCGGCGCGTTCTTCTGGCAGTAGTCACCGGGGCTCCACAGGCCCGTGGTGAACTCCACCTTCTTGCCGCCGGAGAGGTCGACGAACTCCTCGTTGCTGCTGAGCTGGTTGGGTGCGCCGGTCAGTCCCTGGCGCGAGGCGAAGGCCGGGAACAGCGCCCCCGGCTTCGGATTCACCACCTGCACCCGGTACGTGCCGCCGGTCGCCTTGCTCGCGGCCGGCGCCAGGGTCACCGTGCCGTCGGCCGCGGTGGTGCCCTCGATGCCGACGCCCGCGTCGTCCGTGAGCGTCACCTTCACGCCCGCCATCCCGGGCTCCAGCGCGGGCGTCCACACGCCGGTGGTGTCCACGGCGCGGATCACCCGGACCGTCACCGTCCCGTCGCCGGTCTGCGGGAACGCCGAGGGGGCCGCGGCCAAGGAGCAGGCGCCGATCGCGACGGCGAGCGCCGCCACGCCGCCTGCGGTGCGGCGGCCGAGCCCATCCGGTCGCCGCCGGTCCGGGCCGCGCGCGGCACCGGCTTTTCGTTCACTTGTCGTCGTCATCCCTGCTCTCATCGTCAGGTTGGGCACTGAACAGTGGAGCCTGCCGCCCGAGCTCGTGCGGAAGTCCGCGCGTGGCGGAAAGCCGCCATTGTTAACGGGAGCTTAAAGCGCCTTCAGACAAGTTCGCAGGAAAACAAGGAACCCTGACGTTTCATCAGACGTTCCGAGCCCGTCGGACCACCCTGCCCCCGCGGCCCGCATCCGGGCCTGAGCAGGACTGACGCACCACCAGGCCGCTGCCGCCGGACCCGGAGAATTCACATGCACCTGTCGACTCTCGAACACAGGTCCCGGCCGGAACTTCACACCCCGCACACCAACCCACCAACCCCGCCTCCACCTTCCGCCCCACTCCGCCCCGGCGCCCGACCCCGGCCGCGGCCGCGGCCGACGACCGACTCCCGGCGCGACCCCGGCAACCGGCCCCCGGCGCGCCCCCCGGCAACCGACCCCCGGCGACCGACCGGCACCGCTCAACCCGCGAGCGGCGGGTTGAGGCGGGCGAAGGCCTCCTGGCGGCGGTACGGGAAGTACGGGTAGGGCGCCGTTCGGGCGCTGGCGGCGTCGAGGCGGGCGACCTGATCCTCGGTCAGGGACCAGCCGACGGCGCCGAGGTTCTGGCGCAGCTGGTCCTCGTTGCGGGCGCCGATGATGACGGAGGAGACGGTCGGACGCCGCAGCAGCCAGTTGATGGCCACCTGGGGGACGGTGCGGCCGGTCTCGGCGGCGACCCCGTCCAGGGCGTCCACCACCCGGTGGAGCAGCTCGTCCTCGACCGGCGGGCCGTAGTCGGCGGTGTCGTGGAGGCGGCTGTCGGCCGGGAGGGGGCGGCGGGACGGCGGGCCAGGGCGACCGGGAGGGACCGCAGTCGCCGGGAAAGCGAACGGCCGCACCACGCAAGCGCGTTGTGCGGCCACCGCGGACGGACGGAGAGGACGGAGGGGACGGAGGTCAGTCCTCGTCCGGCTCCTCGTACTCGTCCCGCAGGTTCTCCACCAGGCTGCACCAGAGGTCCGACTGGTCCGGGCCCTGCCCCAACCGGCCCACCAGCGCCTCGAACTCGTCCAGTGCGGCCGTCGCGTCGCCCCCGCAGATCCGGTCCTCGAAGCGGGTCAGCAGCGCCAGCGCGCCGATCAGCTCGGGCAGCGAGTCGGCCGCCCAGCCGCCGTAGCCCCGGCCGTGGTCCCAGCCGTCCGCGTTGTAGATCCGGACGCCGCCGGTGTCGGCGGACACCATCAGGTGCCACTGGTCGAACGTGCCGACGCAGTACCCCCAGTCGGTCGGCGGGGTCTCGTCGTCGGGCCTGCGCACGCCGAACAGGTCGTCCAGGTCCGCCTCCCACATCCCGCGGGCGGGCAGGTCCGTGGCGTCGTAGCCGATGAAGTCGATCCCGACGGCCGGTACGCCGACCTCGCGCAGGAACGCCCGGGTCTCGCGCGACGTCAGCTGCTCGGGCAGTGATGCGGGCCGCCACAGCGTGCCGGGGCCGAAGCAGGACTCCAGCCAGGCCGCGGTGGGCGTGCGTGCGGCGGCGAGCAGGTCGGCCTCGGTCGTGGACGTAGACGTGGACGTGGACGTGGGCGCGGACGTGGTCGTGGGCGTGGACCCGGTCATCGGTGCGTCTCCCCCGGTCAGAGCGGTGTGCCGACGCCATTCAAACGCACCGCACCGACGGCGAGGGCCGCCGGGGTGATCCCCGACGGCCCTCGCGGAGCCGCGCCCCGGCGGCTCGACGGTCTAGAAGATGCCGTCGTCCTCGTAGTAGTTGTTGACGACCACCTCGGGCCCGTCGTCGTCGAACGCCTCGTTGAGCAGTGCGCCGCCGACCAGGCCCGCCGCGCCCGCCCCGATCAGGGCGCCGGTGCCGAAGCGCCGGCCGCCGCCCTGGGCCTGCTGGCCGGGCCCCTGCGGGTAGCCCTGCTGAACGGGCTGCGGGTACCCCTGCTGGACCGGCTGGGGGTAGCCCTGCTGCGGCGGGGTGTACAAGGGCGGCAGGGTGGTCTGCACCCGCTGGGCGCAGGCGGCGCAGGTCTCGATCTGGCGCGGCACGCCCCACTGCGGCGACCACAGCACCGCCGTCGTGCCGGCGCCGTGCGAGGGGTCGAAGAAACACGTCACGGGGTAACTCCCTGCTGCTGGCTGGATCTGCGGTACGGCGGACGTGGTGGCGGGCGCCGCCGGAGCGGGCACCACGGGCGTGGCCGCCACCGGCGGCGCGGGCGGCGTCGAGGGCAGGGCGGGCTTCACGGCGGCCGGGGGCGGAACCGACGCCGACGCCGGCGGGACGGCCGGGGCGGGCTGCAGGACGTCCACGCCGAAGTCCGCGGCGATGCCCGCGAGCCCCGTCGCGTACCCCTGCCCGACGGCCCGGAACTTCCAGTCGGCGCCGTGCCGGTAGAGCTCGCCGAACACCATCGCCGTCTCGCTGCCCGCCTCGGGCGCGATGTCGTAGCGGGCCACCTCGGCCCCGCCGTCCGGGTCGGCGATCCGGACGTACGCGCCGCGGACCTGCCCGAAGGTCTGCCGCCGCTGCGCCGCGTCGTAGATCGCCACCGCGAAGACGATCTTCTCCACGTCGGGGGAGACCTCGGCGAGCCGGACCTCGATCTGCTCGCGGTCGGCGCCGCCGCCGGAGCCGCCCTGGTGGCGGACCGAGCCGTCCGGGCTCCGCAGGTTGTTGAAGAAGACGAAGTTCCGGTCCGAGCCGACCTTGCCGTCCGCCCCGCACAGCAGTGCGCTGGCATCCAGGTCGTACCCGGCCGCGGCCGTCCAGCCGAGGCCGACCCGGACCACCCCCAGCCCGGGGGCCTGCTTGCCCAGGGAGACGTTGCCGCCCTTCATCAGGGCCACACTCATGGGACTTCCTCCACGACCGTACGAGTACCGCTGTTCGACCACGACAACGCTGTCGTACTCGCGCCGGTTCCCGCCCCGGACGTCGAGATCGCAGCGGGGCGGAACCGCCCCGCGCGCCGCTGCCGGACCGGCCCGGGGTCAGTACCGGACGGGCAGTTCCAGCAGGCCACGGGCCCGCAGGGTGGGGCGGTGGCGCAGCCGCTCGACCGGCACGTCGAGGGCCAGGTCCGGGAAGCGGCGCAGCAGCGCGGTCAGCGCGACGGCGGTCTCCATCCGGGCCAGCGGCGCGCCGAGGCAGTAGTGGATGCCGTGGCCGAGGGCGAGGTGGCCGGATTCGGGGCGGCGCAGGTCGAGCCGGTCGGGGTCGGTGAACCGCTCGGGGTCGCGGTTGGCGGAGCCGAGGGCGAGCAGCACGGTCTCCCCGGCCGGGACGGTGACGCCGCCGATGGTGACGTCCTCGCGCGGGAAGCGGCGGATGGCCAGCGGGGCCGGTCCGTCGAAGCGGGCGAACTCCTCGACGGCGTCGTCGATCAGCTCCGGTTCGGCGCGCAGGGCGGCCAGCTGGTCGGGGTGGGTGAGCAGGGCGAGGACGGCGTTGGCGATGAGGTGGACGGTGTTCTCGTAGCCGGCGAACAGGATGAGGAAGGCCAGCGAGGTCAGCTCGTCCTCGCTGAGCCGGTCGCCGTCCTCGCCGGGCTCGTCGTCCCGGACGGCGATCAGGTCGGAGAGCAGGTCGTCGGCGGGTTCGGCGCGCTTGCGCGCGATCAGGCCGCCGAAGAAGCCGAGCATCGCCTGCACGGCGGCCCGGGTGGCTTCCGGCCGCTCGGGGTCGGGGGTGATGAGGGTGTCGGTCCAGGCGCGGAAGTCGCGCCGGTCGTCCTCGGGGATGCCGAGCAGGTCGCAGATGACGGTGATCGGCAGCGGACCGGCGTACGCCGCGAGCAGGTCGGCGCGGCCCGCCGGGGCCATGGCGTCGAGGAGCTGCTCGGCGAGCTTCTCGATCGGGGCGCGCAGGGCGGCGATCCGGCGCGGGGTGAAGGCCCGGGAGACCAGGCGGCGGATCCGGGTGTGGTCCGGCGGGTCCATGTTCAGCAGGTTGGCGTCCAGCGCGGGCGGCAGGGCGAAGCCGCGGTAGTTGCCGGGCGCGGCGTGCGCCTTGTCGAGGGCGAGTCGCGGGTCGGCGAGGGCCTGGCGCACGTCCGGGTAGCGGGTCACCAGCCAGAAGGGCAGGCCGTCCGGCCCGACGACCCGGTGGACGGGTGCGTCGGCGCGCAGTCGGGTGTAGCCGCCGTACGGGTCGGCGATCAGGGTGTTCAGGGTGAGGTCGGGCGCTGTCACCCGGCCAGCCTACGGGGCAGTGGGACGGCGGGCCGGCGGCACTCTGGCGGGGCGTCAGGCCCGGACCTATTGTCAGGTGACATGACATTACTTCGCCGTACCGCCGGACTGGCCGCCGCCCTCGCCGGAACGCTCGCCGCGCTGCTGGCCCCCGCCGCCGCCCAGGCCGCCCCGAGCGGCTGCCCCGTCGCCGGCACGGCGGCACCCCGGGCCGGGCAGACCACGGCCGCACCGCTCGACGCCGAGCAGGCCCGGCTGCAGGACGCCCGCACCGAGGCCTTCACCGAGCGCTCCGGCCTGCGCGACCTGCTGCACGGCTTCACCGCCGCGCTGTGCGCCGCCCGCACCGCCCACCGCGCCGAGCGGGTGGTGGAGGTCTGGGGCCGGGCGCTCTGGCAGGCCGGCGTGGACCGCGCCCAGGGCCGGCGGCCCAGCGGCGACCTGCCCGCCCTCGACGACCGCCCGCTGTACTGGACCAGGCTCGCCATGACCGTCCGACTGGCCGACTGGCAGCCCCGGTTCGCCGTCGACCGCGCCGGGCTGCGGGCCCGCTTCGAGGACGCCTCACGCGGTCTGGGCGACGGCTTCAGCGCCGAGCCGGGCCTCCGACGGATCTTCGTCAGCGGCTTCGACCCGTTCGGACTGGACGGCGAACCGCGCCGCGCCAACCCCTCCGGCGCGGCCGTCCTGCAGCTGGACGGGCAGCGGATCACCCTCGCCGACGGCAGCACGGCCGAAGTGCGGGCCGTCGTCCTGCCGGTCCGCTACGGCGACTTCGACCGGGGGATCGTCGAGCGCGCCTTCGGCCCGCACCTGCAGCCCGGCCCGCAGGCCGCCGACCTGATCACCAGCATCAGCCAGGGCTACCCCGGCATCTTCACCCTGGAGGCCTGGGCCGGACGCGCCCGCTCCGCCGACCCGTACCCCGACAACGTCGGCGCGCTCTCCGGCGGGACCACCGAGCACCCGGTCGACGCCCCCGGCCTGGCCGACGGCCCCCAGTTCATCCGCACCACCCTGCCCACCGACGCCATGACGGCCGTCCAGCAGCCCTACCCGGTGCTGCTCAACACCCCCGTCACCGAGATCCCGGCGGGCGCCACCGAGCCGGTCGAGCGCGCCGACGGCCCCACCCCCGGCTCGCGCGCGGTCGCCGGCGGGGGCGGCGGCTACCTCTCCAACGAGGTCGCCTACCGCTCCAACCGCCTGCGCCTCGACCTCGCCCCCGGCCTGCCCGGCGGCCATCTGCACACCCCCGTCCTCACCGGCCTGCCCACCGACCCGAGCCTGCTCACCGCGCCCGAGTTCGAGCGCAACGAGGCCGCCATCGCCGACCAGGTCCGCGCCGTCCTGAGCGGCGCCCGGCTCTGAGTCCCCGCCACCCCGGGGGCGCGCCGGCCGGCGGCGCGCCCCCTGCGGACCTCCCTACGCCGGACCGGCGAAGCGCGTCCCCACCGCCCGGGCGCGGGAGGCGGCAATCTCGACGTGGGCGGCCTCCCGGTCGGCCCAGTGCGAGCCCTCCACCGACGTGCCGCGCTCCAGGTCCTTGTACACCCGGAAGAAGTGGGTGATCTCCAGCAGGTCGAACTCGGGCAGGTCGCCGATGTCCTGCAGGACGGCGTAGCGCGGATCCCGGGCCGGGACGCAGAGCACCTTCTGGTCGGGGCCGCGCTCGTCGCGCATCACCCACATGCCCACCGCACGGCAGGTCAGCACACAGCCGGGGACGGCCGGTTCACCGCCGAGGACCAGGGCGTCCAGCGGCTCGCCGTCCCCGCCGAGCGTGCCCTCGACGTAGCCGTAGTCCGTGGGGTAGCGGGTGGCCGTGAACAGGGTGCGGTCGAGGCGGATCCGGCGCGCCACGAAGTCCATCACGTACTTGTTCCGCGACCCCTGCGGGATCTCGATCATCACCTCGAACTCCACCGCGGCCTCCTCCTCGGCTCCTGGGGAACCCCCGGATTCCCGGAGGAATTGTCGTCCGTTCGGACGCCCACCGAAACCGGCTCCGCCGTTCAGCGCAGTCCCCTATCATCCGGGCCATGGGGAGCTGGCGAGTCACGGTCGTGGACCAGGAGCGCAGGAGGGGCGAACGGCCGCAGGGCCGACCGCCCGGTCCGCTGGCCCGGCGGGACGGGCTGGAGGTGCACGCCCGGGACGGCGAACTCAGCTGCGTCGACGCCACCGGCCGGGTCCGCTGGCGACAGCCGTGCCCAGGGCGCCCGAACGCGGCGCACCTCTCCTCCGGCCGGGTCCTGGTCACCACAGACTCCTTCGAGTACACCGCCTGGGGCCATCTCGGCCCCGCCCTCCTGCTGGACCTCGACGACGGCTCCCTGGTCGCCGAGCTGCGCGGTGAGCGCGGCGCCGCCCTCGGCGGCGGGCGCTTCGTCCTCGGCCTGGAGGGCTACGGCACCTTCGACAGCTGGGCGTACGACCGTGACGGCACCCTGGTCGACTCCTGGCGCAGCTACGGCCACTACGTGGTCGGCAGCGGTGTCCGCGTGGTCGAGACGGACCGCCGCCTCCGGACCGAGAGCCGGGTGGTGCGGCTGCTCCCCGGCGGCCGGATCGAACGCGGCCCGCTGCTCACGGACGGGCAGGCCGCCGAACCGCTGGTCCTGCCCGACGGCACCCTGCTGATCCTCGACGGGGGCGTGCTGCGCGCCGTCGGCCGCGACCTGGACGACGCCGTCCTCGCCGAGCTGCACCCCCTGCCCGTCGACCAGCAGCACCGCTTCACCGGCTCGCTCCGCCGCACCGCCGCCGACCGCGTCGAGGCGACCCTGGTCGAGCGCCACCCCACCCGGATGGGCAGGTACACCGCCCACGTCTGGCACCTCACCCTGCACCCGCCGTACTGAACCGCACCGGGCCGTACCGGGACCGGCGCGCCCGGCCGCCGGAGGCCGCTCGGCCGGGCGCCCGCCGCCTCGGCTCCCGCCGGGCGGTCGGCGGGACCGGCCTCCTCGACCGCCCGTCAGCCTTCGGCGGACGCCTGCCAGGGGCCCTCCTCCGGGCGGGCCTCGCCGTCCGTCCCGGGCCAGGGCGGCATGGTGACGGCGGTGATCCGCAGCGGCCCGTCGGAGTCCTCGTCCGCCCGGAACTGGAAGGCGGTGCCGAGCGGGATCGACGCGGCGGTGCCGGGCGTGAGCCGGACGGTCTCCTCCCGCGCCCCCTGGCGCCGCCAGAGCGCGCCGCTGCCCGCCGTGACGTGCCACAACTCCTGCACGGTGGCGTGCGAGACGGCGCGGCTGACCTGCCCGGGGGCGAGCGCGAACACCGCGAGGCTCCCGGCCCCCTCCAGGACCAGCAGGGGGTACACCGCGGCGCCGTCGGGGGCGGTCACCGCGGGGGCGTGCTCGACGTCCCCGGTCCGGAAGGGCTGCTGCCCCGGTCGCTCGCTCATCCGACGGCCTGGTCCTCTCTCGCGTCATCGAGTGGCACTGGGTCGCACGGGGCAGCCGGTCCCGGCTGCCCACCGCCGATGGGACCACGGCCACCCGGTCGCCCGCCAGAGCGCCCGACCGGCCGCTACCCGGACACGGCCCCGAGCCGCCCCCGGTCCTCCCCGAACTCGCGCACCGCCTCCGTCACGATCGCCTCCAGCCGGGCGTGGTGGGCGCCGCGCCAGTAGGCCTGGCCGCAGTCGGTGCACTGCGCGAAGGCGTCGTAGGAGCGCTCGGTGCCGTCGTGCAACTGCTCGCGCACCGAGGTCTTGGTGACGGTGCGCAGCGTGCCGTTGCAGGTGGTGCAGCGGCTCCAGGGGGTGAGCGGCGGGGCGAAGCGGGAGAGCACGTCGCGCAGTTGCTCGGCGGGGCGGTGGCTGTAGACGTAGGCGCCGGCCCACAGTTCGCGGCGGCGCAGCAGGCCGCGGTCGCGGGAGAGCAGGACGCGCTGCTCGGCGGCGGAGCGGGCGGCCAGCGCGGCGTCGCCGATGTCGGGGTTCTCGTACGCGGCGTCGACGCCGAGCAGGCGCAGGCGCCGGGCGAGGGTGCCGAGGTGGACGTCCAGCAGGAAGCGCGGCGGCGCGGGCATCGGCTGCGGTCTGGTCACGGCCTCGACGGTGACGTGCTCGCCGTCGGCCGGCACGTGCGCGTCGGGGACGGCCCGGCCGTCCACGCGCAGGACGCCGACCTCGGTGAGCGGGACGCCGAGGGACTCCACGACGTGGCCGAGGGTGGAGGTGCCGTCGGTGCGCAGCGCGGTGCGGCCCGCACGGCGCGGCGAGGAGACGAAGAGGTGCAGCTCAGGGGCGAAGTCGAGCCAGATCTGGGGTCGGTCCACGCGGCCAGCATGCCAGCGGGCGGCGCGCGCTCGCCAGCGGTTTCCGGCAGTCGCCCGCGACGTTCCCCGGCAGCCGCCCGCGACATCCCTGCGGCCGTCCACGTCATCCCCGCCGCCGCCCGACGGCCCGTGCGGGCGGCCGCTACGCCCCCTCCGCCCCGACGCCCGCCGCCACCGCCGGCGCGGACGGTGCCGCCACCCGGTCGCGGTTCTCGGCCGCCCAGCGGGCGACCGGCCCCATCGCGTACCCCGCCACGAGGAACACCCCGCCGAGGACCAGCCAGCCCGTCAGGCCGCCGTCCAGCAGCAGGGTGGTGAGCAGCAGCGGCCCGAGGGTGCGGGCGACGGCGACGCCGGTGCCGAAGAAGCCCTGGTACTGGCCGATCCGGTCCGGCGGGGCCAGGTCGAAGCCGATCTGCCAGGAGCCCGCCGACTGCCGCATCTCGCCGACCACCTGCAGCACGGACGCCGCGACCAGCAGCGCGCCGACCGCCCACACCGGCACGTCGAGCGCGGACAGGCCGAAGACCGCGCAGCTCGCGAGCAGCAGCAGCCCGGCCGAGCGGACCGCCCGGGCCGCCGAGTCCAGCCCGGTGACGTCGCGCGCGGCCCGGACCTGGAAGGCCAGCACGGCCACGGTGTTGAGCACGAACAGCGCCGAACCGAGCCAGCCGATCCCGGGGGCGCGCTGGGCGATCCAGAGCGGGATGATCAGGCTGAGCAGCGGCATCCGCAGCAGCAGGACGGCGTTGACCAGGGTGACGGCGGCGTACCGCCGGTCGCGCAGCACGGCCAGCCGCGGGCCGGTGCCCGACTCCTCGGCGGCGGGCGCGACTTCGGGCAGCCGGTGCAGGACGAGGGCGCCGGTCAGCAGGCCGAGCGCGGTGAGGACGAAGGCGGCCAGGTACGCGCCGCGGGTGCCCACGCTCAGCGCGATGCCGCCGACGGCGGCGCCGACCGCCAGCCCGCCGTTGAGGGTCGACTGCAGATGGGCGAGCAGGCCGGTGCGCTCGGCCGGCGGGACCAGCCCGGCGACGAGCGCCTGCCGGGCCGCGGTGAGTCCGGACTGCGCGGTGGCGTAGAGGCAGACCGCGAGCAGGAACGGCGGGTAGGCGCGGATCACCAGGAAGGCGGCGACCACGGCCGCCGCCGCGAGTCCGAGCGCCACGGCGGTGCGGCGCGGGCCGCGCCGGTCGGCGAGGTGGCCGAGCGGGACGCCGGCGACGGAGCCGATGGCCCAGGCGACGGCGAGGCCGATGCCGAGGGCGGTCGGTGACATCCCGACGACCCGGGTGAAGTAGAGCGCGGAACAGGTGTAGTACGCGCCGTCGCCCACCGCGCTCGCCAACTGGGCTGCGGCCAGGGTCCGCTGGGGACCGGCAGGTGGCAGGAGGTGGCCCCACCGGGCGGCTCGGTCGGTCGGCACGTCTCTCCTCCACGGGTCACGGTCCGTCACCGTCGGCCCGGCGGACCGCCGTCCGCCCACGGACGGGCGACAGCGGTAACGCACGGACGGGCGGCGCGCGGGCCGGAGTTCACCACCGTCGTCGACGGTTCGCCACCCACCCTAGGCGGGAACCGGCCCAGCCGACAGGTCCAGTGATCAAGGAATTTCCTGGGCCACTTCCGCCCGCCGCCGTACCGCCGACCGAGCGCTGAACCCCCGTACGACAGCGGCCGGTTGGGCTCGGCGGACCCATCGGCGGCTCCTCCGGCCGGGCCTCGCCCGCGCCGCCGAAGCGCCGTCCGTACCCGTTCCGACTCCCCGGCAGCCGAACCTTGCAAAACTCCGATCAGCCGGTTCGGGGACCAACTTTGGCCGTATTGACCGGCCAGTAGCTCACTCCTATGCTCAACGGCGTTCGCGATCCGGCACCGGGGCCGGGGCCGTCGTCGCCCGCCCGATCCGGCGCCGTTCCCGGCCCGAAGGATGCCTCCCATCAGTACCTCCATCGCCCCCGCGGACCCCACCGACCAGCCGGGCGGGGCGTCCGGATCCGCGGCCGAACCGGCCGACCGCGCCGACGCGCCCCAGCACCGGGACGAGGCGTCCGCGGCGGGGCCGGCCGGTCGGCGGCGCTTCCTCACCTACCTGCTGGCCGCGCCGACCCTCACCGTCGCCGCCGGCCTCGGCCTCGACGCCGCCGCGCCCGCCACCGCGCGGGCCGCCGTCCGCGCCGCCGAAGCCCGGGCCGCCGTCCGCACCGCCGAAGCCCGCGCCGTCGCGCCCCCGCAACTGCTCGGCCTGCCCGGCATCCCGGACGTCCTCGACCTCGGCGACGCGATGATCCTCGCCGGACTGCCGACCTCCCACCTGCTGGTCCTCGAGATCACCCCCGCCGGACGGGCCGCGCTGTACCTGCCCCGGCTGGAAGTCGGCCAGGGCCTGACCACCGCGATCGCCATGCTGGTCGCCGAGGAGCTCGACGCCAGGCTCACCGACGTGGACGTACCGCTCTCCGACGGCCGCCCCGAGCTGCTCTTCAACCAGCTGACCGGCGGCTCCAACTCCGTCCGCTCGCTGTACGACCCGGTGCGCGCTGCGGCCGCCGCCGCCCGCGCCCGCCTGGTGACCGCCGCCGCCGCCCGCTGGAACGTTCCGGCGGGTTCCCTGCGCACCGCCGACTCCGCCGTGCTCGCGCCCGACGGCCGCCGGGCCGGCTACGGCGAACTCGCCGCCGCGGCCGCCGCCGTGGCCCTCCCCGCCGTCCCCGGCACCCCCAAGCCCGCCGACCGGCAGCGCCTGGTGGGCACCCCGACGGGCCGCATCGACGCCCGCGACATCGTCACCGGCCGCGCCACGTACGCCGGCGACCTGCAGATCCCCGGCGCCGCGCCCACCGTGGTCGCCCGCCCCACCACCGTCAACGGCACCCTCAAGTCCCTGGACGCCTCCGTCGCCCGCGCCATGCCCGGCGTCCTCGGCGTGGTGCAGATCCCCACCGGCGTCGCCGTCCTGGCCGAGACCTTCGACCAGGCACTCAAGGCCCGCGACGCACTGCGCACCACCTGGAACCCGGGCCCGGTCGCCGGGCTGTCCGACGCCGACGTCCGCAGCCGGCTGCGCGCCGCCCACCTGCCGTTCCTCATCCCGCCGCTGCTGACCCCGTACCTGGACGGGGAGTTCGACTTCGCCTTCGTCAACCACGCCCCGATGGAGGTGCTCACCGCCGTCGCCGACGTCCGCCCCAACCGGGCCGAGCTCTGGTTCGCGGCGCAGAGCCCGATCATCGCCCAGCAGACCATCGCCGCCGAACTCGGCCTGCCGCAGAACGCCGTCACCGTCCACGTGGTGCGCGGCGGCGGCTCCTTCGGCCGCCGGCTGTTCTTCGACGCCGCCCTGGAGGCCGCCCGGATCTCCAAGGCGGCCGGGCGGCCGGTCAAGCTGATGTGGACCCGCAACGACGACATGCGCCACGGCCGGATGCGCCCCGCCAGCCACCACCGGATCCGGGCCACCTACGGCCTCGGCCAGGTGCTCACCTGGGAGCACCGCGCCGCCACCGTCAAGACCGACCTCGGACACGGCCTCGGCGAGGCGCTCACCGCCGCCGGGTTCAACCTCTCCCTGGCCGGACTCAGCCTGGCCCAGGCGTTCTTCCTGCTCACCGAGAAGAACCCGTACGACGTCGGCGTCCCCACCCAACTGCTCGCCGAACTGCCGCTGGACGTGCACACCGGCAGCTGGCGCTCGGTGTACTCCGGCACCGTCCGGGTGGCCGACGAGATCATGATGGACGAACTGGCCCGCCGGATGGGGCAGGACGAGGTCGCCTTCCGCCGCGCCCGGCTGCGCAGCGCCGCCGGCCGGGCCGTGCTGGACACCGTCGCCGTCAAGGGGAACTGGGGCCGCCCGATGCCCCCCGGCCAGGCCCAGGGCATCGGCTACCACGACGAGCACGGCAGCATGGCCGCCTACCTGGTCGAACTGGACGCCACCGACCCGGCCGCCCCCCGGGTCACCAAGGCCGTGATCGCCGCCGACGTCGGCCGGGCCGTCAACCCCAAGGGCCTGGAGGCCCAGTTGACCGGCGCGCTGGTCGACGGCATCTCGGTGATCCTGCAGGCCGGCAACCACCTCGACAACGGCGCCTTCCGGGAGGGCAGTTACGGCGACTTCCAGTTCGCCCGGCAGCGGCACACCCCGCCGGTGGTCGAGGTCCATCTGATGCCGCCGAGCGGATCACCGGGCGGCGCAGGGGAGTTGGGCGTCCCGGCCGCGTCCGCCGCGGTCGCCAACGCCTACGCCCGGGCGACCGGCACCAGCCCGCGCTCCTTCCCGATCAACTTCTGACCGCCCCGGCTTCCGCGCCTCCCACTCCCGTCCGCCCGAACCGACTTCGAGGATCCCGACGACCCATGCCCACCCACACCTTCGTCCTCAACGGGCAGCCCGTCACCGTCGAGGCCCCGGACGACATGCCGCTGCTCTGGGTGCTGCGCGACAAGCTCGGCGTCACCGGCCCCAAGTACGGCTGCGGAGTGGGCGTCTGCCGCGCCTGCACCAGCCACCTCGACGGCGAGGAGTTCCAGCCCTGCACCCGCTCCGTCAAGGACTGCGCGGGCCACACCGTCACCACCATCGAGGGCCTCGCCGACGGCGAGACCCTGCACCCCGTCCAGGAGGCCTGGCTGGCCTGCGACGTCGCCCAGTGCGGCTTCTGCCAGCCGGGCCAGATCATGGCGGCGGTCGCCCTGCTGCGCCACACCGCGAACCCCACCGACGCGGACATCGACCGGATCCAGAACGTCTGCCGCTGCGGCACCTATCCCCGCATCCGCGAGGCGATCAAGCAGGCGGCCGCCCGGACGGCCACCCGGCCCTGACCCCGGCGTGCCCCCGCCCGGGGCGGGGCTTCGCCCCGGGCGGGGCCCCGGCGCTCAGCGCGCCGACCGCTCGGCACCGCCCGGTGTCGCCGTTCCGCCAGACGTTGGGGAAGGCCCCGCTGACGTCGGCGTGGGTGCCGTGGCCGTGGGCCTGCCCCCGGTACCGGACCTGCCCTGGTCGTCGATGTCCTCGCCCCTGGTCCATCCCCCCGGGTGGCCGGGCCACCGCCCGGCCGACCGACGCCGCCACCGGGACCGGATCCCCCTCGGGCGAGCCGCGCCGGGCGGCACGGCGGCCCACCGCCGACGGCGGTTCCCGGCCGACCAGCGGCCACCCGCCGGGTCCCCGGCCGCCACCAGGCCGGCCGGCTACGCGACGACCGGGGCCTGCGGGTCGCGGCCGAAGAACGCGGCGAGCCGGTCGTACGGCGGCGCGTCCGCGGGCGCGGCGACGGCGGGCCCGAAGGCGTGGTGGTCCTCCTCGGCGCCGCGGTACTCGGGCTTGAGCGCGCCCTGCGCCCAGGCGAGGGCGGCGAGCGCCACCTCGTGGTCCAGGCCTTCGGTGGACTGGCCGGTGGCGCGGGCCAAGTCCCAGCCGTGGACGGCGAATTCGGCGATCTGCTGGTCCACCGGGAAGCGGGCCGGCAGGGTGCCGACACCGGGCACCTCCAGCGTCCCGCCGAGGTCCCCGGCCGCGCGCCAGGCGTCGACCAGCTCCTCGGCCCCGGCCTCGAAGGCGTGCAGCCAGTCCTCCTCGACCCGTTCGAAGGGCTGCGACCAGTCCGGCTGACCGCCCCGCGCCCGTACGGTGAACTGCCGCAGGTCGTGGAGCAGATGGCTGACCAGGTCGCCGACGTCCCAGGAGCGGCACGGGGTCGGGTGGCCGGCCAGCTCGACGCCGGTGCCGTCGATCAGCCCGGCGGTCTGCGCGAGGGCTCGGGCGAGCAGTCCGATCGGGTCGTCCGCTGCGGTCATGGCACACCTCTGGGTCGGGGACGGGTCGTGCCGGGTGATCGTAAGCGCGAGCGCCGACGACCGCCCGGCACGACACCGCGCCGGCACCGCAGATACCGCCGGTGCCCCAGCCGCAGCCGCAGCCGCCGGGTCTACCGGGCCCGCCGGTGGCCCCGTCAGGCCGCGAAGCCGCCGTCCACCGCCAGCTCCGCGCCCGTGACGTACCGGCCGTCCTCGCCCGCCAGGTAGGCCACGGCGGCGGCGACCTCCGCACCGGTGCCGTAGCGGCCGAGCGCCGTGAGCCCCGCCTGGAACTGCGCCGACGGACCGTCGGCGGGGTTCATGTCGGTGTCGATCGGCCCCGGGTGCACCAGGTTGGCGGTGATCCCGCGCGGGCCGAGTTCCCTGGCCAGCGCCTTGGTGAGCCCGATCAGCGCGGCCTTGCTGGTCGCGTAGAGGGTGGCGCCGGGGAAGGCGACCCGCTGGGCGACGCAACTGCCGATGGTCACGATCCGTCCGCCCTCGGCCAGGTGGGCGGAGGCCGCCCGGGCGAACAGGAAGGGCGCCCGGACGTTCACCTCCAGCACCCGGTCGACGTCGTCCGGCGCCAGTTCGCCGATCGGACCGAGGACGCCGACGCCCGCGTTGTTCACCAGGACGTCCAGCCGCCCGAACCGCTCGGCGACCGCCGCGACCACGCCGTCCACCGCCTGCGGGTCGGCGCCGTCCGCGCGGACGGCCCAGCCGGTGCGCCCCATCGCGGTGATCTTGGCGGCGACCTCCTCGGCCCGCTCCGCGCCGCCCTGATAGGTCAGCACCACGTCGGCGCCGTCCTCGGCCAGCCGCAGGGCGACCGCCGCCCCGATCCCCCGGCTGCCGCCGGTCACCAGGGCCACCTTGCCGCCGAGCGCTCCCGCACCGTTCATCGTCATCTCCCCGGAACTCCTCGTTCGGATCTCGGACATGACTCGATCCTGGTCCGGGGCGCCGCAAACCTCCGGCGGGATTCGGACGTTGCGTTCAACTTTCAACCACGCCGCCGGACGCCTCCGTACCCCGGCGCGCACGCCGCCCGCCCGCGGCGCGCCGCCCGCCCGTGCCGCGCCGCCCGTCCGTGCCGCACCGCGCACCCGTGGCACGCCGTGGCTCATGGGGCACGCCGCGGCGCCTACCGGTAGTACGAGCCGACCGCCGGCTGCCCCGTGTAGTTCGGCCCGGCCGCCGGGTCGGCACCCGCGTAGTCGAAGGGCAGCCGGACCGGCCGCCCGCCGTCCAGCACCAGCAGGTGCCGCCGCGCCCGGTACTCGAACCCGGCCGCCCGCAGCGCCGCCACCACCGGGCGGGCCGCGCTGGAGCCGTCCGTCCGGCGCACCGAGTCCGGGTCGAAGTGGGCGGCGAACCGGCCGTCCGGGGCCAGCCAGGAGGCGGCGCGGGCGATCGCGCCGAGCTGGTCGCCGAGGTAGTGCAATCCGTGCACACAGGTGATCAGGTCGTAGGACCGCTCCGACCGCCACTGCGCGACCGGAGCCGTGACCAGCCGCAGCCCCGGCAGCGCCGCGGCGTCCGGCGGCGGAGCCATCGGCCCGACCAGGTCGACACCGGTCAGCTCGACCTCCTCGGGCAACCGCCGCGCGGCCTCCGCCAGCGCCCGGCCCTCCCCGCTGCACAGGTCCAGCCAGCCCGGCGCCGCGCCTGTGCGCCCCTGGGGGCGGTGCTCCCGCGAGCAGCGCCCCCGCAGCCAGTCCAGGGGGTCGAAACCGAGTTCGCGCGCGTAGCTGTTCACCCCGCCGAGCCCCCGCTCGCGGTTCATGGTGCTGTTCGCCACCACGGAGGAGGCGGTGAGTTCACCGTCGTCGATCAGTCGGACCATCAGCCGAGCCTATCGGCGCGCCGCGTCCCCCCGGACGGCCCGTGACGCACCGAGCCGAGCGGCCGCCCCCACGGGGAGGGCGGCCGCTCGGCTCGGGTTCGCGCGTGGCTCCGCCGGAGGCTGGGTCCGGCACTGCGGCGGAGGCTCGCTCGACGGCTCCGTCAGGTGGCCCGGGGCCGTCGACGGTCGCGGAGCGTCAGACGGTCAGGGTCTGGCCCGGGAAGATCAGGTCCGGGTCGCCGCCGATGACGCTCACGTTCTTGCCGTACAGGCTCTCGGTGTCGACGCCGAACCTGGCCGCGATGTCGCTCAAGGTGTCACCGCTCCGGACGGTGTAGTGGCCCGCCGCGGTGTCCGTCGCCGCGACCGGCGCGGCCGACGGGACCGGCGTGGACTGCACCGGCTTGGCCGACGACCGGGCCTTGGCCGGGTCGGCGGCCACGGGCGCCTGGGGCTTGGCGACCGGGGCCGGCTTGGCGACGGGCTTCGCCGGCTTGGCCGACCGGGGCGGCGTCGCGGGCTTGGCGGCCGGCTCGGCATTGGTGTCGGTGTCGACGGACGCCGGGGCGCCGCCCTTGCCGAGACCCGCCTTCTTCGAGCAGACCGGCCAGGCGCCCGGGCCCTGCGAGGCCAGCACCTTCTCGGCGATCGCGATCTGCTGCGCCCGGGTCGCCTGGTTGGCCTGGGGGGCGTACGCGGTGCCGCCGTACGCCTTCCAGGTGCCGGGGGAGAACTGCAGTCCACCGTGGAACCCGTTGCCGGTGTTGATGCTCCAGTTGCCGCCGCTCTCGCACTGCGCGACGGCATCCCAGGTGGAGGCCGGAGCGGCGGAGGCCGAGGTGGCCGTGACGAGGCCGACCACCGGCAGGGCCGCGATGGCGGCCCCGGCGACGACCACCATCCGCACGCGGTTGCGCTTGGTGACGGTGGTCTCGGTGGCAGCGGTGGTCTCGTGACGGGGAGTCATGTAAGTCCTCTCGACGAGCCCCGGGCGGGCAGGCGGAACCAGGCCCGGGACATGGGCCGGTGGTATCCGCTCACCTCACTCGACAGGCGGCCGGGCACGTGTCGGAACGTGCCGTGCCGCCGTGGTCACCTCCGCTCGCCGACGGCCCGTTGGAGCCGGCCTGGTCGGCGGGTACCGCCCTCGCGCCGTGGGTCAGTCGGCGGGCGGTGGGTCGGGGTGAACCCGGGTGGCGCTCGTTGCGCCGCCAATGAAGCTAGGGGCATCCCCGGGGCGCAGCAAGCAATTCTTCGACGTCGCAGGTCAGTTGACTGTTACCGGCGGTATCGATCAAGAAACGATGCCCGGTTCGACCGGGTTTGACCGCATTTTCAAGATCGAATGATCGATTTCCGTGCCCTCGCTCACACCTATCCCTTCACAAGCGCCGGCACACCATCGACTCATCGCAACGAATGACTGACGCACCGTCACCACCGCGCCCGGAGTTCCCGGTTCCGCGCGGCCGCCGCGTGGCATCGCCCACACCCCGGACGCTCCGTGACCGTCCGACTGCTCTCAGTCGCGCCCGCCGAGCTCCGCGTCCCGCGCCAACAGCGCCGCCTGGACCCGGTTCTCGCAGCCCAACTTGGCCAGGATCCGGCTCACGTAGGTCTTCACCGTCGCCTCGCTCATGTGGATCCGGGCGCCCGCGTCGGCGTTGGACAGGCCCTCGCCGAGCAGCGCCAGGACCTCCGACTCGCGCTCGGTGAGCACCTCCAGCCGGCGCCGGGCGGCGGCCCTGCGGGCGGCCAGCGAGCCGCTGTGCCCGGCCGCGAGCGAATCGACGATGTGCCGGGTCGCGGCCGGGGACAGGAAGGCGTTGCCGCCGGCCGCCGCCCGCACGGCCTGGATCAGCTCGTTCGGCGCGGTGTCCTTGAGCAGGAAGCCGGCGCCGCCCTCGGTCACGGCGCGCAGGACGTTCTCGCGCTCCCCGAAGGTGGTGAGGATCAGCGCCCGCGCGCCGGGGGCGACCCTCGCCAGCTCGCCGAGCGCCGTCAGGCCGTCCATCACCGGCATCTGGATGTCCAGCAGCACCACGTCCACCCGGTGCGCCCGCGCCAGCTCCAGCGCCTCCCGGCCGTCGACGGCCTCGGCGACCACCTCGATGTCGTCGGCGGAGCCGAGGATCATCCTGATCCCGGCCCGGATCAGCGGCTCGTCGTCGGCGACGAGGACTCGGATCACGCTGGTCATTCCCCTCGAACGGTGCTCGGGCTGCGCCACCATCCTCACATCCCGGCCGCCCCGCCCCCGCACCGGGGACGGGTGCGCTCAGTCCTTGCTGACGTACTCCTGCTTGTCCACCAGCACCCCGTCCTTGAAGCAGAACCGCGCGACGTGCTGGTCGTTCCAGGCGTCTCCGGGCAGGCCGGACAGGAGGTACCAGCGGCAGTGCGCGCCCTCCGGCCGGGCCGGCCCCGCCTTCTTGTAGTCCTCGGTGAAGAGGCTGTTCCCGGGCGGCAGTTCGGCCAGCACCGCGGACTCGGCCGTGCCGACCTGGATCCCGTCGTACCGCGCCCTCTTCACCGTCGCATCGCGGGTGCCGTCGAGGAAGCCGACCACGCCCCACACCACCAGCCCCAGCAGCACCACCCCGACCCCCACCACCCCGAGCGCGCAGCCGAGCGCCGGACTGCGGCGCCCGCCCTGCGTCCCGTCGGCCGGCAGGCCCTCCAACGCCCAGCCGTCCACGCCGGCCTCGGCGGCGGCGCCCTCCGCGCTGCCCTCGCTCCCCTCGTACGGCAGCACGGCGGCCAGCCGGAAGCCGTGCGCGGGCGTGGGCCCGGCGTGCACCATGCCGCCGACCAACCGGGCGCGCTCCCGCAGGCCGGTCAGCCCCTGACCGCCGCTGACGGCCTGGCCCGCTCCGGCGCGCGCGCCCACCGGCTCCGGCGCGCGGGTGTTGACCACCTCCACCACCAGGGCATCCGGTTCGTACCGGAGCGCGACGCCGATGGGCGCGCCGGGGGCGTGCTTGTGGGCGTTGGTGAGCGCCTCCTGCACGATCCGGTACGCCGCGTGGTCGACCGCGGCCGACAGCGGACGCCGCTCGCCCTCCCGGCTCAGCGTGACCTCCGCCCCCGCCGCCCGGGAGGACTCCAGCAGCCCCTCGATCCCGTCCACCCCGCCCCGGGCGGGCGCCGTGCCGGCCGCCCCCGCCGCGGGCGGCACCGCCGTCGACTCGTCGTGCAGCACCCCGACCACCTCGCGCAGCTCGCGCATCGCCGCGACCGCCGCCTGCCGCAGCACGCCGACCGCCTCCCGCTGCCGGTCGGTCAGCGTCCGGTCCACCTCCAGCGCGCCGGAGTGCACCGAGATCAGCGCCAACTGGTGGCCCAGGCTGTCGTGCATGTCCTGGGCGATCCGGTGCCGCTCGCGCAGCCGCGCCTGGTGCACCACCATGACGCGCTCGCGCAGCAGCTGGTCGTTGCGCTCGCGCAGCGCCTCCAGCAGGGCGCGGCGCTGCGCGCGGTACCGGCCGTAGAGCGCGGGCAGCACGGCGAGCACGAGGTAGCCGCCGAGCGACAGTCCGAGGACGAGCGTCGGCGAGATCGAGGAGCCGTCCTTCAGCACGCCCGTCACGGTGAACAGCGCCCAGCTCAGGACGAAGGTGCCGACGAGCGTCCAGACCCGGCGGATCCGCGCCCCGGCCACCCAGCCCGCGCAGACCAGCAGCAGCACCGGCCCGCCCGACCAGCCGGTTCCGGCCGACGCCGCCAGCAGCACGGTGGCGGGCAACCCCCGCCGCAGCACCCACAGCACCGCGACGCCGACGCCGAACGGCACCTCCAGGCCGCTGCCCATGAGGCCCTCCAGCAGGGCGGCGAAGCCGCCCATCAGTACGGCGAGCAGGGCCTCGCCCACCATCCGCCGGGGCCGCCAGGGCCCGGGCAGCGCCGTCCGTACCGCCGTCTTCCAGGCCCGTGCGATCGCGTTCACCCGTCGAGGCTAACGGGCCGCCCGGCACGGCGGCCGTCCTCCTTCGTCGCGGCCGGCGGCCGACTTTCGTCGGTGCCCGCTCAGCCGAAGGCCGTCAGCAGCAGTGCCACGTCGTCGACCCGGCCGGTCGAGCCGACCTCCCGCAACAGCCGCTCGGCCGCCGCCTCCAGCACCTCCCCCGCCGGTGCCCGGTCCAGCGCGGCCCGCAGCCGGTCCACGCCCTGGTCGATCGCCACCGCCGGGTCCTCGACCAGCCCGTCGGTGTACAGGGCGAGCACCGCCCCCGGCCGCAGCCGCAGTTCGCTGACCGGGTACCCGGCCCGCTCGTCCACCCCCAGCAGCGGCCCGCCCGCCACGTCCAGCACCTCGGCTCGCCCGTCCGGGTGGCGCAGCACCGGCGGCAGGTGCCCGGCCCGGGCGAAGCGGGCGGTGCCGTCGGCCGGGGTGAGCCGGACCAGGCAGCAGCTGGCGAGCAACCCGGGGTCGAGGTCGAGCAGCAGCCGGTTGGTGCGCGCCAGCACCTGGTCGGGCGGGTCGCCGCCGGTCGCGAAGGCCCGGACGGCGCTGCGCAGCTGGCCCATCGCGGCCGCCGCCGCGACGCTGTGCCCCTCGACGTCCCCGATCACCAGGGTGACGTCGCCGCCGGTGACGATCGCGTCGTACCAGTCGCCGCCGATCTCCATCCCCTGGGTGCCGGGCAGGTAGCGGGCGGTGATCCGGATGCCTGGTACCTCGGGCAGCCGGTGCGGCAGCAGCGCCTGCTGCAGGCCGCGGGCCAGCGCGAACTCCGCGTCGTACAGCCGGGCGCGCTCCAGGGCCTGGGCGATGAAGCCGCTCAGGGCGGTGAGCAGGCCGCGTTCCTCGACGGTGAACGGGCGCGGGCGGTCGAAGCCGAGGATGCAGCTGCCGACCGGACGGCCCGAGGCGATCAGCGGCAGGAAGGCCCAGGCGCCCATCTCGTCCAGGGCGAGGCCGGGGTAGGCCGCGGCGAGCTCGCGCACCGACTCGAAGAAGATCGGGGTGCCGGTGCTGAGCGTCTCCGCGCCGGGGACGCGGGCGTCGATCGGGGTGCCCTCGAAGGAGTCGAGGAAGCCGTCCGGGTAGCCGCTCTGCGAGACCAGGTGCAGGCGCTGGTCCCGCACCCCGTAGATGGCGAGCTCCTGCCCGCCGAACGCCGGCAGGATCTGCTCGGCCACCGCGCGGCACACGTCGCGCACGGTGACGGCCTCGGTGAGCGCGCTGGCGAGCTGCAGCAGGTGGTGGGTGCCGCCGATCCCACCGGTCCGGGCGGCGGGCGGCGGGGCGGTCGGCGCGGCGGCGGCGCCGGACGGCGGCTCGGCGGCGACCACCCGGCCGGTGACGCCGTGCGGGTCGGGGTAGAGCGAGAAGGCCAGCCAGCCGTCCGGCGGGCGGGCGGCCAGGAAGGTGGCGGGCCGCTGGGAGAGCAGGGCGGCGCGGTAGCGGTTCTCGTAGAAGGGGTCGGCGAGCCAGGGCAGCACGTCCCAGGGGTGGTGGCCGACCAGGTCCTCGCGGGGGGCCAGGAGCAGCGACTCGGTGGCGCGGTTGGCGTAGCCGATCCGGCCGTCCAGGTCGAGCGAGAACACCCCCTCGTTCAGCCGCTCGACGGCGGCCGCGGCGGCGGTCAGGCCGCGGACGTCCAGCACGGCGCCCACCAGGTGGTCGCGGCCGTCGGCGAGCGCCGAGGGCACCCGCGCCCACAGCTCCACCGGGTACGGCAGGCCGTCCGCCCCCAGCACCCGGACCCGGGCCGCCAGCACCTCCCCGTGCTCCAGCGCGGTCCGGGCGGCGGCCCGGAACTCCGGCAGGTCGCCCGGGGCGACCCGGCGGTTCAGCGCCGCCACCGTGCCGTCGAACTCGCCCGGCCCGAAGCCGAAGATCTCCCGGAACCCCTCGTCGGCGGACAGCGCCCCGGTGGCCAGGTTCCAGTCGAACAGCCCGACCCGGGTGGTCGCCGCGGCCGGCAGCGGCAGCTCCACCACGACCGCCTCCCCGCGCGGCTCCACCGACTGCCCGGCCTCCTCCAACGCGGCCAGCCCCCGGCCCAGTTCGGCCGCCACCGCGGCGAGCTCCGGTCCGGCGGCCGGCGGCGTCCCGTCGTCCGAGGCGGGCCACAGCGCGCTCAGCACCCCGAACCGCTCCTCGCCGTGCCCCACCGGCACGCAGGCGGAGGCGAAGTCGTACGGCAGGCCGACCGCGAGCTGCGGGAAGCGCCGCATGGTGTCCTCGGCGTCGGAGAGCACGATCGGGTGTCCGGTCCGGAAGCAGACCGCGACCGGCAGCGGTCCGGCCGCCGCGACCTGCCGGAAGGGGCTCATCACGGCCAGCGGCACCCCCGCGACCGTCCGCAGCACCAGCGACCTGCCGTCCCGCGACCGCAGGTGCACCATCGCGCCGTACGCCCCGTCGATGCCGACCACCCGGCGCACGGCGTCCGCGAGCAGCGCGTCGCGCCGGTGGTCCGCCCGATCGGCCGCCCCGGGCACGGAACGGGGCGCCTCCCGGCGCACCTCCGCGTCGGCCCCGGGCTCCGGCGGCCGGTCCGGCCCGGACCGCGCCCCAGGGGCCCCACCGGTCGCGTGCGGATGGCGCATGCTCTTTTGCTACGCCGGGCCCGGAAGCGTGTCAAGGCGGGGCCGCCGGTGCCCCGGGCTGCCGGGCCGCCCCGCTTGCGCCAGCATGGACGCCATGCCGAGCACCTCCTGCCGCACCACCGTGGTCAACCTCAAGGGCCACCGCGACGACCCCGACTACGACGACGTCGTCTACGTCGGCCGCGCCGTGCACCGCGGCGGCTGGCACCTCGCCGAATCCCCCCTGCACTCCCCGTACCGCCTCGGCCCCGACCTCACCCGCGAGGAGATGGTCGCGAAGTACCGCGCCTACCTCCTGGCCCGCCCCGACCTGCTCGCCCTCGTCCCGCCCCTGCGCGGCCACCGCCTCGGCTGCTGGTGCGCCCCGCTCCCCTGCCACGCCGACGTCCTCGCCGACCTCGCCGACCACCCCCCGGGGAAGCACTGACGGGCGAGCCGCTCAGACCCCGGACAGGTCCACCTCGACCGGGTACGGCACATCGGCCTTGACCAGCCCGGTGAACACCTCCCCCGCCCGGTACGCCCCCTCAGCCGCGTCCAGCACGTACGTGTGCACGATCGGCACCCGGCCCGCGGCCTGCTCGACCCGCCAGTGGAACGGGATGCCCGCTCGGGCGTACTGGTCGAGCTTGACCACCCGGTCGGTGGTCTCCGAGCCCGGCGAGACCACCTCGACCAGCAGGAGCACGTGCTGGGGTCTGGTCGGCGCCTCGTCGATCGAGTCGGCGCGGTAGACCACCACGTCGGGCCCGCGGTTGTTCAGCGGCACGTCCTGCAGCCGCACGTCGAAGCCGGTGTCGGCGTTCCACTCGACGCCTCCCGCCTCGTCCAGCGCGTTCGCGAGGAAGCGGGCGAGCCGGTGGTGCCGCTTGGCGGCACTCGGGGACACGACCACCACCCCGTCGACGACCTCCCGCGCACTGCTCGTCGGTCCAGGAGTCGTACTGCTCGCCGGTGACCTGCCGGTGCATCCACTCGGGTGCGATCATCTCGGCCGTCACGGCGTACCTCCCCGGGGCTGTTGGGCGGCTCTTGGTGTGGTGTGCCGCAGCCTGGTACGGGAGTTCCGCGGTTTCGGACGGTTCGAGGACTGTTCGATATCCTCCCGACGGGTGGCGGCGCCGGGCCGTCGGTGGGGAAGCGAGAGCACATGCAGTCGCCGTCGTCCGAGGGATCCGCGCGCGAGGCGGCGTGGCAGTGGGACGCGGAGGACGGCGGCGCGGCCGAGGCCCCGGGGGAGGTGATCGCCGGGGGCGGGGACGGGCCGCGGCTGAGCCGGCGCCGGCTGCTGGTCGGGGCCGGGGTGCTCGCCGCCGGCGGGGCCGTCTGGGCGTTCGGCCGTTCGGGTGCCGGTGAGGGGCTCCCCGCGCCGACGCCGACCCGGCCGCAGCCCACCGCCCTGTCCGGACCGACCCCGGTCTGGACCTACCGGGGTGCCGAGGCGATGACCCCCGAGCGCCTCACCGATCCGCCCGGCCGGCCGGTCTACCTCTCCAGGAACGGCCTGCAGGTCCTCGACCCCGCCCGGGGCACCGCCGCCCGGCTGCTGGTCTTCGACCCGTCCGAGGCCCGGCGCTGGCCGAACGACCTCGACCTGCTCGGCAAGGTCGCCCTCGGGCCCGACCGCCTCTTCACCACCACCTACGAGGGCCACCTCGAAGCCCGCCACCTCACCGACCCCGGCGCCGACTGGAGCCTGCCGCTGCCCGACGACCTGCAGGGCGAGACCCGGCTGGCCGGCTACGACCAGGGCGTGCTCTACGGCTACTCCTGGGGCCACCACCGGTCGGACGACGGCCCCGCGGAGAACCGGCTGTTCGCCCTGCGGGTCGCCGACCGGTCCTTCCTCTGGACCGTCCCCACCGAGCGCGAGGAGCAGCCCATCACCCCCGCCACCCGGGTCGGCGGGAGCTTCCTCGCCTGCGTCCGCTTCCTCGGCAACCGGGCCGAGCTGGTGGTCCGCGAGGCCGCCACCGGCCGCCAGCTGTGGACCGCCTCCGGCGACGAGGACCTGCGCTGGTGCGTGGCCGGCCCGCAGGACGTCTACGTCCCGGACGGCACCGGCGGCGTCCGCGCGCTGCGCCCCGGCGGCGAGCCCGGCTGGACGTACTCGCCCGCCCGCGGCGAGTCCTGGCGCGCGCTGCCGCCCGTCCCGAGCGGTACCCGGGTGTACGTCGCGCGCGACAACGGCATCGTGACCGGCCACGACGCGGTCACCGGCGCCGTCGAGTGGACCTGCCGCCTGCCGTACCTGCTGGACCGCCGCACCCGCCCGCTGGTCGCGAACGACACCCTGTTCGTCCCGGGGACGGCGGTCGGCGGGGTCAGCGCGATCCACACCACGACCGGCGAGCTGGCGTGGACCTTCCGCGACTCGGGCCCGGGACGGGACGTCTGGAACCTCGCTACGGACGGCGGCCACCTCTACGCCGGCCACGACGACGTCCTGCACGCCCTCCCGCTGGCCTGACCGCCCCGGGCCGACCGGGTCCCGGTTGCGCACCCGGGTCCGGCTCTCATTCCGGTTCCGGTTCCGATTCCGGTCCCGGTCCTGATTCCGGTCCCGGTCCTGATTCCGGTCCCGGTCCTGATTCCGGTCCCGGTCCCGGTCCCGGTTCCGCAGAACGCGACCCCGCCGAGGCAGGATGGCCCGATGCAGGTACGCCCGATCTCCCCCGACAAGCTGGCCGAGCTGCTCGCCGACCGCATCACCGCCCTGCCCGACGCCGCCGACCGCCGGCTGCGGGTGGCCGTCGACGGCGCCGCGGCCGCCCGGCCCGAGGAGCTCGCCGACGCCCTGGTGGAGCCGCTGCGGCTGCGCGGCCGCCCCACGCTGCGGGTGTCGGCGACGGACTTCCTCCGCCCGGCCTCGATCCGCCTGGAGTACGGCCACCACGACGCGGACGCCTTCCACGACCTCTGGCTGGACGACGGCGCCCTGCTGCGCGAGGTCCTCGACCCCCTGGAGCCGGGCGGCAGCGGCCGCGTCCTGCCCTCCCTGCGCGACCCGGTCACCGACCGCTCCACCCGCGCCCCGTACACCCGACTCGCGCCCAACGCCGTGCTGTTGCTGGACGGGGCGCTCCTGCTCGGCCGCTGGCTGCCGCTGGACCTGACCGTCCACCTGGCCCTCACCCCGGCCGCCCTGGCCCGCCGCACGCCCGCCGACCAGCAGTGGACCCTGCCCGCCTTCGCCCGCTACGAGGCCGAGACCGTCCCCGCCGGACTCGCCGACCTCACCGTCCGGATGGACGACCCCAGGCATCCCGCCCTGGTCGAGCGGGCCTGAGCCCGGACCGCCCGGCGGCCTCAGAACCGCCCCGGCGGCCGCCGCCCCCGGCCCGGTCGGGCGGTCTCCGGGGCGGGGCCGCGCTGGCAGTACGGGCACCAGAACACCGAGCGGTCGCGCGGGGGTTCACCCTGCCGACCGGCCGCGACGGGGGTGACGCAGCGCGGGCAGGGCCGCCCGGCCCGGCCGTACACCCAGTGCTGGTGGCCGGGGCGGGTGTCGCCGGTGGTGATGTGGCCGGGGCGCAGCTTGTTGGCCTCCAGCATCCGCTGGGCGCGCTCCACCAGCCGGTCGGGGTGCGGGAGTTCACCGACCTCGGTCCACGGCGTCACCCCGGCCACGAAGCACAGCTCGTTGGCGTAGACGTTGCCGATCCCGGCCAGGTTGCGCTGGTCGAGCAGGGCCTCGATGACCGGGCGGCCCGGGCGGGCGAGGAGCCGGCGGACGGCTTCGACCGGGTCCCAGTCGGGGCCGAGCAGGTCCGGGCCGAGGTGACCGACGGCGCGCTGCTCGTCGGCGGTGCGCAGCAGCTCGACGACGGGCAGCCGGTAGCCGACGGCGGTGCCCCGCTCGGTGCCGAGGACGGCGCGGATCTGCCAGGCGGGGCCGCCGGTCCACCGCTCGCCGGGGCGGTAGACCGCCCAGCGGCCGTCCATCCGCAGGTGGGTGTGCAGGGTGAGGCCGCCCTCCAGGCGGGTGAGCAGGTGCTTGCCGCGCGGGACGACCTCCAGGACCCGGCGGCCGGCCAGGTCGGCGGTGGCGTGGGCGGGCACCCGCAGGTCGGCGCTGGTCAGCAGCTGACCGGCGAGGGCCTCGTGCAGCCGGGCCGCCGCGCGGTAGACGGAGTCACCTTCTGGCATGTCTCCATTCTGGTCCGCACGGCGCCCGGCGGCGTACCGGCCCCCGCGCCGGCTGCTCCCGGCTGCTCCGGCCGGTTCCGCTGCTCCGGCTAGTGCGCCGTGGCCTGGCCCTCGCGGACGACGACCACCGGGCACGGCGCGTGCTCGGTGAGGTGGCGGCTCACCGAGCCGAGCAGCACGCCGGAGAAGCCGCCGAGGCCGCGGCTGCCGACCACGAGCAGCGCGGCGCCCTCGGCCGCCTCCAGCAGGGCCGCGACGGCGCCGCCGGGGACCACGCTCTCGCGGATCGGCACGGCCGGGTCGTCGCCGACGACCTTGGCGACGGTCTCGGAGAGGGTCCTGCCCGCGAGTTCCTCGGGGTTGAAGGTCTCGACGGTCGGCACGCCCTGTCCGGCCCAGCCGTAGAACGCCGGGTACTCCCAGGCGGTGATCGCGTCGACGGTCCCGCCGACGAGCGTCGCGTAGTCGACGGCCCAGCGCAGCGCCTGCTCGGAGGCGGGCGAGCCGTCGACGCCGACGACGATCCGGGGAATGGCACGCATGCCCTGCTGCTCCTTCGGTTGCTCCTGCACCTGCTCCGTCCCGGCCCTCCTGCGGCTCCTTCGAGGCCGGATCAACTCCGGTAGGCGGCCCAGGAGTTCGTCATCCGCTGGACCTGGCCAGGGGTGAACTGGGTCATGCAGGAGTCGTAGCTGTAGTCCATGAAGTTGTGGATCGGGTCGAGCCCCGCGCTCGGGCAGGTGTCGCGGCCCTCGGGGCAGCCGTAGCCGGGCGTGCGCTCGGCCGGGGTGTCGTCCACGTAGTCGCCCTGGCCGAGGCAGCCGCCCTGGAAGGTGTGGAAGAGGCCGAGCCAGTGGCCGATCTCGTGGGTGGCGGTGTTGCCCTCGTCGTAGTGCGTGGCGGAGCCACCCG
Organism: Kitasatospora sp. NPDC053308; assembly: GCF_055585785.1. Lineage (NCBI taxonomy): Bacteria > Bacillati > Actinomycetota > Actinomycetes > Kitasatosporales > Streptomycetaceae > Kitasatospora > Kitasatospora sp. NPDC053308. The sequence continues at coordinate 28,042 of NZ_JBVJJY010000002.1, read as the reverse complement.
GCAGCGAGGCGTCCAGGACGACCACGCCGTCGCCCGTCGGGTCCGCCCGGTACTCGCTGGGAAAGGTGGACCAGCCCAGCAGGGACTGGCCGAGCCGGGCGGTGTAAAGGTTGAGGGTGCCCTGGTCGCCCTTGCGCAGGGCGCGTTTCATCGCCCGTTCGGCCGCCGAGCCGGGGGTCATGCCGCTGTACCAGGCCGCGTTGTCGGTCCAGTCGGTGCCGGCCAGCTCGAAGTGGAACGGGGTGGGGGTGTTGCCGGCGCCCTGGCCGCCGTAGGTGGCGTTGAGGTGGTCGATCTGGGCGGCGACGGCGCCCTCGTCCAGCTTGCCGGCGGCACCGGAGTGGATCACGTGGACGTACACCGGGACAGCGGTCGGGGCACCGCTGCGCGGCCGGTCGGGGCCGAGCGCGGCGAGCCGGTCGGCGAGGTCGGCCTCCATCGCCCGGGCCCGGAGGTCGCTGACGGCGTTCGGGTCCTTCCCGACCTGGCTGCCGGCCGGCTTCCGCGCCGCGGCGTCGGTCGCCGCCGCGCCGCCCTCGCAGACGGTGGACGGGGCGACGGCGGCGGCCCGCTGCGGGACGGGGGCCGCGAACTGGCTCAGGCCGGCCGCGGCGACCAGGGCTACGGCGCAGGGGAACAGGCGGGGGGCACGCGAGCGCACCCGGGCGGAACGGCGCATCTGCGCTCCTGACGGGGGAGTTGACGGGGTATCGGCCGCCCCTGGCGTACTCCGGCCGGACCCGCCGGCGCGCCGCCCGGCGCGGACTCGCCGAGACTACGACGCCGTGAAGTCGATCTCCCGCAGGGCGCGCGCGGCGGCCCGGTCGAGTACCACGGCCGACGCACAGCCGGCCGGCAGCCGGCCGTCCCCGAGGATCCGGCGGCGCAGCCGGGCGACGCCGGTGACGTGCCGGACGAAGGCGTAGCGGGAGACGCCGCGCCCGCGCCGCCGCTGCCCGTCCAGCGCCTCACCCGGCGCCGCGTCGAGCAGCAGCAGGTGCACCCGGCGGCCCTGCCGGGCGGCGGTGCCGGCCAGCCAGGACCGCACCCAGGGCAGCGTGCCGCAGTCGTGTATCGCGAGCGGCCCGCCCCCCAGCACGGCCCGGCGCAGCCGCCGGTAGTGCGCGAGCCGGGCGACCGGGCGGTAGACGGCATACGGGAGCCGGCCCGGCAGCCGGGCCGCGTACTCCTCGCGGACCGTCTGGGAGTCGACCAGCGGGGCGCGGACGCAGCGGCGCATCAGGGTGCTCTTGCCACTGCCCGGCAGGCCGGTGACGACCAGCAGGTCACCGGCCGGGTAGCGCAGCACCACCGGGCCGGGTCCGCGCAGCTCGTGCAGGGCGGGCCGCTCGTGCGGCCGGTCGTGCGGCGGGGGCAGGACGACGCGTTCCCCGGCGGTGCGCGGCGGCGGTGCGCCCGGCACCGCCGCCCGCGCCGTTCTCGTCCCGCTCACCGGTGCTCCCCCCGCCGTTTTCTCCCCAGGAGCATGGCGCATTCCCAAGAGCGAGTAAAGGGCGGAGGTCGGAGCGGGTACGGACGGCCCGTGCCGGTCCCGGCGCCGTTACCGGACCGGGCCCGGTTCCGGACGCCGCCGTGACGGGAGACGGGCCGGTCTCCCGGCCCCCGCGCGGCACCCGTCCGCCCCAGCGCGGCGGCGGCCCGGCTGGACCGTCGGCCGGGCCGCCCGGTCAGCCGGGTCGGCGGGCCGCCGGATCGGCCGGGCTGCCAGGTCAGCCGCTGAGCGGATCAGCCGGGCCGCCGGCTGAGCCGGCTCAGCCGAGCTGCGGGGCGACCCGGGAGGCGATCAGCTCCAGGTGGTCCAGGTCGCCCAGGTCGAGGATCTGCAGGTAGATCCGCTCGCTGCCGACGGCCGCGTACCGGCCGATCTTCTCGACCACCTCGTCCGGGGTACCGGCCAGGCCGTTGGCCTTCAGCTCGTCGACCTCACGGCCGATGGCGGCGGCCCGGCGCGCCACCTCGGCGTCGTCCCGGCCGACGCAGGCGACCAGGGCGTTGGAGTACACCAGGTCGTCGGCCGAGCGCCCGGCCTGTTCGACCGCGGCGCGGACCCGGCCGAACTGGGCCGCGGAGTCGTCCACCGAGGCGAACGGCATGTTGAACTCGTCGGCGAAGCGGGCCGCCAGCGCCGGGGTGCGCGTCGGGCCGTGGCCGCCGACCAGCACCGGGATGCGGTCCTGGGCGGGCTTGGGCAGCGCGGGCGAGTCGGTCAGGGTGTAGTACTCGCCGGCGAAGTCGAAGGTGTCGCCGAGCTTGGTGTTCCACAGCCCGGTGATGATCGCCAGCTGTTCCTCCAGCCGCCCGAACTTCTCCTTGGGGAAGGGGATGCCGTAGGCGGTGTGCTCGGCCTCGAACCAGCCGGCTCCGAGACCGAACTCCACCCGGCCGCCGCTCATCGCGTCGACCTGGGCGACCTGGATCGCGGTGACCCCGGGCAGCCGGAAGGTGGCGGCGGTCATCAGCGTGCCGAGGCGGATGGTGCGGGTGTCGCGGGCGAGGCCGGCCAGGGTGATCCAGGCGTCGGTCGGCCCGGGCAGGCCGTCCACGTCGCCCATCTTCAGGTAGTGGTCGGAGCGGAAGAAGGCACTGAAGGCACCGAGTTCCTCCGCGGTGCGGGCGACCGCCAGGAGGGTGTCGTAGCTCGCGCCCTGCTGGGGTTCGGTGAAGATGCGAAGATCCATGCGGACCATTCTGGTACGGACCGCCCGGCCGTGAGCGCAGGGAACCGGCCAGAACACGGAACGTGCCGACGCCCCGCACGGGTGGCCAAGGTCTCAGCACGGAACCGTCACGGGCCGCCGCGCCCACACCGGGGCTCGCCTACCGTGGACGGATGTTCGCGACCTCCGACGAATCGTTCCGCTCCCCCGACGAGCCGGCCGGCTGCCCGCTGCCCGGCATCGTGGCGGCCTTCACGCCGCGGCTGGCCGAGTTCGCCTTCGAGCCCGGGTTCGTCGCGGCGGTCGACCAGCACGCGGCGATGCTGCGCGAACTGCTCTACGCGCAGGGCCCGGAGCTCGCGGCCCGGCCAGTGGACCGCGCGGACCTGTCCGACTACGCGCAGGGCTTCCTCGACGCGCTCACCGAGATCGGCTGGCGGGAGCCGGTCGGCCACGACTACGCCGTGCTCAGGCTGACCGCGATCTGCTGGCTCGTGCGCGAGCAGCGCCTGCTGGAGTTCTGAGACCCGAGCCGCCCGCCCGTCCGTCGGCCGTCCGGCGTCCGGAACGTCTTCCTCGGCTGACCGGCCCGCCGGACCGCCCGCGTACAGTGGCGTTCCAGGGGGACGGGCCACGGGGCGGGACGGGACGGGACAGGACGGTGCGGCAGTGAGCGGTACGACGGCGGACAGTGCGGCGGACAGCACGGTCGGACACCGGGCGCTGCAGTGGCGGACCCGCCCGCACGGTGCCCGGGCCGCCGTCCTCGTCCTGCACGGCGGCGAGGAGCACAACCTCGCCCGGCCCGGACGCCTCAACCTCCCGCTGCTCCGCATGCAGGGCTTCCTGCGCGGGCTCGTCAGGGCGACCGCGGACGCCCAGGTCGCCGTCGGCACCGTCCGCTACCGCCACCGCGGCTGGAACGGCGAACGCGCCGACGCCGCCCGGGACGCACTCGCCGCCCTCGACGAACTCACCGCCGCGCTCGGCCCCGTGCCGACCGTCCTGATCGGCCACTCGATGGGCGGGCGCGCCGCCCTCCGGGCCGGCGGACACCCCTCCGTCACGGGCCTGATCGCCCTCGCCCCCTGGTGCCCGGCCGAGGACCCGTGCGACCAACTGGCCGACCGCGACATCCTGTTGCTGCACGGCGACCGGGACACCGTCACCCCGCCCGCCGACACCCACGCCTTCGCCGCCCGCAGCCGCGCCGCCGGCGCCCGCGTCTGCGGCTACACCGTCACCGGCAGCGGGCACGCCATGCTCCAGCGCGTCCCCGACTGGCACCGCGCCACCACCCGCCTCACCACCGCCCTCCTCGGCCTCCGCCCCCTCCCGGCCGAGACCGCCTCCGCCCTCGCGCTCCCGCCCACCTCCCCCGAGGCACTCACCCTCCCCCTCCCCCGCCAACCCCGCCGCGCCCCCGCCCTCCCGGCCGCCCCCTGAGGGAGGCTGCCGCCCACTGACGGCTCCGGCCCGTACGGCCCCCGGACGCACGGCGAACGCACCGCGACGGGAGCCTCCAGCGGGTCGGCCGATCCCTTGCCGACGGGTTGCGGGGCAGCCCCCTCGGGCCGCACGAGTCCCGGAGGGGCGGGGTCAGAGCGTGTGCCAGAGGGCGGTGGCGAAGACGGCCGTGATCCAGGTCCAGAGGGTGGAGAGGCCGAGGTGGGCGATGGTGCGGACGCGGTCTCCGCGCCACAGCTTCGGGGAGAAGACGGCGAATTCGAAGAGCCAGCGCAGGCCCCAGAAGAGGGTTTGGCCGGCCAGCAGCGCGGTGCCGAGACGGGTGCCGGCGAGCAGGTCGGGGGCCAGGCAGAGCGGGAGGAGCCCGAGGAGGGTGCAGACCAGGCCGATGAAGAAGAGGTGGGCGTAGGAGACCTGCCGGGTCAGCAGGGTGGTGCGGGCGAGGTCCGCGGGCCAGCCGATGACGCGGGGCAGGACGGCGTGGACCAGGCCGAGTGCCACGAGGGCGGCGCCGGCCAGGCGCAACTGGGCTTCCAGGGTGAGGAGTTCGGTCATGGTGGGGGCCTTCCGGGCCGATGGTGACCGGGCGGCGATCCGGCGTTCGGCAGCCGGCCGGGGCCGGCCCCTCGGGCGGCGTGGCGGAGCCAGGTGCGGGCGGGAGGTCCCCGCATGCGCCCTCATCGTCGCGCATGGGGGCTGAACGCGTTCGGCCGGGGCCGGGGTGGTCGTACGGCGCCCGTCAGGCGGGGACGCGGCCGGGGGCCGGGGCGGGGAGGCGGCCGGCCAGCAGGGCTTCGCCGAGCGGCGTGGGCCGGTGGGTGACGGTCCGGCCGGCGCGGGCCTTGGTGGTGAGCCCGGAGTCGGCGAGGACGCTGGCGTGCTCGCTCGCGGAGGCGGTGGAGATGCCCAGGCGCGCCGCCAGGTCCTTGGTGGAGCAGGGCCCGTGGGCGGCGATGGCCTCCAGGGCGGCGGCCCTGGTCTGGCCGAGCAGGGCGGTCAGGTTGCGGCTGGGGATCGGTTCGGGCTCGGCGCGCAAGGGTCCACCGATCCTGGCCGGGTAGAGGAGGACGGGCTGCTGGGAGGGGTCCTCGAAGCGGGCGATGACGGGGCGGCCGGGGCCGAACACGCAGGGCTGGAGCAGCAGGCCGCGGCCGTCCAGCCACACGTCGTGGCGGCACCGGTTCGCCAGCGGGAAGCTGAGCACCGGCCGGCGCCAGGACAGCGCCGGGTGCAGCGAGCCCAGCACCCGGTCCGGCTCGGTGAGCCGCTGGCGGCGCCCGTGCTCGACGGTGACGATGGTCTCGATCTGCCGCCGGTAGGGATCGATCGCCCGGGTCTGGTAGTCGGCGGTGACGGTGCCGAGCAGCCTCCTCGCGCGCCGGTCGCCGGCCGCCACCCTGCAGGCGAAGGCGCTCAACTGCCGCTCCCCGCCGACCGAGCGCAGGTGCTCGCGCAGCGGTCCCTCCGGCGTCTCGGCGGTGGCGCTCTCGGTGGCCCCCGGATCGCGCAGCACGGTGAGGAACTCCGGGATCGCCGCCGGGGTGTAGAGGTCGAAGAGCAGCGAGGTGCGCGGGTTCCAGGAGGCCCGCAGGCGGTTCCGCCAGGCCTGGAAGCGCGGGTCGCGCACCCCGCTCACCAGGGCGTGCACGCTGAGGGAGAGCTCCATCGACATGTCCGGGCGCTCCGCGACTCGGACCCGCGCCAGGTCGTCCGCCCCGAAGAAGATTCGCAGCACGACGGCGATCGTCGCCCCGGGGGCGGCGCCACCGCAAGACCGTTCGGCGAGAACCGAATCGACGGCCCGTCGGTCGCCCCCCGTCAGGCTGGAACCCCGGACGTCCTGGACGGCGGGGGCCGAGGGCGGACCGGACGCCGACGCCCGCGGGGAGCGGGCCCGGCGCTCGGCCCCCACCCCCCGCGAGCCCCCGGGACCCGCTCCCCCGCCGCCGTACCCTCCCGGGGCCTCAGCCCAGGTCCGCCGGGGACTCCACCACCACTCCGTACAGGTCCGTGATCGTCGCCAGCGCGCTGCGGTGGACCTGCTCGGCGGTCAGTTCGGTGCCCCCGGAGGGCAGCGGCCGGGTCGCCGAGGCGGCGGCCACGACGGTCGGACGGTTGCCGCGCAGGAAGGCGGAGGCGGTGGTGAAGGTGACGCACAGGTGGGTCATGAACCCGGCGACGACCACGTCCTGGTGGCCGGCCGCGTCGACGAGCTCGGCCAGGTCGGTGCCGGCGAACGCGTCCGGCACCTGCTTGACCACCACCCGCTCGCCCTCGGCGGGGGCCACGCTCGGGTGGATCCGACCGATCTCGGCGCGGACGTCGTACGGGGTGCCCGCGCCGCCGTCGTTCATCACGTGGATGACGGTGGCGCCGGCGGCCCTGGCCCGGGCGAGCAGGTCGGCGGCGGCGGCGAGCGCCTCCCGCCAGCCCTCCAGCTCCATCACGCCGCGGGTGTAGGTGTTCTGGTAGTCGATCAGGATCACGGTCGAGTCGCCCAGTGCGGCCGGCTTCTCGTCGAGTCCGCTGAGGGTGCGCAGGGTCGTCGTGGGCACGGCGGTGCCGCCTTTCGGAGATGGAGGGGAGAGTGATGTTCCTGCAGGTCACAGGTGGTGTTCCTGCCTCGGGAAACGCTACGGGCGGCGTTCCCGTGTCGGCAATGTCGTCTAACCTGCAGATTCGGACATCACGCCTAGGAGGCCGGGTGCAGACCGAGACCGAGACCGAGACCGAGTGCGCGACCGCGAGCGACAGCGAGACCGAGAGCGCGAGCGTGGAGCGGCTGATCGTCGTCGTCCTGTTCGAGGGCGTCGACCTGCTGGACGTGACCGGCCCGCCGGAGGTGTTCTCACTGGTCCGGCGGGAGACCGGCGACGCGACGGGCTACCGGGTCGTCCTCGCGGCCGAGACCACGGCGCCGGTCACCACCGCGGCAGGCGTGCGGATCCTGCCCGACCTCACCTTCGACCAGGCCGCCGAGGGCGGCATCGACACCCTGCTGGTGCCCGGCGCGGTCGAACTGGACGAACGGCGCCGGGTCCACGCGGTGACCGACCCCGCCGTGGTCGACCGGGTCCGCACCCTGGCCGCCCGCTCGCGCCGGGTCGCCAGCGTCTGCGTCGGCGCGCACCTGCTCGCCGCCGCCGGACTGCTGGACGGCCGGCGCGCCACCACCCACTGGTCCACGGCCGACCAACTCGCCGCCGAGTACCCGGCGATCGAAGTGGACGCCGATCCGATCTTCATCCGCGAGGGCGAGGTCTGGACCGGCGCGGGCATCAGCGCCTGCCTGGACCTCTCACTCGCCCTGGTCGCCGAGGACTTCGGCGAGGAGCTGGCCCTGCGGGTCGCCCGCCAGCTGGTGATGTACCTCAAACGTCCCAGTGGACAGAGCCAGTTCAGCGTCCCGCTGGAGCCGGTCTCGACCACCCGGCGGATCGAGGAGCTGCGCCACCACATCCTGCGCAACCTCTCCGGGCGGCTCAGCGTCCCGGAACTCGCCGCCCACGCCCACGTCAGCGAACGGCAGCTGACCCGGATCTTCAAGACCGAGCTGGGCACCACCCCGAGCGCCTACATCGAATCGGCCCGGGTCGAACGCGCCCGTCACCAGCTGGAATCCGGCGACGCCACGCTCGAACGCATCGCCACCGCCTGCGGGTTCGGCACCACGGACACCCTCGTCCGAGCGTTCCGCCGCCGCCTGGACACCACTCCGACCGACTACCGGCAGCGCTTCCGTACGGCCGGCGGCGGCGCCGGGACCGGGGGCGAGGGCGCGGGCGGGACCGGGGACGAGGGCGCGGGCGGGACCGGGGACGAGGGCGACGGCGCGGGCGGGGACGCCGCCGCTGGCCGCGCTACGGCAGCCGGACGGTGAACACCGTACGGCCCGGTCGGGCGACCGCGTCCACCGTGCCGCCGTGCGCCCGGACGACGGCCCGGACGATCGCCAGCCCGAGCCCGGTCGAGCCGGTGGCCCGGGAGCGGGCGCGGTCGCCCCGGACGAAGCGCTCGAAGACCCGGTCGAGCAGCTCCGGCGCGATGCCCGGCCCGTCGTCGGTCACGCTCAACTCGACCTGACCGGCGCCCGTGCGCCGGAGGTCCAGCTCCACCCGGGTGCCGGGCGGGGTGTGGGTCCGGGCGTTGGCCAGCAGGTTGGCCACCACCTGGCCCAGCCGGTGCCCGTCGCCCCGGACCAGGACCGGCTCCTCGGGGAGGGCGAGGCGCCAATGGTGGTCCGGCCCGGCGGCGCGGGCGTCGGCGACGGCGTCGAGGGCGATCCGGGTCAGGTCCACCTCGTCCTCCGCCAACGGGCGACCGGCGTCCAGGCGGGCGAGCAGCAGCAGGTCCTCGACGATCGTGCCCATCCGCACCGCCTCGGCGTCGATCCGCTCCAGCGAGTGCCGCACCGGCGCGGGCACGGCCCCGGGGTGGCGCAGCGCCAGCTCGGCGTGGCCGCGGACGGCCGCGACCGGGGTGCGCAGCTCGTGGCTGGCGTCGGCGGCGAACGCGCGCAGCCGTTCCTCCACGGCGTGGCGGCGGGCGAGGGCGTCGCCGACGTGGCCGAGCATCCGGTTCAGCGCCGCGCCGACCCGGCCGACCTCGGTGCGCGGGTCGTCGTCCGGCACGCGTTCGGCCAGCAGGACCTCGCCGCTGGCCAGCGGCATGGCGCTGACCCGCTCGGCCGTGCCCACCACCCGTTGCAGCGGGCGCAGCGACCAGCGCACCCAGAGCGCCCCGGCCGTACCGGCGGCCGCGACGGCGATCGCGAAGACCGTCAGCTCAAGGGCCTCCAGCCGCCGGACGGTGTCCTCGGCCGGGCGCAGCGGAAGGCCGCTGACCAGCACGTCGCCGTCCCGTCCGGCGACCGCGCGGACGCGGTAGTGGCCCTGGGCCGCGCCGAGGTCCAGGGTGCGGGCCGGTCCGCCGGCGGGCAGGGCGGCGAGCGCGCGCTGCTGGGCGGGCGTGAAGGTGATCCGGTCGTCCTCGTCGCCGGTGCCGTCGGCGCCGGTCGCGTCCGCGGCGGTCCCGTTCGCGGCGGTCCCGTTCGCGCTGGTCCCGTTCGCGCCGTGGCCGTCCGTGGACGTCGGGTCCGTGCCGGTCCCGTCCGCGCCGGGGGCGTCCGCGTCGTCGGCGTCGCCGTCGACCACCCCGGCCGCGGTGACCCGGCCGCCGACCAGCCGGACGCCGAGGGTCCCGGGGGTCTGCGCCCGGGTGTCGGGCCCGCCGCCCTGGCCCGCGTGCTCCAGGCTCGCGGCGTAGCGGCCACCGGCCGCGGCGAGCTGCTGGTCCAGACGGTCGACCAGGAAGTGGCGCAGCGAGGCCGTGGTCGCGAGGCCGACGGCCGCGCAGGTCACGACGAGCAGCACCAGCAGGCCGGCGATCAGCCTGGCCCGCAGGGTCCGGGGGACCAGCCCGGCCCGCAGCCGGCCGGAAGTGCGCGGGGCGTGGGGGATGCCCGGCCTCACGGCGCCGCCTTGATCAGGTACCCCGCGCCGCGCACCGTGTGGATCATCGGACTGCGGCCCGCGTCCACCTTCTTGCGCAGGTAGCTGATGTACAGCTCGACGATGTGCGCCTGCCCCCCGAAGTCGTACGACCAGACCGCGTCCAGGATCTGCGCCTTGCTGAGCACCTGCCGGGGGTGGCGCATCAGGTGGGCGAGCAGCGCGTACTCGGTCGGACTGAGCTCGATCGTCTCGCCGCCGCGGGTGACCTCGCGGGCCCGGTCGTCCAGGACGAGGTCGCCGAGCACCAGCGCGTGCGCGGGCGGCCGGTGCGGGGCCACGGGCGCAGCGGCCCGGCGCAGCAGTCCGCGCAGCCGGACGACCACCTCGGCCAGGCTGAACGGCTTGGTGACGTAGTCGTCACCACCCGCCGCGATGCCCGCGATCCGCTCCTCGACGGCGTCCCGGGCGGTGAGGAAGAGCACCCGCACCTCCGGCTGCCCGGCGTGCACCCGGCGCAGCACCTCCAGGCCGTCCAGGTCCGGCAGCATCACGTCGAGCACCACGGCGTGCGGCCGCCACGTGGCGGCCGCCTCCACCGCGGCCAGGCCGGTGGTCGCGCCGCGCGCCTGCCAGCCCTCGTAGCGCACGGCGCCGCAGACCACCTCGACCAGGTCCGGCTCGTCGTCGACGACCAGAACGCGCCACTCCGGGCGGTCGGCGGTGTCGTCCATGCTGCTCCCTCGGTCTCGTGCGGTGCGCGCCGGTGCCGGGCACGCGGGCGCCGCGGCGTCCATTCTGGACCGCCGCGATGAGAAAGTCCTGAGACCTCTGAACCTGGTTCGCCGCCGATCTACCCACCCTGACCAGGGGCGATGCGCCCTCACCAGCCCCCGGGGGCCGCTCCCGTTCAGAGCCGGCTCAGAGCTTGCGGTGCGATCGTGGCTGGCCTCGGCGGCACCCGCCGCCGGGCGCTGAGGAGGTTCCCGATGACCACTGCCGCCGCGCCGCCGTCGCGGCCCGGGCCCCGGCCGCGACCGACCCCCACCGACCGCGGCCGCCGGGCCGCGCCGCGCGCGCCCTTCGCCCTGGAGCCGGCGCCCGCACTGGCCCTGATCGCCGTCGGCGCCGTCGGCGTGCTCGCGCTCTGGTGGGCCGGCACCCCGGCGGTCGTCGGCGCGGCCGGCTGGCTGACCGGCGCCGGACGGATCACCGGGCTGCTCGCCGGGTACGCCGCCCCCGTGCTGATCCTGCTGATGGCCCGGCTGCCGCCGCTGGAACGCGGCATCGGCGCGGACCGGCTGGCCCGCTGGCACGCCTTCGGCGGGCGGTGGCTGGTGGCCGCCGTCACGGTGCACGTGCTGACCGTCGTCTGGGGCTACGCGCTGACCGACGGGCGCGGACTCCTCGGCGAGGGCGTGGAGGTGGTCCTCCACTACCCCGAGATGATCAAGGCCACCCTGGGCACGCTGCTGCTGCTCGGCACCGGCGCGGTCTCCGCCCGGGCCGCGCGCCGCCGCCTCCCGTACGAAGCCTGGTACTACCTGCACCTCGCCACCTACCTGGCCGTGGCGCTCGCCTTCTCCCACCAGCTCGCCACCGGCGCCGACCTCGGCGGCGGACCGGGCGGCGCCGCCTGGTACGCCCTCTACTTCGGGACGGCCGCGCTGCTCGGCTGGTACCGGCTCGCCCGGCCGTGGCTGCTCGACCGGCGGCACCGACTGCAGGTCGCCGAGGTACGGCCGGAGGGACCGGGCGTGGTGTCGCTGTTCCTGACCGGACACCGGCTGGACGAACTCCGCGCGGAGCCGGGGCAGTTCTTCCGCCTCCAGTTCCAGGCGCCCGGGCTGCGCTGGGCCGCCAACCCGTACTCGCTGTCCGCACCGCCGCACCCGCGCTTCCTGCGCTTCACCGTCAAGGACCTCGGCGGGCACAGCGCCGCCGTGGCCGGCCTGCGCCCGGGCACCCGGGTGCGCGCGGAGGGCCCCTACGGCGCGTTCACCGGGCGACGGCTGCGACAGCGTCGGGTCCTGCTGCTGGGCGCGGGCGTCGGGATCACCCCGCTGCGCGCGCTGTTCGAGACGCTCCCGGGCGAGCTCACCCTGGTCCAGCGGGCCCGCCGACCGGAGGACGTGCTGTTCCGGGCCGAGCTGGCCGACGTCGCCCGGCGGCGCGGCGCGGTGGTGCACGAGCTGCTCGGCACCCGGGAGGAGGTCGGCGACCTCGGCGCCGCGCTCGCCCGGCTCGTCCCGGACCTCGCCGGGCACGAGGTCTACCTGTGCGGCCCGGAGGCGCTGACCGGGGAGGCCGTCCGCGCGCTGCGGGCGGCGGGGGTGCGGCGGGGGCGGATCCACCACGAGGACTTCTCCTTCTGAGCCCCGCCCCCTCTCCCGTGCCCGCCGTCCACCCCGTGCCCCGCTCCATCCCGTGCCCGCGCTTTCCCGTGCAGGCGTCTTCCGTGCCCGCCGTCCACCCCGTGCCCCGCTCCATCCCGTGCCCGCGTCTTCCCCCTGCCCGCCGTCCTCCGAGGAGTGTCGATACCCATGCGCCGAGCCGTCGTCACCAGTGCCGCCACCGCCGCCGGGGTGGTGCTGTTGCTCTCCCTCAAACCGCACCAGGCGACCGGCCCGGCCCCGGTGATCGGCTCGGGGCCGGACGCCGGGTCCGCCTCCGGTGCCGGATCCGCCGCGGGAAGCGGCTCGGACGTCTCCGAGCCGTCGACCGGCCCCTCCGCCGGCCGATCCGCGAACCCGTCCGCGGCCGCCTCCGCGGGAGCCACCCGGAAGGTCGGCGGCGACACCGTCAACACGCGCTACGGCCCGGTCCAGGTCCAGGTCACCCTCGCCGGGAGCCGGATCACCGCCGTCGACGTGGTCAAGTACCCCACCGCGGAACGGCGCGACCGCGAGATCAACACCTCCGCCCTGCCCGTGCTCAACCAGGAGGCGATCTCCGCCCAGAGCGCCCGGATCGACGTGGTCAGCGGCGCGACGTACACCAGCGAGGGCTACATGCGTTCGCTGCAGAGCGCCCTCGACCGGGCGAAGGGCTGAGACGCCGTGCTCCACCACGCCGAACCCGTGATGGGCACCGTCTTCTCGATCACCGTCCGCGACCCGGGGCCGGAGACTCCCGCCGTGCTCGGCCGGATCGCCGAGCGGCTGCACCGGATCGACGCGGTCTTCTCCACCTACCGGCCCGACAGCGACATCAGCCGCCTCGACCGGGGCGAACTCTCCCCGGGCGACTGCGATCCCGACGTCCGCACCGTCCTGGCCGCCTGCCGCCGGGTGGCCGCCGAGACCGACGGCTGGTTCACCGAACGGCCCGGCGGCAGGCTCGACCCCAGCGGCTGGGTCAAGGGGTGGGCCGTCGAGGAGGCAGCGGCCCTGCTGCACTCCTCCGGCTCCCGGCAGTACTGCGTCAGCGGCGGCGGGGACGTCCAGACCGGCGGCGGGCCCTGGCGGATCGGCATCGCCGACCCCGGGCACCCCGGCCGGCTCACCGCCGTACTCGCCGGCCACGGCCTCGCCGTCGCCACCTCCGGCACCGCCGAACGCGGCCCGCACATCCTCGACCCGCACACCGGCCGCCCGGCCACCGGCCTGGCCTCCCTCACCCTGGTCGGCGCACCGGGCACCGGCATCGCCCGCACCGACGCCTGGGCCACCGCCGCCTTCGCCATGGGCCCGGACCGCGCGCTCGCCTGGGTCGCCCGCCGCCCCGGCCTCGAAGCCCTCGCCGTCCTCCCGGACGGCACCAAGCGCTGGACCCCCGGCCTCCCCGACCACCTCCCCGCCGCCGGCCCCTCGGACTGGCAGACCGCTGTCCACTGACGGCGGGCCGAGCGGAGCCACCCTCCAGGAACCGAACTCACGGACCCTCGCGATCGCCCGCCCCCTTGTGAACTCGGCGGCCGCCCAGCGGAAGGGCCGCTCACCGGCCGGTGCTAGGGTGGCGAGGAGTCGACGCGGAGGCACTGAACGATCGTGCGGGCAGCGGGAATCGCCGCAGGAGCAGCGGTCCGGTCGACGGTTCGGCGCTTCCCCTCGGCCGCCGGGTACACGCTGCTCTGCCTCGGCACCGGTCTCGGTGCACTGGTCGGTCTCGTTCTGCTGCTCGCCGTCCTCGCCCTGTGCCTGACCGGCGTCGGCCTCCTGCTCCTCCCCCACGCGCTGCGACTCCTGCGCCACTGCAGCGAGTTCCACCGCCGGCTGGTCGGCCGCCGGCTGGGGCCCGAGGTCCGCTCGCCGTACCCGCACGGACCGGCGTCCCCGCGCGACCCGGCCGTCCGCAGCGACCTGCTCTGGCTGCTCGCCCACGGCACCGCCGGCACCGCCCTGTGCGCCGCCTCCCTCACCCTCTGCAGCCACGCCTTCAACTGGCTGACCGCGCCCGTGTGGTGGCGGCTGCTGCCGCACGAGCGGGACGCGGTCATCCTGCTGAACGTCGACTCCTGGGCGATGGCGGTCACCGCCGCGGTCGGTGGGATCGGCTACGCCGCCGTCGCCGTGGCCGCCGCCGGGCCGCTCGCCGACCTGCACGCGCGGGCCTCCCGCCGGCTGCTGGCGGCCCGGGGCCGCGCGTCGCTCGCGCAGCGGGTGCACGAGCTGACGGTGAGCCGGTCCGAGGCGCTGGACGCCCACGCCGCCGAGCTGCGCCGGATCGAACGCGACCTGCACGACGGCGCCCAGGCCGACCTGGTGGCCGTCTCGCTGCGGCTCGGTGTGATCCGCCGCGCCCTCACCCACCGCCCGGACGACGTCGCGGAGCTGGTGGACTCGACCCAACTGGTCGCCGAGCAGGCCCTGGAGTCCCTGCGCGCCCTGGTCCGCGGCATCCACCCCCCGGTGCTCGCCGACCGCGGCCTCGCGGAGGCGGTCCGCTCCCTCGCCGCCCACTGCCCCGTCCCCACCCGAACCGACCTGGCCGACCCCGCCGAAGCCGGCCCTGCCGGCCCCGCTGACCCCGCCGAGGCCGGCCCCGGCACCCCGCCGCCCCGCGTACCCGCCGCAGCCGAGGCCGCGGCCTACTTCGTGGTCGCCGAGGCCCTCACCAACGTCGCCCGGCACAGCGGCGCCCGCACCGCCCTCGTCCGGCTGCGGATCACCGGCGAGGCGATCGCCGTGCGGATCGAGGACGACGGCCGGGGCGGCGCCGCCGAGGGATCCGGCAGCGGGCTGCCCGGTCTGCGCCGGCGCGTCGCCGCCTTCGACGGCACGACCGACCTGTCCAGCCCACCCGGGGGCCCGACCGTACTGGAGGTGCGCATCCCATGCGGATCCTGATCGCCGAGGACAACGCCCTGCTCCGCGAGGGCCTGGTGCTCCTGCTGACCAGCGAGGGCCACGAGGTGTGCGCGACCGTCGAGCACGGCGACGACCTGCTGCCCGCCCTGCTCGACCACCGCCCCGACGTCGCCGTGGTGGACGTCCGCCTGCCGCCCGGCTTCCGCGACGAGGGCCTGCGCGCCGCCGTCGAGGCCCGCCGACGACTGCCCGGACTCCCCGTCCTGATCCTCTCCCAGTACGTCGAACGCGCCTACGCCGCCGAGCTCCTCGCCCGGAGCGCCGCCGGCGTCGGCTACCTCCTCAAGGACCGCGTGGGCCGCGCCGAGGAGTTCCTCCAGGCCCTCACCCGCGTCGCCGGAGGCGGCACCGCCATGGACCCCGAGGTCATCACCCACCTCATGGCCCGCCACCCCGACCACGACCCGCTCGCCGCGCTGACCCCGCGCGAACGCGAGGTCCTCGCCCTGATGGCCGAGGGCCACAACAACCCCACCATCGCGGCCCTCCTGTTCATCGCCGAGAGCTCGGTGAACAAGCACATCGGCCACATCTTCGCCAAACTCGGCATGCCCACCCCCGACACCGGCCACCGCCGCGTCCTCGCCGTCCTCACGTACCTGCGCACCCGCACGGACCATCCCACCCCGTAGCGCGCGTCCGGCCACGCGCGGCGACGGCGGTGGAGGGGCCGCACGCCTGTTCCGCGCCCCGGGTTGTGGCGTAGCGTGGCCGGATGAACACGAACGCGTCCTCGCGGTACGACGTCGTGATCGTCGGCGGCGGGCACAACGGGCTGGTGGCGGCGGCGTACCTGGCGCAGGCCGGTCGGCGGGTGCTGGTGTTGGAGCGGCTGCCGCGGGTGGGTGGGGCGGCCGTGTCGACGCGGGCGTTCCCGGGAGTGGACGCGCGGCTGTCGCGCTACTCCTACCTGGTCAGCCTGCTGCCGCGGAAGGTCGTCCGGGAGCTCGGGCTGCGGCTGGAGCTGCGGCGGCGCCGGATCGCCTCGTACACGCCCGTCGAGCGGGACGGCAAGCCCACCGGGCTGCTGGTGGACGCCGGCGATCCGGGACGCACCCGGGAGTCGTTCCGGGCACTGACCGGCGGCGACCGGGAGTGGCAGGCCTGGCAGCGGTTCTACGGGACGACCGCGCGGGTCGCCGAGCGGGTGTTCCCGACGCTCACCGAGCCGCTGCCCGCGCGGGCGGAGCTGCGCCGGCGGGTCGCCGACGAGGAGGCCTGGACGGCGCTGTTCGAGGAGCCGCTCGGCGCGGTGATCGAACGGAGCTTCGCGGACGACCTGGTGCGCGGCGTGGTCCTCACGGACGCGCTGATCGGCACGTTCACCCACGCCCACGACCCCGCGCTGCGGCAGAACCGCTGCTTCCTGTACCACGTGATCGGCAACGGGACGGGTGACTGGGACGTCCCGGTCGGCGGGATGGGCGCGGTGACGGACGCGCTGGCCGCGGCGGCGCGGGCGGCCGGCGCGGAGATCAGGACCGGCCACGAGGTGACCGCCGTCGCCGCCGAGCGCGCCACGGGCGACGGCCGCACCGGCGGCCACGCCGAGGCCGAGGTGTCGTACCGGGACCTGGAGCGGGGTGGCGAGGGGAGGGTGGCCGCGCACCGGGTGCTGGTGAACGCCGCGCCCGCCGCCCTGGCCCGGCTGCTGGGCGAGGACCCCGGGCCCGCACCGGAGGGCGCCCAGCTGAAAATCAACATGGTGCTGCGCCGCCTGCCGCGGCTGCGGGACGCCGCCGTGGACCCGCGCGAGGCCTTCGCGGGGACCTTCCACATCGCCGATGGCTACCGGCAGTTGGCGGCCGCGCATGCCGAGGCGCGGGCCGGCCTGATGCCCTCGGCGCCGCCGTCCGAGATCTACTGCCACACCCTGACCGACCCGTCGATCCTGGGCCCGGAGGCCGTCCGGCAGGGGCTCCAGACGCTGACCCTGTTCGGTCTGCACATGCCCGCCCGGCTGTTCGGCGATCCGGCGGCCAAGGAGCGCGCGCTGGCCGCGAGCCTGGCGCAGCTGGACGCGGTGCTGGCCGAGCCGATCGCCGACTGCCTGGCCACGGACGCCGACGGCCGGCCCTGTCTGGAGGCGAGGACACCGCCGGAGCTGGAGCGGGAGATCGGCCTGCCGGGCGGCCACATCTTCCACCGCGACCTCGCCTTCCCGTTCGCGGAGGAGGGCCGAGCGGCCGAAAGCGCCGCCACCGGCGGTGCCGCCGCCCGCTGGGGCGTGGCGACGGACCGCCCGGCCGTCCTGCTGTGCGGAGCGGGAGCGGTGCGCGGCGGCGGTGTCAGCGGCATCCCGGGGCACAACGCGGCGCGGGCCGTCCTGGAGGACCCGGCGCGCTGACGGGGAGGCACCGGGCGAGCACTCACGGCAGTCGCCCCCTCCCAGACCTGGCACCTCACTCCCCGGGGCGGTTTACTGAGAGTGAGCAGGGCAGGAGGGAGGCCCTCCGATGGAATGTCCGCACCCACCCGGGTTCCACGTCGAGGTCCGTGAACGCTACGTCGCCGCCGTGGCGGAGGTGACCCGCCTGGTGCGGGCCGTTCCGGAGGACGGTTGGACGGCGCCCACGCCGTGCCGGGACTGGGACGTCCGCATGCTGCTGAACCACCTTGCCGCGCAGCACCTCTGGGTGTGCCAGGCCGTGGCCGGCTACACGCCGGAGGCGATCGGCCACCGGTTCGGAGGCGACGTGCTCGGTCTCAACCCCGCCGGGGTATGGGCGATGGCCGCCGACACGGCGGTGCGCGCACTCCACCAGGAGGGCGCACCGGACCTGCTGGTGCACCTGCCCTACGGGGTGCGCGACGCCGGCGGGTACGCCCGCGAGCTGACCGCCGAGACCGTCGTGCACGGCTGGGACCTCGCCCGGGCGCTGGGCGAGGACGGCCGGATGCCGCCGGGCGCCGCCCGGTACGCGCTGGAGGAGTTCCAGGGCTACCACAACCTGGCCGGCACCGGCCTGTTCGACCCGCCGCTCGTCAGCGCGCCGGGCGCCGGCAGCCAGGAGCGGCTGCTCGCCCTCACCGGTCGCGACCCGAACTGGTCCTACGACGCGCTGCGTTGACCGGCAACCCACCGTCGGCGGGCCGGCCGACGACCGGCCGGCAGCCGACCGTCGACTGACCGGCTGACCGGCTGACCGGCTGAGCGGCTGACCGGCTCACGAGCGGTTCCCGGGAGCCGCCGACGCCGCCCCCGCCTCCGTGTAGGGACGCGGGGACGGCGGGAGTTCGGGACCCCAGAAGATTGACGGCCCGTCAGGCCTTGGCCAGCATCCAGGCACCGAGGCCGTTGCAGCCCCCGGCGGCGTAGGTGGTGGCGCGGAAGCCGGGCGGGACGGGCGAGCCGGGGCAGGTCCACAGGCCGGCGCGGGCGATGTTGTGGTACCAGGAGCCGGCGCCGTCGCAGCCGCCCTGCTGGTGGCCGGTGATCACGTAGCCGGCGACCACCGGCGAGCCGGAGCAGGTCCAGATCCCGTCGTGCGGAAGACCGTGCTGCCAGGAGCCGATGCCGCCGCAGCCGGCCCGCAGGTGGTTGGTGATGACGTACCCGGGCACGATCGGGGAACCCGAACAGGTCCAGATCCCGTCCTTGACCAGGCTGTGCCGCCACGAGCCGATGCCCCGGCATCCGTACGTGGTGTGGTCGGTGATGACGTAGCCGGCGACCACGGGGGAGCCGGAACACGTCCAGATCCCGTCCTTCGCCGGCTGCTGGTACCAGGAGCCGAAGCCGCCGCAGCCCGCAGGGTCGTGGTCGGTGAGGACGTTGCCGGCGTCGATGGACTGCCCGGAGCAGGCCCAACGGCCCGCGGGCCAGGCGGGTTTGGCCTCCGCCGAGGCCATGCCGGAGACCGTGCCGCCCAGGACGACGGCCGCGACCAGCGCGAACGCCGCAGCTGCGGCTCCGATCCCCCTTCCGACGACCGCGGCCGCCGCTCGCTCCCACAGCTGACGGGTATTCACCATCGGTTCACTCCGGTCGATTCGAGGACGAGGAGAAGCGTTCCGCCCGCTGCCCGGCGGCGGAACGAGTGCCACCTTACGGGGAGACGGAGTGAGTGTTCCGTGGAGGTTCCAGGAAATCCGCCCCGCGCGCCACCTTGTCCGAAACCCGTCACAGTCCGGAACCCGTCACAGTCCGAAGCCCGTCACAGCGGCCGCCCGGTCCCGGGGACCCGCCGGCCACCGTCCGGTCGGCGTCGGCCTGTTCCGCGCGGCGAAGTAGCCCCCGGCCCCTGCCCTCCCCGGCCGCGCCCTACCCAAGGGCACCGGCCCCCGCGAGAATGCCGGGGCGCCGCCCGCTCCGTCCGCCCCGCGCGACGGACGGGCGGCGCCCCGGCCGGGATGTCCCCGGTCCGCGGACGGCGGGTGACGGCGAGAGGACGGCGACCGGGATGAGCCCCGAGACCGGCATGCGGTTCGGCGACTACCAGTACGAGATCTACCTGAACGGGCTGGCCGGCGTGGTGCCGGCGCTGCCGATGACCTTCGCCGAACTGGAGGCCCGGGCCCGGGCCGCGCTGCCGCCGTCGCTCCTGTCCTACGTCGAGGGCGGCGCCGGGGACGAGTCCACCCAGCGGGCGAACGTCACCGCCTTCGAGCGGTGGGGCCTGGTGCCGCGGATGCTGGTCGGCGCCACGGAGCGGGACCTGTCGGTCGAGCTGTTCGGGATGCGGCTGCCGTCGCCGCTGTTCATGGCGCCGGTCGGGGTGCTCGGGCTCTGTGCGCAGGACGGCCACGGGGACCTCGCCGCCGCCCGCGCCGCCGCCCGCACCGGGGTGCCGATGGTCGCCTCCACCCTGACGGTCGACCCGCTGGAGGAGGTCGCCGCCACGTTCGGGGACACCCCGGGCTTCTTCCAGCTCTACACCCCCACCGACCGGGCACTGGCCGAGAGCCTCGTGCACCGCGCGGAGGCCGCCGGCTTCAAGGGCATCGTGATCACCCTGGACACCTGGGTCCCCGGCTGGCGCCCGCGCGACCTGGCCACGGCCAACTTCCCGCAGCTGCGCGGCCACTGCCTGGCCAACTACACCTCCGACCCGGTCTTCCGGGCCCGCCTCGCCAAGGCCCCGGAGGAGGACCCGCAGGCCGTCGTGCGGGAGTGGATCGGCGTCTTCGGCAACCCGCTGACCTGGGACGACCTGCCCTGGCTGCGCTCGCTCACCGAACTGCCGATCCTCCTCAAGGGCCTCTGCCACCCCGAGGACGTCCGGCGCGCCAAGGACGGCGGCGTGGACGGCGTCTACTGCTCCAACCACGGCGGCCGCCAGGCCAACGGCGGCCTGGCGGCCCTGGAGGCGCTGCCCGGCGTGGTCGAGGCCGCGGACGGGCTGCCGGTCCTGTTCGACTCCGGGGTCCGCACTGGCGCGGACGTCGTCAAGGCGCTCGCGCTCGGCGCGACGGCGGTCGGCGTCGGCCGACCGTACGCCTACGGCCTGGCGATCGGCGGCGAGGACGGCATCGTGCACGTCCTGCGCTCGCTGCTCGCCGAGGCCGACCTGCTCATGGCCGTCGACGGCTACCCCGGCCTCGCCGACCTGCGCGCCGACGGTGCCCTGCGCAGGATCTGACCGCCCCCTCGGGCGCTCACACGCGGACGGGCCCCGACGGCCGCGAACCGCCGGGGCCCGGCGGCATGCTCCCCCGCTCACGGGCGCCGGCTGCTCACGGCCTCTCGCTCACGGCCTCTCGCTCACGACGCGGCGCTCACGACGCGGCTCACACGGCCCGTCGCTCACGGCGCGACGTGGTCGACGGCCAGGTCGTCGAGGCCGACCGAGCCCCGGGAGAGCACGCTCGTGTGCCAGGCCCGCAGGTCGAAGCCGGCGCCGAGGCGCCGCCGGGCCGCCTCCCGGCTGCGCAGCCAGGCCCGTTCGCCCAGCTTGTAGCCGATGGCCTGGCCGGGCCAGCCCAGGTAGCGGTCGATCTCGCTGCTGCGGCGGGGGATGTCGCTGCCGTGGTGGGCGGCCATGAAGGCGGTGGCGAGTTCCGGGGTCCAGCGTTCGCCGGGATGGAAGCCGGAGTCGGCGGGGATGGCCAGTTCCAGGTGCATGCCGATATCGACGATGACCCGGATGATCCGCAGCATCTGCTTGTCCAGGTAGCCGAGGCGCCGGGCCGGGTCGGTCAGGAAGCCCAGCTCGTCCATCAGGCGCTCGGCGTACAGGGCCCAGCCCTCCTTGTCGGCGCTCACCGCGCCGAGGGTGATCTGGTAGCTGCTCAGGCGGTCGGCGCAGGCCGTCCACCGGGCGGTCTGCAGGTGGTGGCCGGGGACACCCTCGTGGTACCAGGTGCTGACGAGCTGCCAGGTCGGGAAGGAGCGCCGGCCGAGCGTCGGCAGGTAGGTCCGGCCGGGGCGCCTGAAGTCGAGGCTCGGGCCGTTGTAGTACGGCGCGCCCGAGCTTCCCGGCGGCGCGATCCGGGTCTCCACCCGGCGCAGCGGGCCGGTGAGGTCGAAGTGGGTGCCGTCGAGGGCGTCGATCGCCTCGTCGGTGATCTGCTGCAGCCAGGCGCGGATGTTCTCCGCGCCCTCGATCGCATGGCCGTGCCGGTTGAGGTGGTCCATGGTCTCCCGGACGCCGGCCCCGGGCAGCACCCGCTCGGCCTCGGCCCGCATCTCGGCGACGGTCCGGTGGAACTCCTCCCACGCCCAGGCGTAGGCCTCGGCCGGGTCGACCTCGGCGCCGTTGGCCCAGCGGGCGGAGCGCAGGTAGCGTTCCCGGCCGACGGCGTCCGGGGTGCCGTCGGCGGCGGGCAGGTAGGTGGCGAGCAGCCAGTCGCGGAAGGCCGCCACGGCGGCCGTCGCGCGTGCGGCGGCGGCGTCCAGTTCGGGCCGCAGCCGGGCGGGGCCGGCGGCCACGAAGCCGGTGAACCAGTCGGCGCCGTCACCGTCCTGGCCGGTCCAGGCGGCGAGTTGGGCGATGACGGCGTGCACCTGCCGGGGCGCGCACAGCAGGCCTCGGTCGATGCCCACGGTCAGGGTCGCCCGGTAGCCGTCGAGTGCGCCGGGAAGGTTGCGCAGCCGCCCGGCGACCGCCGCCCAGTTCTCCTCGGTGTCGGTGGGCATCATGGTGAAGATGCTCCGCACCTTGTGCAGCGGCGAGTTGACGTTGCGCAGCTGGCGGAGGTGGTCGCCGGCCTCGTGCACGGCGAGTTCGGCGGTCAACCGCTCCCGCAGCAGCCGGGCGCAGTCCCGCTCGGCGCCGGTGTGGTCGGCGCCCTCGTGTTCGGTCGCACCGTGTTCGGTCGCACCGTGTTCGGCGTCGCCGTGTCGTGCACCGAACTCGGCCGCTCCGACGCCCCGTTCGGCGGTGTCGAGCGCGGCCAGCGTCCGCCGGGCGAGGTCGGCGAGCGCCTCGAAGCCCTCCGGCGACAGGTCGGGCTGCCGGTCGTCCTCGGGGTGCAGGCCGAGTCTGGTCGAGGTCATCGGGTCGAGCGCGGCGCTCCGCGCCACGTGGTCGTCGGCGATCCTGCGGAAGGTCCTCGTCGTCTCGGCCATGCGCCCCATGCTGGCGCACGGCCGGGCCGCTGTCAGCGGCGCGCACCACGCACACGCCGGCCGCGCCGAGGCCGAATCCGGCGAACGCGGGCGCAGCCGCGGCGGGGAGGGCATCCGCTCGGGGCGCCAGGTCTCTGCCCCGCGGCCTGACTACTGTGACGCCCGCAAGGCCGCGCCGGCGGAGGCGACGTCCAGGTCGATCACGACCTCCTCGCCCTCCCAGCGGCCGCGCTGGGAGATCGCGAGGCCGATCAGCGCCAACTCCGCCGCCTGGTCGCGCAGTGCGTACTGCTCATGGGTCTCCTCGCCGAGGTCGCCCGACTCGTCACGCTCCCATGCGCCCACCGCGGCCTCGGCCACCGCCCTGGGCAGTCGCACGGTGATCCGGCCGACCTGGGCATCGACGTGCGCCCCGATCGCCGCCAGCACCTTCGAGTCCTCCCGATACCGGACGTACTGCTCCTGATCCACCACGGGGCGAGGTTACCCAGAACCGCCGGACCTGTCTCGGCCGATCGGCTCGGCGGACCGACGCGGTGGGAGCACTGCAGGCGTCGGCGATCGTGGTGGTCCGAGCCTTCCCGGCTCGGCCGGTCCGCACCGAGGAACCCCTCAGGCAGTTCGCCGCCGGTAGTAGGCCCAGGCCAGGACGAGCACGATCGGCCCCCACAGCATCGCCGGGGTGATGCACACGTGGGCGAGGGCCCGCCACCATCCGTTGCTGTACTCCACCGCGGGCAGGACGCCGACCCATGCGAGCGGGTAGAGGTCGTACATCGCCACCAGGGCCAGGCCGCCCAGGACCGCCGGGATCACCGCGGCGAGCGGCGCCACCCGGCGGCCGCCGAGGAACGGCACCCAGCGCGGCACGACCTCACCCCACCCGCTCACCAAGCCGGTGGTCAGCAGGGCCAGCGCCTCGGTGAGCACACTGAGCCCGATGACGTAGAACGGGGACCACCAGGGAGCGACCGGGGCCGCCGGATCGACCTGCCCCATCGGGAAGTCGACGGCGAACGGGAGCCGCCACAGGCAGTGCGGCACCACCACGAACGGAAGGGCCCTGGCGAGCCGGACGGCCCAGACGGGGACGGCGCGCTCGGTGTCACCGAGCGGAAGGGCGAGACGCGAGATCGGCATGCCCCCAGCCTCGTCGTCGCTTGACGACGCTGCGTCGGCCTCACGCGCGATCAGGATCCCCCCTGGGAGCCATCCCTCCGTCATCCTGACGGCGGGCCGTCGGACCCGAGCCCGGGTGGGGCCGGCCGGCCTCGGGGCTCGACCGCGGGACGGCCCTTGTCCGGGCGCGTGCGCGCGCCGAGCACGGGGGCGCGCCGAGCGCGGGGTGGGGGCGGCGTGGGGAAGGGGTCGAGGACGGGGGTTGAGACCTCGCGCCCCGGCGTGCTGGGGTGTCAGGTGCGCGCGCGATCAATCCTGATGTGCGGGCCGTAGCCGCATCGTGACTCGGAGGCTCCACCCATGCCCACGCCACCATCGCCGTCCGCCGCGGAACGGGCCGACGGTCCGTCCGTCCGGCTCGGCGCCCTCGTCCCGCTGACCCGGCCCGGCTGGGTCGAGGCCGGCCGGCACCTGCTCGCCGGGCTCGAACTGGCCGTCGAAGAAACCAATGACGCCGGTGGGGTCGGCGGCCGGCCCCTGGAGTTGGTGGTCCGGGACACCGCCGCCGACCCGGAGAAGGCCGCGGCGGCCGTGGACGAACTGGCGGGCCTGGGCGTGGCGGCTCTCGCCGGGGAGTACCACAGCGTGGTCGCCCGTGCCGTGGCCGCCAGGGCGGACGCGCTGGGCGTGCCCTTCCTCTGTGCGTCGGCGGTTCTCGACGCGCTCACCGAACAGCCGACGGAGTGGGTCGCGCGGATCGCCCCCGCCCAGTCCCACGGCTGGCGGGTCTACGCGGACTTCCTGCTCGGCGCGGGCCATCGCCGGATCGCCGTGGCGACCCAGCCGAACGTCTACTGGGCGTCCGGCACCCGCGTCCTGCGGGAACACCTCGCTGCCCGTGGCGCCGGCCTCGTCGAGCTCGACACGGGCGAACTCGCCCCCGAGGCCGTCCGCGACCAGCTCGTCCGGCAGCGCGCGACGGCGCTGCTGCTCCTGGTCGGAGCGCCCGAGTCGGCGGTGTCGATCGTCGAGGCCGTCCGCCGCGACCGGCGTCTGGCCGGGATCCTGATCGGCGCTCCGGCCGGGCAACCGGAGTTCGCCGACTGGTCGGCGCGGCTGGGCGACGACGGCGCGGCCGTCCCGTTCCTGCGCTACCTGCCCGAGCACGTCGGCCCGCTCGGCGCCCGCGTCGGGACGGCGCTGCGCGAACGGCTGGGTGAGGCGCCGTCCTTCGTCGCCTTCGAGGGCTACGACACCGTCACCGTCCTCGCCGAGGTGCTGCGTTCCGAGGGCGCGGACGCGGATCGGGCGAAGATCGCCGCCGCGTGGCCGCGCGTGGCCGTCGAGGGCACCCGCGGAACGATCCGGTTCTCCCGCGCGCCGGGGATCAGCGTCTGGCAGTGGGCGTGGCCGCCCGTCCAGGTCGTCGACCGCGATCCGGCCGACCCCGCCCGCTTCCGCGTCCTCCACACCAGCTGAGCACCGGCGCGCGGGCCTCTCGGCCTCCGGAGCGGCCGGCCGGGCGGGGGCCCGGGCGGTGGGCCCGGGCGGTGAGCCCGGGCGGTGAGCCCGGGCGATGGGCCCGGGCGATGGGCAGGGCAGCGGGCCGGGCGGCGGCCGGCCGTCGGCGGAGCCGGGTGACCGTCAGGCCCCGATGGCGGCCGGGGTCCGGGGGCCGCCCAGGGAGTCCGGCACTCACCGGATCCCGGCCGCCACCGCCTGCCTCGCGGCCTCCGCCAAACCGTCCTGCCACGGCTCTCCGTGGCCCGGCAGGACGGTGCCGGTCTCGTGCTCCGCGACCCTCTCCAGGGAAGCCAGCGCCGCGCGGCTGTCCTGGGTGAAGGCCCGGCAGATGACGCACGGTCCGATCCGGCCGCCGACCGTGTCACTGGTGACCAGGGCGTCGCCGGTGAAGGCCACCGAGGCGTCCCGGAACAGGTAACTGGTGCTGCCGTGGGTGTGGCCCGGGGTGTGCACGGCCAGCGGCGTCCCGGGCAGGTCGAGCGGGGTGTCCGCCGTAAAGGTGCGGAACTCCCGGACCGCCGGCGTGCGGAGCGCGCCGCCCCGGGCCAGGTGCAGGGGCCCGCGCAAGCTGCTGGGGCGCCGGGCCGCGTAGCCGAGGAGGGAACGCTCGGGGCGCCAGACCCGGTTGAGGCTCCGGGGTTCCGCCAGGATCGGTGCGTCGGACTCGTGCACCCACACCTCGGCTCCGGCCTCGACCCGGACCCGCTCGGCC
This sequence comes from Kitasatospora sp. NPDC053308, assembly GCF_055585785.1. Taxonomy (NCBI): domain Bacteria; kingdom Bacillati; phylum Actinomycetota; class Actinomycetes; order Kitasatosporales; family Streptomycetaceae; genus Kitasatospora; species Kitasatospora sp. NPDC053308. The sequence continues at coordinate 2,273 of NZ_JBVJJY010000002.1, read as the reverse complement.
AGGCCCACGTGATCGGGGTGGGCGTGGGTGACCAGGACCGCCGCGATGTCGGTGAGCGGCCGGCCGAGGCCCCGCAGTGCCCCGACCAGGCCGTCCCAGTGCGCGGGGAGCCCGGCGTCGACCAGCACCAGGGCCGGACCGGTGTCGACGAGATAGAAGTTGATCATGCGGTCGCCCAGCCGGTGCACGGTGAGCGCGGCGGACGAGAAGGCGGGCGACGAGGACGTGGGGGCCGAGAAGGCGCTCAACGGGATCACCGGCCCAGCGTGATGCCGGTGGCGGGCAGGGCCGCGACCCGGTCGGCACCGAGCAGCTGCGCCGCCGTGCGGGCACCCGGGCGCGGGCCGTCCAGCAGCGCACGTGCGGCCGCCGCGGCGAGCGACGCGGTGAACGCGAACCCCTCCCCCGTGCCCAACTCGGCGGTGTGCGAGCGCCCATGGGTGTCGGTGAGCTCCGCGTACGCGTAGGAGCGGGCGTCCGCGCCGCCACCGCCTCCGCGCGGAACGGCGTACGCCGTCACGTCCGGCGCACCGCTGGCGGCACGGGCCGCCTCCAGGTCGCCGGTCGGCACCGGGATCACCGCACGGCTCGCACCGCCGAACACGAGCGTGGTGGCGCCTTCGCCGAGCGGACCGCGGACCAGCTCGCCGGCACGGTAGGTGGTGGCCCCCTCGGCGACGGCCTCGGCCACGGTGCTGCGCACTCCCGCCGTGTCGAACGCGCTGGTGGCTGCGGAGGCGACCACCACCCGAGCGGGTTCCCCCGCCGTTCGCCCGAGCAGCGTCAGCACCAGCGCTTCCGTGGCGGCCGGCCCGAAGCCGGCGCCGGTGACCAGCGCGACGCCCCGCTCCCGCGCCTCGGCGTCCCGGTCGAGCAGGGCGCGCACCGCGACCCGCTCGTTGGCGAGGTCGAGGTACGCCGTGCCGGCGTCGAGGCAGGCGTCCACCACCGCCGGCGCCAGCCGGGCGAACGGACCGACCGTGTTGACCAGCACCCTGCCCGCCCGGGCCAAGGCCGCCAGCGAGGCGGGTTCCGCGAGGTCGACGGTCAGGACGGACACCTCACCGCCGACGAACCGCGCCGCGGCGGCCGCCAGCCGGTCCCCGTCCCGACCGGCCAGCGTCACGGTCGCGCCCTGATGAACGAGGTGCTCGGCGACCAAGCCGCCGGTGGTGCCGGTGGCACCGAGAACGACGAAGTCGGATCGTGCTTCTGAACGCGCGTCGGATCGCATGGTCGTGCTCCTTCCGCCCCAGCGGGCTTCCGTCGATGACGAGGACAACCATGACACAACATCGATGTCGTGTCATCCATGTTCTGGCATCAATGTTGTGGCATCGATGTCATCACATCGATGTCATGTCATTGATATGCTGGCCGCACACCGCCACCCGATCCCCGGAAACGAGGACAGCCCGTGACCGCGACCACCGATCCCAGCCGCCCAGCCCGGGCCACGCACGACGAACTGCGCTACCTGGTCCTGGCCGCCCAACGCGAAGGCAGCCGCCGACTCGGCGACGCCCTGCGCCACTTGGGCCTCACCCCCGCCCAGGCCGAGGTCCTCGACGTCCTCTCCGCGCACCCACCGGTCACCCTGGCCGCCCTCGGCCGACTGCTGATCTGCGAACAGGGCAGCCCCAGCCGGCTCGTCGACGCGCTCGTCCAACGCGGCCTGGTCAGCCGCGTCCCGCACGAGCAGGACAAACGAGCCGTCCTCATCCACCTCACCGACGCCGGCCGCGCCCTCGCCACCCGACTCGGCGACGCCACCGCCCGGCTCACCACCGAGATGGGCGCCCGGCTCACCACCGAGGACGTCGAGACCCTCACCGCCCTGCTCCACAGCCTGCTCGACGGCACCGACGCCGCCCGAGCCATCCGCACTCGCTACCCGCATTGACCGGCCGCGCGGTTTCGAAAAGGCCCGGGAATGCGAAGAACCCCCGTCCGGAATCCCGGACGGGGGTTCTTCTGAATGATTGTTCGGCGGCGTCCTACTCTCCCACAGGGTCCCCCCTGCAGTACCATCGGCGCTGTGAGGCTTAGCTTCCGGGTTCGGAATGTAACCGGGCGTTTCCCTTACGCTATGACCACCGAAACACTATGAAACTGTCAACCGCGCACCCGAACGTCGGGCGGGTCGTTGTTTCAGAACAACACAGTGGACGCGAGCAACTGAGGACAAGCCCTCGGCCTATTAGTACCGGTCAACTCCACCCCTCACAGGGCTTCCATATCCGGCCTATCAACCCAGTCGTCTACTGGGAGCC